>JAHBWG010000043.1 GCA_019637095.1 Sandaracinaceae bacterium | reverse complement strand
CGCGCGGAGCTCCTCGTCGCGGCCGACGAGCGGCCGCACGCCCGCGCGCGCCGCGCGCTCGGCGCCGCTCGGCGCCGCGGAGAGCCCCGCGTCCACGGGCTGCTCGAGGCCCAGCTCCTGCGCGAGCGCGGCGAGGCGCAGCGCCACCTCGCGCGCCGACTCGGGGCGCGCGTCGGGGCGATCCGCGAGCAGATCCCCGACGAGGCGGCGCGCGGAGAGCGGCACCTCCGGAGGGAGCTGCTCGACGGATGGGCGCCGCGCGAGCGCGTCGGCGACGCCCGGCCGCGAGCCCTGCGTGTCGAGGGCCGCGCGGCCGACGATCAGCGCGAAGAGCGTCGCCCCGAGCGCGTAGAGATCGGTCGCCGCGGTGCGCTCGCCGAGCAGGGCCTCGGGGGCGAGGAACCCGAGGGTCCCCGAGACGCCGCGGCCGTGCCCCGGCGGCCGGCAGAGGCCGAGATCGATCAGCCGCGCGCGCGCGGGATCGGTCGGGACGACGACGTTGCCCGGCTTCACGTCCTGGTGCACGAGCCCGGCCGCGTGGACGGCGCCGAGCGCGCGCGCGACCGCGCCGCCGACGAGCACCGCGAAGCGGAGCCGCTCCGACGCGTCGTCGATCGCGGCGGCGGCGACGCCCGCGGTCGCGCCCTCGACGTGCTCCTCGACCAGCGCGACCGCGCCCGGCTCGAGCGACCATGGCGGGCCCACGCGCTCCACGAGCGTCAAGACCTCGTACACTCGCGCGAGGCTCTCGTGCGCCAGCGATCCGAGCAGGCGCGCCTCCCAGCGCAGGTGCTCCGCCTCCGGCCCGGCGACGACCTTGATCGCGACGAGCCCGCCGGCGACCCGATCCTCGGCGGCGAGCACGCGCCCCGAGGCGCCCCGGCCGAGCTCCGAGAGGTAGGCGTACCGCCCGGCCAGGAGCGGGGGTGTCAACGCGGTTGACGCTTCGCTCGTCACGAATACAGGACGAGACTACCCGCTCGCCAACGATGGTGCGAGCGCCGTTGCGCGCGGATCAGCCCGGCGCGCGCCGGCGCGAAGACCGTCCATGGTCGGGTGCGCACCGTCGAGACCAGCCGCCAGCCACATCACCTCGCGCGCAGCGCGCGGTCGCGCGCGTAGACGGCGAGCACGCTCAGCGCCATCAGCGCGAGCACGAGCCCGCTCGCCTCGAGCATGTCGAGTCGGCCGCGCACCGGCGCGCCGAGCAGGCCATAGCAGAACGGGATGTGGAGCACGTACGCGACGAGCGAGCCGCGGCCCAGCCGCACGAGCACGGCGCGCGCCCGCGCCGGCAGCGCGTTCGTCGCGAGCGCCGCCGCCGCGAGGACGAGCACGCCGCGCGCGCCGAGATCGATCACGTTGAGCCACACGGCCGGGTGCGCGCGGCTCAGCGTCCCGCCGCGCGCGTCGAGCACCCAGCCCGTCCCCGCGTGCGCGAGCGCGGCGACCGCGAGCGCCGCCCCCGCCATCGCCGCGAGGACGGCGGCCGGCGCGCCCGCAGGGAGCGGGCGCTCGCCGCGCGCGCGCAGCATCCCGAGCGCCGCGAGCGCGCCGATCCCCACCCACGCGACGAGCGGGACGAACGGCATCAGGGTCACGCCGGGCACGTCGACGAACAGCCCGGCGATCCAGCGCAGCGGCCCGCTCGCGTGCGCGCCGAGCGGGCTCAGCCACGGGCAGAGGGCGGTCGGCACGAGCACGAGCAAGCCCGCCGCGACCGGCAGCGCGCGACGGTCGGCGCGCACGCCCGCGAGCGCGAGCGCGAGGATGGACAGCCCGATCACGTGCAGCACGTCGGCGCGAAGGAGCGTGTCGACGCTGGTGAAGCCGTCCATGAGCCCATACGCGAGGCTCGCGAGGTAGCCGTAGAGCACCACGCTCGCGCCGCGCACGGCGACGCCGCGGCGCACGCGCGCGAGGTCTTCGCCGCGGCGCCGCGCCGCCTCGACGCGCAGCACGACCGCCGCCCCGGCGAGCACGAGGAACGCGGGGAGCGGCAGCGTCCCGAGCAGCCGCGTGAAGAGGTACGCGGCGCTCTCTTTGTGCTCGAGCGCGACCCAGCCGTCGTAGGCGTGGCCCTGGATCATCACGAGGGACGCGACCCCGCGCGCGACGTCGACGCCCTCGATGCGGCGCTCGCTCATGGCTCACGCGTAGCGCAGCCACGCGCGCCGCGCCTCGGCGAACCGGGCCGCGCCCTCGCGCTCGCTCGCGAGCACCTCGTCGAGCCCGCGCCCGCGCTCGATCGCGCGCCGCGCCTCGGGCCCGCCGGTCAGGAGATCGAACGCGGGGATCTCCTCGACGAACTCGTACGGGGCGTGCCGCCACGCGAACGCGTCGCCGAGCAGCGCGCGCGCCTCCGCGAGCAGGCGCAGGTAAGCCTCGTACGGACGGAACGCGCGCGGGTCGTCGACGTGGACCTGTACCCCGCCACAGATCTTGCCCCCGTGCTTGTGGAACGTGGGCTGGAAGGTGGTCGGTCGGAGCGTCGCGCCCTCGAGCGCGACGCGCGCGGCGAGCGCGCGGCCGTCGAGGCCCGGCGCCCCCCAGATCTCGAAGGGGCGCGTCAGCCCGCGACCCTCGCTCAGGGCGGTGCCCTCGATCAGGCAGCCGCCAGGGTAGACGCGCGCCGTGTCGAGCGTCGGCATGTTGGGAGACGGAAGCACCCACGGCAGACCGGTGTGCTCGAACGTCCGCGCGCGGTCCCAGCCGAGCAGCTCGACGACCTCGAGCGCGTCGGCGTCGAGCCCCTCGAGCTCGCGCACCATCGTCGCGAGCTCGCCGATCGTCATCCCGTGGCGGACCGCGACGTCGTAGAGCCCGACGAACGAGCGGTGCCCCGGCCGCTGCGGGGCGCCCTCGACGAACGCGCCGCCGAGCGGGTTCGGCCGATCGAGGACCATGGTGCGCACGCCCGCCCGCGCCGCCGCGACGAGCGCGAGCGCGGCCGTCCACACGTAGGTGTAGTAGCGGCTGCCCACGTCCTGGAGGTCGACTACGAGCACGTCGAGCCCCTCGAGCTGCGCCGGGGTGGGCGACAACGTCTCTTTCGTGCTCCCGTAGAGCGAGTGGATGGGCACGCCGTCGGGGTCGTACAGATCGCCGACCTCGACCATGTCCTGCGCCTCGCCGCCGTAGCCGTGCTCGGGGCCGAAGATCGCGACCACCTCGGCGCCCGCCTCCGCGAGCACGGTCCGCGCGTGCCTCAGGCGTCGATCCACGCTCGCGGGGTGGGCGAGCAGGCCGGCGCGTCCCTCGATGAGCACGCCGCCCGCGGCGACGCGGTCGAGCCCGGTCGCGACGCTCACGCGACCGGCGCCGCGCCCGCCTCTCCGGCGAGCAGGTAGAGGATCGCCATGCGCACCGCGACGCCCGCCTCGACCTGATCGAGGATCACGCTGCGCGGCCCGTCGGCGACGCGCGGATCGATCTCGACGCCGCGGTTCATCGGGCCCGGGTGCATCACGATCGCCTCGGGCGGCGCGTAGGCGAGCGTGCGCTCGTTGATGCCGAAGGTGCGGCTGTACTCGCGCAGGCTCGGGAGCAGCGCGCCCTCGAGCCGCTCGCGCTGGATGCGCAGCACCATCACGACATGCGCGCCGCGCAGCGCGGGCTCGAGCCGATCGTAGACCTCGACGCCGAGCGCCTCGGCGTTGGGCGGCAGCAGCGTGCGCGGCCCGACGACGCGCACGGTCGAGCCGAACGCGCGGAAGAGCTCCGCGTTGCTGCGCGCGACGCGCGAGTGCTTCACGTCACCGCAGATCGTCACCGTCAGCCCGCTCAGCGTGCCGAGCCGGCGGCGCACGATGAACGCGTCGAGGAGCGCTTGCGTCGGGTGCGCGTGCTGGCCGTCGCCCGCGTTGACGATCGAGCACGCGAGCCGCTCGGCGACGTACGCGGGCGCCCCGCTCGCCGAGTGGCGCACGACGACCACGTCGGGCCGCATCGCCTCGAGCGTCTTGACCGTGTCGAGCAGCGTCTCGCCCTTGGTCACGCTCGAGGCCGACGTCGAGATGTTCACCACGTCGGCGCTCAGGCGCTTGCCCGCGAGCTCGAACGAGGTGCGCGTGCGCGTCGAGGCCTCGTAGAACAGGTTGATCACCGTCTTGCCGCGCAGGGTCGGGACCTTGCGGACGGGGCGGCGCGACACCTCGAAGAAGACCTCGCTCGCGTCGAGCACCTGCACGACGTCTTGCGGCGCGAGCGAGGCGATGTCGAGGAGGTGCCGGTGGCGGAAGGGGCGCGGCGCGCTCACGAGCTCACCTCCGTCATCCTCAGGGTCCCGTCGACCTCGTCGGCGAAGACCTCGAGGCGCGTGGCCGGAGGCACCTCGACGACGCGGCCCACGAAGTCCGGCGCGATGGGCAGCTCGCGCCCGCCGCGGTCGAAGAGCACCGCGAGCCAGATGCGTCGCGGGCGCCCGTAGTCGAGCAGGCAGTCGATCGCCGCGCGCACCGTGCGCCCGGTCTCGAGAACGTCGTCGACGAGCACCACGTCGCGCCCGCGCACGTCGAAGCCGATCTCGCTCGGGCCGATCTTCGGGTCCGGCAGCGCGGTCGCGGCGTCGTCGCGGTAGAGCGCGATCTCCACGGTGCCCACGGGCACCTCGACGCCCTCCCGCGCCGCGATCTCGCGTGCGAGCTGGCGGGCGACGGGCACCCCACCCCGCCGGATGCCGACGAGCGCGAACGGCGGCGCGCCGGCGCCGCGCGCGAGGCCGTCGGCGATCTCCGCCGCGAGCCGCCGTACGCAGCGCGCGAGCTCGTCGGGGGCGAAGGACGGGGTCACGCGCGGCGATCTACGCCGTCGCCGCCACGGCGGTCAAGCGCTCGACCCACACGGGCCGTGGACGCGCGCTCGCGCGCGGCGCACGCTTCTCGGGTGCGCGACGCCGAGCCCGAGCCCGACGACGAAGGACCGTGGCTGAGCCCGCGCGTCGCGTTCGTGCTCGTGGTCGTCGCGGCGCTGCTCGTCCGGATGTTCGTCCCGTTCGGCCGCGAGCTGCTCTATCCGCTCACGCTCTTCGCGACCTGGGTGCACGAGATGGGGCACGGGCTGAGCGGGCTCGCGGTCGGCGGCACGTTCGAGAGCCTGGAGGTCTACTGGAACGCGTCCGGGCTCGCGCGCGGCGCGGTGGCGGGCGGCGGGCCCACGGCGCTGCGCGCGATCGGCGGGCTGCTCGCGCCGCCGCTCGTCGGCGCGGCGATCCTCGCCTTCGCGCGCGGGCCGCGGCGGGCGTCGCTCGTGCTGTGGGTGCTCGCGACGGCGATGGCGATCAGCGTGCCGATCTGGGTGCGGAGCCTGACCGGCTTCGTGGTCGTGCCGCTGCTCGCGCTCGCCTTCGGCGCGCTCGCGTACAAGGGCAGCGACGCGTGGCGGCACCTCGGCGCGCAGCTGCTCGGGGTCACGCTCGGCCTCGATACGATCTCGCGCATCGACTACCTCTTCACCGGCGAGGTCCACGTCGGCGGGCAGGATCTGCCCTCGGACGTCGCGCACGTCGCCGCCGCGCTCGGAGGCCACTACCTGCTCTGGGGGGCGCTCTTGGCGCTCGCCTCGCTCGCGCTCGTCGCGGCGGGCGTCCGCGTCGCGTGGATGGAGCCCGTGCCGGTGCCGCGGCTCCTACCGCGGCGACGCGCCGCTGCCGGGGCACCGCGTTGAGGCGCGGCGGGCGCGGCCCCGGCGCGCGAGCGCTCGCCTGGGCGCTCTTCGCCGCCGCGTGCGGCACGCCCGCCGCCCCCGACGCGGCGCCTTCGACGCCGGCACCTGGCGCGCGACGCCGGCGGCACCGGCGCTCGACGCCGGCACGCCGCCAGCGCGGCCCGACGCGAGCGCGCCGCGCGACGCCGCCGCGCGCCCCGACGGCGCCACCGAGCTCGACGCCGGCGCGGACGCAGGTGACGACGCCGCCGCGCCCGACGGCTCGCTCGCCGCGCTCCGCGACGCGCTCTTCGCGACGTACTCCGCGGCGCCGTGCGCGAGCTGGGCGGCGCTCGACCGGAGCCAGCGCGCGGTGTTCCTCACGCTGACACACCGGCTCCACACCTCGCGCCTCCCGGACGGGCGCTCCGTGCTCGAGCACATCGACCGGCTCTACCTCGTGCTCGGCGGCGGCTCGAGCGGCACGACGTGCGGCGGCGCGGCCAACAACCGCCTCTTCCTGTCGATGGACGACGTGCTCTGGACCGCGCTGGTCGCGACGTGGGAGCGCGAGCGGATCATCGACGACGGGGGCGGCGGCGCGTGGGTGCGCACGCGCGATGCCGCCGGGCCGCACGCGCCCTTCGACGCGAGCACCGAGACCGAGACGGGCCTCGACTGCGTGCTCTTGTTCGAGCGCTCGGGCTCGCGCCCGCCGACCGCGCAGGCGCACTTCTTCCTCGAGGGCTCCGCCGCGCGCGTCGAACGCGGCGCGGGCATCTCGCTCGAGGCGGACCCGTACATGCTCGAGATCGATCACGACTTCGACTGCCTGCACGATTCGAACCCGATCTGCGACGACCACGAGCGCCGCTACCGCGACAACCACGGCGACTTCGAGTGCGGTTGGGTCCCGAGCGCGTGCACGCCGGCAGGCGATGGGTGCTACCGCTCCGCGTCGTGAGCGGCGCGCCCCCTTGCGGCGCCGCCGGCGCGCGCCAATGCTCCGCCGCGTGAGCGACCTCGAGCGACGCAAGGACCATCACCTCGACATCGTCCTCCAGGAGGCGGTGGGCTCGGCCGGCCCGGCGATCGGGCTCGGGCGCTACACCCTCGAGTACGACGCGCTGCCCGAGCTCGACCTCGACGACGTGGATCTGTCGACGGTGCTCTTCGGCAAGCGCTTGCGCGCGCCGATCGTGATCGGCGCGATGACCGGCGGGACGGACCGCGCGGGCGAGGTGAACCGGCGGCTCGCGCGCGCGGCCGCGCGCGTCGGCGTCGGGATGGCGCTCGGCTCGCAGCGGGCGATGATCGTGCGACCCGAGCTCGCGCCGACGTTCGCGGTGCGCGACGCCGCGCCGGACCTGCCGCTCCTGTTCGGGAACGTGGGCGCGGTGCAGCTCAACTACGGCGTCGGCGCCGACGCGATCGGCGCGGCGCTCGAGGCGGTCGGGGCGGACGCGCTCAACCTGCACCTCAACCCGTTGCAGGAGGCGGTGCAGCCCGAGGGAGACACGCGCTTCGCGGCGCTCGCGCCGAAGATCGCGGCGCTCGCCGAGCACCTCGACGTGCCGGTCCTGCTCAAGGAGGTGGGCGGCGGGATCGGCGCGCGCACCGCGGCGAAGATCGCGGCGCTGCCGGTCGCCGGCGTCGAGACCGCCGGCGTCGGCGGGACGAGCTGGGCCAAGGTCGAGAGCTTCCGCGCGCCGGAGGGCAGCCCGCAGGCGGAGGTCGGGCGGCGGCTCGCGGGCTTCGGCGTGCCGACCGCGGACTCGATCCGCGCGTGCCGCGCCGCGCTCCCCGATCGCGTCGTCGTCGGCTCGGGCGGCGTGCGCACCGGCATGGACGTCGCCGTGGCCCTCGCGCTCGGCGCCGACGTCGCGGCCCTCGCGGCGCCGATCCTCGAGGCGGCGATGCGCTCCGAAGACGCGGCGGTCCACGCGCTCGAGACGCTCGTCTACGAGGTGCGGGTGATCTGCTTCTGCGCCGGCGCGCGGACGCCTCGGGCGCTGCGCGAGGTCGCGCTGATCGACGGGCCGGCGTGAGCGAGTCGGCGCCGGTCTACGTGAGGCGCCCGATGAGCGGGTGCGCGATCTTCGCCGCCCTCCCGGGCGTCGCGTTCGGGGTCGCGCTCGGGATCTTCTACGCCGAGCTGCCGTGGCTCGCGCGCGTCGCGCTCGGCGCGCTCGGTGCGCTGTCGATCGCGGTCACGGGGTCGATCCTGCTCGCCTCCTCCGGCGTGCTCGTCGACCGCGAGGCGCGCACGGTCACGCCGGTGTTCCGCTGGGCGTGGTTCGAGAAGCGCGTCGCGTCCGTCCGCGTCGAGCCCGACGATCGGCTCGTGGTCGAGACGGTGTCCGCGCCGGAGCGTCCGGCGCTGGCGAACAGCGTGCTCCTCGTGCGCGGGCCGAGCGGCGATCGGTTCCTGCTCGGGACGCGCGCGCCCGCCGAGGCCGAGCGAGCCGGCCGCGCGATCGCCGCGGCGCTCGGGATCGACGCGTAGCGCGAGGCTCAGGTCTGCTGGCGGGCGGGCGGCGCCGAGTGCGGCATCTCTTCGCCGCTCTCCTGGCGCTGGCGCATCTCGTACTTCGACGGACAGCGCGGGATGACCTCGTTCGCGAGGAACGTGTCGTCGGGCTGGAGCTGCCCCTGCACCACGACGTCCATCGCCATGTCGTCGCGGAACGTGTCGGGCACGACGCAGCGCGGGAAGCGCACGGGGAGCGTGCGGCCGCTGCGCGCGAGGACGAAGCGGTGCTCGCAGCTCGGCTCGGCCTCGAACACGATGGAGCCCTGCTGGAGCTGGCCCTCGACGCGCAGCTCGCGGCCGCGATAGCGGTCCGGATCGGCGAGGACCTCGTCCACGAGCTTGGAGTACACGAACGCGTCGGAGGCCTCGGTGCCCCACAGCAGCACGGCGACGCCGACGCCGAGCACCACGAACACCGCGCCGATCTTGAGCCACGCGGGCACGGGCGTGCGTGCCGAGGCCTTGCCCGGCGACGCGACCTTCGCGGCGGGCGCAGCCCCGGTCGCGTCGGCCCCAGCCGCGCCGGCCCCGGTCGCGCCGTCCGCGGCCTCGTCCTCGGAGGCGCGGATCTCCTGCGCCAGCTCGTCGTCGTCGCGGGCCATATGGGCGGAGTATGGATCCATGCGCGGCGAACGTCGATCCGCGCGTGCTCACTCGGTCGGGTCGGGCTCGCCCTGCGCCTCGCGGCGCGCGCGCTCGACCAGGCGATCGAAGACGTCGCGGCCGCGCACGAAGCCCTCGATCTGAAGGCCGGTGGCCGGCGTGGCGCGGGTCGGCCGTGACCACGCCACGCGCGCGGTCGCGACCGCCTCGCCCTCGGGGCCGCGCACGCCCACGCTCAACCGGGCGCCGACCTCGAAGGTCCGCCCGGTCGAGACGCAGATCCCGTCGTCGCTGACGTCGAGCGCGGGGACGTAGAGGGTGACCCCCTCGTCCTCGCACCAGACCTTCGTGCGGAGCGGGATCCGCCCGGCGCCGCGCCTCCGATCACTCATCGGCTCGAGAGACGAGCCCGAGCGATCAGAGGTTGCCCATGAGCATGAGGCTGACGACGAGCGAGTAGATGACCAGCGACTCGATGAGCGCGAGGCCGAGGATCATCGGCGTGAAGAGCTTCCCCGAGGCGTTCGGGTTGCGGGCGATCCCCTCGAGCGCGGCCGCCGCGGTGCGGCCCTGGCCGAGCGCGCCGCCGAACGCCGCGATCCCGATGCCGAGGCCGGCGGCGAGCGCGATGAACATCTTGACGTCGTTCTCGTTCGAGGCGGTGTCCTGCGCGAACGCGAGCGAGGGGATCGCGAGCGTGAGCACCATGGACGAGAGCGCGAGCAGCTTCTTCTTCATCGAATTACTCCTGTGTTCCCACGGGGGACGTCGGTCAGTGGTCTTCGCCGTGCTCGATGGCCATCGCGATGTAGACGGTCGAGAGCAGGCAGAACACGAGCGCCTGGACCACCACGACGAGAGAGCCGAGCAAGAGAACGGGGACGGGGAGAAGGAACCCTCCGAGGCCCGCCATCACGGACAGGCCCATGAAGATCCCGAGGACCGTGTGGTCCGCGAACATGTTCGCCATCAAGCGGATCGCGAGCGACATGGGCCGCACGAGGTGGCTGATGACCTCGATCATGAAGATCAGGATCATCAGCGGCAGCGCGTACCACTTGATGATGGGCCCGAAGAGGTGCTTGACGTGGTTCACGCCGTTCTCTTTCAGGCCGTAGACGTGGGTGGCGATGAAGATGATGCCGCCGCACGCGAGGGTCACCGACATCGAGCTGGTCGGCGGGAGGAACCCGGGCACGAGCCCGAGCGCGTTCGAAAAGAGGATGAAGAACGCGCAGGTGCCGATGAGCGGGAGGAAGTAGCGCGCGGGCTTCTTGCCCATGACGTCGCTCATCAGCGCGTAGGTCCCGCCGACGAACACCTCGAAGAACGTGCGCAGCGTCAGCCGATCCTCGGGGATCAGCGCCTGGTGCGTGTCCTTGATCTTCGTGTAGACGAGCCCGGACATGACCCCGAGGAGGATCAGCACGAAGAAGACGTGGATGAAGGCCTCGGCGCCGTGGCCCTCGTTCGCCGCGATGTCGTGCGGTGCGCCGAGCAGGCCCCAGGTCTGCCCCTCGTCGTTGAAGGGCCAGCCCATGTGGTGCATGAGGCCGGGGTGCTCCGCGCCCTCGCCGTTGACGAACGCGTAGAGGCCGTGAAGGAAGGTGCTGAACCAGGAGCCGTGTTCCATGGCCTCAGGTCTCCTCGGCGCGCGGCGCGGGAGCCGCGAGCATGGTGTGGAACGCGCCGGCGACGATGCCGAGCACGAGGCCGCCCAGGCCGATCACGAAGCCGATGGGGTCGATCACCCCGGTGGACAAGATCGCCCACACGAGCGCCATCGAGACGCCCATCTTCACCGCGAGCAGGAGGCCCCACATCGCGCGGCCGCGCTCGTTCGAGACGAGCAGGCGGTGGCCGAGCCAGCGCATCACCAGCCAGTTCCCCACCGCGAACGCGCCGCCGACGACCGCCGCCAGCCCCATCGCGAGGCCGCCGAGCGCGAGCGCGAGCCCCGCGAGGATCGCGGAGGCGCCGATCACGTAGGCGGTGATCCGTCGCAGGGTGGTGGCGTCAGGCATCGTGGCTCGTGGTCTGGGCTCGCTCGGCGAGCTGCGGTTCGGTGCGGCGCTGTTCCGCGCGGGTCTGTTCGGCGTGACGGCGCGCGGCGCGGTAGAGGCCCTTGAAGCCGGCGGCGATGCCGATGAGGAGGAAGAAGTAGGTGAGGTACGGGGTCGTCTCGAAGCGCCCGTCGAGCCACCGGCCGAGGAAGTAGCCCACCGTCACGGCGAGCCCCATCTCGAGGCCGACCGCACCGACGTTCGCGGTCTCTCTGAGCTGCTTGCGAGCCTCCGGGTCGAGGGACTTCAACATCTACGTGGGCCTCCCGGGTGCCCGAAAGCGCGCGGCATGTAGCATGCGCCCCCAGGGGGTGCAAGGAACGCCGCGGGCACCCGAGGTGAGCTTGTTTATGAAATGATATCGATAAGTTAGATTGTCGCGAGAGCCGCCGAGAAGGCGTCCAGCGTGGCGTCGATGGCCCCTCGGTCGTGCGCGTCCGACACGAAGCCGGCCTCGAACTGCGCCGGCGGCCAGTGCACCCCGCGATCGATCATCGCGCCGTGCCAGCGCCCGAAGGCCGCGGTGTCGCAGCGCGCGGCGTCGTCCCAGCGGCGGACCGGCCCCTCGACGAAGAACGGGGTGAGCATCGAGCCGACGCGCTGCACGGTGAGCGGCACGCCCGCCTTCGCGGCCGCGGCGCGGAAGCCTTCCTCGAGCGCCGCGCTCGACGCCTCGAGGCGCTCGTAGAGCGCCGGATCCTCGAGCGCGCGGAGCGTCGCCGTCCCCGCCGCCACCGCGAGCGGGTTCCCGCTGAGCGTGCCCGCCTGGTAGACCGGGCCGTCGGGGGCGATCTTCGCCATCACGTCGGCGCGGCCGCCGTACGCGCCCATCGGCAGGCCGCCGCCGACGATCTTGCCCAGACACGTGAGGTCCGGCCGCACGCCGTAGCGCGCCTGGGCGCCGCCGGCGGCGACGCGGAAGCCCGTCATGACCTCGTCGAACACGAGGAGCGCGCCGCTCGCGGTGCAGAGCTCGCGCAGGCCCTCGAGGTAGCCGGGCTCGGGCGCGACGCAGCCCATGTTGCCGGCGACCGGCTCGAGGAGGATCGCCGCCACGTCTTCGCCGCGCGCCGCGAGCAGATCGCGGACCGCGTCGAGGTCGTTGTACGGCAGGACCACCGTGGTCGACGCGATCGCCGCCGGCACGCCCGCGCTCGTGGGCACGCCGAAGGTCGCGAGGCCGCTGCCCGCCTTGACGAGCAGGTAGTCGGCGCCGCCGTGGTAGCAGCCCTCGAACTTCACGACGAGATCGCGCCCGGTGAACCCGCGCGCCGCGCGCACCGCGCCCATCGTGGCCTCGGTGCCGCTCGAGACGAAGCGCACGCGCTCGATCGAGGGGAAGAAGCGGTGGACGAGCTTGGCCAGCTCCGTCTCCTGCCGCGTCGGGGCGCCGTAGCTCGCGCCGCGCTCGGCCGCGTCGCGCACCGCGGCGACCACGCTCGGGTGCGCGTGGCCGAGGATCATCGGGCCCCACGAGCCGACGTAGTCGACGTAGCGCGTTCCGTCCGCGCCCCAGAGGTACGGGCCCTGGGCGCGCTCGACGAAGATCGGGTGCCCCCCGACCGCCTTGAACGCGCGCACCGGCGAGCTCACGCCGCCGGGCATCCACTGCTTGGCCTCTTCGAAGAGCGCTCGGCTCGCCTCGTCCGTCATCGCGCCCGGAGCGTGGGGGCAGGCGGCCCGGGCTGCAAGCCGCCGGAAATACGCGAGCCCCGAGGGTGTTTGCCCTCTGGCCGAAAAGGCTGCTAAGGGCCCATGCCGATCCCGAGCTGCCTGGAGGGAGCCGCATGTACAACGACGTCCGCGCGATCAACGACATGGTGCAGCGCGAGAGCGCCTTCATCGATCCGATCCTCGAAGAGGTCGGCAAGGTCATCGTCGGCCAGGACGCGATGATCGAGCGCATCCTGATCGGCCTCTTGACCGGCGGGCACGTCCTGCTCGAGGGCGTCCCCGGCCTCGCCAAGACGCTCGCCGTCAAGACGGTCTGCGACACCATCGACGCGCGCTTCTCCCGGATCCAGTTCACGCCCGACATGCTGCCCGCCGACGTCATCGGCACGGTCATCTACAACCAGCAGCGCGGCGACTTCACGCCGAAGAAGGGCCCGATCTTCGCCAACCTCGTGCTCGCCGACGAGATCAACCGCGCCCCCGCCAAGGTGCAGAGCGCGCTGCTCGAGGCGATGCAGGAGCGCCAGGTCACGATCGGCGACACGACCTACCGGCTCGAGCGGCCGTTCATGGTCATGGCGACGCAGAACCCCGTCGAGCAGGAGGGCACCTACCCGCTGCCCGAGGCGCAGGTCGACCGCTTCATGATGCACGTCGTCGTCGGCTATCCGTCGCGCAAGCAGGAGCGCGAGATCATGACGCGGATGACGCAGGCCTCGCTGCAGGGCCTCGCCGGCACCGAAGAGCCGGACGCGCTCAAGGTCCGCTCGGTCGCCGACACGCGGACGATCCTCGCGGCGCGCGACGCGATCCGCCACATCATCGTCGACGAGAAGATCAACGACTACATCATCGACGTCGTGATCGCGACGCGCGATCCGAAGGCCGCCGGCATGAAGGATCTCGGCGACATGGTCGCGCACGGCGCCTCCCCGCGCGCGTCGATCGCGCTGAACCTCGCCGCGCGCGCGCACGCGTTCATCAAGCACCGCGGCTACGTCACGCCAGAGGACGTCAAGGCGGTCGGCCCGGACGTGCTGCGCCACCGCATCATCCTCACGTACGAGGCCGAGGCGGAGGAGATCACCTCGCAGCAGATCGTCCGCCGCATCTTCGACACGGTCGAGGTCCCCTGAGCCGCGCCGAGGCTCCGCATGATCCCGAGAGAGATCCTCAAGAAGCTGCGCAAGATCGAGATCCGCACCGCGAAGCTGGCCAACGACCAGCTCGCGGGCGGCTACCAGTCCGTCTTCAAGGGCCGCGGGATGGCGTTCAGCGAGGTGCGGCAGTACCAGGCCGGCGACGACGTGCGCTTCATCGACTGGAACGTGTCGGCGCGCCTGAACGAGACGTACGTGAAGGTCTTCACCGAGGAGCGCGAGATGACCGTGATGCTCCTCGTCGATCTGAGCGGCTCGGAGCGCTTCGGGTCGGTGTCGCGCCCGAAGATCGAGACCGTCGCGGAGGTGGCCGCGCTGCTCGCGTTCAGCGCGATCAAGAACAACGACCGCGTGGGCCTCATCCTCTTCACCGACCGCGTCGAGAAGCTCATCCCGCCCAAGAAGGGCAAGGCGCACGTGATGCGCGTGGTCACCGAGATCCTCAACGCGCGCCCGGTCGGCGAGGGCACGGACCTGACGGAGGCGCTCGACACGCTCGGGCACGTCGCGCGGCGGCGGTCCGTCGCGTTCCTCGTCAGCGACTTCATCGCCGACCGCTACGAGCGCTCGCTGCGGATCGCCGCGGCGCGCCACGACCTGATCCCGATCCAGGTGGTCGACCCGCGCGAGGAGGAGCTGCCCGACGTCGGGCTCGCGCTCTTCGAAGACCTCGAGACGGGCGACGTGGTCGAGATCGACACGAGCGATCCGCGGGTGCGCAAGGCCTACGGCAAGCGCGTGCGCCGCGAGCGGCAAGTGCGCGAAGAGCTGTTCCGGCGCCTTTCCGTCGATCACGTCACGGTGCACACCCACCGCGACTACGTGCGGCCCCTCTCGGACCTCTTCCGGCGCCGCGCCCGCCGCATGCGAGGCTACGGGTGAGCCGCACGCTCGGCCGGCTCGCGCTGCTCCTCGCCTTGCCCGCGGCGTTCGCGTGGGGCGCGCCGGCGTGCGCGCAGGCGCCGGACGACGCGCCGGGCGAGGGCGCGCCCGAGGACGCCGAGGGCGCGCCCGGCGACGCCGCGGGCGACGACGAAGCGGCGCCCGGCGGCGGCGACGAAGCGGCGCCCGGCGACGACGGCGACGCGCCCGAGCCCGCGCGCGCCGAGGGCGACGGCGCGGGCGACGACGCCGACGCGCTCCCCGCGGAGCACGTCCCGGCGCTCACGCTCGAGGTCGACACCGGCGACGGGGTGCGCACCGGCGACCTCGTGCGCGTCACGATCACCGCCGTCGTCCCCGACGGCGACGACGTCGCGGTGCCCGAGCAGGGCTTCGGCGTCTTCGAGCTGCACGCGCACCAGTACGACGACCAGCCGATGGGCGATGGACGCCGGCGCTTCACGTTCCGCCTCGAGCTGCTCGCGCTCGAGCCCGGGGAGCACGAGCTGCCGGCGCTGCGGCTGAGGGTCGTGACGGCGGACGGCCGCGTCGGGAGCGCGCGCACCGAGCCGCGCACGATCACCGTCGGCTCGCACCTCGCCAACGAGCCCGACGCCCAGCTGCGCCCGCCGACCGCGCCCGTCCCGGTCTTCGAGAAGGACTACACCCTCGCGTGGGTCCTCGGGATCCTCGCCGCGCTGCTCCTGACCGCGCTGATCGCGTTCTTCGTCGGCCGCTGGTGGCGGCGGCGACCCAAGCCCGCCAAGCCCGCGCCGCCGCCGCGCCCGCCGTGGGACGTCGCGCTCGAGCGGCTCGAGGCGATCCGCAGGGAGCGCGGCGTGATGCTCGCCGAGGGTCGCCAGGGCGAGCTCGTCGATCGCGTCTCCGACGTGGTGCGCGAGTACCTCGGGCAGCGCTTCGACTTCAACGGCCTCGAGAGCACGAGCGACGAGGTGATCGCGCGCCTGCGCAAGGTGAAGCTCCGGCGCGTGGCGCTCGACGACGTCCGCAACCTCCTCGCCGACAGCGACCTCGTGAAGTTCGCGCGCGCGATCCCGGACGCCGCGCAGTGCGAGCGGATGCTCGAGGCCGCGGTCGCGATCGTGCGCGGGACGACGCCCGAGGCCGGCGCGCGCCGCTCGGTGCCGCCCAAGACGGCGAAGCGCGCGAGCCGCGCGCCCGAGGCGAGCGCGGGGGCCGACACGGCCGCGACCGCGGGGGCCGACACGGCCGCGACCGCGGGGGCCGACACGGCCGCGACCGCGGGGGCCGACACGGACGACGGCGACCCCGTCGCGACGACGGGGCGGGCCGCGCGTGCCCTCGACGAGGCGCCACCCGAAGCGCAGACGACGACGGACCCGCCCCGCAGCGCCGGGCCGATCACCCTGCCCGTCGAGGCGGCGACCACCGAAGACGCGCGCCGCGAGGTCGGCGCGGCGGTCGGCGGCGCGGTCCGCGACCTCTCGACGCGCGAAGGCTTCGACGGAACGATCCGCGTGACGCTCGGCGCGGAGCTCCCCCGCGCCGACGAGACGGATCGCGCGCTGCGCGAGATCCACGACACGCTCGCCTCCGAGCTCGACGCGCTGCGCACCTCGGACGGTGGCCCGGTGAGCCTCGTGCTCGAGCACCGCCACGACGCCGACGCGGACGGCCCGGTCACCGTCGTCGACGACGACGGCTTGCGCGTCGTCGCGCCGCGCGAGGCGAGCGCGCGCGAGTCGTTGCCCGAGGTCGCCGTCCCGCCGGCGCCGGGGCAGCTCCGCGTCACCGGCCAGGCCGCCCCGGACGCGCTCGCGCGCGTGCTGCCGGTCTTCTTCGTCAACGAGCCGGGCCTCGGACAACCTCTCTTGCGGTGGGTCAACGGGATCCCGCTCCCCGTCGCCTACCGCCTCGAGACGGAGGAGGGGCCCGTGCTGTTCGCGACCGACGCGCTGCGCGGGCTGCGCGTCGGGCGCAGCGAGCTCCACGACCGCGCGCTCGCGAACCTCGCGCGCCAGGTCCCCGGCGGCTTCGCGCCGACGGACGAGCCGGCGTGGCTCGACGGCGGCGCCGCCGCCCTGCTCTGCCTGCCCTCGCTCGTCCCGCACGGCGCCGCGTGGCTCGCGTACCCGGAGCCGGACGGCGCGCTCGTCGTCTTGCGGGAGGACGCGCCGGGCACCGCCGAGGAGCTCGCGCGGCTGGCCACGGAGCGCGGCGACGCCCCGCTCTTCGATCGCCCGGTGCGCGTGACCCGCGGCGGCTTCGCCCCCGCGGAGTGGCCGGCCGACGTGCGCGACCGGCGCACCGATCCGGGCTTCTCCGACCCGCGAGGTGGCGCGTGAGCCGGCTCTTCCGCGCGCTGATGCCGCTCGGCTGGACGCTCGCGTTCCTCGTGCCGGTCACCTACGTCGCGTGGTGGCTCGTCGAGTCGCGCTACGAGGTCGTGATCGCGCCCGAGAGCTTCCGCTTCGAGCGGCCCTGGGCCGTCCTGCTCCTGCCCGCGGGGCTCCTCGTGCTCGCCGCGCACTACGTCCACGCGCAGCGCGCGCCGCGCCTGCGGATGTCGCGCGTACACGACCTCGCGCTCGCGCAGCGCGTCGGCTGGCGGAGCTGGCTGCGGCACGCGCCGATCGGCGCGCGCGTCGTCGCGGTCACGCTGATGGCCGTCGCGCTGATGGGCCCGCAGTCGATCCACGCGCGCGACAGCGCGACCGTCGAAGGGATCGACATCGTGCTCACGCTCGATCTGTCGCTGTCGATGCAGGCGAGCGACATCCAGCCCAACCGCTTCCTCGCGACGCGCGACGTCGTCGATCAGTTCGTCCAGCGCCGGCCCAACGACCGCATCGGCGCCGTCGTCTTCGGGCGCGACGCGTACACGCTGATGCCGCTCACCACCGACAAGCAGGCGCTGCGCAGCGCCATCGCGGAGCTCGAGCTCGGCATGGTCGACGGACGGGGCACCGCGATCGGCAACGCCGTCGGCACGTCGCTCAACCGCCTGCGCCACAGCGAGGCGGCGAGCCGCGTGATCATCCTGCTGACGGATGGCGACTCGAACAGCGGCAACGTCTCACCCGAGCAGGCGACGGAGATCGCGCGCACGATGGCGCACCCGCTCGGCAACGAGGGCCCGCGCGGCGAGGACCGGCGCGGCGTCAAGATCTACACCATCCTCATGGGCCGCTCGGACGACGCGCCGGTGCAGCAGGGGACGGACATCTTCGGGCGACCGCTCTTCGATCGCGGCAACTACCCGATCAACCCGCAGCTCCTGCGGCAGATGGCAGAGACGACGGGCGGCGAGTACTTCCAGGTCACCGACCGCCAGGGCCTCGAGCGCAGCTTCCACCAGATCCTCGATCGCCTCGAGCGCACCGAGATGGAGGACCCGGGCCGCGTCTACGGCGAGCTCTACGGCGCGTTCGTGTGGCCGGCGGTGCTCCTCTTGCTGCTCGAGCTGCTCTTGTCGGGGCTCGTCCTGCGGAGGTGGCCATGAGCTGGCAGCACGGGGACCTGCTCTGGCTCCTGCTCGCGATCCCGCTGATCGCGGCGGTCCCGGTCGGGGCGTGGCTGCTGCGCCGCCGCGCGACCGCGCGCTTCGGCCAGCCGGGCGTCGTGCGCGAGCTGACCGCCGGCGTGTCGGGCCCGTGGCGGGCGACCCGCGGCGTCCTCTGGGTGCTCGCGTTCGCGTTCGCGATCGTCGCGCTCGCGGGGCCGCAGTACGGGAGCCGGACGCGCACGCTGCGCCGCCGCGGCGTCGACGTCGTGATCGCGCTCGACTTCTCGAAGAGCATGCTCGCGCGCGACGTCGCGCCGAGCCGCATCGAGCGCGCGAAGGCGGAGATCGTGCGCCTGCTCGCGGAGCTCGACGGCGATCGCGTCGGGGTCGTCGCCTTCGCCGGCGAGGCGATGGAGTTCCCGATGACGACGGACTACGCGGCGCTCTCGCTCTTCTTCCGCGACCTCGGCCCGTACGACATGCCGGTCGGCGGCACCGCGATCGCGCGCGCGCTCGTGACCAGCAAGCGCCTGCTCGACCGCGCCTCGCGCAGCGGCGGCAACGCGCCGAACAGCAGCGACGCGGCGCGCACGCGCGTCGTGATCCTGATGACCGACGGCGAGGATCACGAGGGCGATCCGGTCGCCGCCGCGCGCGAGCTCGCCGCGGCGGGGATCCGCGTCTACACGGTCGGGATCGGCTCGCGCACCGGCGAGCCCATCCCGACCTACGCGCCGGACGGGACCTACACGGGGCCGCTGCGCGACGCGGCGGGCAACCCGGTCCTTACGGCGCTGACGCGCGAGAACGAGCAACAGCTCGAGCAGATCGCGGAGGCGACGGGCGGCCGCTACTTCCGCGCGCCGCGCGGGCAGGTCGGGGTCGATCAGATCCGGCGCGAGCTGCGGCAGCTCCGCCAGCACGAGAACGAGGCGCGCCGGGTGACGGTGCACGAGGCGCGCTACGCGCTCGCGCTGTTCCCGGCGTTGCTGCTCCTGTTGCTCGAGGCGATCCTGCCGGAGGCGTGGATCGGGCGGCGGCGGCCCGCGCCCAAGCCGCGGCGCACGCGGCGGCGGGTCGGCAGGACCCGCGAAGAGGAGGTCGAGGGATGAGGGGAGGTCTCGTGGGGCTCGTGCTCGTGACGTGCGTGGCGGCGCCGGCGGCCGCCTGGGATCCCTTCCTGGTCGAGAACCGGCACGTGGCCGCGGGCAACGAGCGGCTGGCCGCGGGAGACGCGCAGACCGCGTTGCATCACTACGACCAAGCGGCGCGGGCGCTCCCGGACGAGCCCGGGGTCCACCTCGGCCGCGGGCTCGCGCTGCTCGAGGCGGCGCGCCTCGACGAGGCGATCGAGGCGTTCGGCCGCGCGGGCCAGCCGCCGGCGCCGACCCCGATCCGCGCCGACGCGGCCTACGACACCGGGGTCGCGCGCTACCGGCAGGCGGACGCCGCGGCCGCGCAGGACGACCACCAGGAGGCGCAGCGCCTCTTCCGCGCCGCCGCCGACGCGTTCCGCAGCTCGCTGCGGCTCCGGCCGGGCAACGCCGACGCGGGCTGGAACCTCGAGCTCGCCCTGCGGCGGCTCCGCGAGCAAGAAGAACAGCAGCAGCAGCAGGACCAGCAGCAGGACCAGCAGGACCAGCAGGACCAGCAGGACCAGCAGGACCAGCAGGACCAGCAGGACCAGCAGCAGCAGGACCAGCAGCAGCAGGACCAGCAGCAGCAGGACCAGCAGCAGCAGGACCAGCAGCAGCAGGACCAGCAACAGCAGGACCAGCAACAGCAACGCGATCAGCAGGGCGGCGACGACTCGAGCGACGACTCCGACCCGTCCACGGATCCGAGCGAGGGCTCGGAGGGCGAAGAGAGTGACCCGGACCGCGCGCCTCGGGACCCGCGCGAGGAGGAGGCCTCGGGGAGCCAGGACCGATCGCTGCCGCCCGAGCACCGCCGCGTGCTCGACGCGCTCAACGACTCCGAGGAGAACCTCGAGCGTCACCGCGCGCGCACCCGCGCCGCACGCGAGAACCGCCGCGTGGAGCAAGACTGGTGACGCGCACGCTCGTCGTCCTCGCGCTCGCGCTCGTGACCGCGCTCGCGTCGCACGCCGACGCGCAGCCGGCGCCGAGCGCGACCGTGACGATGAGCGTCGATCGCGCCCGCGTGGAGGCGGGCGACATCGTGCGCCTCACCGCCGAGGCGCGCATCAACGGCGAGGCGAACGCGGGCCTCGCGCTCCCGGACCTCTCCGCGTTCGACGTGATCTCGCGCCAGGTCTCCACGCCCTTCTCGCTGCGCTTCGGCTTCGGCGGCGCGCAGCAGGTGCAGTCGACGATCCGGCACGTGCTGACGCTCCGCGCGCGGCAGGTGGGGCGCGTGACGCTGACGCCGGCGTACGTCGAGCTCGGCGGCCGCCGCTTCCAGAGCGAGCCGTTGACGATCGACGTCGGCGGCGCGCCCGGTGACCCGGCGCCGACCGACCCGCGCCCGACCGACCTGCCCCCCGCGCAGCGCGTCGACGGGATGCAGTTCGACGCGGACGGCTTCTTGCGCACGTGGGTCGACGAGGGCGAGCCCTACGTGGGCCAGCAGGTCACCGTCACCGTCTACCTCTACCTCGCGCGCCCGCTCCGCGGCTCGCCGCAGATCACGCAGGAGCCGACGACCGACGGCTTCTGGGTGCAAGACCTCTTGCCTCCGAGCCGCTCGCTCGCGCCGCGGCAGCAGACGATGGGAGGCCGCAGCTTCGAGGTCTACCTCCTGCGACGCTTCGCGGCGTTCCCGCTCTCCGCGGGCGAGCTGACGATCGGCGCACCCGCCATCGCGGTCGAGCAGAGCGGCGGGATCTTCGGGATCTTCGGTGGCGGCGGCGGCGATGGGACGTGGACCCGCACCGGGCAGCCCGTCACCGTGCGCGTGCGGGAGCTCCCCGACGCGGGGCGCCCGCGCGGAGAGCCGCACGTCGGCGCGCTCGAGCTCGCGGCCGAGCTCGATCGGGCCCAGGTCGCGACGGGCGACGCGGTGACGCTGACCGTGACGGCGAGCGGCCGCGGCGCGCTCCAGCAGCTCCGCGTCCCCGGCCCGCGGGGCGACGGCCTCGAGGTGCTCGCCCCCGAGGTGCGGGACGCGCTCGCGACGCCGGACGACGTGGTCGGCGGAACGCGCACCTTCCGCTGGCTCGTCGTGCCCGAGCGCCCCGGCACCTACCCCATCGGGCCGTTCGAGGTGCCGGTGTTCGATCCACGAGCCGGGACGTGGTCGGTCGCGCGCGCGCCGGCGCTGACGCTCCTGGCCGCCGGCAACGCCGCGACGCCCGAGGAGGAGCCGGCGAGCCCTCGCGCCAACGCGATCGCGCCGGGCGCACCGATCGTGTTCGGCCCCGTGCATACGCACAGCGCGTTGTCACGCACCTACGTGTCGTGGACCTCGGAGCCGTGGTTCCTCGCGCTCTTCGCGCTCGGGCCGCTCTCGTTCCTGATCGGCCTCCTCGTCCTCTATGCGCGCAAGCGCGCGGCGCGAGTCGATCCGCGCGCCGCACCCAAGCGCGCGAAGCGGGCCGCGCAGCGGCGCCTCGCCGCCGCGAAGGGTCACGCCGCCGCGAGCGAGCCGCGCGCGTTCTACGCCGCGATCGAGAAGGCGCTCAAGGACGTGCTCGAGGCCAAGCTCGCGCGCCCCGTCGGCAGCCTCACGCACCCGGAGCTGCGCGAGCTCTGCGCCGAGCGCGGCATGGACGAAGACCTCGCGGGCCGCCTCGTCGACGAGCTCGAGGGGTGCGACTTCGCGCGCTTCAGCGCGGTCGGCGTCTCGCCGGCCGAGATGGAGAGCTGCCTCGGGCGCGCGCGCGCCCTCCTCGAGGGGCTCGACCGCTTCGAGCCGACGCGAAAGGACGCGCCGTGAGGTCGATCGCCGTCTTGTGCTTCGCGCTCGCCGCCCTCCCCGCCTCCGCGGCGGCCGACTCGCTCGAAGAGATCTTCGAGCGCGCGAACGCCGCGTACTTCCGCGGCGACTACGAGGGCGCCGCCGAGGGCTATCGCCGCCTCGTCGAGCTGGGCGTGGTCGACGCGGACGTCGCCTTCAACCTCGCGACCGCCGAGGCGCGCCGCGGGCGCTACGGCGCGGCGGCGCAGTTCTACGAACGCACGCTCTGGCTGCGTCCCGGTGACGCGGACGCGCACCGCGGCCTCGACGCCGCGCGCACCGCGCTCGGGCGCCGGCTCGCCGAGGCGAGCGGCGAGGGCGAGGTCGACACCGCACCGCCGCTCTCGGAGGCGCTCCTCGGCGGCGTCGGCCGCACCACGCTCGCCGTCGTGACCCTCGTCACCGAGACGCTGCTGTTCGCGGTGCTCCTCGGGTTGCTCTTCGCGCGGCGCGAGGCGGTGCGGCTCGGGCTCGGCATCGCCGCGCCGCTGCTCGCGGTCGTCGCGCTCGTCGCGGGCGTCGGCTGGGCGCTCCGCGCCGGCGTGCTCGAGGACGGGGAGCCCGCCGTGGTGGTCGAGCCGAGCACGCCGCTCCGCGAGGGCCCCGACGCGCACGCCGAGGTGCGGCATCACGCGCGCGAGGGCCAGCGCGCGTGGGTCGTCGATCGCGAGCGGAGCTGGGCGCGCGTGCGCGTGCCCGACCTCGGCGAGGGCTGGGTCGCGAGCGAGCACGTCGGGCTCGTGCGCCCCTGACTCGCGGCGCGCGGGGAGATCAGTCGGGCCCTTCGGGCCCGGTGATCCGCGGCGGGACGAGGAAGAACACGCGGCGGGCGTCGAGCGTGGAGCCGTCGCCGAGGACGACGAGGCGCGCCTCGAACAGCTGCGGCGACGAGGTGGGCGGGACGCTCGTGTTCGGCCGCGGGATCACCCGCCAGCACACCCGCGTGCCCGGCGTCACGCGCGGGAACGCGTCGGCGACTCCGTCGCCGTCGGCGTCCTCGGTGGGGATCGCGGAGCAGTCGGGGCCGCTCGTGTGCGCCTCGAGCCGATCGATGAACACGAGCGCGTCGCCCGCGTCGCCGGGCGCGTCGTTCGCGGTGATCGTGACGCGCAAGGGGACGCCCTGGACGATCTCCTCGATCGCGGCGGCGACGACCGGCACGACCGCGGGGCCGTCGCCATCGAACACGAGGGGACGCCCGGCGCGATCGAACGAGCCCGACGCGGTGGCGAGATCCACGAGCGCGCTGCGCTCGGAGCCCGCCGGGTGTCCGCTCCAGACGCCGACGAACGTCACGCCGGCCGCGCGCAGCGCCGCGGCCGCGGCGTCGACGGTCGCGACGCCGTCGCTGTCCTCGTCGGTGAACGCCATCAGCATCCGCACCGCCGTGGTGCGGTAGTCGACGCAGCCGATGAAGCCCGGGTTCGGGCCGGTGCACCCGCCCGCGCTCGCGAGCGGGTTGCGCGGGTCGACGACCCCGATGACCGCGGCGTAGAGCTCCTCGACCGCGCCCTCGATCGGCCAGCTCGCCGCGGCGGTGAGCGCGGCGTCCGGCTGCAGGGAGACGTGGTTGTCGTACGTGCGCTGGTAGGCGCCGATGCCGGTGTAAGGGCTCAGGATGCAGCGGCGCGTGGCGGGGTCTTCGATGCACGTGCGCGTGAACGGGCTGCACACCTCGCCCGCGCTCGCGCAGTCGCCGTCGCGCATGCACCCGATCCCCGAGTCGGTGCACGACAGGTCCCGCATCAGCCCGACGACCGCGCCGCGCAGGGCGTCGGTGACGGGATCCATCGACACCGAACGATCGAACAGGAAGTAGATGTCGGCGAACGCGACGTCGGTGCGAAACCGCAAGACGTCTTGCGATGGCGTCGCCGGCTCGAGGTGCGGGACCTCGAAGACGAAGTCGCCGCGCGCCCGCGGGTTGTCCTCCGGATCGAGGGGATCGGTCCCGGCGACGA
The DNA here is from genome assembly GCA_019637095.1 of Sandaracinaceae bacterium. Taxonomy (GTDB): domain Bacteria; phylum Myxococcota_A; class Polyangia; order Polyangiales; family Sandaracinaceae; genus JACKEC01. The sequence goes on along the minus strand of JAHBWG010000043.1, from coordinate 55,046 downwards.
TCTCCACGAGATCCGAGGCGCCGTCGCGATCGGTGTCCGGGTCGGTCGGCGAGGTGCCGTGCCGCATCGCCTCGTCGCGATCGCGCAGGCCGTCGTCGTCGCTGTCGAAGTCGCGGAAGTCGCGGATCCCGTCGCCGTCGGTGTCGATCGGCGGCGTCTCGACGTCGTCGTCCCCGGCCTCGTCAGCGTCGGACAGGCCGTCTCCGTCGCTGTCGAGATCGCGCACGTCGGGCACGCCGTCGTCGTCGGTGTCGTCGTCGCGCTCGTGGCCGTCCATGATCGTGTCGCCGTCGCTGTCGCGATCCTGGTGGTCGGGGACGCCGTCGCGGTCGGTGTCGCGCGGCGGCGAGATGGCGCCATCGAGCTCCTGCGCGTCGCGGATGCTGTCGTCGTCGTCGTCGAGGTCGGCGTAGTCGGGGACGCCGTCGCCGTCGACGTCGCCGCGCGTCTCGTTGCGATCGAGGACGCCGTTGCCGTCCGCGTCGAGGTCGACGTAGTCGGGGTCCCCGTCGCCGTCCGCGTCGCGGGGCGGCGTGCGCAGGTCGGCGTCGCCCGCCTCGTCGCGATCCGGGATGCCGTCTCCGTCCGCGTCGAGGTCGAGGTAGTCGGGCGTTCCGTCGCCGTCGGTGTCGCGCCGGCTCGCGCGGCCCTCGTCCTGGTCGCTGATCGTGTCCTCGTCGGAGTCGACGCTCGCGAGGTCCACGCCGCCGTCCGCGAACGGAGAAGCGCCGCCATCGCAGCCGGCGGCGGCGAGGGCCGCGGCGAGCGCGAAGAGCTGGTGCGCGCGGGTCGCCACCAGAGCAGCCTACCGAACGTTCGCGGTGCAGACGAGGGTACGCGCGTCCCCACCTCCGGCGCACGGAGCGCTCCGCGCGCCGGTCGACGTCGAGGATCTGCTGACTCGAGGCCGCGGCACGACCCGCGCATCGTGCGGGCCCGACACCGTGGGAACTCCCGCTCACTCCGGTCGAACGACCCCTCCACCGCTGCCCTCGGGCGCCCGCGGGCGCCGCGCGCCCGAGCAGTCCGGCCCCGTCCCGAAGGCGCCCGCGAAGGCCCCGCCGGCTCGGCTCCCGGCGCCGCCGCCGCTGCCGCGCGAGACGCGCGGGCCGCTCCTGCGCGTGCTGCCGCCGCCGGCGCCGAAGGTGAAGCTCGAGGCGCCCGCGCCGCCGGGCGGCGAGCGCCGGCCGACGCTCCGCGCGGCGCCGCCCCCGCCGCCCTCGAGCGAGTCGGCGCTGCGCTCCGCCGCTCCGCCCCCGACGGACGCGCGGGCGCCTCGCAAGATCCCGAGCGCGCCGCCCCCGCTCCTGCCGCTCGGCAAGCTCCCGCCCAAGTACGTGCCGCCGGTCCCCGACGAAGAGGACGAGGTCGACACGCTCGTCGAGGGGCTCGAGCAGGACTCGTTCGACGCGAGCCTCATGAAGCTCCCGCCGGCCGGCCCGCAGCTCCCGCCGGCCGCCCACCGCGCGGCGCGCGCCCTCGAGGCGCTCGTCGAGGACGTCGTCGAGCGCACCGACGAGGCGCTGCTGTCGATGAGCGAGCAACGCGTCGTGCGCCCGCTCTGGGGGATCGCCGGCCTCGTCGCGCTGCGGTCGCTGATCGTGCCGGCGATCGCGATCTTCCTGTTCGGCGTCGCGGTAGGGATGCCGGGCGAGACCGACCGCAAGACCTTCCCGAAGGCGGGGCCGCCCGCGCCCGCGGCCGGGACGGCGGCGCGCGCCTACGCCCTGCCGCCTCCGCCGATCGTCCCTGCGCTCGTGGCCGAGGAGCCCGACCCGGTGAGCCTCGATCCGAGCGCCGCCGAGGGCCCCGCGCCGACGGACGCGCCCGCCGCGACCCCCGCGAGCCCGTCCCCGCGCCGCGCGATCGCCCGCCGTCCGCAGCGCGACCGCCGCGCCCGCGCGCGCCAGAGCCGGCGCGCCAGCCGCGCCCGCGCCCGCCGCTGATCGATCGGCTTCGCGCCCACGCGGTCGAGCCCGGCGCGCGCGTGAGACGCGCGTCGGTCGGTCGAGGCGTCCCTTCGCCGCAGGCGCCTGCTCCTCGTCTCCGCGTCTCGTCGCCTCCCTCTTCGTTCACGGGAGACGGAGAGAGGAGGAGACGAGGAGGGCGCGCACGCGACCGCCGACGCCACTCGAGGCCAGGCCATCGCGTCGCGAGGGCCATTGGCCGATGGGGGGGGTTGGAACGTTGGAACGACCCCTCCAGCCAACTCACAGCCCGTCGAGATCGAGGCCGGAGCCCGACCCGCCGCGCGCAGGCGCGCGGCTCGGGGTGGAGGCGCCGTCGTCGGGCCGGTCGAACTCCGTCACGCTCTCGTCGCCGCCGCTCGTCGCCGTCGTGGCCTGCCCCGGGCGCGCGCGCCGATCGCGCACCGCCTCCCAGACGCCGCCGCCCGACGAGTTGTCGTCGACGCCCCACTCGCCCTGGATGACGTGATCGCCCGCCGCGTCGATCTGGTAGCGGAAGTAGCCGCGGCCGCGCGTCGTCACCGGACGACCGACGACCATCTCGCGGCTCTCGCTCCACTCGAAGCGCATGACGTTGCCGTGGACCGTGCCCTGGATGCGACCGCGTCGCTCGTCCTTCTCGTAGGTCCCGACGACCTGGCCGCCGGTCTGCGTCATCTCCATCCGGCCGTACTGCGGCGAGTGCCACACGCCGGTGAACGAGCCGCCTTGCGGCATCGGCCCCTCGGGGATGTTCGCCCCGCCCCCGCCCCCGCAGCCGCCGACGGCGAGCGCCGCGATCAGGCCGAGAAGCGTCACGAAGTGCTTGGTCATGATTTCTCCGTCCTCGCGCATGGCGCGGCGAACCATAGCCCGCGGCGCGAATCGCCTGCAACGGCGAGTCACGGCGCGCGAGAGGGTTGGACGAGCCAGCGCGAGGCCGGATCTGCCGCGCGCCTCAGCGGATGTCCGGGACGTCGAGCGCGTAGCAGAGCGCGCGCTCACCCGCGCTCGCGAGCTCGATCAGGTCGGCCGCGCGCGGGTGGACGCGACCCAGGAGCGCCTTGGCGGCGGCCTCGACCGGGCGCGGCTCCGCCGGCGGCAGCTCCAGGCGCATCACCCGGATCACCCGCGGATGGAGCGCTTCGCGCGCCTTCGCGCTCAGCTTGCCCTCGAGGCGCGCGCGCACCTCGTCGACCGCCGCGTCGAGCCCGCCGAGCCGGTCCACGAGGCCGCGCTCCTTCGCGTCGGCCCCCGACCACACGCGGCCGCGCGCGAGCCCCTCGATCTCGTCGGCCGGGCGCCCGCGCCCGCGCGCGACGACGCCGAGGAACGCGCGGTAGAAGGCGTCGATCTCGCGGTCGAGGATCGCGCCCTCGGCCTCGTCGAGGCGGCCCGGCCGGCTCAGCATGTCGGCGTGGGGCGCGAGCCGGATCGACTCGACGTTCACGCCGAGCTTCTCGAGGAGCGGCGCCGTCACGACGCGCGCCGAGACGACGCCGATCGAGCCGGTGATGGTGACCGGCTGCGCGACGACCGCGTCCGCACACGCGGCCACGTAGTATCCGCCGCTCGCCGCGACGTCGCCGAAGCAGGCGACGACGGGCTTGAGCTCCTTGAGCCGCTCGACCTCGCGGTGGATGAGGTCGCTCGCGAGCGCCGAGCCCCCGGGCGAGTCCACGTGCAGGACCACGCCGGCGACGAACGGGTTGCGCCGCGCCGCGCGGAGCGCCGCGATGGTGCCCGAGAGCGTACGGCCCCCGCGCGTGCCCGGCTGCCCCGCCGCGATCGTCCCGTGGATCGGGACCACGGCCACGTACTTCTGCGGCAACACCCGGCTGAAGAGCCGCATCTTGCGGTAGGCGTAGTAGCGCGGCGCGCGCACGACGGGCGTGACGCTCCGGTCGTCCGACAGCCACGTGGGGAGCTCGTCCTCGTAGCCGACGCCGTCGATGAGCCCGCGCGCGACGGCGTCCGTCGCGCTGACGAGGGCCGCGTCGAAGAACGCGTCGACCTTGGCCGCGTCGGCCCCGGGCCGCGCCGCGAGCGCCGCGCGGAGCTCGCGATCGAGGGTCGCGAGCAGCGCCTCGGTCTGCTCGCGCTGCTCGGCGCTCATCGAGTCGCGCGTCGCCGGCTCGGCGGCGGTCTTGTACTCGGCGCGGCGGTGCACCTCGACCTCGAGGCCCGCCTTCTCGAGCAGCGGCCTGAAGTACGTCACCGACGCGCCGAGCCCGAGCGGCGCGAGCTGGCTGACCGGGCTCGCGACGATGCGATCCGCCGCGGAGGCGACGTAGAGCTCGCGGTTGCCGCCGCCGCGCGAGAGGTACACGACGACCTTCTTGTCCGCCGCGCGCAGGCGCAGGATCAGCTCGCGCAGGGAGCGGCAGGTCGCCCAGCCGGCGGCGAGCGGGGGCACGTCGAACACGACGCCCTGGACGCGCTCGTCCTCGACGATCTCGTCGACCAGCTCGCGGATCAGCGTCAGCGAGGTCGGGAGCGAGTCGGCGAGCTGCGGGATCCACTCGACGAACGCGGGCACCGGCCGCGCGATCTCGACGACACGCGGGCGCATCCGCACGTGCACCCACCGGGCGCGCGGGCGCGCGGCCACCTTGGCGGCGAAGTAGAACGGCGCCGTCAGGAGCCGGAACAGGTTCGCGAGGACGCGGCCGAGGAAGAGGATCACGTTGCGCAGTCTCTGGGGCCGGAGCCCCTCCGACGGAAGGCTAGAGCGGTTCGTCGCCGAGCGCGAGGGACGTGGTAAGCCTCGCTGCGGATGAACCCGATCCCCTGGCATGCGCGCGCGCTCGACGACGCGCTCGAGCGCTGGGACGCGGACCCGGTCGCGGGCCTGTCCATCGAGCGGGCGCGCTCGCGGCGGGCGAAGCTCGGCGACAACACCCTGCCCGCCGGCGAGCGGACGAGCGCGATCCGCCAGATCCTGTCGCAGTTCGCCGATCCGCTCGTCGGGGCGCTCCTCGTCGCCGCGCTCGTCTCGCTCGGGGTCGCCTTCACGTCGGAGGCGCACGCGGGCTTCCTCGCGCGCTTCGGCGACACCTTCGCGATCCTGCTCATCGTCGCCGTCAACGCGCTGCTCGGGTTCTTCCAGGAGCGGCGCGCGGAGCGCGCGCTCGAGGCGCTGCAGAAGATGGCCGCGCCCAACGCCACCGTGATCCGCGGCGGCAAGAAGTCGGTGATCCCGGCGCGCGAGCTCGTGCCCGGCGACCTGATCGAGCTCGTCGCGGGCGACGCCGCCCCCGCGGACGTCCGCCTCGTCGAGGCCGTCGAGCTCGCGACGGAGGAGGCGGCGCTGACCGGCGAGTCGACCTCGGTCGCCAAGCGCGCCGACGCGGTGCACGACGAGATGACGACGCTCGCCGAGCGCGCGAACATGGTCTACCTCGGCACGACCGTGGTGCGCGGGCGCGGGCTCGGCGTGGTCGTCGCGACCGGCGTCTACACCGAGCTCGGCCGCATCGGCACGCTGATGCGCGACGTCGAGACGGTCGACACCCCGCTCGAGCAGCGGCTGAACCGCCTCGGCAAGATCATCCTCGTCATCTGCCTCGGGCTCTCGGTGGCGCTGTTCCTCATCGGGCTCGCGACCGGCGGCCGCTCGTGGACCGTCATGCTGCTGACCGCGGTGAGCCTCGCCGTCGCGGCGATCCCCGAGGGCCTGCCCGCCATCACGACGATCACGCTCGCGCTCGGGATGCAGCGCATGGCCCACCGCGGCGCGATCGTGCGCAAGCTCCCCGCCGTCGAGACGCTCGGGAGCGCGACGGTCATCTGCACCGACAAGACCGGGACGCTGACCCAGAACGCGATGACCGTGCGCGCCGTCGAGACGTTCGAAGCGCGGTTCCACGTGGAAGGAGGAGGCTACGCCGCGGACGGCGCGGTGGTCGGCGAGGACGGACCGGTCACCGAGCCCGGCCGCGCGCTGCGCGCCCTCGCGGAGGTCGCCGCGATCTGCAACGACGCGTCCTTCGATCACTCCGAGGGCGACCCGAAGCTGCTCGGCGATCCGACCGAGGGCGCGCTGCTCGTGCTCGCGCGCAAGCTCGGCGTCGAGCGAGAGACGCTCCTCGCTCAGAAGACGATCGAGGCGACCCGCCCGTTCGACGGGGACCGCAAGCGGATGAGCGTGGTCGCCGATCGCGTGGCGTACGTGAAAGGCTCGCCCGACAGCCTGATCGAGCGCTGCACGCACGCGCTGACCGACGAGGGGCCGGTGCCGCTCGACGACGCGGGGCGGGCGCGCCTGCACGAGAGCACCGAGGCGTACGCGAAGGACGCGCTGCGGGTCCTCGCCCTCGCGATGCGCGACGAGCCCGACCCCGAGGCGGTCGAGTCGAACCTCGTGTTCGTCGGGCTCGCCGCGATGATCGACCCGCCGCGCCCGGAGGTGAAGGACGCGATCGCCGAGTGTCGCCGCGCGGGGATCCGCGTCGTGATGATCACCGGCGACCACGCCGTGACCGCGGCGGCGATCGCCCGCGAGCTCGGGCTCTGGAGCGAGGACGCGCTCGCGATGACGGGCGCGCAGCTCGCGGACACGACCGAGCAGGAGCTCGAGGCGCGCATCGAGCGCGTCGCCGTGTTCGCGCGCACCACCGCCGAGCAGAAGCTCCGGATCGTGCGCGCGCTGCAGCGCCGGGGGCACGTCGCCGCGATGACCGGCGACGGGGTCAACGACGCGCCGGCGCTGCGCGAGGCGCAGATCGGCGTGGCGATGGGCCTCGGCGGCACGGACGTGGCGCGAGACGCCTCGGAGATGGTGCTCGCGGACGACAACTTCGCGACCATCGTGCACGCGGTGCGCGAGGGCCGCGCGATCTTCCGCAACATCCAGAAGTTCATCTTCTTCTTGAACAGCAGCAACGCGGGCCTGGTCGTCGCGGTCATCCTCGGCTCGTTCTTCGAGTGGCCGCAGCTCACGCCGCTCCAGCTGCTCTGGGTGAACCTCGTGACCAACGGCCTGCCCGCGCTCGCGCTCGGCGTGGACCCGCCGGACCCGAGCCAGATGGAGGAGCGGCCGCGCCGGCCCGACGAGGGGATCGTCGGCTGGCGGGACTTCTTCGGGATGTTGCTCGTCGGCTCGGTGATGGGCGGCGCCGCGCTCGGCGTGATGTGGCTCCCCGACGTGGCCCCCGCGATGTTCGAGGGCGTCGGGCGCGCCGAGGCGCTCGCGCGGTGCCGCGCGATGGCGTTCACGGTCCTCGCCCTCTCGCCCCTGTTCCACGCGTTCAACTGCCGCAGCCGGCTCCGCAGCGCGCTCGCCCGGCCGTTCGAGAACCGCGCCCTCTGGCTGGCGATCGCCGTCAGCGCCGCCGTCCACTCGGTGACGATCGTCGTGCCCGGGCTCCACGACGTCTTCCGGACCCACCTGTTCAGCGCCGCCGAGTGGGGCGTCGTGCTCGCGCTCGCCTTCCTGCCGGTGCCCGTGTTCGAGGTGGCCAAGCTCATCGCGCGCGCGACGCGACAGAGCCGGTGACAGGGGGCCCCGTTCTCTGGTACCAACACACCCAGCCTGCCGGCCGGGAGCGCGGAGTCCGGGCCGGTGACGTGCGGAGGAGCCGATGACGAACCCGCAGATGGTGATGTACGAGGAGGAGTTCAATCAGATCCAGGCGATCGTCGATCGCCTGGTGAAGGAAGCGAACGCCCGCGTCGTCTTCATCATCGACAAGAACGGACAGCTGATCGCCGCCTCGGGCGACACCGAACAGATCGACACGACCTCGCTCGCCTCGCTGACCGCCGGGAACATCGCCGCCACGGGCGGCATGGCGAAGCTCTTGCGCGAGAGCGAGTTCACGACGCAGTTCCACGAAGGGGAACAGTCGAACATCCACATCCAGTTGGTCGGCAATCGAGTGATCCTCGTCGTGATCTTCGACAACAAGACCAGCCTCGGGCTCGTCCGGCTGCGGGTGAAGAAGGCGTCGGAGGAGCTCAACCGGATCTTCGAGGCCCTGCTTCAGAAGGTCCAGGACCCGGCGCGCGAGACCCCGTTCGCCGAGATCACCGACGACGACATCGACAACCTCTTCAACGACTGAGGCCGCACGGTGTCCTTCATCAACTACCTCTCCCGCGAGATCAACTGCAAGATCGTCTACTACGGCCCTGGGCTGTGCGGGAAGACGACGAACCTACAGTTCATCTACAACAAGACCAACCCCGAGGCGAAGGGCAAGATGATCTCCCTCGCCACCGAGACGGAGCGGACGCTCTTCTTCGACTTCCTGCCGCTCGCGCTCGGCGAGATCCGCGGGTTCAAGACGCGCTTCCACCTCTACACCGTGCCGGGGCAGGTGTTCTACGACGCGAGCCGCAAGCTCATCCTCAAGGGCGTCGACGGCGTCGTGTTCGTCGCCGACTCGCAGATCGCCCGCATGGAGGCGAACCTCGAGTCGCTCGAGAACCTGCGGACGAACCTCGCGGAACAGGGCTACTCGCTCGACAAGCTCCCTTACGTCATCCAGTACAACAAGCGCGACATGCCCTCGATCGCACCGGTCGAAGAGCTGCGCGCCATGCTCAACCCCGGCAACGTCCCGGACTTCGAAGCGGTCGCCGTCTCGGGCGGGGGCGTGTTCGACACGCTCAAGGCCATCGCCAAGCTGGTCCTGACGGAGCTGAAGCGCTCCGGTGGATGAGCCCGGCTGGCGGATTGGCTACGATCCGCAGAGTGGAGCGCGTCGCGTTCACGGTGGCGCTGGTGGTGTGCGCGCACGCCGTCGTGTCGGCGCACGCCGCGGCCCAGAGCTCGGTCGACGAGGGCTGGCGCCGCGTGCTCGCCGCCGACTTCGACGGCGCGTTGGCGGCGTTCGACGAGGCGGAGGCCGGGACGCTCACCCGCGCCGAGCTCGTGCGGGTCTTCGAGGGGCGGGCACACGTGCACTACGCGCTCGGCCGCGCGGCCGCGCTCGAGGCCGCGCTCGCTCGGCTGGCCGCGATGGCGCCCGAGCACCGGCTCGCGCCCGAGACCCCGCCCGAGCTCGTCGAGCGCTTCGCGCGGCTCGCGGACCGGCGCCGCCTCACGCTCGAGGTCGAGCTCACCGAGAGCGAGACCGAGGCGCGGCTCGAGGCGCGCGCCGAGGGCGACCCGGGCGGCCTGGTGCGGCACGTGCGCGTCGCCGCCCGCGTCGGGGACGGCGCCTGGCTCGAGGCGCAGGACGAGCCGCTGATCCTGCCGATCGACGCGGCCCGCGCCCTCGCCTACTACGGCGAGGCGCTCGGCCCGGGCGGCGCCGTCGTGGCGCGCGACGGAAGCCGCGAGGCGCCGCACCTGCGCGAGGGCGCGAGCGGCGGGGACGACGCGCCGTGGGGCTGGATCGCGCTCGGCGCAGGCGCCGCCGTCGTGATCGGCGTCGTGATCGCGATCGTGGTCGCGGCGACCGCGCCCGCGGACACCCAGCCAAGCCCGCCGAGGCTGCCGTGAGGGACGTGAGCGCCGAGTGGAGCGACGTCCTCGACGACACGCCGGAGCGGCTCGAGGCGAACGAGGCCGACCGGCTCGGCCGCTACGTCCTGTGCCGTCGCCTCGCGGACGGCGGCATGGGCACGGTCTACCTCGCGAAGGCGGAGGGCCCGGGCGGGTTCGAGCGCGCGTTCGCGATCAAGCGGATCCACCCGCACCTCGCGCGCCGCAAGGACCTCGTCGAGATGTTCCTCGACGAGGCGCGCCTGTCCGCGCGCATCCACCACCCGAACGTCTGCTCGACGATCGACTTCGGCGAGGCCGACGGGGCGTGGTTCCTCGCGATGGAGTACCTGCTCGGCGAGTCGCTCGCCTCGGTGGTGCGCGCGGTCGCGACGGCCCCGGGGATGCTCGCGAGCGCGCGCTGGCGCGCCCTCGCCGCGCGGGTGATCGCCGAGGCGGCCGAGGGCCTGCACGCCGCGCACGAGCTGACGGACGAGCGCGGCAGCCCGCTCGGGGTCGTGCACCGCGACGTCTCGCCGCAGAACCTCTTCGTGACCTACGACGGCGCGGTGAAGGTGCTCGACTTCGGGGTCGCGCGCGCGGAGGGCCGCATCCACCAGACCCGCGCGGGGGCGCTCAAGGGCAAGGTCTCGTACATGGCGCCCGAGCAGGTGAGCGGGCGCCCCGTCGATCGACGCGCGGACGTCTTCGCCCTCGGCGTCTGCCTCTGGGAGGCGCTCACCGGCCGGCGCCTCTTCCGGCGCGAGACCGACGTCGAGACGATCCAACAGGTCGGCTCGCTCGAGGTCCCCGCGCCCTCGAGCATCGTGCCCGGCATCGAGCCGGCGCTCGACGCGTGCGTGCTCCGGGCGCTCGCGCGCGACCTCGACGCGCGCACGCCGAGCGCGCGCGCGCTCGCGGCGGAGCTCGAGGCCTACCTGCACGGCCGCGCCACCGCGACCACGCGCGCCGACCTCGCGGCGCTGATGAGCGAGCGCTTCGCGGCGCGGCGCGCCGGCAAGCAGGAGATCGTGCGCACCGAGCTCGCGGGGACGAGCGACGAGCGATCCGGGATCGTCCCGGTGCCCGCCGTGCCGATCGGGGGCGCGCGCCTCGGCGAGGTCACCCCGTCGTTCGCGCCGCCGCCCCCTGCCCGGATCGGCCGCGCCGGCGAGGCCACTCCGTCGTTCGCGCCTCCGCGCCCGGGCGAGCAGACGCCGACGGTGACCGCCCCGCCGGAGCCCGCCGAGGTGCGCGCGCCATCGCCCGCCCCGAGGCGGTGGCGGCCCGTGGTGGCCCTCGGGTCGGCGGTCGCGCTGGTGGTCGCCCTCGGCGCCGCCTTCGCGCTCGCGACCCCTGCGCGCGAGCGGGCCGCCGTGGTGCTGCCTCCCGCCGCCGACGCGCCGAGCAGGGAGGCGAGCGCCTCCGTGGCCGGGACCGATCCGTCGCCCGCAATCGACGTTGCACCTCCTCGCGCCGCCGACGTCGCGCCCGCCGCGGAGGAGCCCGCGAGCACCGAGCCCGCGTCCAGCCGGGTCGCGCGGCGGCGCCGCGCAGATCCGCCGCCGGAGCGCGAGCCCGCGAGCGAGGCCGCGCCGGGACGCGTCAACGTCGTCACGCGCGGGGGCTGGGCCGACGTCTACCTCGGCGGGCGGCTCCTGGGCCGGACCCCGCGCTCGGTGGAGCTGCCCGCGGGCGAGCACGTCCTGACGCTGCGGCCGTTCGGCCGCGCGCCCGGCCGCGACGTGCGCGTCCGCGTCGAGCCCGGGGGCGTCGAGCGCGTGGTCGAGGAGGTCAGCGAGTAGCCCGAGCGGGCTCAACGCCCGAGGGTCACCCCACCACGAAGACCGAGCCCCGCGCCGAGCATGAGGGAGGGCGCCGCGAGCGGGCCGCTCGGCTCGCCGAGGTAGACGCGCAGCCGCTCCTCGCCCCGGGCGATCACCGCGACGTCGTCGAAGCCGTCGCCGTCGAGGTCGCCGACCCCGAGCGCGGCGCCGAGCTCCGCACCCGCCGCCGCGCGATCGAGGAAGCGGCTCGGCGCCGCGTCGAAGCGCAGGCCCGCCGACAGGTACACGAGCGCCGCGCCGTCGGGCTCCGCCGCCGGCGCCCCGACGACCAGATCCGAGCGTCCGTCTCCGTTGAGGTCGCCCGTGGCGAGCGCCGCGCCGAAGCGCTCGCCCGACGCGGGCGAGCCGGAGATCGGGCTCGCGAGCTCCTGCGGCACGACGCCGGCGAGCCCGCCGCGGCGCCCGCTGTAGACGAACACGCGGCCGACGCGGCGGTCGGGCGAGGCCGCCGGATCCCAGCCGGGCGCGCCGACCGCGAGGTCCGCGATCCCGTCGCCGTCGAGATCGGGGAGCACCGCGAGCGCCTGCCCGAAGCGCAAGACGGGTTGCGGGCTCGAAGGCTCGATCACCTCGGGCACCGCCGCGAGGCCGCGCGGGCCGCCTCGGAACACGAGGACCCGCCCCCCCTCCGGCGCGCTCGCGCCGAGCGAGCGCCCGGGCTCGCCGACGACGAGATCCGCGTAGCCGTCGCCGTCGAGATCCCCGCCCGCGAGCGCCGCGCCGAACGCGGCGGAGGGCGCGCTCTCGTAGGACAGCGCCGTCGGTCGCTCGAGCCCGCCGGCAGACCCGAAGAGCACCACCACGCGGCCGGCGCCGGTGGCGCGCTCGGCGTGCTGCGGCGCTCCCAGCGCCACGTCGAGGAAGCCGTCCCCGTCGAGGTCGCCCACCACCGCGACCGCGGCCCCGAGCGTCTCGGCGGCGCTCCCCGCGCCGGTCTCGAGCGGCGCGGGCGCGGCCCCTCCGCGCGCCACGAAGACGCGCCCCGCGTCCCCGCCCGCGGCGCCGTCGGCGAACGGCGCGCCGACGATCACGTCCGCGCGCCCGTCGCCGTTCACGTCCGCGCTCGCGACCGCGAGGCCGAAGCGCGCGCTCGCCTCGAGGCCGGGGTCGAGGAACGTCGGCGCGCCCGCCGCCGGGCCCGCGAAGCGCGCGACGCGCCCGCCGCCGACCTCGGGCGCGCCGGCGAGCAGGTCCGCGTAGCCGTCCGCGTCGAGGTCACCGTCGAGCCGATCGAGCGCGATCACGCGCGGGCGCGCGAACGGGCCGCACGCGTCGCCGCGACAGCTGCGCACCGTCCACGCGCGCCGCTCGGGCTGCCGCGGGAGCGCGAGGGCGTCGAGCGCGAGCTCGTTCGCGTCCGTCGGCACGGTCGAGGCGCCGGGCGGGCAGTCGGCGGCGGGCCCGTCGCACGGCGGCCCGAGGCTCACCTCGTAGCGCGTCGCGCTCGGCGCGCGGTCCCAGCGCAGGCGCGTCTGGCGCGGCGCGTGGACACTCCCCGTCGCGTGCGCGCTCGGCGGCCACGCGAGCCGGGGGGGCGGCGGCGGATCGACCTCGACGCAGACGCCCTCCTCGCAGCTCGCGGCGGCGCAGCCGAGCTCGCCCGGGGCTCCACAGGTGACGTCGACGTCGAGCGCGGGGGCATCGCTCGGGAGCTGCCGCTCGATGCAGCGATCCGCGACGTAGCGGCAGTCGGCGTCGCGCGCGCGCACGCGGAAGCCCCAGCGGCCGGGGCTCAGGCGATCGGGCGTGGGCAGCGCCTCGCTCGCGCCGCGGAAGCGCGTGACCTGGTAGACGACCTCGCCACCGCAGCCGTCGCGCTCGATGCGGGCCTCGTACGCCACGACGCCTGCGCAGAGCGAAGGGTCGGAGAGCGAGACGGTCCACTCGAGCGGCACCGGCGGCGCGCACCCGAGGCAGCCCAAGAACGTCACGGCGATGACCCGCACCGGCGCTCATTGGAAGCGGGAACCGCGCTCCGCGCAAGCGGCGCGCGCGGATCCTCGACGCCGCTCAGGGCTCCTCGAGCGCGACCTCGACCTCCTCGCGGAGCCGATCGACCCCCTCGGCGCGGCGCGCGCCGCGCAGGAGCTTCTTGGCCGGGCCCCGCTGGCCGCGCCGCGCGTGCACGAGCGCGCGGACGAGCTGCGCCTCGGCGTCGTCGAGCTGGCGGCGCGCCGCGTCGGCCAGCTCCTCTGCGTCCTCGAGCGCTTCGCCACGACGGGCGAGCGCGTGCGCGAGGCGGCGCTCGACGTGCGGGAACGTGCCTTCGGCCTTCAGGATCGCGCGGTACAGCCGGATCGCCTCGCGGTCGTCGCCGAGCGCGTAGCAGGCGTGGGCGAGCCCGAGCCGCACCGCGACGGGCGCCCGGTCCTCGGGGTAGCCGCCGATCGCCGCGCGATACGCCGCCCGCGCGCGGTCCGGCGCGCCCGTCTCGGCGGCGACCATCCCGCGCCGCTCCGCGACCCGGGCGGGCGGGGCGAACAGGTGCATCCCGATCGCGCGGGCCAGCCGAGCGCGCAAGGCCGGGCCGTCCCGACGCGCGAGCAAGGGGAGCGCGTCGCGGTCGAAGCGCGCGAGCGAGCGCCGCCCGATCCCCGGCGCCGCCACGTAGAGCGCGCAGAGGGGCGCGACCACCGCGAGGAGCCACACCGGCTCGAGCGCGAACACGTAGAGCATCGCGAAGCACGCGACGAGCGACGCGGGGATCAGCGCGTGCCGAGCGAGCGAGGGCGCGGGGTCGGAGGCGGGCATGGCCGGACCGGATCGAGCGGCAGGGTAAGGGCGTCCCGGGAGCGAGGCCATGCTATCGTCCACGGGCATGGGACAACGTCTCTTCCGTGCCGTTCCCGTCGCGCTCGTCCTCGCGATCGCGAGCTGCGAGGGCGGCGCGCCCACGGAGACCTACGAGCTGTCGGGGCGCGTGAGCGTCCTGCTCGAGAGCGCGGCGGAGGGCGGGCCGATCGAGGGCGCCACGGTGCGCTTCACCTCCGACACGCTCTTCTCGCGCGAGACGACCACCGACGCAGAGGGGCGCTACCGCATGCGCGTCGAGAGCGATCACCCCTTCGGCCAGGTGCGCGGCGAGGCGCCCGGGTTCTTGCCCGCCGAGGCGACGGTCTACTTCGACACGCCGATGCGGCGGATCGACCTCCAGCTCCGCCGCATGCGCTGAGCCGTCGCCGCGAGGGCCACGAGGGCGAGCCCGGCGGACGAGCCCGCGCCGCGTCCGCTCGCGCGGCACGTGCACCCGCCGCCGCCGGCCGTGCCGCCGCCCGGCGCCGCGTCCGCGGTCACGCCGGCGTCCTCGCCCGCCGGCGCGCCGGCGTCGGGCACCTCGCACGCCTCGTCGAGCCCCGAGCGCACGAGGTTCGCGCGCACCTCGTAGAGCGCCTGCTGCACGTCGGCGAGGTTGTCGGTCACGATCGCGAGGTAGAGCGTCTCGCAGCGCGGGAGCGGCGGATCGGTGTCGCGGGCCAGGCGCTCGCCGGGGCGCAACGTCCCGTTCGCGATGTAGGGAGGGCGACGGCTCGCGAGGAAGCGCACCGGCGCGCCCACGCGGTAGGCGATGCTGTAGGCGCCGCCCGGGATCGTCAGGCTCGTGACCCCGACGTGCAGGCTCACCGCGTCCGCCGGGATGGCGATGCGGTAGTGGACCGGCGCGATCGCGCCACCCACGTTGCCGGTCAGCGTCGCGGTCCCGCTGTACGCGAGGCGCGTCACGTCTCCGTCGAGCGGCGCGACGCGGTCGCACCCGATCAGCCCGCGCGCCTCGAGGATCGACGCCACCGTGGCGCGATCCTCGGGGTCGAGCCCTCCGCTCGCGAGGAGCGCGTCGGCGGCGGCGAGGATCGTCTCGGCCGCGTCGGCGAGGCTCGCGAGGCTCGCGATCGCGCTCATGGCCGAGTACATGAGCGCGTCCGTCTTCTGCGCGCCGATCGCCTCGCGCATGTCCCACGCGGCGCCCCCGAGGATGCGTCCATCGAAGTGCGCCTCGCCGACGCGGCCGTCCGGGCAGACGAGCTCGTTGTCGAGCTCGCGCAGCGAGCCCTCGGCGCCGAGCCCCGCCCCGCGGAAGTACTCGGCCATGTGGGGATCGCCGGAGATCGTCGCCGCGACGTAGTCGGCGTAACCCTCGTTGACGGCGCCGGGGTCGTAGCCGACCCCGAACGCGTCGATGGCGAAGAAGCCCAGGTCCGAGATGCCGTCGACGACCGCGTGACCGTACTCGTGGTAGACGACGTCGGCGTCGTAGACGAAGTCGCGCGTCCGACCCTGCCCGAAGAGCATCGTGCCGCAGTCGCTCCCGCCCGGCTGGAACGCGGCGTTGTCGTAGGGGATCATCGGCCGCTCGGTGTAGTTCACGATCAGGCGCATCGGGCCGCCGTCACGGCACGTGACCGAGAAGCCGTGGACGTCGCGGAAGTGCGCGGCGACGCGGGTCGCGTGGTGGTAGCCGTGCACCTCCGCGAAGGCGTCGTCGTAGGACGGCTCCACCGGATCGAAGAGGAAGTCCCCGTTCTCGTCGGCGAGCGCGCCCTGCGCCGGCTGACACCCCCGCGCGCCCGCGTTGCACTGGAGCGCGCGGAAGTACCGCCCGGTCAGGCGCTCTCGGCTGGTCAGGTCGGTCAGCTCGACGTCGGCGGTGACCTCCATGTCGCTCGTCGGATCTCGCGGGTAGACGCGACCGAGCGCGTCGGCGGCGCGCGGGTGCGCGGCGAGGACGCCGCTCGCGCCGACGAGCACTCGCCAGCGCTCGTGGAGGTGCTCGCCCGCGAGGTCGACGACGACGACCGGCTCGACGCGCCCGTCGAGCTCGAGCCCGCCCGGGCTCGCCGCCTCGACCCGGATCGCGCCCGGGACGCTGGCGAGCGCGAGCGCGCCCGCGGGCGCCGGGTCGAGCGCCGAGGACGAGGCGAGCGGCGCGCCGACGCCCGCGAGCGAGAGGTGCTCGACGGCGTCGCCGCGCAGGCGCACGACCACCGAGCCACCGTGGACGCGCCCGCCGAACGCGCCGCGCGAGAGGCGCACGACCTCGTAGCCATGCGCCGCGACGGTGCGCTCGTGGACGAGGACCGCGCCCGGCGCGAGCGCGAGCTCGCCGCGGAACCGGCGAAGGAACGCCTCCGCGCGCGCCTCGGGCGAGGCGCCCGGCGCGGCGATCCACAGCCCGCTCGCGCCGCGAACGAGGCCCGCGTCGTCCCTCGTCAGGCGGGCGCCGGGCGCCGCGACGTGCGCGAGCTCGGCTCGGAGCTCGCGCCGCGGCCCGAGCTGCGCGCGCGCGCCGGGCGCGAGCGCGAGGCCGAGCGCGAGCGCCCCGAGCGCGAGCTGTACCGTCGCGGCCGCGCGCACCGTCAGCCCTTCTTGTAGGGATCGCCCTTCTGCGCGTACGGATCGGGCGCCGCGCCCTTCTGCGCGTAGGGATCGGGCGCCGCGCCCTTCTGCGCGTACGGATCCGGCTGGCCCATCTTCTGCGCCTTCTGCGCGTAGGGATCGGGCGCCGCGCCCTTCTGCGCGTACGGATCGGGCTGGCCCATCTTCTGCGCCTTCGCCGCGTACGGGTCCGGCGCCGCGCCCTTCTGCGCGTACGGATCGGGCTGGCCCATCTTCTGCGCCTTCGCCGCGTACGGATCGGGCTGGCCCATCTTCTGTGCCTTCGCCGCGTACGGGTCCATCGCCGGCGCCGCCGCGGCCGCGCCGCCGAGGCCGAGCGCGCTCATCACGACCTGCGTCGCGCGGTACGCCTGGTCCTGCGGCATCCCGAGCTGCTGCATGAGCGCGCGCGCCGCCACGTCGGCGTTGCCACCGCCGCCGCCCATCGCGCCCATCGCGCCCATCGCGCCGCCGGCCATCGCCGCACCGGCCATCGGGGCCGCCGCCTTCGCGGGGGCGCCCTGCCCCTCGATCTGCACGCCCTGGATGTGCAGCTGCCCGTGCGCCTGGAACGCCTGCGCGAGCCCCGGCGCGATCTGCTGCGAGACCCACGAGCCCCACTCCTGCGCCTTCGCGGGCAGCTCGTAGATGTTGCCCTCGTACGACGCGGCGCTCGTCGCGAGCGCGTTCATGATCCACTGCTGGATCGCCTGCTCTTCGTGCGCGTCGACGCCCTGGCCGACGTACACCCCCCACACCCGCACCTGGACCGGCTGTCCGGTGCGCCGATCCGTGAAGGGCACCATCCCGCCGAACTGAAGTTGGTTCATCCCGTCCTCCCTCTCTCTCGGAGGGCGCAGCATAGGGGAGAACCGGAGCGTCGGGAACGGAGAAGCCTCAGATCCCGAGCCACTCGCGCGCGGGGAGCGGGCGCGTGCCGCGGCGGATCTGGAAGAACATCGGCTGCGCGCCGACCGCGCCGAGCACCGCGCCCGCGACGACCTCGCCGCCGGCGCGCGTGGTGATCGCGCCGAGGCCTCCGTACACGGTGTAGTGGCCGTCGCGGTGGTCGACGATCACGAGGCGCCCGTAGGAAGGATGCGGCGCCGCGTAGGAGACGGCGCCCGGCCCGACGGCGCGCACGCTCACCCCCGCGCCCGTGACGACCTCGAGCCCGCCGCCGCCCTCGCGCTCCGCGTCGCGCAGCTGCGCGGAGCCGCCGACGGGGAGCGGGAGCCGGCCGCGCTCGTCCGCGAGGCGGAAGCCGCGCGCGGGCGCGCCGTCGCTCATGCGCAGCCCGAACCCGCCGCCCATCGCGGGGCCGACCCACGCGGCCGGGTCCTCCATCATCTGCTCGATGAGCGCGAGCTCGCCGTGCCGCTCCTCCTCCGCCCGGCGCGCCGCCGCGAGGCGCTCGGCGGACTCGCGCTCGGCCGCCTCGAGCCGCGCCGCCTCCGCCTCGAGCGCGCTCACGCGCTCGCCCATCGACGAGAACGCGCGCGCGTCGCGCGCGACGACGCGCTGGAGCCGGTCGACGCGTGCCTGGTGGCGCAGGATCGCGTCGAAGCCCGAGGTCAGCGGCAGCGCGCCGGCGCGCCGCAGCCGATGGAGCACGTGCACGCGATGCCGCAGCCGGCGGCGCGCCTCGTCGCGGCGCTCGCGCAGCGCGCCCGCCTCGGCGACCGCGCGCTCGCGCTCCGCGCGGAGCGTCTCGACCTCGCGCGTCGCGAGCCCGACCTCCGCGCCGGGCTGGCCGCTCGCGCGCCCGTCGCCGAGCGCGGCCGAGCCGGCGAGCGCGACGATCGTGACGAGGACGGCGCGCCGCATCAGACCCCCAGGTACCGGCGCAGCGAGAGGGCGCTCCCGGCCGCGCCGACGAGCCCGCCGCCGACGACGAGCAGCACCGCGATGGTCGGGTGGATGAAGGCGGCGCGCACCCCGGCGAGGGCGGCGATCGTCGCGTCGACGTCGCCGCGGAGGGCGAGGAACGCGGCCAAGAGGAGCCCCACCGCGATCCCGCTCGACAAGATCCCTTGCACGGCTCCCTCCACGATGAAGGGGCCGCGGACGAACCCGTTGCTCGCGCCGCAGAGCTTGAGCACCTCGATCTCGTCGCGGCGCCCGCTGATCGCGAGCCGGATCGTGTTGGCGACGACGAAGAGGACGCACAAGAGCACGAGGCCCGCGAGCACCAGCGCGACGACGCGGCCCGTCGCGACGAGCGCCTCGAGCCGGCCGAACCACGCCTCGTACGTCTCGACCGCCTCGACCGCGCGCACGCGCCGGACGCGCTCGGCGATCGCCGCCGTCCGCGCGGCGCTCGTCCCGCCCGCGAGGGTCACCTCGAGCGACGCGGGGAACAGATCGGCCGGGAGCCGCCCGAGCTCGGCCTCGCCCGCCTCGCGCGCGAGCTCGGCGCGCGCCTCGCGCGAGGTCACGTGCTCGACCTCGCGGACCTCGGGGAGCCCGTCGAGCAGCAGCCGGAGCTGCGCGACGTCCTCCGGGCTCGCGCCTTCGACGAGGTAGACGCTCATGCGCCCCTGCCGCGCCCAGCTCTCGGCGACGCTCGAGAGGTTGGTCACCGCGAAGATCGCGGCGGCGAGGCAGAGGAACGCCACCGTGAGGCTCGAGATGGCGACCACGTGGAGGCGCAGGTCCTCCCGCATGGCCCGAGCGGCGCGCGTGATCGCGGTCTTGAACGGCATGCTCCTCGTCTCTCCTCAGGCGGTCCTTCGGTCGGCCCAGGCGCCGAGCCCCTTGCGCGCCTCGATCGCGCGCCCGTCGTCGATGTAGACGATGCGGTGCGCGCGGGCCTCGAGCAGCGAGTGATCGTGGGTCGCGAACAGGACCGTCGTGCCCGTGTCGTTGATCTCCTCGAACAGCGTGAGGATGTCGAGGGCGAGGGTCGGGTCGAGGTTCCCGGTCGGCTCGTCGGCGAGGATGAGCGCCGGCTCCGCGACGATCGCGCGCGCGACGGCGACGCGCTGCTGCTCGCCGCCGGAGAGCCCGGACGTCAGCTCGCCGCCGCGGCCCGCGAGCCCGACGCGCTCGAGCGCCTCCGAGACGCGCGCGCGCACCAAGCGGCGCGGCATCGAGAGGATCTCGAGCGCGACCGCGACGTTCTCGAACACCGTCCAGTGCCCGATGATCTTGAAGTCCTGGAACACGACGCCGAGGTTCCGGCGCAGGTACGGGATCGACGCGGCGGTGAGCCGCGCGATGTCGCGGCCGCAGAAGAGGATGCGCCCCTCGTCGACGGTCTGCGCGCGGTAGATGAGCGAGAGCAGCGTGCTCTTGCCCGCGCCGCTCGGGCCCGTCACGAAGACGAACTCGCCGCGCTCGACGGTGAGGTTCACGCCGCGCAGCGTCGGCACGTCGGGCCGGAAGAACTTGTACACGTCCTCGAGGACGAGGATCGGCCGCTGGTTCGGGTTCGCGTGAGCCTGGTTGCCCGCGCGGAAGAACGCGAACGGCCGGACGACCTTCCCGTTACCTGCCATGGACTCCGGGTACCCCGGCGGGGACGAGGCGGGCAAGAAAACGGCAGGCCGTGATCTAGCGCGGCACCACCGTCGGGCGCAGGCGCATGGCGAGCTCGTCGAGCACGTCGAGCACGCGCGGGCCGGCGGGCGCGGGCGCGTCGAGCCACGCGAAGGGCTCGGGATCGACCGCCCAGGGCTGCGCGAACACGCGGCCCAGGACGCGCTCGGCGCGTTTGCCGTGCGGGCTGAAGCCCCAGATCGCCTCCTGGCTCACGTCGTCGAGGTCGGCGTACCAACGCCAGACGAAGAACCCCGTGAACCAGCGGTTCGGGAGGAACGCGCGGAAGCTCGCGAGCAGCGCGCGGGCCTGCTCGGCCTCGGAGAGCTCCACCTGGCTCATCCCATCCGGCCAGAGCCACGGCTGGACGGCCGCGTTGCGGCGCGTCGTGTAGCCGATCTCGGTGAAGACCACCGGCCGCTGCACGACCGCGACGAGCTCCGCGAGGCCCTGCCGCGCCCGCAAGGCGCCTTGCACGTATTGATCGAAGCTCGCGTCGTCGCGCTCCGCGAGGGGGTAGAACGCGTTGACCCCGATCAGATCGAGCTGGTCCCAGAAGAGGACGTGGTCGACCTCGTCCCAGTTCGCGCTGTACGTCAACAAGCCCGGGAAGAGCGCGCGCACCTCTTCGATGAGGGAGGCCCAGTAGCCGCCGAAGCGCCCGGACCAGCTGCCGCACTCGACGCCGATGGAGAACGCGTCGGCGCCCGCGAGCGCGGCGTCCTGGGCCCAGGCCGTCACGAACGCGCGGTACGACGCCTGGTACTGGGCCCACCCCTCGGGCGAGCCGGGATCGATCTCGCCCCGCCAGCCCTCGGTCTCGACCCAGAGGTGCGGGATGATCATCACCTGCATCCCGCGCGCGTGCGCCTGCGCGACGACGCGGCGCACGGCCGCGCGGTTCTCCTCGTAGGGCGCCTCGAAGTCCATGAGGACGTCGGTGCTCGAGAGGTCCCAGATGCGGCCGAACGGGGTGACGCTGACCCAGTTCACGCCGAGGCGCGCGAGGTGGTCGAGCAAGGCCGCGGTCGAGGGCGTGCCGTAGCCGCGGCCGGGGAAGAGCGAGCTCTCGATCGGGCCGATGGTCGCGCCGCGGATGCCGGACCGGCCGTCCGCGTACCAGCCCTCGTCGCCGGGGGGCAGGCGATCCTGGGCGCACGCCGAGCGGGCGCAGAGCGTGAGGACGAGAGCGGCGAGGACCCCGCGCATCCGGGGACCCTTGCACGCGGCGGCGGCGCTGTCCGGCCGACCCCGGGTACGCATCCGCGCGGGCCCGCGTTAGGCTTGGGCGATGCGCTCGCTCACCCTGGTCATGCTCGGCCTCGCCGTCACGACGGCCGGGTGCATGCTCGAGCGGAGCGGCACCCGGCCCGATCGCACCGGCGGCAGCGACGCCTCGATCCCGCTCGATGGCGCGAGCGCGCCCCACGACGCGGGACCGATCGACACGGCCGACGCGGCGCGAGAGGACGCGGGCCCGGCGCCCGAGTGCGCGCCGAGCGAGGAGCGCACCGTCTCGTGCGGCGGCTGCGGGACGCTCGCGGAGCGATGCGAGGGCGGGGCCTGGACGCCCGACGGGGAGTGCGTCGAGGCGCCGCCCTGCATGCCCGGCGCGACCGAGACGGAGACCGAGGACTGCGGGATGTGCGGCACGCGCGCGCGGACCCGCGCGTGCGGAGGTTGCGACGGCTGGGACCCCTGGTCGGACTTCGGCGCCTGCGAGGGCGAGGGGACCTGCACCCCCGGCGAGTCGCGCACCCGCACGACGTCCTGCGCCTGCGGGGGCACGCGCGAGCTCTACGAGTCGTGCGCGGTCGGGTGCGGCTGGACGACCACGAGCAGCGGGGCCTGCAGCGCGCGGACCTGCCGGACGGTGCTCGGCCGCGACGTGTGCCCGGGCGAGCAGGGCGGGGTGCTCTGCCCCGGCTCGTGGTGGCGCACGCGCCTCTGCCGCTGCAGCGCGAGCGGCGCCTGGGTCGACTGCGACAACCGGGCCTGCTGAGCCGGCTACGCGTTCGAGCTCGCGAGCACGCCGACCGCCCAGCGCAGGAAGTCGGCCTCGGTCACGATGCCCACGAGCGTGCCCTCGTTCACCACGGGCAGGCAGCCGAACTTCGTGTCGACGAGGATCATCGCGGCCTCGTCGGCGGGCGTCTCGGGCGAGACGGTCCGCACGTCCGCCGTCATCACGTCGCGGGCGAGCACGCTCGCGATGGTCGTGTCCGAGCCCGCCTCCCCGCGCTCGCCGACCTGCGCCAGGAACCGCGCCTGCGCGCGGAGCAGATCACGGTGCGAGACGAGCCCGACCAGGGCGTCACCGCGCACGACCGGGAGGTGGCGGATGCGGCGCAGGTTCATCGCCGAGGTCGCGAAGAGGACGTCCTGCTCCTCGGCGAGGGTCACGACGTCGGTGGTCATCAGATCGGCGACGGTGGTTCGTGCAGACATGGGCGCCAAGTATGCACGCGCGTCCGGTTCGCGATCCGAGAACGCACTCGTCGTGGCCGCGCCGACACGAAGCGCTGCGCGCTGGCCCGTCCCCGGGCCGCCCCGCGGATGGCACGACGAGTGCGGGGACGAAGGGCATGCCCCTCGTCCCCGTCCTCGTCGCCGCGCTGAGCGTGGCGATCTTCGTGCTCACCCTGCGGCTGGGCCGGGAGCGCGACCGCACACGGTCGGCTCCCGGCTCCCTCGCCTAGCGAGCTCGCTAGGGCGCGTTGTCCGGGACGCAGATCCCGTCGAGCACGCCGCCGGGCAGCGTCACGCTGATGCAGACGTTACCGACGAAGCAGTCCGACTGCATGTCGCAGCGCTGGTAGCAGACGCTCGTCGAGCCGGAGACCGAGTAGCAGGCGCCCGTGAACCCGTTGGCCGGCATGCAGTCGCCGTCGTTCGAGCACACGTGGCTGCAGAAGCTGCCGTCGGTGCCCTCGGCCGGGATCACCACGTCGAAGCACATGTCGCGGCCGTTGCAGTCCCCCGGGACGTTGCAGACGAGATAGCCCGTCGACTCGATCGTGCAGCTCGACGAGCAGCCGTCGCCGCTCACGCGGTTGCCGTCGTCGCACTCCTCGCCGGGCTCGACCACCCGGTTCCCGCACACCGCGGCCGGGCCCTCGATGCGGCAGCTCGCGCTGCACCCGTCCCCGTTGCGGTTGTTCCCGTCGTCGCACTCTTCGCCGGGGTCGAGGATCCCGTCACCACAGAAGACCTCGACGCGACAGCTCGCGCTGCATCCGTCGCCGTCGCGGTTGTTCCCGTCGTCGCACTCCTCGCCGCGGTCGAGGAGGCCGTCTCCGCAGAACCCCTCGACCACCGTCACGCGGCAGCCCGCGGCCCCGAACGCGAGCGCCAGCGCGCCCCCTGACACTACCAAGCCCCAACGCGTCATATCGAAACACCTCCCAGCTGCCCGCAGCTTACACCATCCTCCGGGCGACGTTTTGCCCCACGGGGGCCCGACGAGTACAACCGACGCGCCCCGGGCCCATGCTCTTCAACAGCCTCGACTATTTCGCGTTCCTGGGGCTGACGCTCGCGGGGTATTGGGCGCTGCGCTTCGGCGGCCCCGAGCGCGACGACGGCCCCCGCGTGCGCGCCACCTGGCTGCGCCTGGGCTTCGGCTTCCTCGCGAGCTGCGCCTTCTACATGGCGTGGAACTGGCGCTACATCGCGCTGATCCTCTTCTCGACGGCGCTCGACTTCGGGGTCGGGCTCGCGCTCGGGCGCGCGCGCTCCCCGGGCGCGCGCCGCGCGTGGCTCGGCGTGAGCCTCGCGGGCAACCTGGGCCTGCTCGGCGCCTTCAAGTACTTCAACTTCTTCGGCGAGGCGGCGCGCGACGTCCTGTCGATCGCGGGCGTGACGATCGAGCCGCCGGTGCTCGACGTGCTCTTGCCCGTCGGCATCAGCTTCTACACGTTCCAGACCCTCAGCTACACGATCGACGTCTACCGCGGCCGGCTCCGGCCCGTCCGCAACCCGATCGAGTTCGCGTTCTACGTCACGTTCTTCGCGCAGCTCGTGGCCGGGCCGATCGTGCGCGCCTCCGAGATGCTGCCGCAGCTCCGGCGCGCGCCGTGGCTCGACCGCGCGCGCGTCTCCGACGCGCTCTTCCTCATCGCGGTCGGCCTGTTCAAGAAGATCGTGCTCGCCGACTTCGTGAGCGTGAACCTGGTCGACCGCGTGTTCGCCGATCCGGCCGCGTTCACCGCGCCCGAGACGCTCGTCGGGCTCTACGCGTTCACGCTCCAGATCTACGCCGACTTCTCCGGCTACACCGACATCGCGCGGGGCTCCGCGCGCCTGTTCGGCATCGAGCTGCCGGAGAACTTCGACCGCCCCTACCAGGCGACGAGCGTCGCCGAGTTCTGGCGGCGCTGGCACATGACGCTGTCGACGTGGCTGCGCGACTACCTCTACTTCCCGCTCGGGGGCAGCAAGGGGAGCGAGCTGCGCACCTACTTCAACCTCTGGCTCACGATGTTCCTGATCGGTCTGTGGCACGGCGCGTCGTGGACGTTCGTGATCTACGGGAACCTCCAGGCGCTCGCCGTCTTGTGGAACCGCTACCTCGTGCGCGCGCGGGCCGCGCCCGCCGATGAAGACGCGTACGTCCTGGCGCGTCCGTGGAACCGGCTCGTCGATCGGCTCCGCGGCGGGCGCGATCGCGATCCGCGGGCCCTCACCGCCTTCAAGATCGTGCTCACGCTACAGTTCGTCGTGCTCTCGCGGATCCTCTTCCGGGCCACCGACCTCGACAACGCGGCGGCGGTCGGCGGGCGCCTCTTCAGCGGCACGTGGTCGCTCGCCCAGGTCGCGCCGTCCCTCTGGGGCGTGCTTCTCGGCGGATTCGTGCTGCACTACCTGCCTCGGTCCTGGCTCGAGGCGACGCGCGCGCGCTTCGTCGGGCTCCCCGCGTGGGGGCAAGGCGTCGTGCTCGCGCTGGTGGGCGCGGTGCTCGCCGTCTTCGTCACCGCCGAGGCGGTCCCGTACATCTACTTCCAGTTCTGACGACCCGGATGCGCGACGACGACACGGAGCTCCTCGGCGAGGAGGGCTCGAACACCCTCTCGGGGCAGGAGGGCGCGAGCGGCTCGCACGCCACGACGAGCGCGGGGCTCGCGCACCTCGGCGTGGTGGTCCTCGTGCTCGGCGCGCTCGGCGCCCTCCCCTATGCCTCGAGCGCGCTGCGCCGGTGGCAGCCGTGGGTCGAGGGCGAGGGCGTGCCGATCGTGCGGATGTTCACCCGCGAGGAGCCGATCGAGGGTGGCCTCGCGGTCGCGACGGGTGGCGCCGCGAGCGGCGCGCCGGCGGGGAACGTCGCGTCGGTCCTCGGCGACGCCGTCGTCGCGAACCTCGCCGAGGACGACGCGCCGCCTCCCGAGCCCGCGCCGACCGCGCCGGACGAGGCGCCGCCGGCGGTGCGCATCGATCCGAGCGAGCTCGAGGGGCTCGTCCTCGAGCTCGAGGATCCCGACGGGCGCGCGATGCGCCCGTTCTACGACGCCCTGCTGCGGACCGCGCAGCGGGAGCCGGGCGCCATCACGCGCGTCGCGCACTACGGCGACTCCTCGATCGCGGGCGACGGGATCACCGTCACGATGCGGCGCCAGCTCCAGCGGCGCTTCGGCGACGCGGGGCACGGGTTCGTGCTGATCGCGCGCGGGACGATGCCCTACCGCCACCAGGACGTACGGCACAGCGCCGACGACGCCGCGTGGGACCTCGACCAGCTCATCCGCGCCGGGCGCCGCGATCACGTCTACGGGTACGGCGGCGTCATGTCCCGCGCGACGAGCGCGAGCGCGCGCTTCGGGACCGATGACTCGGGCCCGGTCGGCGGGCGCGTCTCGCGCTTCGAGCTCTGGTACCGGCAGCACCCGCGCGGCGGCCGCGTGGACCTGCGCGTCGACGACGGCGAGCGCGAGGTCGTGAGCACGCGCGGCGAGACGATGGACGCGTGGCACTCCGTCCAGGTGCCGGACGGGCCGCACCGGCTCGAGCTCCGCGCGATCGGCGGCGGCGAAGCTCAGCTCTTCGGGATGGTGCTCGAGCGCGACGGCCCCGGCGTCGTGTACGACTCGCTCGGGATGGTCGGCGCGCGCGCGCGCCGCATGCTCGGGCTCGACCCCGAGCACTTCCGCGCCCAGCACCAGCACCGGCAGACGAACCTCGTCGTGATCCACTTCGGCGGCAACGACGCGGACGACGCCGGGCGCACCGGCCCTCAGTTCGAGGACGACTTCCGCCAGGTGATCCGCCTCGTGCGGCGCGCGCGCCCGGAGGCCGCGTGCCTCTTGATGGCGCCGCTCGATCAGGCGGTGCGCGACGAGCGAGGCAACATCGTGACGATGGCGCAGGTCCCCGTGATCGTGGCCGCGCAGCGCCGCGCCGCGGAGGCCGAGCGCTGCGCGTTCTTCGACACGTGGCAGGCGATGGGCGGCGACGGCGCGATGCGGCGCTGGTTCCGCAGCCAACCGCGGCTCGCGTTCGGCGACTTCCGGCACGCGACGCCCGCGGGCTATCGCGTCGTGGGCAACATGCTGTACCGCGCGATCCTGAAGGGCTTCAGCGACTACCTGAGCCGCTGAGCGCCATCGGCGCCCCGCGCTCCTCGTCACGCGCAGGCGTGAAGCCCGCCATGATCGCGTCGTGGAGGACCTCGCCGAGGCGCTGGTATGCGCGGACGGTGAAGTGCACGAGATCGCGCTGCGCGAAGGGCGGATCGCTCGCCGCCCACCGGACCATCGACAGCGGGCCGCCGCCGAACTCGACGAGGTCGAAGAACCCGCAGCCGAGCGCGCGCGCGACGCGGCGCTGCACCTCGATGATCTCGCGCGTGCGCGGCCGCTCGACGAGCTCGCCGCCGGCGCGCAGCGGCCGATCGCTCGGGCCGATCAAGAGGCACGAGGCGCTCGGGACGACGCCGCGAACGCGGCCGACGACGCGCAACAGCTCCTCCTCGTAGCGCTCGATCGGCGAGTCGTCGCCGCTCTCGTTGGTGCCGTAGGCGAGCACGACCAAGCTGGGGCGCAGGCTGCGGAGCGCGGGCTCGTGCAGGTCCTGCTGCCAGAGGAGCTGTGAGCTCGCGCGCGCGCCGTTGAGGCCCATCGTGTCGACGATCACGCCCGCGTGCTCGCGCTCGACGGAGACGCCGAAGAGGCGCACGGGGCCGTCGCCGCGCGCGCGGACCTCGAGCACGTGGGGCCCATCGGCGAGGCCGTCGATCGTCTCGAGGCCCGGCGCCATCGCGTCCGCGGACGTCGGCACGCGGAGCGGTCGGCCGCCGTCGACGCGCAGCTCGAAGGTGCCGCCGCCGGGCTGGCGGAGGTAGTGCACCACGAAGCGGCCCGCGCGCAGGCCGGCGGTGTCGAGGCGGCCCCACGCGGTCGGGCGGGTCGTCTCGACGGCCATGCCGGCGACGCCGAGCGGCTCGACCGCGCGCGAGCCCGCGCGGATCCGCAGGCCGCTCCACTGCCGGATCCACTCGACGGTCGGACCGCCGAGGTGGCGGTAGCCGCGCCACGGGCGCACCGGCATCACGAAGCCGTGGCCCGCGTCGCCGAAGCGCTCCTGCAGGCGCTGGCGCACGAGCTGCGGGAAGAAGTCGGCCGCGACGTGCGAGGCGCCGTAGAACACGACGCGCGCCTGATCCTCACCCGCCTCCGCGCGGCGCAGCGACTCGTGGAACGCGCGCATCGCCTGGCCGCTCGGATCGTAGAGGCCGATCGGCGCGCCGAACGGCTCGGGCCCCTCGGGGGCGCTCTCGCCGAGGAACGGGTCGGCCGGCGGCGGCGCCAGGATCGCGAGCGGCTGCGCGCCGGCCACGGCCGGGACGAGCAGCGCGAGCGCGAAGACGGCGGGGCGCATCTCCTCCACCATGTTCAGGCGGGGCGCGCGCGTCAAATTCCGGACGTCACGCGGCCGCGCCGTCACTCCGGGACGCAGAACCCCGCGAAGCACATGAAGCCGCTGAAGCAGGTGTTCCCGGGGCAGCACGCGAGCGGGAAGAGCCCGCAGGGATCCATGGTGCCGCCCGCGTCGACGCCGGCGTCGTAGCCAGCGTCGGTGCCCGCGTCGAAGCCGGGCGGGCCTGCGTCGTGCCCCGCGTCGAAGCCGGGCGGGCCCGCGTCGGAGCCGGCGTCGATCGGGCCCGCGCCCGCGTCGGTCCCCGCGTCGACGGGCGGGATGTCCCCACCCGCGTCGTAGGCGCCCGCGTCCACCCCGCCGCCGGCGTCCACGTTCGCGCCGGCGTCGATGCCGCCGCCACCGCCGGCGTCCTCGAGTCCGTCTCCACCGCGGGCGCACCCGACGAGCGCGAGCGCCAACGACGAGGACAACAGCAGCGCGGCCCGACGACTCACGCGAGGCAGGGTAGCGGCAGCCCCGCGCGAGTGGAAGGGCGCCGCCACCTTACAGTCGGCGGTCTCTCACACCCGGTCGGCGCGCGGCCGGCCGCGACCCGAGCGCGCGCTCAATGGTCCCCGCGGATGATCACCTCGGCCTCGGCGCGCAGCGGCCGCTCGGCGTGCAGCACCACGAGCTGCGAGGGGTGCAGGCGCCCCGCGACCTCGACCTCGTCGGCGTCGCCGCCGACGACCCGCACCCGCTCGATCCGCGCCACCGAGTGCTCGACGAGCTGCAAGCACGTCGCCCGATCGGCCGTCACGAGCGCGGCGCGCGGCGCGAAGAAGGCGTCGCGCTCGCCGACGTCGAACAGCGCGAGCGCCCCCTCGCCGGCGGCGAGCCGACCGTCGGCGTTGTCGACCTCGACGAGCACGCGGCGCACGCCGTCGTTCGCGGTCGGCGCCCAGTGGCTCACGCGCCCGGCGCGCGGAGCGCGATCGCAGTCCGCGCGCACCTCGACCGCGGCGCCGATCACCGCGTGCGCCGCGACCCACGTCGGCACGTCGACGACGACCACCGCGGGGTCGATCGCCACCAGCTCGATCAACGTGTGGCCCGCCGGGACCGTGGCCCCGGCCGCGGCGTTGACCGCGGCGACGCGCGCATCGAACGGCGCGTGCACCTCGACGAGCGCACGCGCCCGCGCGTGCCGCTCGGCCTGCAGGCGCTCGTGCGCGAGCCGGTGCTCGGCGACGCGCACCTTCGACTCGAAGGACGCGATCCGGTCCGGCGCCTCGCCGCGCGAGCTCGCGCCGAGGAGCGCGTCGCGCCGCTCCTCGAGCTGCGCCTCGAGCAAACAGACTTGCGCCTCCGCGGCGAGCACGCGCTGGTCGTGCGCGTCCGCGCCGAGGGTCGCGAGCAGCTCACCCTCCCGCACGCTCGCGCCGAGCTGGACGTCGAGCCCGGCGAGCACGCCGGAGCTCGGCGCCTTGATCACCACCGCGCGCGAGGCGGCCACGCGCCCCTCGATCGCGAGCGGCGCCCCCGTGCGCCGGCACGCGAGCGGGACGACGCGGACGCCGATCGGGGCGGGGCGGAGCTCCGGCTCGTCGACGTCCACGCCGACAGCCTACTCCCGCGGAGCGAGGTGCTGCTCGAGGAACATCACGCCGAGCTGGAGGAAGCGGTCCGCGTTCTCCTTGCGGCGGAAGCCGTGCCCCTCGTCGCGCGCGAGCATGTACCAGACCTCCTGCCCCGAGGCGCGCACCGCGGCGACGAGCTGCTCGGCCTCGCTCACCGGCACGCGCGGGTCGTTCGCCCCGTGCGCGACGAAGAGCGCGCTGCGGATCTCGGCGGCGCGCGTGAGCGGAGAGATCCGCGTCAGGAACGCGCGCATCTCGGGGTCTCGCTCGTCACCGTACTCGGCGCGGCGCAGGTCCTGCCGGTAGGCGCGCGTGTTCTCGAGGAACGTCACGAAGTTGCTGATGCCGACGAGATCGACGCCGGCCCGCAGCCGCTCGCCGAAGTGCAGCAGCGAGGCGAGCACCATGTAGCCGCCGTAGCTCCCACCGAACACGGCGACGCGGCGGGGGTCGACGTCCTCGCGCATCGCGAGCCAGTCGAGCAGCGCGCCGACGTCGCGCACCGAGTCCTCGCGCAGGACGCCGTCGTCGAGCTGGAGGTAGGCCTTCCCGTAGCCGTCCGAGCCGCGCACGTTGGGCACCGCGACGGCGATCCGGCTCTCGCGCGCGAGGTACTGCACCAGCGGGCTGAACCACGGCCGCGCCTGCGCCTCGGGCCCGCCGTGGATGAGCACGACGACCGGGAACGGGCCGTCGCCGCGCGGGCGGTAGAAGAACGCGGGGATGAGGCGCTCGTCGAAGCTCGGGTAACGCACGAGCTCGGGCTCGACGAAGCCGGCCGGATCGAGCCCGCCGATCTCGCTCTCGGTCCAGCGCACGAGGCGCCGCCGCGCGAGCTCGTAGGTGAACGTGTCGCCGGTCGCGCCCGGCCCCGAGAGCGTGAAGCCGAGCACGCCCGCGTCGCGGGCGAAGCGCAGCGTCCGCACGAGGCCGCGCGGGATCCCGCTCGGCCGCGTGAGCCTCCGCGTGCGCGTGTCGAGGAGGTGGAGGGCGGACCAGCCGTCCTCGTTCACGACGAGCGCGAGCGTGCGGCCGTCGCGCGAGAGCGCGATCGACTCGACGCTCCACGGGATCGCGCGCGTGAGCGCGCGCCACGTGCCGCTCGCGAGCTCGACCTCGTAGAGCTCGACGTGCTCGCCCTCGCGGTCGGTCGTGACGTACGCGCGCGCGCCGTCGCGCGAGAACAGCGCCGCGCGGTACGACGCGGCCGGCGCCTCGGGGCCGAGCCGCGCCATCGCCCCGGTCTCGAGGTCGACGACGTGCAGCCGCGAGTCGTTGATCGAGACGTAGTGCACGACGATCAGGCGGCGGCCGTCGTGCGAGAACGCCAGCGGCGACCAGTGCCCGGGCTCCGTGGTGACCCGGCGCGCGTGCGCGAGGTCGAGCCCGTCGGCGACGTAGACGTCGACTGCGCGGCCGTCGCGGGCGTTGCCGTTGAACGCGATGCGCGCGCCGTCGTCGCTGAGCACCCAGCTCTCGTGGCGGCTGCGCCCGTCGGTGAGCAGGCGGATGCGACCGCCCGGCTCGAGCGCGTAGATCTGGTTGTCCTCCGAGCCGCCGACGTCGGAGAGCAGCAGCACGGTGTCGGTCCCGGGGACGGGCTCGGCCGCGCGGATCGGCTCCTCGGTGAACGTGAGCTGCCGGCGCGCGCCCATCGGCATCGCGACGTGGTGGAGCTGCGCCGTCTCGCCGAAGCGCGTGATGACGTGGACCGAGCGGCCGTCGGGCGCGAGGCTCGCCAGCTCGGCGCTGCGCGTGTTGATGTACTGGCTCACGCGCGCGCGGAGCGCGTCCGGGATCGCAGGGGTTCCGTCCAGGACGAGGGTCGTCGAAGGCGACGCGGCAGGTGGCGCGGCGGCGGGGGGCGCGGCCGCCGCGGCCGGCGCGTCGGCGCACGCGGGCGCGAGATCGGACCGCGGGCGCTCCGGCGCGCCGCACGCGCAGAGCGCCAGCGAGCCGAGGAGCGCCCACGCGCCGTGCCTTGCCGCCACCACGCCGAGGATAGGGCTTCAGTCCGCGTGCGCGCCGCCGTTTTTTTGACGGCGTGACCTCGGGCGGGCTACCCGCGGCGAGGTGAAGGGAGACAGCACGATGCGTTTCAGCCGGATGATGTGTGCGTGTGCGTTGATGGTCGGTTGCAGCCAGAGCCACCCGAGCGACGCGGTCGCGCCGGGGATCTACGAGCTGACGGTCGTGGCCGATGCCGACGCGTGCTCGCCGTCGCGGCTGGTCGGCGCGATGGGCCCGGTCGCCGTGCTCGTGCGGGGGACGGCGCTCGACGCGCCGGTACCGGACCTGCGCGCGCCCGCCGCGCTCACGGCGCCGCGCGTGGTGCTCGACGCCGACGCGTTCCACGCCGAGACGAACCGCCGCATCCCCGACTGCGCGGGGGCGTTCGTGCACGAGGAGTGGACGCTGCTCGAGGCGCGCGGCACGGGCTTCGAGATCCTCCACCGCGAGGAGTGGCGCGGGCTCGAAGGCTGCGGCGCGCTCGCGGCGATGCCCGAGGCGCCCGCGGCCGACTGCACGTCCGACCGGCGGCTGCGCTACGAGCTCGCGCAGGCCTGCCCGAGCTCGTGTCGCATGATCCTCGCCGCCGGCGAGGTCCTCACCTGCAGCTGCTGACGCCCCTCACTTCGGCGCCATGCGCAACGCGCCGTCGAGGCGGATGACCTCGCCGTTGAGGTAGCCGTTCGCCGCGATGTGCGCGACGAGCGCGCCGTACTCCTTCGGGTCGCCGAGCCGCGAGGGGTTCGGGATCGCGGCCGCGAGGGACTCGCGGGCCTTCTCCGGGAGGCCCGCGAGCATCGGCGTGTCGAACGTGCCGGGCGCGATCGTCATGACGCGAATGCCCGCCTTCGAGAGATCGCGCGCGGCGGGGAGCGTCATCGCGGCGACGCCGCCCTTGCTGGCGCTGTACGCGACCTGGCCGATCTGACCATCGAACGCGGCGACGGAGGCGGTGTTGACGATCACGCCGCGCTGCCCGTCCGCGTCGGGCTCGTTCTTCATCATCGCGGCCGCCGAGAGGCGCAGCACGTTGAAGGTGCCGACGAGGTTCACGCCGATGATCTTCTGGAAGAGGTCGAGGTCGTGCGGCGCTCCGTCCCGGTCGACGGTGCGCGCCGCCCAGCCGACACCCGCGCAGCTCACCGCGAGGCCGAACCGGCCGAGCGAGGTCGCGGCGTCGACCGCGGCCTGGACCTGGCTCGCGTCGGTGACGTCGGCCCGGACGAAGCGCGCGCGCTCTGCGAGCGACGCGGCGAGCGCCTCCCCGCGCTCCACGTCGCGGTCGACGATCACCGCCATCCCGCCCTCGGCGACCCACCGCTCCACGGTGGCCCGGCCGAGCCCCGACGCACCCCCGGTCACCAACGCAACGACACCGTTCATCTCGCCACCTCCTTCGTGGAGGCGTCCAGATATCACGCGAGCGCGGCGGTGACTGAGCGTAAGCTCAATACGGCGTATCGCGGTAGCCGGGCAGCACGACCTCGCGCGGGCCGGTCGAGGTGCCGCTCTCCCCGCTGCCGCGCGACGGACCGGTCCAGTTGCGGCGCATCCGCGCGGTCACGCGGAGCGGGCCCTGGGCCGGGACGTTGCGGCTCACCGTGAAGTCGCGGTGACCCGCGAGCGTGAACACGAAGTTCAGCTCCTGACCAGGACCGGCGGCCTCGCCGGTGATCTCCACCTGCGTCGGCGTCGGGCCGTGGCGGCCGTCGCCTACTTGCACCATCGCGCCCGGCGGCTCCGAGTCCAGCTCGAGGACCACCGACGGGATCGGCGCGACCGGCGTCTGCGGCGCCTCGACCTCGGGGACCACCGTGCCGACCCCCAGGTTCTCCGGGTTGGTCTCGGGCTGCTCCGGCCGGGGCTCGGGCGGCGGGTCGAGGTTGGGCGGGTCGGTCGCGACGACCGGGGCTTGTCCTGAGCCAGCGCCGCCGCCGAGCGGGTCGAGCACGAAGAAGAGGATCGCCGCGGCGGCGAGCATCGCGACGGCGCCGAGCACCATGACCACGCGACCGCCGGCCGACGTCTCCGGCGCCATGGGCTGCGAGGTCGAGGCGGTCACGCCCGCCGGGCCGACGCCGGGGATCGGCCCGCTCGACGAGGTCCCGAGGGTGGGCGCGGAGAACGAACCGCTCGAGCTCGTGCGCATCGGGTCGGGGCCGAGCGAGTGGATCCCGCTGACGGGCGTGCCGTTCGGGATGTGGTACTCGCCCGTGAGCCCGAGCTCGCCGCTCGGCGGCAGGGGCAGCGCCAGCTCGCCCGCCACCGTCTTGAGCGCGTTGAGCAGCTGCTCCATGTCGTCGTAGCGATCCTCGCGCTTCTTCGCGAGGCACTTCATGGTCAGCGCCTGGAGCTCCTTCGGGATCGGCGGCCGACCCTCGGGCACGACCATCGGCGGCGGCGGCGAGTTGATGTGGTCCATCAACACCTGCACCTGCTTGTCGCGCACGAAGGGCGGGTTGCCCGTCAGCATCTCGTAGAGGAGCACGCCGAGCGAGTAGATGTCGCTGCGGCCGTCGACGTTGTCGCCCTGGATCTGCTCGGGCGACATGTACTTGGGCGAGCCCATGAACACGCCGGCCTGCGTGAGATCCTCGTCGTCCTCTTCCTTGTCGATGTCCTTGACGAGCCCGAAGTCGAGGACCTTCACGTAGTCGCGCTCGTCACCCTGCTGCAGCAGCATGACGTTGCCGGGCTTCATGTCCCGGTGGATCACCCCGAGGCGGTGCGCCTCGCGGAGCGAGCGACAGATCTGCTTGGTGACGTGGACCGCGCGCGTCGGCTCGAACGGGCCCTCCTTCTTCATGGTGCGCTTGAGGGTGTGGCCCTCGAGCAGCTCCATGACGATGAAGAAGATCCCCTCGCTCTGGCCGTAGTCGAACACGGTGACGGTGTTCGGGTGGCTCAGCTTCGCGACGGTGGCGGCCTCGAGGAAGAAGCGCTTGCGGAACTCCGGGTCCTTCTCCTCGTCGTGCTTCGGGCTCAGGACCTTGATCGCGACCAGGCGCCCGAGCGGCGCCTGCTCGGCCTTGTAGACGGCGCCCATCCCGCCGCGGGCGATCGGCGCGATGATCCGGAAGCGGTCGTGGATGACCTTCCCGACGAGCGGGTCGGTCGCGCCGGAGCCCTGGAGCCCCTTCCCCGGCGCCGGCGGCGGATTGGAATCCCCCTGCGCCTCGTCCTCGACGTTCGCCTTCGCTGCCTCGTCCACGTCGTTCTGACCTTCGATCATCGCGAACCGTTGGGTGAGTACATCCCACCGGAGCGGAAACTACTCACGGAAGCATACTCGATCCACGGCCCCACCACCAAACGCTCTCTCACCCTTTGGGATCATCCCACGTAACGAGACGGCAGGGCAAGGCCCCGTTGAAGAGCGAGTGGGCGCGCGGCGCGGCCGCGCCGGGGGGGTTCAGCGCCGGCGCGTCGTCCGGCAGCAGCAGGCTCACGGGGTGCCCCGCGGCACGCCAGCGCGCGACGGCCACCTCGAGCGCCGGCCACACGTCGGCCGCCGCGAGCCGCTCGCCATACGGAGGGTTCGCCACCACGTGCGCGCCGGCGGGCAGCGCCACGGCGGTGAGATCGGCCACCTCGAAGCGCGCGCGCGAGCCGGCGCGCGCGGCGTTGGCGCGCGCGCGCCGCACCGCCTCGGGATCCTCGTCGGAGCCTGCGCACGCGGGTCCGTCCGCGCGGACGCGCGCCTCGCCGGCGGCGCGCTCGCGCGCGACGCGGGCGCGCGCGTCCTCGTCGTGGTCGGCCCAGCGCTCGAAGCCGAAGCGCCGCTCGGGCCGCTGCGCCGGGACCCCGCGCGCCCAGAGGTCCGCCTCGATCGGGATCGTCCCCGCGCCGCACAGCGGGTCGTGGAGCGCCCGCTCGCGATCCCAGCCCGAGAGACGCACGACCGCCGCCGCGAGCGTCTCCTTGAGCGGCGCCGCGCCCTCCTCGGCGCGCCAACCTCGCCGGTGGAGCGAGGCGCCCGAGGCGTCGAGCAGGACGCTCGCCCGGTCGCGCTCGAGCCGCAGCACGACGCCGACGTCCGGGTCGCGGCGATCGATCGACGAGCGCGCGCCGAGCAGGCGCCGCTGCCGATCGACGATCCCGTCCTTCACGCGCTGCGCGAGGAAGCCGGTGTGCGAGACGCGGCTGTCGCGGCTCGTCGCGCGCACCGCGAGCGTGCGGTCGGGCGTGAGCCAGCGCTCCCACGCGATCGCGCCGACGCCGCGATCGAGCGCGCGCTCGTCGGCGCACGCGAACTCGTCCAGCTCGATCAGCACGCGCACCGCGATCCGGGAGCGCGCGCAGAGCCGCGCGATCGCCTCGAGCCCGCCGCCGACCCGCACGCCGCCGCGCGCGGCCTTGCCGCCCGACAGCCCGAGGTCGCGCAGCTCCGCCTTCAGGGCGCCCTCGGTGCCGGCGGCGGCCGTCGCGAAGAGCCGTGTGTCGCGTCCCCAGCTCATGACAGCAGCACCTCCCGCGCGCGCGCCACGCCGCCCGCGATCGTCACCTCGACGTGGTGGCGCAGCGTGCGCCCGTTCGCCTCGAAGATGCGCGGCACGCGGGCCGCGTTGACGTAGAGCACGCCGTCGCGCCGGGCGCGCCACCGGCGCGTGCCCCCGCCGCGCACGGCGTGGTGCATGTGGCCGGCGATCACGGCGCGGAGCGGCTTGCCCGCCGCGCGCGCGTAGCCGATCGCGTGCTCCAGATCGGGGTCGCCGAAGTCGCCCTCGGCGTCGCGGAAGTCGCAGCCCCAGAGGTCGTCCTTGCGCGCGCCGAGGCCGGTCGGGCCGTTGTGCGCGAGGATGATGAGGTCGTCGGCGTCGCTCTCGTCGACCCGCGCGGCGATCAGGCGGCGCGAGTCCTCGAAGTCCTCGACGCCGAACGTCTCCGCGAGGTGGGGTCGGAACGCGAGGCGCGGGCCTCCGGCGGAGTGCGGGCGCGCGGCGACCACGTCGAGCGTCCGATCGCCGACGACGACGCGGTGACGGCTGTAGCCCGCGAGCGCGGCCGGGGCGAGCGCCTCCGCGAGCGCGCGCTCGCGCCGCGGCTGGCCCGCGCCGAGGAGGCCGACGAGCGCGTCCGCCTCGAGCACCTCGGCGGCCATCTGCCCGGCGTGCGCCGCGTCGTGGTTGCCCGGGATGACGATCGTGGGCGTGCGCAGGCGCGCGATGACGCGGGCCATCTCGACGCCGCCGCGGTGGAAGTAGCCCGCGATGTCGCCGACGAAGAGGATCGCCGCGTAGGCGAGCCCGTCGAGCTGCTCGACGTCGGTCGCGTCGAACGCGAGGTGCACGTCACCGACGACCCCGATGCGCAACGCTCAGATCACCTTGCGCGCGCGGAGCGCGTCGAGGGCGGCGCGATCGAGGCCGAGGCGCTCGGCGAGGACCGCGTCGGTGTCCGCGCCGCGCGCGCGCCCCGCCCACCGCGTCCGGCCGGGCGTGCGCGACAGCTTGGGCGCGATCGCCGGCACGACGACGCCGTCGACCTCCTCGAAGAGCCCGCGCGCGCGGAAGTGCGGATCGGCGGCCATGTCGGCCGCATCGTAGACCGGCCCGCACGGGACGGCCGCCTCGACGAGCGCGTCGACGACCTCGCCGACCGAGCGCGCGCGCGTCCACGCCGCGATCGCCGCGTCGAGCTCGGCCGCGCGGGCGACCCGGCCGGGGTTGTCGGCGAGCTCGGGATCCTCCGCGAGATCGCCGCGCCCGACCGCGCGCATCAAGCGCTGGAAGAGCGAGAGCCCGTTGGCGCCGATCATGACCTCGCGCCCGTCGCGGCACGGGTATGCGTTCGAGGGGACGACGCCGGTGATCGTGCCGCCCGAGGGCCCGCGCACGATCCCCGCGCCCGCGTGCTCCCCGACGACGCCCTCGAGCACGCTGAAGACCGCCTCGTAGAGCGCGGTGTCGATCACCTGACCTCGACCCGAGCCGCCCGCGTCGCGCTCGTAGAGCGCGGCGAGCACGCCGATCGCGGCGTGGAGCCCGGCGAGCGTGTCGCCCAGGCTCAGGTTCGTGCGCACGCGGGGCCGCTCCGGCTCGCCCGTGAGGTGGCGCAGCCCGCCGACCGCCTCGGCGACCGCGGCGAAGCCCGGCCGATCGCGGTAGGGGCCGCTCTGCCCGTACCCGCTCACGCGCGCATAGATCAGCGACGGGCGCTCGCGCTCGAAGACGTCCGGGCCCAGCCCCCAGCGCTCCATCGTCCCTGGCCGGAAGTTCTCGATCAGCACGTCGGCGCCGAGGATCAGGCGCTTCGCGAGCGCCTGCCCCTCGAGCTGGCGCAGGTCGATCGCGACGCAACGCTTGTTGCGCGCGAGCGTGCGCCACCAGTACGAGGTGCCGCTCGGGTCGAGCACGCGCCACGTGCGGATCGGATCGCCCGCGGGATCCTCGACCTTCACGACGTCGGCGCCGAGGTAGCCCAGGATCGCGCCCGCCCACGGGCCCGCGAGGAGCTGGCCGAGCTCGATCACGCGCACGCCCGCGAGCGGTCCGTCGACTTCGCTGGCTCGATCCATCTCGGGGAGTCCCTTTACCTCACCGGCGCGAGCGGTCATACCCGTGCCGTGCGTTATTGGGCGTACGCGCTCGGGCTCGGCGCGCTCGCGGGCGTCCTGCTGGGCTTGCGCTTCGGGCTCGCCGTCGGTCTCGGCGCGGGCGCGGGGATCGCGCTCGCGGCGTGGCTCGTGCTGAGCCGCCGCACGCGGCGCCGCGCCCGGCTCTCGCGCGCGCCGTTCCCGCCGGCGTGGCGCGCGACCCTCGAGGAGTGGGTCGGCTACTACCGCGCGCTCGAGCCCGCGGACCGCCGCCGCTTCGAGGACGAGGTGCGCTGGTTCGTCGACGAGCACGTGATCACCGGCCCGCGCGGCGCCGAGATCGACGACGCGCTGAAGGTGCTGGTCGCCGCCTCGGCGGTCGTCCTGATCTTCGGCCGCCCCGGCTTCCGCTACCCGAAGCTGCGCGACATCGTGATCTACGACGAGGCGTTCGACGAGACCTACCGCGGCGAGGGGAACATCCTCGGGATGGTCCACGGGCAGGGGCCGATCCTCTTCAGCGCGCGCGCGCTCCGGCAGGGGTTCCGCGGCGACGGCGACGGCCACAACGTCGGCTACCACGAGTTCGCGCACGTCCTGGACTTCGACCGCGGCCGCGCGGACGGCGTGCCCGGGTTCATGCCGTGGGCCGCGGTCGCGCCGTGGCTCTCGGTGGTGCACGCGGAGACCGCGCGCGCGGCGAAGGGCCGCTCGATCCTGCGCCGCTACGCCGCGAAGAACGAAGCGGAGTTCTTCGCCGTCGCGACCGAGGTCTTCTTCGAGCGGCCCGAGAAGCTGCGCGCGGAGCACCCCGAGCTCTACGCGCTGCTCCGGGACGCGTACGGGCAAGACCCCGCGCGCTGAGCTGAGTCTTCGGAGGGGCTGTTCCAGCCCCTCCCCCCATCGCGGCAAAGCCGCGACGGGGCCCCCCGCCCAAGGCGAACGCGGCGCAGCCGCGTTCGACCCCATCGCGGGGCGATGGGGCCCCCTCGACCGACGCCCGTCGCTCCGCGACGGGCTGGTCTCGATCGCGCGCTCGCTACGTGGCCGCTCGATCAACCGACGGACTTTGAGCTATAGCGGCTCGCGTGCGGCAGGTGATCCACGGCCACTTCTGGACGCTGCTCCCGCAGCTCGCGCACACGATCGTGCCGGAGCGCGCCCCGCGCGACGAGCCGTGGGAGACCCACCTCGACGACCCGGTGATGGGGCGGCTGCGCCTGACCGGATGGATCCGCGCGCGCCCGCACCACGACACGCTGTTCGTGCTCATCCACGGGCTCGGCGGGGGCCACGACAGCCGCTACGTGATGTCGATGGCGCGCGCGTGCGACCGCGCCGGCGCCTCGTACCTGCGCTTCAACATGCGCGGCGCGGACCGCAGCGGCGAGGACGTCTACCACGCGGGCACCACGGAGGACCTGCGCGCGATGCTCGCGAGCGAGGGGCTCGCGCGGTTCTCGCGCATCTACCTGGTCGGCTTCTCGCTCGGCGGGCACATCGTCATGCGCTGGGCGACCGAGCCGGGTCGCGACCCGCGCGTCGCCGCGATCGCCACCGTGTGCTCACCCGTCGATCTCGCGTACGGCGCCGAGGCGATCCAGCGCCCGCTCGGGCGGCCCTACCAGTGGCACGTGCTCAACGGGCTCAAGGAGATGTATCGCGCGGCGGTCATCCGGCGGCGGCCGCTCCCTGCGTCGCTCGCGCGCGTCGAGGAGATCCGCACGATCCTCGAGTGGGACGACGAGGTGGTCGTGCCGCGCTTCGGCTTCGCCTCGCGCCAGGCGTACTACGACAGCCAGGCGGTCGGCCCGCGCCTCGCCGCGATGGAGGTGCCGACGCTCTTCATCGCCGCGGAGGCGGACCCGGTGGTCACCGCCGAGCAGGTGCGGCCGTGGGTCGCGCAGGCGAGCGACGCGGTGCAGGTGGCGTGGACCGGGGGCGGCCACATCGGCTTCCCGCACCTCACGATCGACGGCGCGGACGCGGGCCCGCTCGAGCCGCAGGTGCTGCGCTGGCTGCTCCGCTGGTGAGCCGGCGCGCCGCCGCGCTCATCCCGCCACGGCGAGCCGCGGCTTGCCGAGCCGGCGCCGCGCGACGCGCATGCGCCAGTCGACGCCGATCGTCTCGCCGGGCTGCATCGCGACCCACACGTTCTCGCCCTGCAGCGGCTCGCTCGAGAAGATCAGGTGGTTCACGAACCCCGTCGCGCTCGGCGCCTCGCACTCGGCCGAGAGGCTCGCGCAGACCTCGCGGTCCGCGCAGCGCGTCTTGTGCGTGGACCAGAAGAGATCCATCCCGCCCTGGTGCGCCGCCATCGTCGTCCCGTCCGTGACGATGCAGGTCAGGAGGAGGCGCTCCGCGTCCTCGAGCGGCGCGCAGAGCGCGCGCACGTCGGCGACCGTCGCGTCGAGCGCGGCGAGCACCTCGTCGGCGACGTGCGGCTTGTCGAGCGGGCCGTAGCGCTCGAGCCTCGAGAGGAAGAGCATGAAGACGACCTCGCTGTCCGTCTCGCCGAGCACGAAGCGGCGCAGGCGCGGCGCGACCTCCGCGATCAGCGCGCTGCGGAACGCGGCGTGGAACCGCGGGATGTCGCCGTTGTGCGCGAACACCCAGCGCCCGTACTGGAACGGGTGGCAGTTCAGCACGGTCAGCGGGCCTTGCGTGGCCTTGCGGACGTGCGCGAGCACCGTCTCGGAGCTCACGACGCCGCTCACCCGGTGGAAGAGCGCGTCGCTCAGCGCGTGCGCCGGGCTGCGCGTCACGTGGGGCGCGCCGTCGATGTAGTACGCGACCCCCCAGCCGTCGGGGTGGCCGGCGCTCTGCACGCCGAGCGCGTTGTCGGCCGCGACGAGTGAGCGGTGGACGGCGCTCTGGATCACACTGCGAAAACCGAAGAGCCTGCACATATCCGGCCCGCAGCATGCCACAGCTCGAAAATGGGGTAGGCTCCGGCCCGCCATGACCAGCCCGAACTTCGCGACCGTCGCGCCCCGCACCTCCTCCACCACGCTCGAGCGCTGCGACGCGCTCGTCGAGGCGCTCGCCGAGCACAAGGACCGCTGGGTCCGCACCACGACCGAGCGCCGGATCCAGCTGCTCGAGGCGTGCATCGCGCGCACCGTCGCGGTGTCGGAGGACTGGGTCAGGAAGGCGTGCCAGGCCAAGGGCGTCGACTTCCACGGGCCGCGCGCGGGCGAGGAGTGGCTCGGCGGGCCGATGGTCGTCGTGCGCAACCTGCGCATGCTCGCCGAGGCGCTCCGCGAGGGCGGCGAGCCGCGCGTCAACGAGATGACCGAGAAGCACGGCCGCTGGGTCGCCGACATCTTCCCGGCGTCGCTCCTCGAGAAGCTGATGTACCGCGGCTTCTCCGCCCAGGTGTGGATCCAGCCGGGGCACGAGCCAACGCAGGGCCGCATCTACCGCGAGAAGGCCGCCGGGCGGCTCGGCGCCGGCAAGGTCGCGCTCGTGCTCGGCGCCGGCAACGTCAGCTCGATCGGCCCGATGGACGCGCTCTACAAGCTCTTCGTCGAGGACGAGGTCGTCCTGCTCAAGACGAACCCGGTCAACGAGTACCTCCAGCCCTACTGGGAGGAGGCGTTCCGGCCGCTGATCGACGAGGGCGTCTACGCGATCGTCCGCGGCGGCGCCGCGGTCGGCGCGCACCTCGTCCAGCACCCGAAGGTCGACACGATCCACATGACGGGCTCGGATCGCACGTTCGACGCGATCGTGTGGGGCTCGACGCCCGAGGAGCAGGCCCGCCGCAAGGCGTCGGGCGAGCGCGTGACCGACAAGCCGATCAGCGCGGAGCTCGGCGCGGTCACGCCGGTGCTCGTGGTGCCCGGCCCGTGGACCGACGAGGACCTCGACTTCCAGGCGCGCAACGTGACCGCGATGGTCGCCAACAACGCCAGCTTCAACTGCAACGCCGCGAAGGTGCTCGTCACCAGCGCGCGCTGGCCGCTGCGGGAGCGGTTCGTCGCGCGGGTCGCGCACCACCTCGCGGACGCCGCGCCGCGCCACGCGTACTACCCGGGCGCGCAGGAGCGCTACGACGCGTTCCTCGCCGCGTACCCGCAGGCCGAGCCGCTCGGCCCGCGCAGCACGGGCGTGGTCCCGTGGACGCTCATCCGCGACGTGCCGCCGCGCGCGGGGGAGCACGCGCTCACGAACGAGGCCTTCTGCGGCGTGCTCGCGGAGACGAAGCTCGACTCGGCGGACCCCGGCGCGTTCATCGACGACATGGTGCGCTTCGCGAACGACTCGGTGTGGGGCACGCTCTCGTGCGTGATCCTGATCCACCCGGCCACGCGCGCCGCGTACGCGGAGAAGTTCGAGCGCGCGCTCGCGGAGCTGCGCTACGGCGGCATCGCGGTGAACTGCTTCGCGGGCGTGATCTACGCGCTCGTCGGTCCGTCCTGGGGCGCCTACCCGGGCCACCCCGACGAGGACATCCGGTCCGGCCGCGGCGTGGTCCACAACGCGTTCCTGTTCGATCACCCCGAGAAGTCGGTCGTCGAGGCGCCGTTCCACATCGACCCGACGCCGGCGTGGTTCGTCGATCACAAGACGGCGCACGACCTCGGCCGCGCGCTCGTGCCGCTGGAGGCGAACCCCTCGCTCGTGCGGCTGCCGATGGTGCTCCCCCACGCCCTGCGCGGGTGAGCTCGCGCGCGGCTCACCGTGCGAAGAGCATCGCGGGGTCCTTGAACGCCTTGAGCTCGATCGCGTTGCCGCTCGGGTCGCGCACGAACACGGTGCCCTGCTCGCCGACCTCGCCCCGGAAGCGCACCCGCGGGCCGATGAACGGCCGCACGCCGAGCGCGTCGAGGCGCGCGCACATCGCCTCCCACTCGTCCCACGCGAGCACGAGGCCGAAGTGGCGCGCGGGCACCGCGTCGCCGTCGACCTCGTTGGCCGCGTCGAAGACCGCGTCGTCCGCGTCCACGAGGTGCGCGCTGATCTGGTGGCCGCGCAGGTCGAAGTCGATCCAGCGCGCCGCGCGCCGGCCGATCCCGCAGCCGAGCACGTCGACGTAGAAGCGCTCGGTCGCCTCGAGGTCGCGCACCGGGAAGGCGAGGTGGAACGGCGTCATCGGCGCACCACCGGCGGCAGGCTCGGCACCCGCGTCGCGCGCCACTCGCCGTCACCCTCCTCGAAGCGGCCGCGCAGCGTGGACTCGTCGTCGACCGTCGCGACGCGCGCGCGCTCGTCGCCGAGCGAGAAGGTCAGCGCGGCGCCGGCCTGCGTCCAGCGACCGGTCGGCTCCTCGGCGTCGAGCGCGAGCGCGCCGTCGGCCAGGAACGCGACGACGCGCCCGTCGAGCAGCCACCGCGTGCCCGCCACGGTCATGCACGACCCCTCGAGCCGCGCCTCACCCGGCGCGCAGGGCGCCTCGCCGAACGCCCGATCGGCGCGGAACGACCAGCGCTGGTCGCGCACGTTCACCGCCTCGCCGAGGAGCACCGTGCCGTTGGTCACCGCCGCCCGGTACTCCACGAAGCGATCGCTCAACAGGATGCGCAGCCGCCCGCCGTCGAGGAACCACTCGTCGGTCGCCGGGCTCGCCGCGTGGTGGTCCGTCGCGCGCGCGCGGCCCGCGGCGAGGAGGTCGACCTCGAAGCGGTAGGGGCCCGCCGGACCGTGCGCGTCGATCGTCCAGCGCGTGCCCGCGGCGGACCAGCAGGCGCCCGCGACCCGCGTCGCGCCGGCCGCGCAGCGCTCGGCGCCGACCGGCCCCCGCGCGTCCTCGACGGATGCCCCGGAGGTGCCCGCGCCGCCGGCGCAAGCGGCCAGGAGCGCGCAGCTCGCGAGCGTGAGCAGACGACCCATCGGCCGGGAGGATAGCCCGGCTTTCGATGCTATGGTCCGCGCCATGAATTTCGAGCTGACCGAGGAGCAGGCGCTCGTCCAGCAGATGGCGC
Organism: Sandaracinaceae bacterium; assembly: GCA_019637095.1. Lineage (GTDB taxonomy): Bacteria > Myxococcota_A > Polyangia > Polyangiales > Sandaracinaceae > JACKEC01. Next base: position 10,951 of record JAHBWG010000043.1, on the reverse strand, counting down.
GCGACTTCGCCACCAAGGAGGTCGCGCCGCTCGCGCGCGAGCTCGACCGCGAGGGCCGCTGGCCCACCGAGCTCGTCCGCCGCATGGGAGAGCTCGGGCTCATGGGGGTGGCCGTCCCGACCGAGCACGGCGGCGCCGGCGCCGACGCCGTGAGCTACGCCCTCGCGATGGAGGAGATCGCGCGCGCGTGCGCGTCGACCGCGGTGATCATGAGCGTCAACAACTCGCTCTTCTGCGACCCCCTCCTGAAGTTCGGGACCGAGGAGCAGAAGCGCGAGTTCCTCGCGCCCGCCGCCTCGGGCGACAAGCTCGGTTGCTTCGGCCTGACGGAGCCCGCGAGCGGCTCGGACGCCTCGCACATGGCGACGTTCGCCGAGAAGGACGGCGATCACTGGATCCTCGAGGGCTCGAAGAACTGGATCACCAACGGGCCGCACGCGGACTTCATCCTCGTATTCGCCGCGCACGACCGCCACGCGGGCAGCAAGGGCACCACCGCGTTCCTCGTGCCCGAGGGTCACCCCGGGTTCCTCCCGCAGCCGCGCGATCACAAGCTCGGCATCCACGCCGCGCACTCGTGCACCGTCTTCTTCGAGCGCTGCCGCGTGCCGAAGGCCTGGCAGGTCGGCGAGCCCGGCATGGGCTTCAAGATCGCGATGGCCACCCTCGACGGCGGGCGCATCGGCATCGCCGCGCAGGCGCTCGGCATCGCGCGCGCGGCGCTCGAGGAGTCCATCGCGTACTCGAAGGAGCGCAAGGCGTTCGGCGAGCCGATCGCGAACAAGCAGGCGATCCAGTTCATGATCGCCGACATGGCGACCGAGCTCGACGCGGCGCGCCTCTTGACCCTGCGCGCGGCGGCGATGAAGGACCGCGGCGTGCGCCACACGCAGCAGTCGGCGATGGCGAAGCTGATGGCGTCGGAGGTCGCGACGCGCGTCGCGCACAAGAACATCCAGATCCACGGCGGCTACGGCTACTCGGTCGAGTACGACGCGGAGCGGCACTACCGCGACGCGCGCATCACCGAGATCTACGAGGGCACGAGCGAGATCCAGCGGATCGTCATCAGCGCCACGGCGCTGAAGGGGTGAAGAAGTCGATGAAGCAGTACGGGTACGTGCTCGTCGCGCTCGCGCTCGCCGCGTGCGGCGGGGCGGAAGAGAGCGGAGCCCAGGAGGAGTCGTCGAGCGCGTCGAGCGCGGGCGGCGAGCGCCGGCGCGAGCCCGACGACGGGCTCGCGATCAGCGGGCTCATGGGCACGATCCGCCAAGACCAGGTCCAGAACGCGCTCAACCCGCGCATGCCTCGCTTCCAGCGCTGCTTCGAGCAGCGCATGCGCGCGGTCGAGCTGCTCGGCGGCGACATCCGGCTCGCGTTCCGCATCCGCGTCGACGGCACCGTGCTCTGGGTCTACCCGGCCGAGTCCGACATCGGCGACCGCGACACCGAGCGCTGCGTGCTCGAGGTCGCGGCCTCGACGCAGTTCCCCCGGCCCTCGGGCGGCGAGGCGGAGTTCCGCTGGGGCTTCGGCCTCGACATCGCCGACGGGGTGCGCCCGCCGCTCCACTGGCAGGCCGACGCGCTCGGCCGCGCCGCGGACGCCGCCCGCCAGCTCGGCCGGCAGTGCCAGGCGCGCGGCGAGGGCCACACCATCACCGCCTACATCGCGCCGGGCGGCGCGCTCCTCGCGGCGGGCGGCACGATGCCGGACGAGACGGCGACCGACGCGCTCGAGTGCATCCTCGCGGGTGTCCGCGCGCTCCCGCTGCCGGACCCCGGCTCCTACCCCGCCAAGATCACCTTCACCGTCCGATGAACCTCGAGCTCACCGAGGAGCAGCGGCTCGTCCAGTCCGCCGCGCGCGGCTTCGCCGCCGAACAGATCGCCCCACGCGCCGCCGCGATCGATCGCGACGAGCGGATCCCGGCGGACATCCTCGATGGGCTGGCCTCGCTCGGTTTGTTCGGCGTCAACCTGCCCGACGCGCTCGGCGGCGCGGAGGCGGGCGTGGTCGCCTACCACCTCGCGATGCGCGAGATCGCGCGCGCCTGCGCGTCGACCGCGGTCACGATGGCGGTGACGAACATGGTCGGCGAGGTGATCGCCGCGTTCGGCGACGACGAGACGCGTCGGCGCTTCGTGCCGCGCCTGTGCGACGGCACGCTGCGCGCCGGCTCCTTCGCCCTGAGCGAGGCCGACGCGGGGAGCGACCCGGGCGCGATGCGCACGACCGCGCGGCGCGACGGGAACGGCTGGGTGATCGACGGCGAGAAGGCGTGGATCACCAGCGGCACGTTCGCCGGTGTGTTCGTCGTCTGGGCGCGCACGGGCGAGCCGGGCCCGAGAGGCATCAGCGCGTTCGCGGTCCCCGCGGACGCGGGCGGCCTGAGCGTGGGCCGCCGCGAGGACAAGCTCGGCCTGCGCGGCTCACCCACGACGGCGCTGCACTTCGACGGCTGCCGCGTCCCCGCGTCGGCGCTGCTCGGCGAGGAGCACGGCGGCTTCCGCATCGCGATGATGGCGCTCGACGGCGGCCGCATCGGGATCGCGAGCCAAGCGATCGGCATCGCGGAGGCGGCGCTCGACGCGGCGATCCTCTACGCGAAGGAGCGCGAGACCTTCGGCGCGCCGCTCGCGGACCGCCAGGCGATCCAGTGGATGATCGCCGACGCGAGGACGGAGCTCGACGCGGCGATCCTCTTGACGCAGCGCGCGGCGTGGCTGAAGGAGCGCAAGGCTCGTTTCTCGCGCGAGGCGGCGATGGCGAAGGTCTACGCGAGCGAGGCGGCGTGGCGGATCTGCGACGCCGCGCTCCAGATCCACGGCGGCTACGGCTACACGCGCGAGCTGCCCATCGAGCGCCACCTGCGCGACGTGCGCGTCGCGCGGATCTACGAGGGCGCGAGCGAGATCCAGCGGATCGTGATCAGCCGCGATCTGCTGCGGTGAAGGTCCGCCGATAGGTCGGACCGACGACCGGGGTCGAGGTGGGTCACGCCGCGAGGCGAGGCGAGGAGGCGTGCGCGTTGGCCGAAGGGTGCGCGGAGCTCGCCCCCGGGCGGGAGCGAGCTCTCGAGTCGGCTCAACGCCGGCGGCGTCGCACGGTGAGCGCGAGGAGCAGCCCGAGCCCGAGCGCCCACGGCGCGCCGCTCGCGCGCGGCGCGAGCTCGCACGCGCAGCCGGGCGACGAGGACGGCGGCCGCGGGAAGCCTCCGTCGAACGGCAGCGGGCCCGCGTCGGGAGACGGGGTGATCCCCGCGTCCTCGCCGGGCATCGGGCCTCCGCCGTCGACCGGCGGCGGGACGCCCGCGTCGCGCTCCATCGGCGGGACGTAGACGCACTCGCCCATCACGCAGGCCTCGCCGCGCGGGCACGTGGCGCCCGCGCAGGCGTCCTCGCAGGAGCCGCCGCGGCACACCGTCCCCGCCGGGCAGGTGACGCTCGCGCACGAGGCCTCGACGCAGCGACCGTCCTCGAGGCAGCTCTGCCCGCCGGGGCACGGCTGGAACTGGCAGCGCGCGATGCACGCGCCGCCCTGGCAGACGGTGCAGTCGTCACAGACCGCGCCGGCGCAGAGATCGACGCACCGCCCGCCGCGGCAGTCGGTGCCGGCCGGACATCGGACGCCGTCGCACGCGCCGACGCACGCGCCCGCGACGCAGCGCTGCCCCTCGGGGCAGCTCAGCGACTCGCACCCGGTGTCGACGCAGCGGCCGCTCGAAGCGCAGGTCTGCCCCTCGGCGCAGCCACCCTCGAAGCACACCCCGACGCAGACGCCGCGGTCACAGACCTCGCCGAGGCCGCAGAGCCCGTCGCCCTCGTCGACGCTCCCGTCGCAGTCGTTGTCGAGCGCGTCGCAGCGCTCGGGCGAAGACATCACCTCGGGGCGACACTCCGTCCCGCCGCCGACGCACTGCGTGCGCCCCGTGGCGCAGACGCCCTGCATCCCGGTGTCGCACTCGGCGCCCGCGTCGGGGCAGATGACCGCGCCGCGGCGGATCTGGAACCGCCACACGCCGGGCTCGCCCACGTTGGACATCGTGCAGAGCGTCGTGTGGATCGTGGGGGTGCGCGAGCCCATGATCTCGACGAAGTCGCGCGTGTTGCCCGCGTCGAAGCCGGACTGCGCCGCGACGCCGGTGCAGCTCCCCGGCGAGCCGCCCGTGCACGGGAGGTTCCCGATCGGGCAGGTCGCGGGGAAGATGGGCAGCGGGCGCGTGCACGCCGCCGTACGAGGCAAACCGTTCTGCCCCCCGCTCGCGTCGCCGGTGTTCCACTCGCAGCGGTTGAAGCGGAACTCGACGTCGAAGTCCCCGCCCCCGCCCGCGGCGCACGAGCTCGTCGGCGCCGGCGAGAGCACGAGCTGGAAGCTCATCACGCGGTCGACGTGGCACCGGTAGTAGCCGACCCGATCCCACGTGACGACGACGCGGCGACCGACCGTGTCGAGGTGCCACCACACGCCGTTCGACGCCGGGTTCTGGCAGGCGCCGGTCACCCCGGTCCCCCCGTCGGGCTCGCGACACTCGGTGCCGCGGATGTCCACGTCGGCCCAGAACGGCGCGATCATCGGCCGGTCGGCGACGGGGAACGCGTTGGGCGTGTAGGTCGGGAGCCCGGCGCTGAACGTCACGTTGCCGTTCGTGTTCACGAACATGCTCGTGTGCGTCTGATCGAAGAACTGGATCCCGCTCGGGAAGATGGGCCGCAGGTCGATGGAGGTCGAGTGCCCGTCGTCGTTCCGGCCGAGGCACGCGGTGCCGTAGTCGGCGGTCCCGCCCAAGCCGTTGATCAGCGCCGCCTGCGCGAGCGCGAGCGATGGAGCGAGCGAGAGACAGAGCACGAGCGCGCCGGCGCGCGCGAAGCCAAGGAGGGACGGCGACATGGGGACCTCGGGGGGAGCGCGCGGGCGGTCCCGCGCAGGGGTGCGGGGATCATAGCAACTCTCGCCCGCAGCTCCGACGAATCCGGCGTGATCGCGCGCACGTCGCGGAGCGCGCGGTCAGCGCGTGACCGCGCGCGTGCCCCGCGCGCCGCTCAATCGCACTGCGCCTCGGCGGTCACGTCGAGGCTCGCGCTCGAGCCGCAGGTGAGACGGCAGCTCGAGGCCCCACGACAGTCGAGGTTGCACGCCGCCGTGCAGGTGACCTCGCACCGCGCGCCCTCGCGGCAGACGACGTTGGAGCTCGCGCCCGCCGTCACCACGCACGTCGCGTCGGTGCAAGTCACGTTGCTGCTGAGCCCGACCGAGAGGTCGCACTCCGCCCCGGCTGCGCAGTCGTAGTTGCACGAGTTGGTGCAGGTGCCCTCGCAGCGCGAGCCCGTCCTGCAGCTCACGTTGTCCGAGCCCGTGGAGTCGTGGCGACAGTACGCGCCGTCCTCGCAGATACAGCCGGCGCCGCTGCACACGCAGCCGGGACCGGGGCAGGTGACCGGGTCGGGGCCCGAGCACCCGAGGAGGCCGAGAGAGAGCGTGAGCGCGAAGGACACCGAGGCGAGTCTCATGAAGCGGGGCTCCTTGTCGTCGAGGGGTTCGGGGAGAGGCGTCAGAACAGGATCGGCACCTGGCAGATCAGCCGGCCCGCGAAGGGCGCGCACGTGAGGCCGGCGCAGCAGTCGGTCGCGATCGTGCAGTCGTATCCGTCACCGATGCAGACGGGGGGCACGCCCGCGTCGAGCGGCGGGGCGGGCGGCGGCGGGACGCCGCAGCGGTAGGTGTCGCCGTGGCGCGCGCAGATGCCGCCGCAGCACTCGGTCGAGTCGCCGCAGAACGAGCCGTCGGGCAGGCACTCCCCCTCGCCGGTGTCCGTGCAGCGCTTGGGGAACGGCCCGGTCGCGTCGTCGGGGCGCAAGCGGCGACAGGTGCCGGTGCAGCACTGGCAGTCCGTCTCGCAGAGCTCGCCGCGCGCGAGGCACGCGAAGCCCGCCTCGCCGCAGATCGGCGTGCGCTCCTTCGCACAGCGCAAGACGCCTTCCGGGTCGGCGCGGCAGATCCCCGAGCAGCACTCGGCGTCGAGCTCGCACAGCTCGCCGAAGAGGTTCACCTCGCCGCGCGGCGTCAGGTCGGGCCCGCTCGAGCGGCAGCCGCCGATCGGCGCGCAGCGCTTCACGCCCGCGCCGGTGTCCTCGCAGCGGAACGAGCAACAGTCGCGCGCCGTCTCGCAGACCTCGAACACCGGGCGGCAGTAGCGCGGCGAGTCGCACGTGCTCGTGAGGTCGCAGCCCAGGCCGCAGCACTCGGCGCCGCTCGTGCACGGCTCCCCCGCGGGCCGGCAGTAGGGGAGCGCGTCGCACGTCCCGCCGGTGCAGCTCGCGCTGCAGCACGCGTCATCGCTCGAGCACCCGCTCCCCGCGGGTTGGCAGCCGGGGCCGTCGCCGACGCAGCCGGCGTCGCCGCACGTGCCGCTGCAGCAGTTGTAGTCGGCGTCGCACGCGACGCCCGCGCCGCGGCAGCCCCCGGTCCCCGCCGCGCAGGAGTCACCCACGCAGCGGCCGGAGCAGCACTCGGCGCCGAGCGCGCACGCCGCGCCGCTCTCCACGCAGCTACCCGCGACGCAGGCGTCCCCGTCGCAGAACCCCTCGCAGCAGTCGATGGAGAGCGCGCACACGCCCCCGAGCGGCGCGCACTCGCCGACCGCCGAGCCGCAGATGCGCAGCGAGCCGCCGGGCGCCGTGGTGCAGATCCCCGTGCAGCACTCCGCGCCGGTGACGCACTCGGTGCCGAAGTCGCGGCACGACGCCGCGTCGAAGGGGACCGCGCCGTCGGCCATCGCGGCGTCCCGACCGACGCCGCCGTCCGGGTCGAGGTGGATCTCCTCCTCGCAGCCGCAGCCAGCGAGCGAGAGGAGCGAGAAGAGCGCGAACGACACGAGCGAGGCGGCGGCTCTCATGGTCCCTCCAGGGTGGCGAGCAGGCGCCGCGCGTCGGCGGCGTTGAGGCCGTCCGGGTGACGGCGCAGGTAGTCCGCGGCCAGCCGCCGCGCAGGGGCCGTCCGACCGCGGTCGGCGGCGAGGCGGGCGCGCGCGAAGAGCGAGTTGGCGGCCCACGGCCCGCCCGCGCGCTCGACGCGGCGGTAGAGCGCGTCGGCCCGATCGGGATCGCGCGCCTCGAGCGCGCTCGCGCGCGCGAACTCGGCGGCCGGGTCGAGCGCGGGGCGCGGCGCGATCGCGGAGGTCTCCGGCGCCGCCTCGTTCGCCGCGCGCGCCTCGGCGCCCGGGTCGATCGGCGACGGATCCGCGGGCGCGACGTCGCGCGACGTCTCGCGCGCGGCGCTCGCCGCGCTCGGCGCGTGCGCCGCGGACCAGCGCTGCCCGGCGCCGAGCTCGTGCGCGCCGCCCGCCGCCCGCACGCGGACGCTGCCGCGCTCGACCTCGACCTCGACCTCCGGGTCGCGCCGCACGGTGAACCGCGTGCCGACGACCTCGACCTCGACGGTGCCCGCCTCGACCACGAACGGCGGGCGACCCGCGCGAGGCGGCACGGTGCACGTCACCGCGCCGCGCGCGAGCACGAGGCGCACGCCGTTCGCCTCGGCGCCGTGCGCGACGAGCTCGCTCTCGGGCGCGACGTCGAGCCGGATCTCTCCGAGGCGCACCACGCTCGGCGCGGCGTCCGTCGCGATCGACGTCACGCGCGCGGTGTCGCCCGGCGCGACGGCGAGGCGCGCCCAGACGCCGAGCACGAGCGCGGCGGCCGCCACCGCGAGCGCGGCGCCCCCGAGCCAGCGCCCGCGCGCCGAGGGCGCGGGGGTCGCGGTGGGCACCGTCGGCGTCGCGAGCACGCGCGCCTCGACGCGCGCCCACGCCGCCTCGTCGAGGGGCTCGAGCGGGAGCTTCTTCACCGCGCACCTCCGAGGTACTCACGCAGCAATGGATCGCGCGCGGCCCGCGCCTCGACGAACCGCCGCGCGCGAAAGACACGCACCTTCGTCGCGACGAGCGTGCTCTCCATCAGCGCCGCGACCTCCACGAGGGGGCGCTCGTCGAGCACGCAGAGGGCGTACGCGACCCGCTGCTTCGGCTCGAGCCCGTCGAGCAGCGCGTAGAGCCGGCGCGCCACCTCGCGGAGCCAGACCGTGCGCTCCGGGTCGTCGCCGGACGCGAGCTCGGCCACGAGCTCGAGGCGCGCCGGCGGGCGCTCGCGGCGCCGCAGCCAGCGGTACGCGACGCGCGTCGTGATCCGGTCGACCCACGTCGCGAGCGACGCCTCGCCGCGGTAGCCGCCGAGCGAGGCGAAGATCTCTGCGAACGCCTCCTGCGCGAGATCCTCCATCTCGCGGTTCGTGCCCAGCACCCGGTAGAGGACGACGTGCACGCGCTCCCGGTGGGCGCGGAAGAGCGCGCGGCGCGCGTCCTCGTCGCCGCGCACGCAGCGCAGCGCCAAGGCGTGATCCACGGCTGCCGCGGCGCTCGTCACCCCCCCACAGTGTCGATCGCGGCGCGCCGGGTTACAGAAAAGTGCGCGACGGTCGCCGTCGAGCGAGCGCGCCGGCTCACAGCTCGAGCTCCACGGCGAGCTGCGCGCCGAGCGCGGGCCGCGTGACCTCCAGCACGCTCGCGCCCGCGAGCAAGTAGCGTTGCACGATGAGGGGGACGTCGAGCTCGACGCGCGCCCCGACCGCGAGCGCGCGCGCGGGTCGCACGCCGAGCCACACTCCCCCGGACAGCCCGGGCGAGGCGTGCCACCGATCCACGGGCGCTCCGGCCGCGGCGCCGCCGAGGTGGGTCAGGCGCAGCCCCACGCCGCCGCGCGCCCGCAGCTCGAGGGGCGCGAGCGGCACCCAGCGCGCCTCGATCGAGGCGTCGAGCGCGGTCTCGATCCAGCGGAGCTCGACCTCGCCGTCCCGCGTCTCGACGCCGGGTCCCGTGGTCACGCGCAGGCCCACGCCGAGGTGCTGACCGAGCGCGGCCGGCCACACGGCGGCCGCGAGCGCGAGCCGCGCCTCCGCGCGATCGGGCGCGGTCGCCAGCGCCCGCGCGCCCGCCGCGAGCTCGACCGTCCAGCCATCCCGCGCGGGCTCGGGTGCCGGCGGCGTCACTCGAGGAGCGGACGGCGGCGCAGGCGGCGCGCGAGGCGGCGCGTCCGGATCGAGCGCGCTCGCGCGCAGCCGCGCCTTGAGCGCGAGCGCGACGGCCGCGGCGGTCGCGGGCGCGAGCGGAGGGGTCGCGTCGAGCGGTCGGCCGTCGGCGACGCGCGCGCGGGCGTCGTAGATCCAGAGGGTGCTGCCGCCGCCGGGCTCGGGCGCGAGCCACGCGACCATCACGGCGCCCGTCGCCTCCGCGACCCGCGCGCCGCGCTCGAGCGCGGAGAGCTCGGGCGCGAGCGCCTCGACGCTCGCGACCTCGACGCCCCACGGCGCGAGCGCCGTGGCGACCGCGGCGCGCAGCGCGTCGTCCGGCGCGACGAGCGCGAGGGTGTCGGCCCGCGCGGAGCCCGCGCCGAGCGCCCCGATCGCGAAGAGGAGCGCGAGCGCGCGCATCCGGCGGGCTCAGCCTCCGTCGCCGAGGCGCAGGCTCGCGCCACCGTCGGCGCGCCGGAGCACGCCGGTGGCGTCGAGCACGACCCGCTCTCCGAGCACGGCGCGCGCACGAGAGAAGCGCACCACCTCCGCCGCGAGCCCGAGGCCGGCGAACGGGACGACGAGCGCGGCGAGGACGGCCGCGAGCCAGGCCGCGCTGCGTCCGAGCGCGCTCGGCGTGATCACGCGGCCCGCGACGAGATCGCCGAGGTGGATCGCGACGAGGCCCGCGGGGACGAGGACGGCGAGCGCGACGAGCACGACGAACGCGAACGACCCGGCGGCGCGGCGCGCCTCCTCGCGCACCGTCGGCAACCGCAGCGCGCGCGTGCGGGCCGGATCGGGCCGCCGATAGAGGGGCTCGCCGGAGCCGCCGACCGGCTCGCTCGGCATGCGCTCGGCCATCCGGCGCAGGCTGTCCAACGTGAGCATCCCCTCGAACGCATAGCACATCCGCCCCCGCGCCTTGAACCCACCGCGATCGTTCACCATGCTCCGCCCTCTTCGATGAACCTCGACGGATCGGCGCACCTCTACCGGATCGACGAGCTCTACCGGGACGAGCACCTGCTCGTGGTCAACAAGCCCAGCGGGATCAGCGTCCACAAGGGCTGGGACGCGGGGCCCGTCAACACGGTCGCGCTCGTGCGGCGGCTCGCCGGCCGCTACGTCTTCCCGGTGCATCGCCTCGATCGGCCCACGAGCGGCGCGCTCGTGTTCGCGTTCGACTCCGCCACCGCGGGGATGCTGCAAGACCACTTTCGCGATAGGACCGTGGAGAAGCGCTACCTCGCGCTCACGCGTGGGATCGTCCCGGAGGTGATCCGTATCGACCACCCGGTGCCGAAGAAGCCCAAGGGCGAGCGCGTCGACGCGGTGACCCACGTGCGCCGCCTCGCGGTGGTGGAGAACCGCTACTCGCTGATCGAGGCGCGCCCGGAGACGGGGCGCCTCCACCAGATCCGCCGCCACCTCAAGCACCTGAGCCACCCGCTCGTCGGCGACACGCGCTACGGCGACGGCTCGGTGAACCGTCAATTCCGCGATCGCTTCGGCCTCTTGCGGCTCGCGCTCCACGCGGCGCGGCTCCAGTTCCGGCACCCCCACGACGGGCACCTCATCTCGGTCATCGCGCCGCCGCCGGACGACCTGCGCGTCCCGCTCGAGCGCATGGGCCTCGCGACCGGAGCGTGGGCCGAGGCCTGACCCGGCGCCCCTAGTCGCTCGCTCCCCTCATCCCGGCGCCCAGCGACTGACGGTGGTCGAGCTCGAGCGCGCAGCGCACCGTCGAGCCAGCCGAGACCAGCCCGTCGCCCAGCCACGCGCGGTGGTCGAGGTCGAGCGCCCGGCGCAGCATCGAGACCAGCCCGTCGCGCAGCGACGGGCGTCGGTCGAGGGGGCCCCCCATCGTTGGAACAACCCCTCCGAAGA
>JAHBWG010000042.1 GCA_019637095.1 Sandaracinaceae bacterium | reverse complement strand
AGCGCGCCGGCGCGAGGGTGAGCCCCGAGGGAGCGCCGCTCGAGGCGCCCGAGGTCCGCGCGGGCCGGCCCGAGCTCGAAGAGGCCGCGGCGTTCCTCGCTGGCGCCCTCGCCGCGGTCGAGGCCATCAAGCGCGTCACGGGCGCCGGTGAGCCTGCGCTAGTGCAAGTCGTCCTGACGGGACCGCAAGGAGATCGCGGGTGAGACACCGCGCCATCGAGTCGGTCGTCGACGCGGTCGGCAACACGCCCGTCGTGCGCTTGCGCAGCATCGAGAGGGAGTGCCCCGGGGTCGAGCTCTGGCTGAAGCTCGAGTACGCGAACCCCGGCGGCTCGGTGAAGGATCGGCCCGCGCTGCAGATGATCCGCGACGCCCTCGCGGACGGCCGGCTCGGGAGGGACAAGATCCTCATCGATGCGACGAGCGGCAACACCGGCGTCGCCTACTCCATGTTCGGCGCGGCGCTCGGGCTCGAGGTCCAGCTCGTGATGCCCTCGAACGTGTCGAAGGCGCGCAAGGACATCACCCACGCGTTCGGGACCGAGCTGATCCCGAGCGACCCGATGGAGGGCTCCGACGGCGCGATCCGCTTGGTGCGGGAGATCGTGGCGCGCGATCCCGACCGCTACTTCTACCCCGACCAGTACAGCAACCCTTCGAACCCGCGCGCGCACTACCTCGGCACCGGCCGCGAGATCCTCGCGCAGCTCGGCGATCGCATCACCCACTTCGCGACCGGCCTCGGGACGAGCGGCACGATGATGGGCACGACGCGCCGCCTCCGCGAGCACGCGCGGCCGATCCGCTGCGTCGCCCTCGAGCCCGAGGACGCGCTCCACGGCCTCGAGGGGCTCAAGCACATGGCGAGCTCGCTCGTCCCCGCGATCTACGATCCGTCACTCCCCGACGAGATCCACCCCGTGCCGACCGAGGCGGGTTGGGACATGGCGGACCGCGTCGCGCGCGAGGAGGGCCTGCACATCGGGCACTCGTCGGGCGCGAACGTGTGGGGCGCGCTCCAGCTCGCGAAGACGCTCGAGTCCGGGTGCGTGGTGACGATCGCGTGCGATCGCGGCGACCGCTACTTCGCGCCGATGCGCTGGGAGAAGAAGTATGAGTGGTGAGGAGCTCCCCTGGATCGCGGGTGACCTCGCGATCACGCGTGACGCGCTCGAGGCGATCGAGGCGCACGCGCGCGACGCATACCCGTCCGAGTGCTGCGGGTTCCTCGCGGGCCCCGCGCAGGATCCGCGACGGCTGGACGCGCCGACCCGCGAGGTCAACGAGGCGGACAAGTACCACCGGCTCGACCCGGAGCGCTTCCCGCGCACGTCGCGCACGTACTTCAAGATCAACGAGCTGCGCGCCGCGCGCGGCTTCGAAGCCGCCGCGGCGGCGGGGCAGCCGATCAAGGTCATCTACCACTCCCACTGCGACGCAGGCGCCTACTTCAGCGCCGAGGACGCGGCGACCTTCGCCTCCGAGGGGCAGCTCATGTGGCCGTGCGCCTTCCTCGTCGTGAGCGTGGTCGGCGGCGAGGTGAAGGACAGGAAGCTCTGGGTGCATCGACGGGGCACCGACGCGTTCGACGAGTCGAGCCTCGAGGTCGTCCCCGCATGACGCCGCCGCCCCGCAACCCGTACCTGACCGTCGACGTCATCGTCGAGATCGAGGGCGGGATCGTGCTCATCGAGCGCGCGAGCCCGCCGCTGGGGTGGGCGCTGCCCGGCGGGTTCGTGGACTACGGCGAGGAGCCCGCCGACGCGGCGCGGCGCGAGGTGCGGGAGGAGACGGGCCTCGACGTGGAGCTGACGGATCTGCTCGGCGCGTACGGCGCGCCCGACCGCGATCCGCGCCAGCACAACGTGTCGATCGTGTACGTCGGGCGGGCCCACGGGGCGCCGGTCGGCGGCGACGACGCCGCGCGCGCCGGGGTGTTCGCGCCGGACGCGCCGCCCTCGCTCTGCTTCGACCACGCGCGCGTGCTCGCCGACTACCGCTGGCTCCGCGCGACCGGGGAGCGGCCGCCTCCGCCGCCGGGCATCGTGGCGGACGTGCTGCGCGCCGCCGCGCGCGACGCCCTCGAGGCGGCGATCCTGCGGCGGCCGCCGCGCGTCGCGACGAGCGAGCACGCGCCGTGGGCCGTGCGCCCCGCGGCGACGTTCGTGACGCTGCGCACCCCCGACGGTGAGCTGCGCGGCTGCATCGGCGAGATGACCGCCCGCTCGGGGCTCGCCGCATCCGTCCGCGACAACGCGGTCGCCGCCGCCACCCGCGATCCGCGCTTCCCGCCGGTCGAGCCCCAGGAGCTACGGGCGCTGTCCGTCGCGATCAGCGTCCTGACCCCCACGCGCCGGGTCGCGAGCCCCGAGGCGGTCGAGGTGGGCCGGCACGGCGTGCTCGTCACGCGCGCCGGGCATCGCGGCGTCTTCCTGCCGGAGGTCGCGACGGATCACGGCTGGGACCGCGAGACGTACCTCGCCATGGTCTGCCGCAAGGCGGGGCTCCCCCCCGACGCCTGGCGCGACCCCGCGACCGAGCTCGCCGTCTTCGAGACGGTGAAGATCAGCCCTGGTTGATCTTCTTGATGTCCGTCTCGCCGCGCTGCGCCTGGCGCAGACGCGCCTTCTTCCCGCGCAAGTCGCGCAGGTAGTAGAGCTTCGCGCGCCGCACGTGGCCGCGCCGGACGACCTCGAGCTTCTCGATCTTCGGGCTGTGCACCGGGAAGATGCGCTCGACGCCCACGCCGTACGAGACCTTGCGAACCGTGAACGTCTCGCGACTGCTCCCGCCCTGACGCCGGATCACCACGCCCTTGAAGACCTGGATGCGCTCCTTCTCACCCTCTCGGATGCGGTAGTGGACCTCGACCTGATCGCCGGGACGGAAATCGGGGAGGCTGCGGAGCTGGGCGGCCTCGATGGCCGCGATCTCTTTGACGACGCCGGACATGGCTTTGACTACCTCGGTCTCTTCGTTGCGGGGCCGCGGCATTTAACACGCGAGGGCCGCGGGGTCAATCGCCGCCGAACAGCCGGTCGAGGGTGATGGCGACGGCGGCGCGGACGGAGAGGTGGTTGTAGGCCGCGACCCCGCGGATCGGCGGCAGGACGAGATCGGCCTGCTCCATCACGACCGGCGCGAGCCCGTGGCCCGTGCCGAACCAGAGGATCGCGGGCCGCTCCGCGCAGCGGCGCGCCGCCTCGACGTACGGCGTGGCCTCGCGGCCGGCGCGCGCCGAGGTCACGATCGACAGCGGGGCTGCGCCGGCGCGCGCCTCGACGCGGGCCGCGGCCTCCTCCATCGAGGCGACCACCTCGACCCGTGCGAGCGCCTCCGCCCGCTCGGGCACCCGCCGCGCCCCCGCGCCGTCGCGCCAGTGCCCCAGGATGCGCTCGACGAGCCGTCGCTGCGCCTCGATCGGCGTCACGAGGAAGTAGCCCGGCAGATCGTACGTCCGCGCGCTGCGCGCGATGTCGTGGACGTCGAGGTTCGTGATGGCCGTCGTGATCAGCGCGCCCTCCCGGTCGACGACCGGGTGGTGCACGAGCGCGATCCAGGCCGTCACGTCCCCTCCTCGAGCCAGCCGCGCTCCTCGTCGCTCAGCTCGCGCCCTTGGAGCAGATCGGGACGCCGCCGGAGCGTCCTCAAGAAGGCCTCCCGCCGCCGCCAGCGGGCGATCCGCGCGTGATCCCCGCTCAGGAGCACGTCCGGGACGGTGCGGCCGCGGAACTCCACCGGGCGCGTGTAGTGAGGGTACTCGAGCAGGCCGCGCGCGTGGGACTCCTCCTCGACGCTCTCGGGGTTACCCAGCACGCCCGGGGCCAGCCGGGCGGTGGCCTCGATCAACGCGAGCGCCGCGATCTCCCCGCCCATCAGCACGAAGTCCCCGAGGCTGATCTCGACGTCGACCTCGGCGCGAGCGCGCTCGTCGACCCCTTCGTAGCGGCCACAGACCAGCGTCATCGCCGGGCGCTCGGCGAGCGCGCGCACGATCGCCTGGGTGAGCGGCTCGCCCTGCGGCGTCAGCAAGACCCGCGTGGGGCGAGACCCGCCCTGCGCCGCCTCGAGCGCGTCCGCCCGCTCCATCGCCTCCACCAGCGGCCCCGGCTGCATTACCATGCCGCTGCCTCCGCCGTAGGGTGTATCGTCGATGGAACGGTGCTTGTCGTGCGCGAACTCGCGTGGGTTGATGGTGGCGAGGCTCACGAGCGATCCGCGCTGCGCGCGGCCGAGCAGGCCTTCGTCACAGAACCGCGCGACCAGCTCCGGGAACACCGTGACGACGTAGTACCGGATCATCGACGCTTCTTCACCGGCTCGAGATCGTCCAGGTGATCGACGAGGAGGCGGCCCTCGGCGACCTCGACGGCGCGCACGTAGGGCTCGAGCAGAGGGACCTCCCACGCCTCGGTCGCGCCCTCGACGAGGAGGCAGTCCACGCTGGGATACCGTATCACATCGGACACAACACCGCGATCGTTCCCCCCCGGATCGACGGCGCGCAGGCCCACGAGGTCGACGTGGTAGTGCTCGTCCGGCCCGACGGGCGGGAGCACCTCCCGCGGGACGCAGACCTCGAGCCCGCGGAGCGCCTCCGCCGCCTCTCGACCGCGGACTCCCTCGAAGGTCATGAGCACCACGTCCCCGTGCCGGCGGGCACTGCGGATCGCGAGGGTCCGCTCCGTCTGCGGGCTCCGCAGGACCACCTGCGCGACCGTGACCAGGAGCTCGGACTCCGGGTTGAACGGGTGGACCCGCACCTCGCCGAGCACGCCGTGCGGACGCGTGACCGCGCCCAGAGCGACCAGGCGGCCTTCGGTCACGGCGGCTACTCGAGGATGTCGAGGATCGCTCGGCGGCGCATCCGCGCGGAGGTCGCGCTGAGGAGCGTCCGCATCGCGCGCGCCGTGCGACCGTCTTTGCCGATCACCTTGCCGAGATCTTCGGGCGCGACGGAGAGCTCGAGGATGATCGCGCGATCACCCTCGACCGCCTCGACCGAGACGTCGTCGGGCTCGTCGACGAGCGCGCGGGCGACGTAGTCGATCAGCTCGGCGAGCTCGTCCACCGGGCTCAGGCCTCCGGCGCCTGCGCGGTCGCCTGGAGCCGGCGCGCGGTGTTGATCACCTTGCGCGCGCGGTCGGTCGGCTTGGCGCCGACGCTGACCCAGTAGTCCACGCGGTCGAGCGCGAGGGTGATCTCCTCGTCGGGGCGCGACGGATCGTAGGTGCCGACGTGCTCGAGAAACTTGCCGTCACGAGGCGACTCCGAGTTGGAGACGACGACGTGGTAGTAGGGACGCTTCTTGGCGCCGTGGCGCGCCAAACGGATCTTGACCATGGTGGGAAAACGCCTTCTTCCGAGCTCTTCGCTCGCACTCCCCGCGGACGGGAGGGCGCAAGCTAGCCGCGGCCCCGGGGGTCGTCAAGGCGGGGACGGCTTGCTACACCGACGGCGCATGCGCCGACGCCCACCGGCCTTCTTCGCGGTCGCCGCGCTCGTCCTGTTGACGGGCTCGGGAGGATCGTGCTCGGAAGGTCGACAGCCCGAGACCACGCCGCCCCCTGCCACGTCGCTGCCGCCGGCCGAGCTGCGCCTCGTGGTGGTGACCGACCTCGATGGGTACCTCGAGCCCTGCGGCTGCACGAGCCGCCCCCTCGGAGGCATCGATCGGCTCGCCCACCAGCTCGCCACGCTGCGCCGCGAGGGGACGCCCACGCTCTTCGTCGCCGCCGGCAACCTGCTGTTCCAGGGCGCTCCGCACGGTTCGGACCTCGAGCGCGCGCGCGATCAGGAGCGCATGCGCGCCGAGACGGTCCGCGAGATCCTCGACGAGCTCGAGCTCGCGGCCGCCGCGCCCGGGCCGCTCGACTTCGCCTTCGGCGCGGAGCGCTTCAGCGCTCTCGCCGGCGCGAGCCGCGCCGCGATGCTCGCGGCGGGCGCGCGCGTCGAGGGGAGCGAGCCGGCCCCCTTCGGGAGCGTGCGCCGGGTGCGCGTCGGTGAGCTCGACGTCGCGATCGTCGGGTTCGCGGATCTGCGCGACGCGAGCGGCGCGTTGCCGGCCGGCGTCGCGGCCGAGGATCCCGTCGCCGCGGGGCGCGCGGCGCTCGAGGGCGTCGAGGCGGACCTCGTGGTGGCGCTCGTCTCCGGCGATCGACGGCTCGCGCGCCGGGTCGCCGGGCTGCCGCGCGTCGACGTCGTGGTGCACGGCGGCGACGACGAGGCCGAGGTCCGGCCGCCGTCGGTCGGCGAGGGGGCACCGATCCTCCACGCGGGCCGGCACGGTCGCGGCCTCACCGTCGTGGACCTGCGCCGCGGCGAAGGGGGGCTCGCCGACGCGAGCGAGTGGACGCGCGAGGCGCAGCGCGCTCACGTCCGACAGCGCGCGGAGGCGCTCGAGGCGCGGATCGCGGAGTGGGCCAGAGACTCCTCGACCGCGCCCGCCGACCTCGCGGCGCAGCGCGGGCGGCTCGCCGAGCTGCGGCGCGAGCTCGACGCGCTCGCGGCGCCGCCGCGCGTCGAGGGCGGATACCTCTCCGCACGCCACGTCGAGCTCCCGCCCGAGGCACCGCAGGCCGCCGAGTTCACCGCGCGGATGCGCGCGCTCGACCGCCGCGTCAACGAGCACAACCGCGACATCTTCGCGTCGTGGATGCCGGAGCCCGCGGCCGAGGGCGCGCCCCGCTACGTCGGCTCCGAGCGGTGCGCGACCTGCCACGCCGCGGCCCACACCTGGTGGCGCGGCCACGCGCACGGCCGCGCCTACGCGACGCTCGAGCAGCGCGACAAGAACTTCAACCTCTCGTGCGTCGGCTGCCACGTGACCGGGTACCTCGAGCCCGGAGGTTCCACCGTCACGCACGTCGGCCCGCTCGCCGACGTCGGCTGCGAGAGCTGCCACGGCCCGGGATCCATGCACGCGAGCCGCCCCACCGCCGCCCCCGTGAACGTCGTGCGCGCGCCCGAGGAGCGGACGTGCCGCGGCTGCCACAACCCCGAGCACTCCGACCGCTTCGACTTCTCGACGTACCGGCAGATGCTCCTCGCGCCCGGGCACGGGCTGCCGCCGACCTGAGGCGCTCACTCGCCGACGATCTCGGCGCGCACGCGCACGACGCCCGCGCGGATCATGTCGAGCCGCTCGGCGGCGGCGCGCGACAGGTCGAGGATGCGCGAGCGATCGCGGAACGGCCCGCGATCGTTCACGCGGACGACGACGCTCGCGCCGGTGTCGAGCCGGGTGACGCGGACGCGCGTCCCGAACGGCAGATCCGGGCTCGCCGCCGTGAGCGCGCTCGGGTCGTAGCGCTCGCCGCTCGCCGTACGGTTGCCCGCGAGCGAGTCGGCGTAGTAGCTCGCGCGCCCCTCGCGCGCCGCGCCCCCGCACGCCGTGAGGGCGAGCGCGACCAGCCACGGGGCGAGCCGGCTCACGTGCCCCCTCGGTAGCGCTGCTCGGGGCCCGCGGGCGTGTAGACCTGGATCGCGTGGAGCGGCTCGTCGCCCGCGCCCTCGTAGGAATGCAACGTCCCTTGCTCGATATAGACCGCGGATCCGGGCCGCACGCGGAGCGCGCGCTCGCCGATCCGCAGCACGCCAGCGCCCCGCTCGACGTAGAGGATCTCGTCGGCGTCCGCGTGCCGGTGCGCGGGCACGACGAGGCCTGGATCGCCCTCGAGCACGCTCAACCCGCCGTGGCCGCCCGCGCCGTCCGCGTCCAAGAGGACCCGCACCCGGAGCGCGCCGCCGAGCGCGGCGAGCTCCGGCGCGGTGCGCACCGAAGCGACCCGCAGCGGGCCGACGAGCGGGTCGACCTCGCGCGGGGCCTCGCACGCCGCTGGATCCTCGGCGCGCGCGAACGCGACGATCGTCCGCGCGGGCTGGTCCGAGGTGTTCGAGAGGGCCCCGTCACCCTCCGGGCCGAAGCGGACGGCGTCGCCCGCGTACAACGTCGCGGGGGCCTGCGGCGGCGCCACGCCGCTGCCGACGGCACGCAGCTCGCCCTCGCGGACGAGGACGAGCACGTCCTCGCAGGGCGTCGACGCCGGGCGGAACGATCCGCCGGGCCCGAGCTCGAGGCGCGCGAGACGGACCGCCGCGCCGCGGGCCGGCCGCGGCTCGAGGGCGAGCGGCACCAAGACCTGCGGCTCGATCCGCGTGCGATCGAGCGCGTCGCGGATGGCGGGCGCGCTCGGCGCCGGCGCGGCGCTCGGCGCACCCTCGGCCGCCATCACGCTCCGCTGACGCTCCGCCCTCCCCGCGTCGGTGGGCGGGGCGCCGCCACAGGCGAGGAGCGCGAGCCCGATCAGACCGTGGCCCCACCGCAGCTCGAGCCCGCCCCCGCCATGCACCCCGCGCAGTGCGGGCCGAGCACGATCGTCCTCTGCGACAGCGCCTCGAGATCCAGCGCGCGCACCTGCGTGCGCGGCTCGAGCGGCAGCTCGAGCATCTGGTTGAAGTCGCAGTCGTAGAGGGTGCCGTCCCATCCCACCGAGATCGTGTCGCGGCACATGATGCCCAACGCGGCCGCCGGGTTGAAGGCGCGCAGGAGCTCGTCGAGGTAGCGCGTCAGGTTGTCCGACTCGATCAGCCACTCGAGGTAGCGCCCGATCGGCATGTTGGTGATGCAGTAGAGCGCGTCGAACCGCACCTCGTGCCGCCTCTCGAGCTCCCGCTTCCATTCGCGCTCCAGTGCTCGCTGGTCGCCGGGGAGGAACGCTCCGACCGGG
The DNA here is from genome assembly GCA_019637095.1 of Sandaracinaceae bacterium. Classification (GTDB taxonomy): domain Bacteria; phylum Myxococcota_A; class Polyangia; order Polyangiales; family Sandaracinaceae; genus JACKEC01. The sequence continues at coordinate 75,235 of JAHBWG010000042.1, read as the reverse complement.
TTGGTGACCAGGACGAGGCGTCGGGCCGGATCGCCCGCGCCGTAGCCTGCGGCGTTCAGACGCGCGAGGGCGCGGATCGACTTGTCGTACACGCCCTCGCCGCGCTGCCGGTCCGTGCCGAGCCGCGCGTAATGGGGGAGCGAGCAGACGACCTCCACCTCGTGGCCCGCGAAGAAGTCGGGCAGGTCGCGATAGCCCGGGCTCTCGAGGAGCGTGAGGTTGCAGCGATCGATCACGCGCCGGCCGAGCGCGCGGATCGACGCGACGAGCCACCGGAACTCCGGGTGGAGCTCGGGCGCGCCCCCGGTGAGATCGACGACGGGCACGTCGGTCCTCTCGAGGACCGCGAGGCACTCCTCCATCGTGGCGCGGCTCATGACTTCCTCGCGGTCGGGCCCGGCGTCCACGTGGCAGTGACGGCACGTCTGGTTGCAGCGCTTGCCCAGGTTGAGCTGCAACACGCGCGGGGGCGCCGGGCGCAGCGGAGTCAGCCCCGCGCGCTCGAGGACGAGCGCGAGGTCGCGCGCGGCCGGGACCGCGTCGAGCGACGCCCGCTGGCGCGCGGGATCCGCGAGCGGCAGGCGGCGCGAGCGCAGCGAGGTGGTACGCGCCGGCGCCGTCACATCGAGAGCCCGTCGGCGCGGTTGCGCATCTGGATGCCGTGGACGAGCGACGCGCCGCCGCGGATCGCCGCGGCGACGTGGACCGCCTCCGTCATCTGCTCGACGTCGGCGCCCTTGCGCAGGCAGTCCTTGCTGTAGGCGTCGATGCAGTAGGGGCACTGGATCGCGTGCGCGACACCGAGCGCCACGAGGGACTTCTCGCGCGCCGTGAGGGCGCCGTCGGCGAAGACCGCGCCGTACCACTCGAAGAACTTCTTCGCGAGCTCGGGCGCGTGGGCGCCGATCTCGCCGAAGCGCGAGAGGTCGTCGGGATCGTAGTAGTGCGAGTGGGTCACGGGGCTCTCCGGGTGCGAGGGGAGGCGCGCGAGGGTACACGGCTCGCCGGTTTCTGGGGCACGCGGACCCTCTCCGGTAGCTTCGAGGCGGAATGTCTCCCGCCGAGGCCCCCGCACACGAGCCCGCGCGCCGCGCCGTCCGTCGCCGTCCGGCGCGGCGGCGACCCGAGGCCGACGCGACGATCGCGACGGGCGAGCTGGCGCTGCGGCGCTGCCGGACGTGCGGCGAGGAGTACCCGAGCGACTACGTCGTGTGCCCGCGGGACGCGACCCCGCTCGGGCTCGACCGCGAGAGCGAGGACCCGCTCCTGGGCGTCCTGCTCGCGGGCACGTACCGCATCGCGCGTGGCCTCGGGCGCGGCGGCATGGGGCGCCTCTACGAGGCACAGCACGCGCGCCTCGATCGCCGCTTCGCGGTCAAGGTGCTCCACGAGACGCACGCGCGCTCGCGCGACGCGGTGCGCCGGTTCGAGCGCGAGGCGCGGGCGCTGAGCCGGATCCGCAGCGAGCACGTGCTCGACGTCGTCGATGTCATCCGCACGCCCGACGGCCGCGCCGCGATCGTGACGGCCCGGCTCGACGGAGAGGATCTCAAGGCGCGCCTCGACCGCGTCGGGACGCTCGCGATCGGCGAGGCGATCGGGATCGCCCGCCAGGTGTGCCGTGGCCTCGCCGCCGCGCACGCGGAGGGAGTGATCCACCGCGACCTGAAGCCCTCGAACCTGTTCCTCGAGTGCAGCGCGGACGGCCGCACCGTCGTGAAGATCCTCGACTTCGGCGTCGCCAAGCTCGAGGGCGAGGACGAGATGACGCGCACCGGCGCGGTCGTCGGGACGCCCGCGTTCATGGCGCCCGAGCAGGCGCGCGGGAGCGCGAAGGTCGACCCGCGCGCTGACGTCTACGCGGTCGGCGCGGTCCTCTATCGGATGGTGACGGGGCGCGCCCCCTACGTGGGCGACGAGCCCGCAAAGCTGCTGACCAGCCTCCTCCACGAGCCGCCGCCGCGGCCACGCGCGATCGTGCCCGACCTGCCCGTAGGGCTCGAGGCGCTGATCCAGCGCGCGATGGCGCGCGATCCGGACGGGCGCCCGGACTCCGCGCTCGATCTGGATCGCGAGCTCGCCGCGTTCGACGAGGGCTCGGTCGGCGCAGCGCGCTGGGAGCCGCCCGCGGGCGAGCACCGGGAGGTCTCGACGCTGATCCTGCCGCGCGGCTCGGTGGACCGCGCCCAGGCGCTCGCGGTGAGCGCCCGCCGCGCTCGCCCAGCGGCGGCGGGCCTGACGGCGCTGGGCGCGCTGGGCGCAGGCGCGACGATGGCGCTGCTCGTCGTCGGCGCGCAGACGTGGACGGGGCCCGCGCGCTCCGCGCTCGCGGTGAGCACGGGCTGGCTCCTCGCAGGCGCGGCGACGGTCGGGGCCGCCGCCGCGCTCTCGCGCTGGTTGGCGCGGAGCTGGGTGAGCGCTCCGGAGGTCCTCCGCTACGACCGCACCGTGGGCGCCGCGCTGCTCGCGGCGGCCGCGAGCGTCGGCGCGATCGAGCTCTACGCGCGCGCGGCCGGCGCCCTCGAGGGCATCACCGGGGCGCTCGACGGACCCGGGCTGGTCGGCCGCGGCGCCCTCGCGCTGGCCGCCGCGCTCGCGGCGGGGACCTGGGCGCACCGGACCCGCTGATCCCGCGGCTCCATCAGCGCAGGCGGTGCAGGCGCGTCCCCTCGCCGTCGGGCGCGGCGAGCACACACGGCACCATGAGCAGGCGCCCCTGGACGTCGACGATGCGCCCGCCGACCCAGCGTGGCGCGGGCGCGAGCAGGCGGTCGAGCAGCTCGACCGCGGCGGGATCGTCCGCGCGCGCGAAGCCCAGCGGGACGCCCTCGTCGTCGTAACCGACCGGCGCCTCGCCGCTGTGCTTCCAGGTCTTGGGCGCGACGATCACGAACGGCTCGGCCTGGCCGGGCTCCGCGCCGAGCCACTCGCGGTAGCGGTCCGCGAGCGCCGCGAACCGCCGGTAGGCGTTGGCCTCGATCCGACGCAGCTCGTCGCGGCCGGGATCGAGCGTGACGACGTACTGCATGAGGCGGATCCGGCGCGGGGTCCCGCCGCGCTCGACCTCCGCGAGCCCGACCTGGACCACGCGCGGGCAGGGCCCGACCGACGCCGTCGCGTCGGTGCGCGCGCGCTCCTCGCGGAAGACCTCGCCGTTGCGCAGGTCGACCAGGTACCGCCGCTCGATCCCCCCGCGTTCGCTCGTGGGCAGATGCTCGCGCGCGACCTCGACGAGCGTGCGGTCGGAGATCCGCTCCACGCCGCCGAGCTCGCTCGTCGCGCCGAGCCACGCGACCGCGCGCCGCCGCGCCTCGGGGGTCGGTCGATCGCGGCGCAGCTCCTCCGCGAGCCGGCTCGCGCCGTCGAGCAGTCGCGCGACCTGCGCCACGTCGCCCGCGTCGAGCGCGGCGCGCAGACGACCGAGCCAGCGGGAGACGCCGAGCGGCGCCGGCAGCGGCAGCTCGCGCCTGAGTCGCTCGAGGCCCTCGGCGATCGACGGCGAGTCGGGGTGCGCGACGCCCACGCGCACGATCGTGGTGACGACGTCGTCGAGGGCGTCGGCCAGCCGGACGCGCGTGCGCGCCTCCTGCCCGCCATCGTCGGTTGGCTCGCCGGGCGGCCAGCTCAGGCGCGGGAGCGGCGGCTCCGGCGCGGGCGTCGCGCGGGCGCCCGCGGCTCCGTCCGCGAGCCACGCGAGCGCCGTCGCGACGTGCGCGTCCGTCCCGCTCGTCGACCAGCGCAAGGCGCCGCCCTCGAGCGCGAAGGTCACGAGCTCGGCGCGCCCGTCGAGCGCGACGTCGAGGACGACCCGCGTGACCGCGCCGGGCTTGGCGTCCCCGAGCTCGCGCAGCGCGCGCGAGGCGGCGTCTCGGAGCGGATCGGTCACGGGGAGCCTCGCAAGCGGAGTTGCTCCAGGCGGCGCGAGAGCTCGAAGCGCAGCTCGTTCGGGACGCGCCGCAGATCGAGCGAGAGCACCTCCTCGATGAGCCCGCGCGCGATGTCGGTGCGCCCCGTCTTCTCCACCTCCTCGGCGCGATGCAGGAAGACCCGCGCCAGGACGCGGATGGCGTAGAGGTTCCGCTCGACGGCGGCGCGGTCGGCCTCGAGCGCGCGGCGGAACGTGGCGAGCGCCTGCGCCGGCCGTTCGCTGCGCGCGTAGTGGAGCGCGAGCGCCGCGAGCGGGACCGCCCAGCCGGGGCGGCGCCCGGCGGAGCGCTCGAACCGACGGATGGCGGCGAGCGAGCCACCCATCGCGAGCCAGATGTGGCCGATGACGAAGTCCCACCAGCTCTGCAGCCGGACGATCATCGGATCACGCCGTCGCTCCGCGGCGCCGGCTTGCGCCGCGCTCGCGAGGTCCATCGTCTCCTCGAGCTCGGGCGGCTCCTCGCCGCGCAGCTCCATCGACGCGCGGATCCGCGCGCTGGCCGCCTCGACCTCCGCCCACAGCGCGCTCATCCCGCGCTCGCGGCGCAGTTGCGCGAGCGCGCTCGACGCGCGCGCGTCGCCCGCGTGACCGAGCGCCGCGATGACGCGGCGCAACAGGACCGCGTCGGGCCGGGCGAGCAGCGGGACGAGCTTCTCGCTGTCCTCGCCCGTCGCGAGCGCCTCCATCGCCTCGACCGCGTCGACGAGGAGGCGCTCGTCGTCGGCGGTCAGGAGCGTCTGCACGTACTCGCGACCTCGCACGTCCCCGCCGACCGCGAGCGCGCCCGCGAGCACGACCCGCTCGTGGTCCGAGGGGCTCCGCTCGTACGCCGCGGTGAGCGCCGGATGCACGCGCGGGTCGTCGATGCGCGCGAGCGCGCGCGCCGCATCGGGCACGAGATCGGGGTGGCGCGAGCGCAGGATCCCGACGAGCGACGGGACGAGCCGCGGATCGCCCGAGTAGCGCACGGAGGTCAGCATCGCGTGGCGCGCCTCCTTGGTGGTCACGCCGTCGCAGCCTTCGAGCACGGAGGCGACATGGGCCACGACGACGTCGGGGGCGTCGCGGAGCCCGACGAGCAGGCGGGCGCGCTGGTCGGGCGGGAGGTCGGCGATCGGCTCGCTGCTCCGCTGGCCGGCCCACAGCTCCTCGATCGCCGGACGGAGCGCCTCGATGATGGCGACGTCCTCTTGTCGCGCCTGGCGCGCCTCGCGCCCGGGTGCACCGGGGAGCACCTCGCACGCACGCCCGACCTCGAAGTCGATCTCGACGTCGCGCGAGCTGACGAGGGTCGTCGAGACGGACCGCAGCTCGTCGTTCGTGAGCCCGCCGCCTTCGATGCGCTCGCGCAGACGCAGCGCCGCGGCGCGGCGCTGGCGGAGCGTGCCCGCGAGCAGGACGTGCAACAAGACGTGCACGTCCTCGAGGTCCTCGACCTTGGTCCCCGCGTCGCCGGGAGCCCGCGCCGCGGACAGCCGTCCGAGGAACGACGAGTCCGCCGCCGCCATCACCTCCGGGGCGTCCGGCGCGCGCGGGTCGCGTCGCCGGTTCTTCGCCACCTTCGTCCGCGCGAGCTCGCGGCGCGAGAGCTCGCGCACGAGCGCGCGGGAGAGCGGCGCGTCCCCCGAGTCCGCCGCGACCTCGAGCTCCGCCGCGACGGCAGCGTCGTCGGGGCCGGCCCCGTTCAGCAGGCGGTCGAGCAGGAGCCGCCCGCTCATTCACGCGCCTCCGTCCTGACGATGCGCAGCAGCCCCGCGTCGGTCGCGGCGTAGAGCGCCCCCTCGGTCGCGACGAGCCGGTGGACGGCCGCGACGCGATCGACGAGCACTCCCGAGCCGGCGTCGCGATCGACGACGTGCTGCACGATCGCGAGGCCCCCCTCCGCCGGGTGCGCCGCGAGCACGACGAGCTCGCGCGACGCGCCGAGCGCGAGGGCCGTGACCCGTGGCAGCCCCGGGAGACGCACCCACGTCCGGCCGCGGTCGCGCGACAAGGCGGGGCCGCCCGGCTCGCCCTCGCCGCCGAGGACCACGCGGTCATCGCGCGCGGCGAGCGCGAGCTCGCGCCCCTCCGGCCCGCGCGCGACGGACGGAGCGGTCGAAGCGGCCCACCGGGCGCCGCCGTCCTCGGACGACGCGAGCTGCGCGCGCCCCGCCTCGGGCGCCGACAGCGCGACGATCCCCCACACCGGCGCGGCGATCGCGCACACCCGTGTCAGCAGGAGCGGCGGCGTCCAGCTCACCCCACCGTCGTCGCTGCGCTGGAGGCGCCCCGACGCGCCGCGCGCCCAGACCCGTCCGCCGCCGTCCACGACGAGCTGTCGCACTCCGTCGAGCAGCGCGATCGCCTCGAACGTCGCGCCCTCGTCGAGCGATCGGAACACGCCGAGGTCCGTCCCGACGAGCCACGCGGCGTGCGCGCGCGCGAGGGTGCGCGGCACCCCGCGCAGGCCCTCGGATGCCAACCGTGAGCCGCCTCGGTGGAGCCCCGACGCGGTCACCGACCAGGGCTCGTCTGCGTCGATCACGACGTCGTAGCTCGGCTCGTCGGTCAGCCGCTCGACGCGCACGCCCTCGAGCCGCGGCGGGAGAACCGCACCGAACGCGTCTTCGGTGGCGTCGAGGCCGAGCTCGATCTCGTCGTCGTCCACGTCCGGGCCGGCCTCGAGCGGCGGCAGGCCGCTCCCGTCGTCGTCGCCACGGCGCGCGGGATCGAGCGGCTCGTCCACGCCCTCGGCGCCGCCGTCGTCCTCACGCGCGAACGGAGTCAGCGCGGGCAGCTCGAGCTCGTCGAGATCCCACGCGTCGTCGGCGCGCGGGACGCCGTCGTCGGCCCACCCGTACTCCTCGAGCTCCTCGGCTCCGCGCTCGCGGAGATCGGCGAGCGGGATCGCGTCGAGCTCGCCTCCGTCGTCCTCGGGCTCGTCGGGCGGCAGCTCGAGCGCGAAGAGCGCCGGGTCGTCGACCCCGGCGGCGTCGTCGAGGCCGACCTGCTCGTCCTCGCCGGTGTCGAGGGGCGCGCCGAGCGCGTCCTCGCTCGGGCCCTCGTCGTCGTCGTCGAGCGGGCCGATCGGCGGCAGCTCGTCGAGCTCGTCGGCCTCGTCTTCGCGCAGGTCGGGCATCTCAGCTCCGCGACGGCAGGGTGCGGCCCATCGCCTTCACCACCGCCTGCAGATCCTGCCACACCACGCGCTTGTGCTCCGGCGTCCGCAGGAGATAGGCGGGGTGGTAGGTGGACATGACGCGGACGCCGCGCCACTCGCCCCACGTGCCCCGCCAGCTCCGCCCCGGCTGGGCGACGCCGAGGCTCTCCGACGCGTGCCGGCCGAGCGCGACGATCGCCTGGGGCGCGACCACCTCGAGCTGCGCCTCGAGGAACGGCAGGCAGGCCGCCGCCTCGTCCGGGTTGGGCGTGCGGTTGTTCGGAGGCCGGCACTTCACCACGTTGCAGATGTAGACCTCTTCCGGGCCGAGCCCCATCGCGACGATCATCTTGTCGAGGAGCTGGCCGGCCGGGCCGACGAACGGGAGCCCTCGCTCGTCTTCGTGGAACCCGGGGCCCTCGCCGACGAAGACGATCGACGCGGTCACCGACCCGCGCGCGAAGACGCTCTGCGTCCGTCCCTCGTGCAGTCGGCAGCGCGTGCACGTGCGGGCCTCGTCCGCGAGCACGGCGAGACGATCTGCGCCCGCGGCCGACGAAAGCGCCGACGGCGGCGTGGCCTGCCGGAGGCTCGTCGCGACGACCTCCACCGGCGAGGCCGCCGGCACGCGCGGCGACCGCAGCGCGATGGACGGGAGCAGCCGGTTCCCGAGGTCGTGCTCGTGCCGCAGGTGCTCCACCGCGGACGCGACGATGGCGCGGAGCTCGTCGGCGTCGTCCTCGATCATCGCCGTCGGATTACACGCCCGACGCGGCGCTGGCAACGCCGACGGATGCTTGCGATTCGGCCGGCGAGCTGGCATGAGCCGGAGACCATGCCCGACCGACCCACCCTGAGCGTGGTCATGCCCGCCTACAACGAGCGCGCCACGATCCACTCGGCGCTCCGGCGCGTGCTCGACGCGCCGGTCGACTCCATCGAGATCGTCGTCGTCGACGACGGGTCCACCGACGGGACGCGGGAGCTCCTGACCCGCGGCGTCGCGCTCGACCCGCGCGTCCGCGTGATCCTCCACGACAAGAACCGGGGCAAGGGCGCGGCGCTGCGCACGGGGTTCCACGAGGCGCGCGGGCGCTTCGTCGTCGTCCAGGACGCCGACCTCGAGTACGACCCGAGCGACTTCGCGCAGCTGCTCGAGCCGTTGATCGAGGGGCGCGCCGACGTGGTCTACGGGAGCCGGTTCGCCGGCGGCGGCGCGCACCGTGTCCTCTACTACTGGCACTCCGTCGCCAACCAGTGGCTCACCACCGTCTCCAACATGGTGACCGACCTGAACCTCACGGACATGGAGACCTGCTACAAGGCCTTCCGCCGCGAGCTGCTCGACGAGATCCACCTCGAGGAGGATCGGTTCGGCATCGAGCCCGAGATCACCGCGAAGGTCGCCCAGCTCGGCGTGCGGGTCTACGAGGTGCCGATCAGCTACCACGGCCGCACTTACGCCGAGGGCAAGAAGATCGGCCTCAAGGACGCGTTCCGAGCGATCTACTGCATCGTCCGCTACGGCGTCCCCGCGCGCGCGGCGCGCCGGCCCGTCCCGTGGCGCCCCGACGACGCCTCCGCCGCGAGCGCCGAGGACTCGCGGGCCGACGTCTCCTGAAGGAGCCGTGATCGTGTTTGCCGAACCGCGGCCCGATTGGGTTATGCTCCCCCGCGGAACGGTCGGGTCTGACCGTTCTTAGGGTCCGAGGACCTTGGAGGGATACGGCTGGTGGGCTCCAGAGCACGCGTCCTCGTCGCAGGTGACACGAACGTCGGCATGAAGCGCGCTCATAACGAGGACGCCTTCGAGCTGCTGAGCGAGGAGAACCTGTTCCTCGTCGCCGACGGGATGGGCGGCCACGCCTCGGGCGAGGTCGCCTCTCGGATGGCGATCGACACCCTGCGCGAGTTCTTCAAGGCCACCAGCGCCGACCCGGAGGCGACCTGGCCGTACAAGATGGACAAGTCGCGCGGCTACGAGGAGAACCGCCTCATCACGGGGATCAAGCTGGCGAACCTGCGCATCCACGAGTCGGCGCAGCGCGAGCCCAAGCTCCGCGGGATGGGCACGACGGTCGTCACGATCCTCGTGATCGACGAGGGCGTGCTCATCGCGCACGTCGGCGACTCGCGCGTCTATCGCGTCCGCGGGACGAAGATGGAACAGCTCACCGACGACCACTCCCTCCTCAACGACTACATCAAGATGAAGCGGCTCACCGAGGAGGAGATCGCGAACTTCCCGCACAAGAACGTGATCGTTCGCGCGCTCGGCATGAAGGACACGGTGAAGGTCGACACGCGGCTCGACCACCCGCAACCCGGCGACGTCTACGTGCTCTGCTCAGACGGACTGTGCGGGCCGGTCACGGACGACGAGATCCTCGAGATCGCCACGAGCACGAACGACCTCAAGCAAGGCGTCGCGCGGCTCATCGATCGGGCGAACCAGAACGGCGGGCCCGACAACGTGACCGTGGTGCTCGCCAAGTGGATGGGCGCGGGCTGACGCGTCATCGTTGGCGGTGATGCACCTCGGGTCGAGCCACACCGCGCGCCTCGCGGCGGCGCTCGTCGCGAGGCGCGACCTCTCGGCGACGGTGCGCCTGCTGAACGCCGAGGGGATCCTGCCGATGCCGCTCAAGGGCGTGCTGCTCCAGCACGTCGTCTATCAGGACCCCGCCGATCGGATGCTCTCGGACGCCGACCTGCTGGTCCCGCCCGGGCAGTTCGCGCGCGCGCTGGCCGCGCTGCGGCGCGCCGGGCACCGCGTCGCGCCCGAGGGCCGCGCCGGCGCCTCGACCAAGGGCCCCGACGCGCAGCTCGAGGTCGACCTGCACCGTCGGCCGTTCGCGCCCGGCCTCTTCGCCCTGGGCGGCGAGGCGCTCTTCGCGCGCGGCCGCATCGACGAGGCGCTCTTCGACGCGGTCGTGGTGCTGCCCGATCCACGCGACCTCTACGCGCACCTCGTCGGCAACTTCGCCAAGGGACGCCACGTCGCGCAGGACACCGCGCAGCTGCGCGACTTCTCCGCGGTCGCCAGCCGCTTCGGGCTCGCCCCGACCGCGCTCGCCCGCCACCTCGAGGCCCACGGCCTCGCCCGCGCCGCCCGCTACGCGCTCGCCCACGCGGCAACGGACGCGTTCGCCGCGCGGGTCCTCGACGCGCTCGCGCCCGACCCGGTCGGCGACACGGCCGCCGCCCTCGCGCGGCGACTGACCGCCCGCTTCGGGAGCAGCGCCCCGGTCTGTGCCGTGGCGCCGCACCTCGTGAACCGGAGCCTCCCCCGCGGTGTCCTCAGCGCCGGCGCCCACGCCGCGCTCGGCCTGCGCACCCGCCTCGCCCGCCGCTGACCCACCGCGGGGCGCCGCGCCTTCGTCAGATCAGCGGGTTGATCTCCTCGAAGTCCAGGCCACCCGGGTACATGTAGCTCGTGTACGAGCCGAAGCCGTACACCACGATCCCGAACGGTCGATCCCCGGTGATGTTGTGCTGTCCGCCCGAGATCATCACGCGGGCGACGCCGTACCCGGTCCCGCCGACCGGCGTGAAGCCGGAGACCGGCACGCCGTCGAGGGTGATGGTCGCGCCCGTCGGCGCCGTCACGTTCACGTAGCTGCGCGCGAAGCTGACCGGAGCGAGGAAGCTGTATTGCGTCCGGAACTGCTCCGTCGGGATGCCGAGCGACATCGAGGGGTCACCCTCCCCCATCGCGCCCGCCGTGGAGATCCCCGCGTAGTCCTGGCCGACGAGGTGCTGCGCGACGACGAGCGCTCCCGTGCCCGACACGCGGAAGCTGTCTCGCGCTTCGAACTCCAGGATCTGCCCGCGGCTGAGGGTCGTCGCCGAGACGCCAGGGGGCGCCGGGTCGAACGTGAGCGAGTTCCCGTCCACGCCCGAGACGATGCGGATGAGGTTGGGCTCCGAGCGCAGCGGCTGCGACGCGCTCACGATCGTCTCGGTGCCCCAGGTCTCGAGCGGGAACATCGCCTCCTCGAGGTGATCACAGGCCCACCGGTTGTACGGGACGAACGCGCAGCTGTGGCCCGCGATGACCTGGACCCGCCCCGTCGCGCGGATCTCCGTACCGGTGAGATCGAACTCCTCGCTCACCGTGCAGTAGTCGATCGTCGTGCCCTCGACGCGGTCCGTGAAGCCTGGCGTGCACGAGGTGGGGCGCCCGCCGACGAGCTGCAGGACGTCGCCCTGGTTGAGGGTGAAGGAGCCGGTCTGCCCCGGGCCCGCCGCCGTCACGCCGGTGCCGGCGACCACGCGGCCGCGGTACTGCACGTTGACGGTGACCGGAGTCGCCGAGACGCCGACGATCGTGACGAAGCCCGGGTGACCGACCTCCGAGGTCATCGGCCCGAACAGCCCGGGCTGCGTGATGCGCGTGTACATCGTCGGGCGCGAGACCGCGATGTAGTTGCCCGTCATGACGTGCGCGGGGAGCAGGAGCGAGGCGTCGTTCGAGTGCGAGAAGCACTGGCTGTCGCCGAAGCCCGGATCGAGGCGCGTCTCGTGCGCGCAGTCGCGGGGGATGCGGTACTCGAGCGGGTTGAACTGGTAGACCGTCACCGGCAGCGTCGAGCGCAGGTGGTAGGCGCCACCGCTGACGAGCGCCGAGGCCTCGGCGCCCGGGGTGCCCTTGAGCGCCGCCACCCAGGGCAGCTCGATCGTCTCGACCGCGCCGGCCGCGAGCGTGCGCGACTGGCTGAAGCCGGCCGGGCCGGTGACCGTCACCATCGCCGGCTCGGTCTGCGGGTTCGACACGACCACGGCCGGGACGAACTCCGGCGCGAGCTCGCTGTTCAGCGTGGTGACCGGAAAGTACTCGCAGCCGATGTACGAGTTCGTGGCGGCCGCGTCGTCGCACGGGCTCGTACAGCCGCCGATCACCGCGTTGCACATCTGGCCGAGCGAGGCGTCGCAGGCGGCGTGGGTCGTCCACGCGGTCCCGTCGCCGTTGCACAGCTCGACCGTGTTGCCGTTGCAGCGGAAGCGATTGGGTACGCAGGTCGTGCACCCGATCCGGTCGGCGCAGACCTGCCCGCTCGTCACGCAGTTCGTCCGCGTTCCGTCGGTCCCGTCCGGGCGGCACTCGATCGCCTCGTTGCCCTCGCAACGAAACCCGCCCGCCCCCGGTACGCAGGTGAAGGACGTCGCGGCGTCCGCGCCCACGGGCCCTGCGTCCCGCGTGCCCGGCGGACGCGGTCCCGCGTCACAGCCGATCGCCGCCACGAGCCACACCCCCGCGAGGCCCGAGAGGGCCCCGAGATTCATCCGTCCACGAGCCATTGCGTTCTCCCAAGCGTGCGCGGCGCCCGAGGGGGCAAAGCGCGCGAGCCCTCCGACCGGCCCGCCCGCCCACCGCGCGAGTCATCCCTAGATGCAACGATCCCGGCCGTGTGTCGAGCCCCGACCCGGCGTTCACGCACGCTCGGCGCGGCCCGCCAAGCGCTCGGCGAGCGCCCGCGCCTCGACCAAGTTGTCCTCGATGGAGCAGTAGGTCCAGCCGCCGTACCGACCGATCGAGTGGACCCCGTGACCCTCGAGCACCGCGCGCACCCGCGCGACCTCGTCGATGCTCCGCCGGGTGATGTGGACGTAGGCGGGGTCGAGCACCACCGAGTGCCACGCGACCAGCTCGTGGCCGTCGAGGAGCCCCGCGCGCGCGAGGTCCTCGAGCACGCGCGCCCGAGAGGATTCGACGTCCACCTCGGCGTCCGGTGGCAGGCCGATCTCGACGTAGCAGCTCATCCGCTCGGTCCCGAAGATGTTGTCGTAGAAGCCCACGCGGTAGAAGGCGAGCTCGCGCTGCGGGTAGTAGATCCAGTGGATGCCCCGCGGGCCCTTGCGGTCGAACCCGAGGTTGAAGACGAGGACCTTGTTCCAGGTGAACACGCTCGCGTCGTGCGGGAGCCCGCTCATCTCGAGCAGACGCGGGAGCGGCGCGCTGCTCACGAGGTGCTCGTAGCGGATCGCGCGACCCTCGCTGGTATGTGCGACGCGGCCGTCGAGGTCGATCCGCACGAGCGCCTCGCGGAGGTGGATCCGCCGCGAGTCGACGCCCTCGAGCAGCGCGTGCACGTACTGGATCGCGCCGCCCTCCGGGTAAGTGAACTTGCTGTTGTACGAGCGGTTGTCGGCGGCGCGGAAGTTCCGCACGACCTCGTCGATGTCGGCGTGCGGGAAGAAGCGCCCCATCGCGTCCACGTCGAGCGTGGCGAGGTCCGTCGCATAGAGCTTCTCGTTGTACGGGACGAGGAACATCTCCGCGATCGAGCGGCCGAACCGGCAGTAGAGCATCTCGCGGAAGTTCTCGGGCTCGCGCGCCTCCCGGAAGTAGAGATCGTGCATCGCATCGAGCAAATCTTCTTTCGGGAGCTGGTGGATGTTCTTCTGGAACGGGAAGTCGATGAGCGCGCCCTTCCAGTGGATGCGCGCCTCCTTGTCGACCTCGAGGACGCGCTGCCCCTTCATCCGCGCGACGAGGTAGCGCTCGATCTCGGGGTGCCGAAAGTGGAAGAAGTGCCCCGAGTAATCCCAGACGAAGCCGTCTCGCGAGACGGTCTTGCAGTAGCCGCCGACCTCGTCGTCCGCCTCGAGGATCAGGTAGTCGTCCGAGCCGAGCCAGTCCGCGAGCCCGAGGCCGCTGACGCCGGCGCCGACGACGAGGATGCGAGTCTCAGCGGACGTCGACGCGGGCATGGGGGGCGAGGATGGCATCGTGCGCGCTCTCGGTCACGTGGGTCTCGGGCCAGACGACGGCGCGGGCGAGGGTCACGCCCGGATCGACGCGCGCTCCCGCGCCGAGGAAGACGTCGCCACCCGGCGGCGTCAGGCCGGGCCACGCGAAGGTCCCGTCCAGGAGGTCGAGGTGGGCGCGCAGATACTCGGCCGGCGTCCCCAGATCGCGCCAGGGCGCCGGGTCGTCGAAGCCCCCGATCACCCGCCCCTGCGCCAACCAGCGCTGGTAACCGAGCCGGATCACGCACCCGCGCTCGGGGAGCGCCGCCACGACCTCTGGCGAGAGCACGTGCACGCCGGTGAACATCCGCGTCGCCAGCGAGGCGCGCACGTCGGCCGGCTCGCCGAGGATGCGGCGCACGCGCCCCGTCGCGTCCGCCTCGATCGCGCCGAACCGGTGCGCGCGCGGGTCGCGCCGGAGCACCATCGTCGCGAGCGCGCCGATCGCGCGGTGGTGGGCGAGCGCGCCCTCGAGGTCGGGCCAGAACAGGATGTCGCCGTTCATCACGAGGATGGGCTCGTCGGTCGGACCGACGCGCTCGAGCGCCCGCCGCAGACCGCCGCCGGTGCCGAGCAGCTCCGGCTCGTGGCTCGTGACGATCTCGAGCCCCGGCGGCGCGTCCGCCGCGATGGCGCGCTCGACGGCGGGCGCGAGGTGGTGGGTGTTGACCGCGCAGCGGCGCACGCCAGCGGCGACGAGCCGCTCGAGTGCGTACGACGCGAGCGAGCGCGACAGGAGTGGGATCGCGGGCTTGGGCAGGACGTCGGTGAGCGGTCGGAGGCGGGTGCCGAGCCCGGCGGCGAAGACCATGCCGTACACCCCCCGAGCGTAGCGCGTCGCAGAATCCAATCCGGTGTAGACTGCGCGCCATGCGTACGTGGGGCCGGCCGTCGTGGTCGCGACACGCCGTGGCGATCCTCGCGCTCGTCACCCTCGGTCCGAGCTGCATCCTTGATCGCAGCGGGACCGCCGCCTCCTGCGCGAGCGAGGGGGATTGCCCGTCGGGCCAGTCGTGCGTCGACGGGCGCTGCGTCACCCGCCCCGACGCGGGCCAGCCGGACGCCGGCGAGCTCGACGCGGGGGCCGACGCCGGAGCGGACGCGGGGGCCGACGCCGGAGCAGACGGCGGCTCCGACGCCGGCTCCGACGCCGGCTCCGACGCGGGCGGCGGCTTCGATCCCGCGAGCATCCCCGGGCTCGTCCTCTGGGTGCGCGCCGACGATCTCGCGCTCGGACCGGCGGCGAGCTGGCCCGACCGGAGCGGGCGTGGCGTCGGGGTCGCCGCCGCGCGCACGCCGCCGACCGTGGTCGAGGCCAGCGGGCGGCGCGTCGTGCGCTTCGACGCGAGCGGCCACTTCATCGCGGACCCCATCCGGTGGGGCGACGGCTCGACCGTGTTCCTCGTCGCCCGCCTGGAGCGCGATGGACGGCAGGTCGTGCTGTTGCACTCGAACGACCGCGCGGCGCACGTGATTCTCTTCCGCCAAGTGACCACGCCGCCGACCCTGCGCCTCGGCGTCGCGGGTCGCGGCACGACGCCGGCCGCGCCCGACGACGACCGGGCGCACGTGTTCGCGATCTTCGATCACGGCCCTTCGGTCGACCTCGTGATCGACGGCGCGCTGGCGGGGACCGTGCCGACGCCGCTCGACGGGAGCACCGCGCGCGCGCTGGGGATCGGCGGGAACCCGGCGGGGACGCTCACCGCGAACGTGCTCAGCGGCGACGTGGCAGAGCTGATCGTTTGGGACGCGGCGCTGACCGAGGCCGAGCGAAGCGCCGTCACCGAGTATCTAGAGGAGCGCTGGGCGCCGATCCTCTGACGGGCCGCCGCGCCGGGTGAGCGGCCCCACGCGGGCTCGGGAGAGGGACCGGCCGGACTCGGTAGAGCACCACGAGCGTGCCCATGATGAACGGCATCAGAGGGACGCGGTAGCGCGAGAGCGTCCCGAGGTTGGTGGTCGCGAGGCCGATGCCCACGCCCCCGAGCAGGATGAACACCACCGACGCCATGAGGAAGGGCGAGCCGCGCACCATGGCGAGGAGATCCCGCCACTTCTGTCGATAGAGGACCCAGGCGACCAGCAGGGTCACGGCGAGCGTCTCGGCGGAGTTCACCGCGCCGGTGGCGCCGGGCGCCTCGAACGGTAGCGGGCGGAACAGCACGGTCACGAGCGCGAACGGGGCGAGCGCTGCCTGAGACAAGAGCGTCTGTTCGGCTCGGCCGAGCTCGTAGTTCGAGCCGCCGGAAGCGCGGATCCCCACGACCTGCAGGTGGTGAGTCTCCTCGATCGCCTCCGCGAACGAATAGCGGGGGAAGATTCGACCGAACCCGATCACCGCCACGACCGCGATGACCGCGAGCCCGACGAAGTACACGGGCCTGCCCCGGAGCGTGCCATCGGGGCGGACCGCCCGGTGCCAGTAGATGAGCACCGCGCCGGCCAAGAGGAAGACCAGGACGATGTAGCCCTTCACGAGCGACGCGCCGAAGATCCCCACGAGCGCCATCCCGCCGCCCGCAACCCAGCGCCCCTGGGAGAGTCTGTGGGCCCCGAGCACCATCCACCCGAGGAAGGCCATCGCGACCGCCTCCTTCAGGATCCCCGAGGTCCAGAACACCACCGACGGCAACCCCGCCACCGCCAGGAGGATGAACGGGTGGTGCTTCGCCTCGAACCGCTCGCGAAACACCTGATACAGCGCACGAAAACCGACGAACGCGGCGAGCGAGTACGCGACGCTGATGGCGTACACCGAGCTCTGCAGCGGTATCGACAGGAGGGTCGTCAGCCCTTGCATGGTCCCCGTCGGGCCGCCCGCGCCGATGACGTACACGGGAAGGCGCGCCTCGAGCTGCACGACGAGCCTGAGGATCTCGGGAAAGTAGCGCGCCGCATCGGCCGTGACGTGGTAGCCGAGCACCTGCGCCTGCCGGTGGTAGAAGAGGGCGTCGCCGCCGCCGTAGTACCCCTCGGTGATCAGGACCTGCGCGAACGCGCCGGCGACGTGCAGGAAGAGCACGAGCCCGAGCACCGGGACCTCGCGCCGTCGCTCGAGGCCGCGCTGCGCGACGTAGAAGACGAACACCGCGACGGCGAGCACCATCGTGACGGGGAGCAGCTCCCTCACGCGTCAGCCGCTCGTCTCGAGCGGCGGGGGCTCGGCTGGGTCGATCCGCGCAACGGTCTGCTCGTGGGTGTCCCGCGGGATGTCGCGGGTTCAGCGGGGGTGTGACACGCGCGAATGCGCGCGTCGATCCTGGCAACGGGAGAGACCGTGGCATCCGCCGTCGCCGGGTGTCATGGTCGCCGCGGGATACGAGCATGGTCGAGAACGAGGAACGAGTCGCCATCGTCGGGCTGGGATACGTCGGGCTCCCTGTCGCCCTCGCGTTCGCGCGCACACACGCGGACGTGGTGGGCCTGGACGTCTCCGAGGCCCGGATCGAGGAGCTCCGCGCCGGCGTGGATCGCACGGACGAGGTGGACGCGGTGGCGCTGCGCGCCTCGCGCCTGCGCCTGACGAGCGATCCGGCCGAGGTCGGCGAGCCCACGATGATCGTGATCACGGTCCCGACGCCGATCGACGGCAACCGGCAGCCGGACCTGCGCCCGATCGAGGCGGCGACCCGCACCGTCGCCGGGCTCCTCCGGCCCGGCACCGTCGTGGTCTACGAGTCCACCGTCTACCCCGGGGTCACCGAGGAGATCTGCGGGCCCCTGCTCGAACGCGAGTCGGGGCTCGTGCACGGGCGCGACTTCAACCTCGGCTACTCGCCCGAGCGCATCAACCCGGGCGACCGCGAGCACACGCTCGAGCGCACCGTGAAGGTCGTCGCCGGAGACTCCCCCGAGACGCTCGCGCGCGTCGCGCGCGCGTACGAGCGGTTCGTCGATGCCGGCGTCCACCGCGCCCCCTCGATCCGCGTCGCGGAGGCGGCGAAGGTGATCGAGAACACGCAGCGCGACCTGAACATCGCGCTGATGAACGAGCTCGCGATCATCTTCGACCGGCTCGGGATCCGCACCAAGGACGTCCTCGCGGCGGCCGGCACGAAGTGGAACTTCCTCCCGTTCACGCCGGGGCTCGTGGGCGGACACTGCATCGGCGTCGACCCCTACTACCTGACCGCGAAGGCCGAGGCCGCCGGCTACCATCCGCAAGTCATCTTGTCGGGTCGCCGCATCAACGACGGAATGGGATCCTTCGTCGCGCAGCGCCTCATCAAGCTCATGATCACGCGCGACGTGACGGTGCAGCGCGCCAAGGTCGGCGTCCTCGGGCTGACGTTCAAGGAGAACGTCCCCGATCTGCGCAACAGCCGCGTGCCCGACATCCTCGCGGAGCTGCGCCAGTTCGGCATCGAGCCCATCGTCCACGACCCTCGCGCCGACGCCGCGGAGGCGATGCACGAGTACGGCCTGCGCCTCGCGAGCCTCGACGAGATGCAGGGCCTCGACGGCCTCGTCCTCGCGGTGGCGCACCGCGAGTACGCCGAGCTGCCGCGCGACCGCCTCTTCGGCATGCTCGGGCCCCGAGGCGCGATCGCCGACATCAAGGCGATGCTCACGCCCGAGGAGATCCCGCCCTCCGTCGCCTACTGGAGCCTCTGACCTCATGGCCCGCATCCTCGTGACCGGCGCCGCCGGCTTCATCGGCTCCCACGTCAGCGAGGTCCTGCTCGCCCGCGGTGACGAGGTGGTCGGCCTCGACGACCTCAACGACTACTACAGCGTCGCGCTCAAGAGAGCGCGACTCGCGCGGCTCGAGCCGCACCCCCGCTTCCGCTTCGTCCGCGCGGACGTCGCCGACCGCGCCGCCATCCCCGCGCTCTTCGCGGCGGAGCGCTTCGACCGCGTCGTACACCTCGCCGCACAGGCCGGCGTCCGCTACTCGCTCGAGAACCCGCACGCGTACGTCGACAGCAACCTCGTCGGCTTCGTCAACATCCTCGAGGGCTGCCGCCACCACGGCGTCGCCCACCTCGTCTACGCCTCGTCGAGCTCCGTCTACGGCCTGAACACCCGCATGCCGTTCTCGGTGCACGACAACGTCGACCACCCCGTCAGCCTCTACGCGGCCTCGAAGAAGGCCAACGAGCTGATGGCGCACTGCTACAGCCACCTCTACGGGCTGCCCACCACCGGGCTCCGGTTCTTCACCGTGTACGGGCCGTGGGGTCGCCCCGACATGGCGCTCTTCCTGTTCACCAAGGCGATCCTCGCGGGCGAGCCAATCCGCGTGTTCAACCACGGCGCGATGCGCAGGGACTTCACGTACGTCGACGACATCGTGCGTGGCGTCGTGGCGACGATGGATCGCGTGCCCGCGCCGGACCCGACGTGGACGAGCGAGGCGCCGGACCCGGGGACGAGCACCGCGCCCTACCGCATCTACAACATCGGCAACAACCAGCCGGTCGAGCTGATGACGATGATCGAGACGCTCGAGCGCGCGCTCGGGCGCGAGGCGCAGAAGATCATGCTGCCGATGCAGGCCGGCGACGTCCCCGCCACCTACGCGGACGTCGACGACCTCGCGCGCGACGTCGACTTCCGCCCGAGCACTCCGATCGAGGAGGGCATCGCCCGGTTCGTGGAGTGGTACCGCGCGTTCTACGGAGCGTGACGAGGATGTCCCGCCTCTACCTCTCCGCGCCCCACATGGGCGGGCTCGAAGCGGGCTACGTCGCCGAGGCGTTCGCGACGAACTGGCTCTCCTCGGTCGGCCCGAACCTCGACGCCTTCGAGGACGAGCTCGCGCGCGTGGTCGGCGCGCCGACGTGCGCGCTCGCATCGGGCACCGCGGCGCTGCACCTCGCGCTGCGCGCGCTCGGCGTCGGCCCCGGCGACGAGGTGCTCTGCCCTACCCTGACCTTCGTGGCGAGCGTCAACCCGATCGCCTACCTCGGCGCGCGCCCGGTGCTGCTCGACAGCGAGCGCACCTCCTTCAACCTCGACCCCTGCTGCCTCGAGGACGCGCTGCGGGCGGCCGAGCGCCGCGGCCGACGGCCCGCGGCCCTCGTCGTCGTACACCTCTACGGACAGAGCGCGGACCTCGACGCGATCCTGCCGCTCGCCGCCCGCTATGGCGTCCCCGTCGTCGAGGACGCCGCGGAGGCGCTCGGCACCGAGCACCGCGGCCGCCAGGTCGGCGCGCTCGGGGACGTCGGCGTGCTCAGCTTCAACGGGAACAAGATCATCACCACCACCGGCGGCGGCGCGCTGACGAGCCGCGATCGCGCGCTCGTCGACCGAGCGCGCTTCTGGTCCACCCAGGCGCGCGATCCGGGCATCGCGTATGAACACTCGGAGCTCGGGTACAACTACCGGATGAGCAACGTGTTGGCAGGGATCGGACGCGGACAGCTCGCGGTCCTGGCGGAGCGTGTCCGCCAGCGCCGCCGCGTCGCGTTCCAGTATCGCGACGCGTTCGCGGACCTCGACGGCCTGGAGCTCATGCCGCAAGCGGAGTGGGGCCTGCACACGAACTGGCTCAGCGTGTTCACCGTCGATCCCACGCGGCTCGGCGTCGACCGCGACGCCCTCCTCGCCGCGCTCGCGCGCGACGACATCGAGGCGAGGCCCGCGTGGAAGCCCATGCACCTGCAGCCGCTCTACGCCAGCGCGGAGCGCGTCGGCGGCGCAGTGGCCGAGGACGTGTTCGCGCGGGGGATCTGCCTGCCGAGCTCGTCGTTCCTGACGGACGACGACCTCGGGCGCGTCATCCGCGCCGTCCGTGGCGCCGTCCCGGGAGCCTCGGCGTCATGAAGGCCAACGTCCTGCGCCTCTCGCAGATCGCGATCGACCTCACGGTCCTCGCGCTCGCGTTCGCGCTCGCCTTCATGATCCGCTTCGACTGGCGCCCTCCGGCCGACCTCCTGGGCCGGCTCGCCCTCACCGCGCCCTACGTCGTCGTCGGCGAGTACCTCGTGCTCATGCTCTTCGGCGTCCCGCGCTACAGCTGGCGCCACGTCGGGCTGCGCGAGGCGTGGCGGATCCTGGTCGCCACCGTCCTCGCCAACGTCTTGCTCTTGTGGACGCGCATCGCGCTCGGTGAGCTCCAGTTCGACTACCCGTACCTGCGACACGGGGTGATCCCGCTCGGGGTGCTCGCGGCCAACCTCGTCCTGATGTTCTTGGCGGTCGCGGGCGTCCGCGTGGCGCGGCGCCTGCTCGGCGAGCACCTCGAGAGCCGCCGCAACGCCGAGAAGGCGCGGAGCACGGAGGCGGTGCCGACGATGCTCGTCGGGGCGGGCGCCGGCGGCGTGCTCATGAGCAAGGAGATCGCGCTCAACCCAGCGATCGGCCTGCGCGCGGTCGGCTTCCTCGACGACGATCCAGCCAAGCGCGGGGTCATCGTGAACGGCATCCCCGTCCTGGGCACCACGAAGGATCTCGCCGCGCTCTGCGCGCATCACGGCGCGCAGCAGGTCCTCATCACGATGGCCAGCGTCCCCGGCGAAGCGATCCGCCGCATCGCGCGCCTCGCCGAGGAGGCCTCCCTCCCGGTGAAGATCATCCCGGGCCTCTACCAGATCGCGAGCGGGCGGGTGGAGATCACCCGGATCCGCCCGGTCGCCATCGAGGACCTGCTGCGCCGCGCGCCGGTCGCGCTCGACGACGACGCGATCGCCGAAACGCTGCGCGATCGGACGATCCTCGTGACGGGCGCGGGCGGCTCGATCGGCTCCGAGATCTGCCGCCAGGTCGCGCTCTACCGGCCCGCTCGGCTCCTGCTCGCGGAGCGCGCCGAGAACAACCTCTTCCAGGTCCACCGCGAGCTCGTCGAGAGCCACCCCGCGCTCGACGTGGTCCCGCTCCTCGCGGACGTGACGGACGGCGCGCGCATGCGCCAGATCTTCGAGGAGCACTCACCCTGGGCGGTGTTCCACGCCGCGGCGCACAAGCACGTCCCGATGATGGAGTGGAACCCGGGCGAGGCGGTGAAGAACAACGTGCTCGGGACGCGCACCGTCGCCGACCTCGCCGACGCCTTCGGCGCCGAGCGGTTCGTGCTCGTCTCGACCGACAAGGCCGTGAACCCGTCGAGCGTGATGGGCGCCACCAAGCGCGTCGCCGAGACCTACGTCCAGGCGCTCGACGCGCAGAGCCGCACGCGCTTCGTCACGGTGCGCTTCGGCAACGTCTTGGGCTCCGCCGGCTCGGTCATCCCGATCTTCAAGGAGCAGATCCTCGCGGGCGGCCCCGTCACCGTGACCCACCCCGACATGACCCGGTACTTCATGACGATCCCCGAGGCGTGTCAGCTCGTCTTGCAGGCGGGCAGCATGGGCGAGGGCGGCGAGATCTTCATCTTGGACATGGGGGAGCCGGTCAAGATCGTCGACTTGGCGCGCGACCTCATCCGCCTCTCCGGCCTCCGACCGGACCTCGACGTCGAGATCCGCTACACCGGCGTCCGGCCCGGCGAGAAGCTCTTCGAGGAGCTCAGCACGGACGCCGAGAACGCGAACAAGACGCGGCACCCGAAGATCTTCGTCGGCCACCACGCCCGCGTCCCCTGGGCCGAGGTCGGCCGCCGGCTCGAGGCGCTCGGCGACGCCGCCGCGACGGGTGAAGCGGCGCAGGTCGTCGCGTGCTTGCGAGCGTGCGTGCCGGAGTTCACGCCCCCTTCGACTGCGCTCCCCGCGCCGCCGAGGGCGGATCCGGCCGCGGACGCGACGAGCCCCGGCCCGAGCCTCGGTGATGCCCTCTCACGCGCGACGGGATGAGCGCCGCCGCGACGCGCGGCGGCGCGTCCGCCGCGTGGTCACGTGGGCGGCGCCGACGCTCCTCACCGCCGCCGTCGTGGTCGCCCCACAGCTCCTCGGCGGCGTGTTCGGTTGGGGCGTCGCCATCGTCAGCGGGATGTGCGGGGCCGCGTGCCTGGCCGCGGCCTGGGCCGCCGCGAAGGACGAGCGCGCGCCGCCGCTCGGCGCCGTCGGGCTCACCGCGCTCGGCGCGACCCTCTTCACCGCCTTGCAGGTCCTGCCGCTCCCGCGGCGGCTGACCGGGTGGCTCCAGCCGCGCGCGGTCGAGCTGACCGACGGGGCCTCGGCTGCGCTGGCGGAGCCCCCCGCCGATTGGATCGCGCTGTCCCTCGCGCCCGGCGCGACGCTGCTCGAGGTCGTCAAGGGCGCGGGGCTCCTCGCCGCGTTCCTCGCCGCGAGCACGCTGGTCGCGCTCGGACATCGGCGCGCCGTGTTTGCCGCGGTCGGCACTTCGGGGATCGCGATGGCGGTGGTGGCGCTCGCGCACGCCTCCATCGGAGCCGACCGAGTGTTCGGCGTGTACGAGCCCGTGAACCCCGCCTACCTACTGCGCGCCCCGATCGTGAACGACAACCAGCTCAGCGGGTTCTTGTCGATGTGCGCCCCGGTGCTCGTGGGCCTGGGGCTCGACCGCGACTCCCCCCGCGCGCGCTGGGCCTGGCTCGCGGGCGGCGTGCTCGTCAGCGCGACGAGCCTGATGGCCGTCTCGCGCGGTGGGGTCGCCTCGCTCGTCGTGGGCTTCCTCGCGCTCGGCATGTTCGGCGCGCTGCGCCACCGCGGGCGCGGCGGCGGCCCCTCGCTCCTGGTTGCCAGCGCGGCGGTCGCCACGGGGATCGGGCTCGGCCTGTACGTCGCCGCCGAGGGCATCTACCGCGACTTCGAGCGCTCGGGCCTCGAGAAGCTCGAGCTCGCGTGGATGGGGCTGGACCTCGCGGTCGATCACCCGTGGCTCGGCGTGGGGCGAGGCGCCTTCTCGGCCGCCTTCGTGTCGCGCTTCGGGACGACGACCCGCGCCACCCACCCCGAGAGCCTCCCCGCGCAATGGGCCTCCGAGTGGGGGTTCCCGCTGACGGTCTTGCTCCTCGTCGTGCTCGGCTGGGCGCTCGCGCGCGGCGCGCGCCGCGCCAAGAGCTGGGCACACGGCGCGGCCGCCGCCGGTGTCGTGGCCATCTTCGTGCACGACCTCGTCGACTACGCGCTCGAGCTCTCCGGGATCGCGGCAGTCGCCGCGACGCTGTATGGCGCCGTGGTCGCCGAGGGGCGGCGGACGGCCACGGCGCCGACTCGCCTCCCGCTCCACAAGATCGCGGCCGGGGCGGGCGCCATCGCGTTGCTGTTACCCCTGACGCTCGCCAGCCGGGTCGATCAGCTCGGGGTACGAGGCATGCAGCGCCGGCTCGAGACGCAGCTACGCACCCGCGACCCGGAGTTCGCGGCCTCGCTCCTCACCGCCGTGCGGACCCATCCGTCCGAGCCCGCGTTTCCGCTCCTCGGCGGAAGCGAGGCCGCGCAACGCGGCGACCCGGCCGCCGTCCGATGGCTGAACCGGGCCATGGTCCTCGCGCCCTCCTGGGGCGCGCCACACGAGGAGGCGGCGCGCTACCTCTTCCTTCGCGGCCACCCGCAGCAGGGATTGCTCGAGGTGCGCGAGGCGGGCGTCCGCGACCGGACCGCCGCGGCGCGCTTCGCTTGCCCGCCGCTCAGCGCGCGCCCCGAGCTCGCCGGGGCTGCGATCCGATCGCTCGGTGCGGACCCGACGGGCGACCAGATGCTCGACCGACTCGGGAGGTGCTTGCCCCGCGACGCGCCAGCCGCGATCGAGATCGACACGTACCTCACTGAGCGCGGGGTCCTCGGCGCAACGCTCCGCATGGCGGACCGCGCTCTGCACGCGAGCGAGCCAGCCCGCGCGCTCGCGCTCCTCGCCCCAATCCAGAGTCGCGAGCCCCGCCTCGTCGCGTTGCGCGCTCGCGCGCACCTCGCGGCCGGTGAGCCCACACGCGCGCTCGAGGCGCTCGCGGGGGCCGAAGAGACGGCACAGCTCCTGGAGCTCCGTGCGCGCGCGCAGGCCGCCGCCGGCGACGAGGCTGCGATGCTCGAGACGCTCGAGCGCATGCGCGCTCGCGTCGCGGGCTCCGCCGAGGAGATCGCGCAGGTCTGGGCACTCGAAGGCCGGCTGCAGGAGGGCCTGGACCACCAGTTCGCCGCGCTGCGCGCCTACGGCCGCGCGGAGCGCCTCGATCCTGGTCGCGACACCGGCCTGCAGGGATCGGCGCGAGTCGCGGAGCGCGTCGGCGATCTGGCCCGCGCCTACCGAGCGCACGCCGAGCTGTGCCAGCGGCGAGGATCGGCGTCTCGCGCGTGCCGCGAGCAGGCGCGCCTGCGCCGAGCGCTCGATGAATCCCGCGGCCGGGTCGGGCAACGAGAGGGCACACCTTGACTCGCCGAGTGGCCCGGTCAAGGTTCGCCGGGGCGCGCCGATGAACGTCGAGACACGGTCGAGCGAGAACGCGAAGCCCGAGCGCGCAGGCGAAAGCGAGCTCGACTTCAAGGCCCTCGCGCGCGCGGTCCTGGGCTACTGGTGGCTCGTCCTGCTGTGCGTCGGGGTCATCGGCGGTCTCGTCACCGTGTGGACCCTGCGCCAGCCGCGCGTGTACCAAGCGACGTGCGTCATCGAGTACGACCCGCAGACCAGCTCCCCCCTCGGCAGCCAGGTCGAGGACGTGTCGAGCGCGATCGGTGCGTTCTGGATGAGCCGCGAATTCTTCCAGACCCAGAACCGAATCATCGCGAGCCGCACGGTGGCCGAGCGCGTGGTGCGCGAGCTGCGCCTGCACGGCGATCCGAGCTTCTTCAACGTCCCAGACGGCGAGCACGCGAGCTTCCAGGAGCGCAGCGTCGATGAAGCCGCGACGGTGCTGCAAGGACGGCTCCTCGTAGAGCCCGTGCCGGACACGCGCCTCGTCCACATCAAGGTGTCGGACCGCAGCCCGGCGCGCGCGGCGACGCTGGCGAACGCGGTCGCGCAGGCCTACATCGACAAGACCCTCGAAGACCGCATGGGCTCCACGGTGAGCGCGGTCGAGTGGCTCGACGGGCGGCTCCGCACCCTGCAAGACCAGCTCGGCGACTCCGAGCAGGAGCTCCACGCGTTCAAGGAGCGCCACAACATCCTCTCCGTCTCGATGGAGAGCCGCCAGAACCTCGTCGCCAACGACATCGAGCACTTCAACGCGGCGCTCACGAAGGCGCGCAACCGTCGCATCGAGCTCGCCGCCCGCCTCGCGCGGGTCCGGAGCGCGGCGCAGGTGCCGAACGCGGAGGACGCAGCGGCGGCCTTCCCCGACAACCCGACGATCGCCACGCTGCGACAGGCGCTGCGGACCAAGCTCGCCGAGCGCGAGGGCCTCGCGACCCGCTACGGCCCCAACCACACGCGCATGCAGGAGCTCGACGGACACATCGGGGACCTGCGCCGCCAGCTCCAGGTGGAGGTCCAGGGCGTGGTGCGGGCGGCAGAGGCAGACCTCCGAGAGGTCCGTCAGGTGGAGTCGGGCCTCCGCAGCGAGCTCGACGACGCGCACCACGCCGGCCTCGAGCTGAACCTGCGCGAGATCGAGTACTCCAGCCTGAACCGGCGCCGCGAGAACAACGCCAAGCTGTACGGGATGGTCCTGGAGCGCTCGACGGAGACCAACCTCACCCAGATGTACCGCTCGACGCACGTGCGCCTGCTCGACCGTGCGCTCCGACCCAGGTTCCCCGTCAGCCCCAACCACACCGCGAACGCGGCAGCGGGTGTCGGAGCGGGGCTCGCCTTCGGGCTCCTCCTCGCGCTCGCGCTGAGCCAGCTCGATCGGCGGCTGAAGTCCGTCGAAGACATCGAGATCATGGGCGTCACGGTGCTCGGGGTCGTCCCGCGCATCGAGGAGGGCAGCACCCCCGCGCCCGTCTACGGCGGCAAGCGGCCGAAGCGGCGCCGCGGGCGAGAGAAACCCGAAGACCAGAGCCGCGACACGTACGTGCACGCGCACCCGATGAGCGCGGCCGCCGAGTGCTGCCGCACCATCCGCACGAACCTGACGTTCATGAGCGCGGACGCGCCGATCCGCACGCTGGTGGTGACGAGCCCGAGCCCGCGGGAGGGCAAGACCACGGTCACGACGAACGTGGCCATCTCGCTCGCGCAGAGCGGGAAGCGAGTGCTCGTGATCGACACGGACCTGCGCCGGCCGCGCGTCCACCGCGCGTTCGGCGTGTCTGGCGCGCGCGGCTTCACGTCGGTCATCGTCGGCGAAGAGCGCCTCGAGGAGGTGACGATCCCGACCGACGTGCCGAACCTCGACGTGCTGCCGTGTGGTCCGATCCCGCCGAACCCCTCGGAGCTGTTCCACAGCCACCGGTTCCTCGAGCTCGTCGCCGAGGCGAAGGAGCGCTACGACCGCATCATCTTCGACAGCCCGCCGCTCGGGGCCGTGACCGACGCCGCGGTGCTCGCCCCGCAGCTCGACGCGTGCCTGATCGTGGTGAAGGCGCAGGACACGACGCGCGACGCCCTACGCTCCGCGCTGCGCCAGCTCCACGACGTCGGCGCCAACGTCGTCGGCGCCGTCCTCAACGGAATCGACCCGCGCCGCAAGGGGTACGCGTCCGGCGCCGGGTACTATTACTACTACCGCCGCGAAGGCTACTACTCGACCGAGGACGACTCGGGCGACGACCCGCCGGCGCAGGCCGGCGATCGGTCCGCCGCTTCGCCCCCGTGAGCCGAGAGATGAGCCGGAACTTCGCGCTGCTCGGGGCGGCGGGGTTCGTCGCCCCGCGACACCTGCAGGCCATCCGGGCGACGGGCAACCGGCTCGTCGCCGCGTGCGATCCGCACGACGCGGTCGGCATCCTCGACCGCTATTTCCTCGACGCGAAGTTCTTCACGGAGGTGGAGCGGTTCGACCGCCACCTCGAGAAGGCGAGGCGCCTCGGCGAAGCCGACCGCGTGCACTACGTCAGCATCTGCACACCGAACTACCTCCACGACGCGCACGTGCGCCTGGCGCTGCGGGTGAACGCCCACGCGATCTGCGAGAAGCCGCTCGTCATCAACCCCTGGAACCTCGATCAGCTCGCGGAGCTCGAGCGCGAGAGCGCGAGGCGGGTCTACACCGTGCTGCAGCTCCGGTATCTCCCACAGCTCCAGCGGCTGCGGGACGAGGTGCGCGACCGCGCGCGGCGCGCGGACGTCGTCCTGAGCTACGTGACGCGGCGCGGCCCCTGGTACCGCATCTCGTGGAAGGGCTCGGAGGCCAAGAGCGGCGGTCTGCCGACGAACATCGGCGTACACTTCTTCGATCTGTTGCAGTGGATCTTCGGCGCCCCGAGGACGTGTGAGGTCCACATCGCCGAGCCGGAACGCTGGTCTGGCTTCCTGGAGCTCGAGCGCGCCGACGTGCGATGGTACCTCTCGACGCGGGCAGCCGATCTGCCCGCCGGCCCGGACGGACCGCCCGCGTTCCGGTCGCTCGCGATCGACGGCGAGGAGCTCGAGTTCTCGCCGGGGTTCACCGATCTGCACACCGTCGTGTACGAGGACGTGCTCGCTGGCGGCGGCTTCGGGATCGAGGACGCGCGTCCGTCCGTGGAGCTCGCCCACCGCATCCGCACCACGGCGCCTGCGGGGGCACGCGGGCCCCTCCACCCGTTCTTCCGCGGCGCGCGATGAGCTCGGTGTTCATCCACCCGACGGCGGTCGTCGACGACCACGGCTGCCTCGGCGAAGGGACGCGCATCTGGCACTTCTGCCACATCATGCGCGGCGCCGAGATCGGCCGCGGGTGCTCCTTCGGTCAGAACTGCTTCGTCGCGGACGGAGTCCGCGTCGGCGACCGCGTGAAGGTGCAGAACAACGTGTCGCTCTACACCGGCACGGTCGTCGAGGACGACGTGTTCCTCGGCCCGTCGTGCGTGCTCACGAACGTCTCGAACCCGCGCGCCGCGGTGAACCGGCGCGCGCTCTACGAGTCGACGGTGATCCGTCGCGGCGCGACGGTCGGGGCGAACGCGACGATCGTGTGCGGCACGACCATCGGGCGGCACGCCTTCATCGGCGCCGGCGCGGTCGTGACGCGCGACGTCGCGGACTACGCCCTCGTCTTGGGCGTACCGGCCGTCCCGAGCGGGTGGATGAGCCGGCACGGCCACCGGCTCGTCCTCGCCTCCCCGGGCGACGAGGCGATCTGTCCCGAGAGCGGGTACCGCTACGTCCTGGGCGCCGAGGGCGTACGCTGCGTCGACCTCGACGAGGACGCCCCCCTCCCCGACCCCGAGCCGCAGCGATGAGGGTGCCGTTCCTCGACCTGCGCCGCGGCGGCGCGGCGCTCGACGAGGCGCTCCGCGAGGCGTTCGATCGGGTCCTCGAGAGCGGCACGTACATCCTCGGTCCCGAGGTCGAGAGGTTCGAGCGCGCCTGCAGCGAGCGGCTCGGCGTGCGCCACGCGATCGGCGTCTCCTCGGGCACCGACGCCCTGCTCGTCGCGCTGATGGCGCTCGAGGTCGGGCCCGGCGACGAAGTGATCGTCCCGACGTACTCCTTCTTCGCGACCGCCGGGGTCGTCGCGCGGCTCGGCGCGCGCCCGGTGTTCGTCGACGTCCGCGAGGACGACTTCGGCATGGACGCGGACGCGGTCGCCGCCGCGATCGGCCCGCGCACACGGGCCGTCGTCCCGGTGCACCTGTTCGGGCAGTGCGCGGACGTGGACGCGATCGCGCGCGCCGCCGGCAGCGTCCCGGTGATCGAGGATGCCGCCCAGGCGTTCGGCGCGCGCTACCGGGGGCGCGCCGCGGGCGGGCTCGGCGTGGCCGCGTGCTTCTCGTTCTTCCCCGCGAAGAACCTCGGGGCCCTCGGCGACGCCGGCCTCGTGACGACGGACGACGACGCGCTCGCCGCGAAGATCCGGCGCCTGCGCGTCCACGGCGCGGAGCCGAAGTACCACCACCACGTCGTCGGCGGGAACTTCCGCCTCGATCCATTGCAAGCCGCGTTGCTCTCGGTGAAGCTCGCCCACCTCGACGCGTGGACGCAGGCGCGGCGGGCGCACGCCGCGTTCTACGACGCGGCGCTGGTGTCACGAGTCACGACCCCGCGCGCGCTCGAGGGTCGCTTCCACGTCTACAACCAGTACGTCGTGCGCGTCGCGTCGCGAGACGCGGTGCGCGCGGCGCTCGCCGCCGACGGCGTCGAGACGATGGTCTACTACCCGCGCCCGCTCCACCTCCAGCCCTGCTTCGCACAGGGCGCACGCGGGCGCTTTCCCGTCGCGGAGGCGCTCGCCGAGAGCTCGCTGGCCTTGCCCGTCTTCCCCGAGCTGCGGCAGGACGAGCGCGCGCACGTCGCCCGCACCCTCCTCGCGCACGCGTGAGCCCACGCCGCCGGGACTCGATCAGAGGATCCGCTCGGGCACGTAGAGGATGTCGCCCGCTTGGACGGGGACGTCGTCGACGTCCCCGACGATGATCCGATCGAGCGGCACGGCGTAGCGGCGCATCTGCCCATCGACGCGTCGAGTCACGATCGCGCCGTTGCGGTTGGCGAGCTCGTTCGTCCCACCCGCGAGGCCGACGGCCTGCAGCCCCGTGAGCCCTGGCGTCACGGGGTAGTTGCCGGGCCGGCGCACGGCGCCGGTCACCGCGATCACCCGGCTCGTGTAGTCGGTCACGACGATCGAGACGTGAGGGGCGACGAGGACCCCCCCCTCTCGCAGGCGAGAGGCGAGGTGTTGGGCCGCCCCGGTGGGCGAGAGGCCGTCCACCTCGACGCTCCCGAGGTAGGGGAAGTCGATCGTCCCGTCGGGCTGGACGACGTAGTTCGTCGAGAGGTCGGCCTCGCCGTACACGCGCACGTCGAACGCGTCGCCCGGCCCGAGCACGGCCTGCTGGTTCGCGACGGGCGGCGGCGGCGTGCCGATCGCGGACGGCCCGCACCCCGGCCCCGCGACCAAGGCCACCGCGAGCGCGATCGCGCTCAACGACTTCGACGCGCTCGTCTCGTGCATCGGCCCCGGACGGTTGCCCGGCGCGGCCTGACGTTCAGTAGAACACCCGGACACCGAGCCAGACCTGGAACTTGTTGAAGCCGGCGGGATCGAGGATTGGACCCATCCCGGGAACCGCGATGTCGTACTGATAGTCGGTGAACGTGCCCCGGTAGTTGAACGTCGCGTTGACCCCGAGCCAATCGGTGAAGCGGTACTCCGCGAAGAGCGACCCGAGGAAGCGGATGTCATCGCGGTCAGCGCCGGTGCCGAGCAAGCCGCCCATGTTGTCGTAGAGCCGGCCGAACTCGAAGTAGCCGAGCGAGACGTCCGCGCCGAGGAGGAACACGCGGTCGATGAGGAACTGCGTCCGGATGTAGCCCCGATCCATCCGGTAGAAGTTGCCGATGAGCGAGGGATAGAAGTCGCGGTCGTACCCGAAGCTCAGCCGCACGTTCGGGAGGATCTGCCAGCGGGCCTCGACCTGCGCGACGAGCGACTCGAACTCCTGCTCTACCGTCGGCGAGTGCGGCTCGAAGAACCCCGCGCCGTACCCGACCATCCCGAGCACCGAGAACTCGGGCGTGATCGCGCCGTTGAGGCCGACCCGAGTGCGCACGAGGATCCCGTCGTTGACCTCGGGGGTCCGAAGGCCCGGAGGGCCGAAGAAGTCGATGATGCGGACGCTGGTGTCGTGGATGATCGCGGTCTGCGGGAGGAACCGGAAGGTCTCGCTGAGGGTGATGGCGTGCCGTAGGCTGTTCCCATAGCCGAACGGGGCGTCCTCGAAGAAGTTGAGGGCGATGTTGTAGCCCGCGGAGACCCGCAGCACCCCGCCGTCGGTCTGGAAGTCGAACCGGATGCCCCCGTCGTTCTGGAGGCGCGCAAAGGACGTCCCTTCCACGACGAGCTCGGTGAAGGGCCGGATCCGGCGCCCGAAGGTGTTCGCGAGGACGATGGAGAACGGGCGACCCGGCAGGATCGTCAGCTCGAGGTCCGCGTCGACCTCCATGTTCGTCCGGTTCTCGTCGTTGAAGAAGTGGTAGAAGGAGCCGCTGAGGCCGCCGCGGAACCTCACCGCTGGCAGGGCCGCGTCGTGCCCCTCTTCCCCCGCGCCTTCGCCGCCCTCGCGCCGGGCAGGCCCGCGCGACGAGATCATGAGGTGCGCGACCGCGCGCAGGATCGCCGAGTCGCGGAACGGGATCCGACCCGCGCCGTCCTGCGAGTAGTACAGGTTCGAGTCGTACCCGATCTCCACGCCGAGGCCGGGGTGCAGCTCGAAGTCCCCGAGCTGGAAGCCCGGCCCCTGTGCGCGATCGCGATCCTCGAGCCAGCCGGCCACTTGAGCCGACGCCGGCACTGACCCGAGCAGCATCCCGGTGAGGGCGGCGAGCCCGAGCTTGTGAGTCCAGTTCAAGAGTGTTCTCCCTACGGGACGTTCCGCGAGCGCGGAGAGTAGCGCAAACTCCGCCGCGAGGGCGAGGCGCTCAGATATCAATCGTCAGTGGCGGTGGGATCGCCGGATCCTCGGGCGGGTCCTGCATGAGCAGGCTCTCGTCGGGCGTGTTGGGATCGATCTCGGTGCTCACCTGCGTCGCCCCGGTCTCGTAGATGTCCTCGCCCACGCACGCCGCCGCCTCACCCTCGAGGTTCCTGAAGTGACCCCCGAGCACCACGAGCACCGTGTACTCGTGTTGAGCTCGATCGCGATCGCCCGCACGGTCCGCGTCCGCCAGCCGCCGGTACCGCGTCCGCGCGGTGCTGCGGTGCGCCGTCAGCTGCGTGACCTTGTCGTTCAGGCACGTCACGCGGATGATGTCGCCGCTGCGGCGCGACTCCTCGAGCTGCCGCTGCACGCGCGCCCCGACCGTCTCGCCCCGCGTGACGATCTCGTTCGCCTCGTCGAGCTGGTCCTGGGGCATGACGTTCGCTCGGATCCGGACCGGCACCTCGCCCGGGGCGAGCTCGTCGGAGCCGTCCTGTGCGATCGCCAACCCCAGCCCGATGGCTCCCAACGCTAGCGCTACCAGGAGCGTGGTCAGCACCCGTCGTCCGTCCACCATCAGAGCCCCTCCCAGGAGGCTGGGGCGAGTATACGGTCGGTGGACCGCCTGTCAACGCACCAAAGCCCGCGAGAAATTGCCGTTCGCATGGTCATTCCCTAGGTCGCGGGCGAAGGTGCCCGCGCCCCGACCGTTGCGTGCAGACGGCGGTCCGTTCACGAAGTGATAGACCTGCCCGTTACGAGTCGCCGGCGACGATCGACGACCGCGCGCCGCCTGCCGAACGCCCTCAGTTCTGTGGAGCGAACACGAACGGATAGGCGAACGTCACCGAGCCGCCCTCCGGGCCCGGGTTGAACCGGAACCGGCTGATCGTGGTCACGACGCAGGCGGCCACGGCGGGGCTCCCCGTGCTGTTCTCCGTCGCCGTGGCGCCGCTGACCGTCCCGGTCGGCTGGATGGTGAACCTCACGAGCACGCGGCCCGCGAGCGTCGGGTTGTTCCGCAGCTCTCGCTCGTAGCACGTCTGGATGGCGCGGATCCGCGCGCGGATCTGGGCGGCGACGAGGTTCGGGTCGAACGAGCCCGAGCCGCTCTCCTCCTCGAGCGAGCCCGACGCCACCCGGCCGCGGATCACGCGCTCGACGATCTGCTCGCCTTCACGCTGCTGCTGCTGGGCGCCCTCACGCGCCTGCAGGCTGCCGAGCCCGCGCGTCGCGGCTCCGACGGTCCCGCCGCCGCTGCGCTCGCGCAGGGTGCCGCCCTCCGCGCTCGTCGCGACGCCGACGCCCTCGGCCGTCGCCATCACGTCCTCGGCGTTGCCGGTGACCGCGCCTCCGGCGAGCACGTCCTGGAATGCGCCGTCGGCCCCGCCGAGCGCGCCGAGCAGCATCTGCTCGACCCGCGCCTGCGCCTGCTCCACGGCGAGCCGCGCGTTGTTGTCGGCCGCCTGTTGCCCGCTCCCGCTGGTGGGCTCGGGCGTTCGGCTCGGGGCCTGTGTCTGGGTCTCTGCGACCGCCTCCTCCGTGGCTTCCTCGGCGACCTCTTCGTCCGACGTCTCCGTCGGTTGGACCTCTTGCTCGGGCTGCGGCGGCGTGGGCTCGTTGAAGATCAGCTCGGCGACCCGATCGGGGACCGTCGCGAGGCCCGGATCCACCGGCCAGTCGGCGTTCTCGAGGTAGATGATGAACCCGAAGTGGGTCATGAACGAGAACATCACGAACGCAGTGAACAGCCAGTCGATGCCTGCGATGAACCCGCCGACGACCGCGGCCGGCAGCTGCGGCCGCGGCTGGACCGGGGGCGGCACGACGAACTGGAAGAGGAGCGTGGTCCCGCCGATCTCCACCTTGCCGCGCGAGTTGTCCGAGAGCTTGACCTGGTAGTACCCGTTCGCCTTGCGCGCCGCGCCGCTCGTGCGGAGGTCCTCGAGCACCTGGACGCCACCCGCGAGGCCCACCCGGCCGCGCATCTGGTCGGTGAAGTTCAGGATGTAGTCGTTGCCGACGAGCTGGAACAGCTCGAAGCGCGAGCTGAGGCCAGCCCCGGAGACCACGAAGTGGTTCTTCTCGGAGCTGCCGACGGTGACCGTCTCGCGCTTCCGGATGATCCGCTCTTCGATGATCTTGTCGCCCTGGATCACGCCGATGCGCAAGACCTTCGGGCCGACCGGGCGGGCGGCGACCGCCTGCATCGCCATGGTCATCGCGCCGGGCTGGCCGCGTCGCGGCGGATTCTGCTGCGGAGTCTCTTGAGTCATGCGCGTTCAGCTCGTTGGACGGGGCTCTCCACGGGCTCAGACCCCATCGGCGGTCGGGGGTTCCGAGGCCACGCGGTTTTCCGGCGCCAGCCTATCACGACTCGCCTGCGCGATCCCCTCATCGATCGGCGAATCGAGGGCGTCCTCGACGGCCGCGACGAGCCTGCGGCACTGGGCGAGCCGATCGAGCGCGACCTTGCGCAGGATGGTGAAAGAGCCCAGCGCGAGGCTCGAGGTGGCGATGCCGAGCGCGACCGAGAGCGTCGCGCGCTGGAACCCGACGCTCTCCACCCGCCCCGCCTCGAGACGCAGGAGCCCGTGGTCGGCGTTGAACACCCAGTGGATCTCGATGGCGGCGCCGATGAAGCCGAGCGCGGACGCGACCGTCGCGGCGACGCGCAGCGCGCGCATCCAACGCAGCGACGCGATCCGGGCGTCGAAGAGGCGGTCCTCGAGCTGCTCGGTCCGCTCCGCGTCGGGGATCGCCGGGTCGACGAGCGGGAGTGCGCAGCGCGCGGGCCACGCCGGGAGCGCGGCGGTCAAGAGCCCCGCGGCCCGAGCGATCTGGCCGCGCGACAGGAGCCTGCGGACGCCGCGGCGCAGCGCGGCGATGTCGACGTTCGACGTGAAGGAGAGCGTCCTCACACGCTCCGCCACGAGCGCGACGACGACGAGGAGGAGGACGACCTGCGCTGCGTGGTAGGCGCTCAGAAGGGCTCGCGCATCACGCTGCGGATGACCTCGCGCACGAAGCTCGTGCGCAGGTCGATGACCTCGTAGCCGAGGTTGCTCCGGTTCAGGATGTAGAACGCGTTCGGCTTCTGGACGCGGCCCTCGATGCGGATCTCGTCGAGCTGGATCACGCGCGGCTGGCGGCCCGACGAGGACTGCGCGTCGGCGCTCGCAGCGAGCGCCAACGAAGCGAAGAGCGCTACGGCCAGCGCCGCGAGCCACCGAGTCAGCGTCATCGTGCTCGTCGTCATTGTCCGGTCCCCCCTGCGGCCTCACGCGCCGCACGCTCCTGCTCTCGCTGGATTCGAGCCGCCTCGCGCTCCTGCGCGCGCTGCTCGCGCTCGATCATGCGCGCGAGCTCCTCGAGGAATGCCTGGCTCTGGTCGTTTCGCGCCAGGCGTGGACCCATCAGCTCACGATAGCGGTTGAGCTCGGTGACCGCCCGCCGGTACGCGTCGAGCTTCGTCATCCCGGGGAAGTTCTCTGCGGCCTCCTGGTACATGAGGCCGAGGTTGAAGTGGACCTCCGCGTTGCGAGGCTCCATCTCGAGGACGCGGTCGAACTCGGCCTTCGCGGCCTGCCAGTTCTTCGTCGCGCGGTACGCGTCGCCGAGCGCGAGCCGCACCGCCGCGAGCGTCGGCGCGAGGCTGGCGGCGGCGCGGAACTGGGCGAGCGCCTGCTCGTAGTTCCCCGACGCGAGCTGCTGCAGGCCCAGCGCCATGCGCGCCTCCGTGTAGGACGGCTCGAGCTGGATCGCCCGCTCGTAGCTCTGCAGCGCGGAGCTGAGGTTCCCCTGCTCCTGGTGCATCCGCGCGCGCAGGTAGTGGAGCTCGGCGACGTTGGCGTCGGTCTGGATCGCCTGGTCGAGGATCGACTCCGCGAGCTCGGTGCGCCCGAGCCGGAGGTTCGCCTTCACCAGGACCACCATCGCGGGCACGAACCGCTCGTCCCGCCGCAGCGCGGAGCGGGCGGCGGTGATCGCCTCCTCGGGCCGGTTCGCCGCGACGAGGACGTCCCCGTAGACGGCCTGGACGTGGAGGTTGCGCACCCAGCGCTCGGCGAGCGGCCGGACGAAGCTCACCGCTTGGCCGGTGTCGCCGCGGCGCAGGTGAATCCGCGCGATGCCGAGGATCGCCCGCTCGTAGTCGGCCTGGATCGCGAGCGCCCGCTCGTAGAACTGGATCGCTTGGCTCTCGTTGCCCGCGCGATCGGCGAGGACGCCGAGGTTGTACGCGGCCTTGTAGGCGTTCGAGTCCGCCGAGAGCGCGCGCTGGAACTCCTGCCGCGCCTGATCGTCGTTGCCCTGCGCCGCGGCGCGGAGCCCGCTCTGATAGGCCGAGCGTGCGGTCGCGTTCATCGGCCGCCGAGGCGGGAGCGGCGTGCCGGTCTCGGCCTCCGGTCGGCCCCACGGCGACTCCCCCGAGGGGCTCCCGCCGGCCGTCGCGCCGCCCGTCCCGGCGCCGCCCGCCGGGGGCGTACCCGCCGAACCGGTCGAGCCCGTCGTCCCGCCACCGGCCGGCGGCCGGCTGCGGTCCGCCTCGGACTCGAGGTCGCTGTCCGGCAGGTCCCGACTCGAGCCACTCGACCCGCTCGATCCGCTCGATCCGCTCGAGCCGCCGCCGACGTCCTCGCCTCCGGACGAGGACCCGCCCTGCGCCGAGCCGTCCGAGCCATCGTTGCACCCGGGCACGGCGACGAGCGCCACGAGGAGCAGGCACGAGATCGTGAGCCGGAGCGCGCGCATCAGTCCTCACTCGCGAACGGGGGCGCCGACACTCCCGCCGGCACCTCGGTATGCTGCCCGCGACGCGCCCGCGCAAACTCGCCGGGCTGATAGGCGCCCAACGTCGCGTCCTGCGCCTGCTGCTGCGTGATGCACTCCGCGATGCGCTCCTCGCCGTACGCCTGCAGCCGGTCGATCGCCTCGCGCGAGTACTCGTTGTCGATGTTGCCGTGCCGCGCCGCCCGCGCCGACAGCGCGTAGCGTACGACCGCGTAGCACTCGATCGGCCGGACCTGCGCGTCGAGCACCTGCCGCACCCGATCCTCGAAGGTCGCGCGCATCTCGTCCCGCACGTCCTGCGAAGCCCGGCGCAGCTGGGTCTCGAGATCCGTCGGCATGCTGATCGTCGCGTTCAGCACCGCGCGCGCGAGGATCTCGTATGCGCGACCCTGGCGCGTGAGCGCGGCGATCGTCCAGGTCGGGCGGCGGTACGCGAGGATCGGCTCGTAACCCTGCGCGGTGGACTGCGTGCGCGAGGACCCGTCCTGGATCTGCCGGTTGAGCTCCGCGACGAACGCCTCGGGCGTGCGCTGGCGACCGGGGTTGATGGTGAGGCTCTCGAGGTTCTGCAGCGCCGGGTCGACGAGGCGGAAGCGCGACTCCGCGGCGTACTCGGCGCCGAGCGTCCCCGGCTGACCACCGAAGCGATCGTACGCGCGCACGACCTCCTGCAGGGCCGCGTCGATCGTCGCCTGCCGCGAGCCCTGCGCCTCGCGCACCTGCGCGATCCGCTGGTGCGCCTGGATCAAGAGCTCGCTCGCGCCCCGATCGTTGCGGTAGCGATCGATGAACGCCTGCATCTCGCGGATCGCGCCGTTCCAGTCGCGCCGCTTGAAGGACATCTCGGCCACGCGGAAGCGAGCGCTGCGCTGCTCGGCCGGGTCTCGGAGGCGGTCGGCCGCGCGCGTGTAGTACTGCGCCGCCTGCGCGTACTGCTGCTGGTACTCGAGGATGCGCGCGGCGTTGATCAGCGAGTCGGTGATGCGCTCGGGCATCTCCGGGTCGGTCGAGGCGGCGAACACCGAGGAGTCGGCGATCTGCCGGTAGTTCTGGACCGCGCGGTCGTAGTCGAAGAACCGGTTCGCGGTGTACGCGAGGCGGAAGTACGCGGTCGCGAGGATGCCCTCGAGCAGCGTCCGCCGCTCCGGGCTCGCGCGCGACAAGAGCGGCGTGACCTCGTCGATCACGCGCTGGTAGAGGCGCCCCGCCGACTCGAACCGCTGCGTGCGCTCGAGGGCGAGCCCCGCCTGCAAGAGGGCCTGCGGCGCCTGCTCGTGGTTGGGCTCGTCGTTGACCGCCTCGACGAGCATCGTCGCGCTCTGCTCGTACATCCGGCGCTGGTCTTCGCCGGTGGCCGACTCGGCCTGCTGGTAGAGCTCGAGCGCGCGCGCGTAGCGCACGTTGGTCAGGACGCCGCTCGCCACGCAGATCGGCGAGTCGCGGTTCTCCGCGCGGTTGCAGTACGCGTCGCGCTGCTCCGCCGACTCGAACGAGACGTCGGGCGAGAACGAGCACGCGCGCCGCTGGATGTCGAGACTGAGCCGCTCCGCCTCGGCCGTGTCGCTCATCGCGATGGCCATGTTGTAGAGGCTCTCCCAAGCGATCTGACCCGTCGAGTTCGCGTAGGGGCCCGAGCAGCGCTCCTCGTAGATCCGCAAGAAACGTTGCCGCGCCTGCGGCCAGTAGCCGTAGTAGTAGAGCAGGAGCGCGTTGTTGTAGTCGTAGGCCGCCCGCACGCGCTCGCGATCCTGCTCCTCCGGCACGCGCGCGACGTAGACCTCGCGGGCCTGCGCGAGGCGCTGGACCAGGAGCGGCATCTCCGTCGGCTGAACACGCGGCGGCGTCCCCGTCGGCTGGGGGATGTCCTCGCGGCTGTTGCGGATGGTGATCTCGCCTCTCGCCGCCGCCTGCTCGACGATGCGATGCAGGGACTCCACGACGCGGCGGGCCGATTCGGAGAGGTACCGATCGTCGAGGTTCGAGTCCCGCACCGTCGCGTACACCGACGCCGCCTCCTCGTACTGTTCCGACCAGAAGAGCGCGTCGGCGAGGTTGTAACGGAGCTCGTATGCGTTCGGGCTGTTCGGGTAGTTCTGGAGGTAGGCGCGGTAGGCCTCGGCGGCGAGCGAGTACTCGCGCAGCGCCTCCTCGAGGCGCTGCGCGCTCCGCTGCTGGACCGCCTCGATCCGGAGCTGCTGGGCGAGCCGGTGGTGACGGATCGCGTCGTTGATGAGCGCCCCCTCGGCCAGCTGCTCGGCGCGCCGCTGCTCGATGGGGTTGTCCATGTTGGCGTTCCACCACTCGGAGCCCTCGCGGTACTGCCCGAGCCGCGCCTGCGCGCGGAGCGCCTCCTCCATCTGCTGATGGCGCTGCCAGGCGCGCGCGATGTTCGCCGTGATCTCGGGCGCGCGCGGGTGATTGGGCCACCGGCTCAGCGCGTACTCCCAGACCTCGACGGCCTCCGGGTACTTCGCCTCCTCGAAGTAGACCTGCCCGAGCTCGAAGTAGATCTCGACGGTCCACGACCGGTCTTGCGGCAGGAGGCGCGCGTCTTGGATGCGGCGCAGCCCTTCCGGCAGCCCCTCGTCGCGGTCTGGGATCTGGTTCTCGTTCCAGTCGTCGTACGCGAAGGTGATCCCGAGGTACTGCACGGCCTCGGCGCGCAGCTCGGTGCCGGCGCGTCCCGTCGTGCGGAGCTGCTCGTCGGACCAGTCGATCAGCCGCGTGAAGTGCTCGATCGCCTGCGGATACCGGCTCGCGCGGTAGTACGCCCAGGCGACCTTGTAGAGGGCGAGGTTGTAGTTGCGGTCGCTCGGGTCCGCGAGGACCTTGCCGTACGCGCTGATGGCGCGGTCGAGCGCGTGGGGCTCGAAGTCGAAGTCGAAGTGGTACTCACCGATGCGGAGCCACACCTCCATCACGAAGCGCGCGTCCGGCGTGATCGGCGTGCAGCCGGCGTACGGGTCGACGAACGGGCCGCTCGGCGCGAGGACGCTCGAGCCCCCGCCGAGCCCGAGGGCCGGGTGCTCGGACTCCGTGAACCCGGTCCCCGCGCCCTCCCCTTCGCCCTCGGTGGGCGCGGGGGCGGCGGGCGGCTCACCCGTGTACTGGAAGTGGTTCGCGCAGGCGAGGTTCAGCCACGCTTGCCGCGCCTCTTGCTGGCGCGCCATCTCGTTCAGGCAGTAGCCGATGAGGTAGTAGACGCCGTCGATCCCGCGGTAGTCGGGGAAGCGCGCGAGCAGGGCGCGGTAGAGCTCGACCGTGTCCGTGAAGTCGGGCGTCCCCGGGGCCTCGCCCTCCTCGGCCGCCGCCTGGAAGCGGATCGCCGAGCGCTCGTAGTAGAGCTCGCCGAGCCGGAACATCGCGTCGGCCGTGTAGGTGGGGTCGTTGGGGTAGCGACGGATGAACGCCTCGAAGATCCGGATGGCGCGGTCTCGCGCCTCGTTCTGGAGCTGCTCCTCCTCGCGGATCTGGCGCGCGTAGCCGGCCTGCTGCTCGCGGCGGCGGCGGTGGTACTCCCGCGTGAGGATGGCGTTGACCGAGTCCCGGTACGCGCGCCCGACGTTGCCGAACCGCTCGAGCTCGGCCTCCATCTCGCGCAGGGCGGCGACCTGCTCCGGCGTCGGAGGCGGCCGGTCGTCGACGATGCGGCGATCCGTGGTGTCGAGGAACGACGGATGCGGCGCGTCGGTCGCCCG
This sequence comes from Sandaracinaceae bacterium, assembly GCA_019637095.1. Lineage (GTDB taxonomy): Bacteria > Myxococcota_A > Polyangia > Polyangiales > Sandaracinaceae > JACKEC01. The sequence goes on along the minus strand of JAHBWG010000042.1, from coordinate 34,636 downwards.
CGCCCACGGCGGCGGGTCGACGTCGGAGAGGTTCTGCCCCGGCCCGGGGAGCGGCAGCGGCGATGGCGTCTCCTGGCCGCGCGCGACGGTCGGCGCGGCGAGCGCGAGGCAGAGGAGCGCCCGGAGGCTGTGTCGGCTCACTCGCCACCCTCCTCGTCGCTCTCGCGGCCGGCGGAGCCCGCCTGGTCGGTGTCCTCCATGATCTCGCGGAACTCGTCGTCGAGCGCCCGGAGCTCTCGCGCGCGCTCCCGCGTCAGCAGCTCGACGCGCATGCGGTGCTCCTCGCGGCGCGCCCACGCCACGTCGATCCGGCCGACGTCCGCGCGCAGCACCAGGTCGTAGAACCGCTGCTGCACGGCCACGAAGTTCTCGTAGGTCACGCCGCCGACGACGTCTTCCGTCTCCGCCTCGAGCCCGGTCAGCGCCTGCCGATATCCGATCAGGTTCTCGGACTCTTCGCGGAGCTGGCGCCGGATGTCGGCGACGCGCTCCTCCACGACCGCGAGCACCTCGCGGTCGCGCGCGTCGAGCCGCCCCTCGACGGTGTCGACGCGCGTCAAGAGCTCGCGAGCGCGCCCGGAGAGGCGAGCGCCCTCGGCGCTCGCCAGCCGCGCGTGCTCGCGGCGCAGCCGCTCGTGCTCCTGGTAGCGCACGTCGCCCGGCCCGACCTGGAGCCGCGCCGCCTCGAGCGCGATCTGGAGGACGCGGATCTGCTCTCGGTAGTCCGCGACGGAAGCACGGTGACCGGTGAGCTCGCGGCGAATCGTGGCCGTGGCGGCGGCGTCCCGCTGCTCGCTCGTGTCGGCGAGGTAGCGTTCCATGGCGACGATGCGCGCCTCCATGCCGGTGAGCTCCACCTCCAGGCGGCCGAGCTCGCGCCCGAGCCGGCGGTAGCGCGACAACACCTCGTCGTCGAAGGCGGCGAACTCCGCGTCCTCGATCGGCATCGCGTCGAGCTGCTGCTCGATCGCCCGCCGCTCGGCGCTTCCCGCGGCGCCGGCGTCGCGCAAGAGGTCGCGGCGGACCCGCGCGGCGCGGTTGCGCAGCGCCGTGGAACGCTCTGCGTGAAGCCGCAGATCCTGGAACACGACCATGCGGTTGGGCTGCGAGATGGCGGCGTCGAGCCGCTCGATGAGCTCGGCCGTCTCGCGGACGAGCTGGCGTGCCTGCGCGAGATCCCCGAGGACCGAGAGCGCGCGATCCATGTTGCCCTCGAGCGACGCCCAGCGCTGTGCGAGCGGCGGCAGGAAGCTCGTCGCGTCGAAGCTGTCCATGTTCTCGCGGACGAGCTGGCGGAAGTAGGCGTGCGGGTCCGTGTGCTGCTCGAGGATCGCGTCGAGCTCGCGGCGCACGGGCCCGAACTCTGCGGCCACTTCCCGGAACAGCTCGTTCGCGTCGTCGAGGCGACCGTTGCGCAGGAGGAGGTTCGCGCGGAGGATCTTCGCGTCGGGGATGAAGCGGCTGTCCGGCGCGGCCACGGAGAGAACTTCGAGGGCCCGCTCCGCGCGGACGCTGTCGCCCATGCGGATGTAGACCCAGGCGACCTCGTAGAGCGCCATGTGGAAGTTCGCGGACGTGCGCGGCACGGCCTGGTACGCCTCCACGGCCTGATCGAGCTGGTCCGTCTCGTAGTAGAGGCGCCCCAGCGCGAGCTGCGTCAGCTCGAGCACGGACCGCTGCTCCTCCGTCTCGGCGGGAGACCGCAGCACGTAGCGGAAGGCCTCGATCGCCTGCGGGTACTGCTCGCGCAGGGTGTAGATGACGCCGATGAAGTAGCGCGCTTGGGGGTAGTACGGGCTGCCCGCCTGCACCGCCTCGAACGAGGTCCGCGCCTGCTCGAGCATCGCCATGTCGATCTGGGCGTCGGCCGCGCCGGCGAGCACGTCCTCGGTGGGAACGGCGCGGTTGTAGAGGTACTTCGCGCGGTAGTAGTTGGTGGTCGCTTCGATCTCGCCGGGGGGGATGCGGCTCAGGGCCGCGAAGTACCCCTCGACCCCGTCGAAGTCGCGCGTGTGGATGGCGATCTCGATCAGGCGGCCGAGCGCGCGCTGGAGGTGGTCGCGGTAGCGTGTGTCACCGGCTTGCGCGATCAGCTCGCGGAACCGCGTCCGCGCGCCGAGGTAGTCCCCAGCGCGAAAGAGCGAGTCGCCGAGGTAGAACAGCGCGTCGGGGAAGGCGCGATGCTGCGGGAAGTTCTCGACGATGTCGGTGAAGATGATCGAGGCGCGGATGTAGTCCTGCAGCCGGTAGAAGAGCTCGCCGTCGGTCAGGCGCTCCTCGACGTAGGTGGGCGAGCGTCGCGCGCTGCGCCGCAGCGGCTGCTCGAGCAACCGCGCCGTATCGCCCTCGATGCTCACCACCTGGCGCGTCAGGTCGTCGAGGCTCTGCGCGACGCCGACGGACGCCGGCAGGCCGAGCGCGACGCCCAGCGCGAGGACCCCGGGGACGCGGCGGAGCCGCCCACCCATCACTCGGCTCCCGACTCCCCGGCTCTCTCCCCGCTCCCGCGCCGGGTCGACTCCAGCCGCTCGATGTAACGCACGGCAGGCCGCTCCTCGAGCGGCGCGGTCGGACCGCCCTTCTCATAGCCGACGACGCGGATCGTGATGGCCTTCCCCTCCGGCGCGCTGAACGAGTAGTTCGAGCGCACGCGGAAGCGGTACCCCTTGAGGTAGGAGAAGATTCCGTAGCCGTGGCCTCGGTACTCGAGGTTGACGGTGAGCGTGTGCTCGCCGGGCACGATGCTGCCGTCGTAGATGTCGGTCTCGCGTCGCTCGCCGAGCGAGCCCTCCTCGTCGGCCTTGCTGTAGATCCGCGCGCCGTCGAGCGCGTAGACCGCCTTCACGAGACGGTAAGACGAGCTCATCCGGTTCTCGTGGACGATCACCGCCTGCGCGCCCGCGACCACCCCCTGCAGCACCGTCTCGGCCAGAAGCGAGAGCCGCGCCTTGGACCGGAAGATCTGCTCCTTCAGCTCGTTGATCCGCTGCTCGAGGTCGCGGAGCCGGACGGCGTACGTCCCGGCATCCATCCCGCCGGTGGCGGCGGGCTGGCTCGGGGCCGGCGGCGTGGGCGCGCCCGCCGCGGGCGCGTCCATCTCACCGAATTCGTCCTCCTGCGCGTTGGCCGGCTCTCCGGCGATCAGGCCCGCGACGAGCGCGGACGTGAGCAGCGCGGACGTCGACAGGGCGATCATCCTTCGCATCGGGTCTCCCAGGCGTTGGCCAAGTCAGGGTCCGTTTCGGGGGTGATGAAAGCCGATTCCCCCCGAAATCTCAAGGCCATATAGCAAGGCCGTTTTTGGGGGTCAACGCGAGCCGGGACGCTAGAATCCCGGGCCTCCTCATGCCTCCGGTGGGCCATAGATCGTTCGGTGCCTCCACGCGTCATGACGTTCGAGCGCACCGGTCCGGCTCAGCCCCGGAGGCGGGCCGGTGACGAAGGACCACTCCGACGAGGAGCTGCTGCGCCGGTTCAACGAGGGCGACCCGGAGGCGTTCGAGGAGCTCGTGCGGCGATACGAGCGCCCCCTCTACAACTTCATCTTCCGGTCCGTCCGCAGGCGGGAGCGCGCGGACGAGCTGCTCCAAGACGTGTTCCTGAAGGTCGTTCAGCGATCGCAGGACTTCAAAGGCGACTCCAAGCTCTCCACCTGGCTCTACACGATCGCGAGGAACCTGTGCATCGACCACAGCCGAAAGATGGTCTTCCGGCGGCACCAGTCGCTCGACGCCCCGGGACCCGGTCCCGAGGGGGGGCCCACCCTCCTCGAGCGGACGGCGGGCACGGGAGCGGAGCCGGATCGGGCGGCGGTCACCGAGGATCTCCGCCGCCGGATCGGGGAGGCGATCGAGGAGCTGCCCGAGGAGCAGCGCGAGGTCTTCCTGATGCGCCACGTCCAGGGGATGCGCTTCAAGGACATCGCCGACGTGGTCGGCGTCCCGGAGAACACGGTCAAGAGCCGGATGCGCTACGCCCTCGAGCGCCTGCAGCGGGCGCTCGCGGACTACGAAGACTACGTTGACGAGCTGAAGTGAGCCGAGCGATGGACTGCGAGACCTGCACCGACCACCTGGTCGAGCTCCTCTACGAGGAGCTCGACGAGGAGGACGCCGCGCGCGCGCGGACGCACCTCGCGGAGTGCGAGGCCTGCGCCGCCTCGTTCTCCCGGATCCGCGCGGGGCACGCCCTGGCCGCGCGGCTCGAGCAGCTCGATCCGCCGGTCGCGGTGCGCAGCGCCGTGCTCGCGGCGGCGCGGGAGCGGGCGGCCGAGCGGGCCCCGGCCCCTGTCTCAGAGCCCGAGCCGGCGGCGACCCCCGCGCAGCCGGAGCCGATCGAGGAGGACGGGGCGTGGGCCGCGCTGCTGCGCTGGCTCGGGAGCTTCGCGATGCGGCCGCAGCTCGCGATGGCCCTCTCGCTCCTCCTGATCGTGGGGCTCGGGATGTGGTACCTCCCGGCTCTGCGGGACGGCGACCCGGCCGATCTGCACGCGATCGTGGACCCCGCCCCCGGCGACGAGGTGGGTCCGTCCGCCGCCCTCGTCCCCGCCGAGCCCCTGCCGCGGACGGAGCCCGCGGGCGCACGTTCCCGCGCGCGCGACGAGGCCGACGTCCCCCCTCGCGGCGCCACCCGCCCGACGCCGGCCGCCCTCGACGAGGCCGTGGCGGTCGCTCCCCCGGACCCGGACGCGCGCGAGCGGGCCGCCGCCGAGTCGGGCCGCGCCGCGCGACCGAGCCCAGGCACCTCCATCGAGGAAGCCGACCTCGACCCGCGCGCGCAGGAGCTGGCCGTCGCCCCGGGCCAGACCGCGGAGCTGCGGCCCGCTCCGGCGGAGCCACAGGCGACGCAGCCCGCGCCCACCGCGCCCGCGATGGTGGCCGAGGACAGCGAGCGGTCTCCGGCCGCCACGACGGATGACTCCTCGACGGACCGCTACGGCCGCGGCCTCGCGAACTATCGCCAGCGCAACTACCGCGAGGCGGCGAGCGACTTCGAGTCGGTCATCGAGCGCCCGGGGCCGGACCCGCGCCTGATCCCGTCGGCGCTGCACCACCTCGCGCGCAGCCAGCGCGGCGCCGGGAACTGCGCCGCCGCGGTGCGGAGCTACGAGCGGCTCCTCGCGCAGCACCCGACCTACTCGGGGAGCGGCGAGGCGCTGCTCGAGGGCGCGGGGTGCTACCAGCGGCTCGGGCGGCTCGGCGAGGCGCGCGCGTGGCTCGAGCGCGCCCGCGCGATCCCCTCGGTCGCCGCGCAGGCCAACCGGATGCTCGTCGTCCTCGCGCAGCAGGAGCGCGGCGCGGGCGCGATCACGGTCGAAGGCAACGGTCCCGCGAGCTCAACGCCGGCCCAGTAGCCGAGTGACCGCGTGCGCGAGCCGCGACGGCGGCCGGACCTCGAGGCCGCAGTGCCGGAGCGCCTGCTCCAGCGCGTCCGCGAACGTGGGCGCGACGGAGACGATCGACAGATCGACGCGAGCCTCCTCGGCGAGGACGCGCCAGGGGTCCGACAGCCCGACGTAGATCGCTCGCGCACCAAGCATGGAGCAAGTCGAGTGGACAGCGAAGATCGGGCCGAGCCGCTCGCGATCGGGCTCGGCGAGCCCCGTCAGGTCCACCACGCACGCGCGCCCGTCCCTCGCGAAGAGCGCGCGGCCGAGCTCGTCCACGCGTCGCTCGAGCGCGTCTGGATCCTGCAAGCCCCGGAGAACGAACGCGAAGCACTTCGGGGCGAGCTCGACGATCGGGATCGCCTCGGACGCGCGCTGCGCGGCGCGCTCGCGCTCGCGCTCCTCGCAGGCGCGGACGTAGCCGTCGATCACCGTCGCGACGACCACGTCGGTGAGCGGCGCGAGATCGACGGTCCCCTCGAGCGCGGCGACGATCGCCGGCCCGATCGCGAGCGCCGCCGCCGGGGTGAGCTCGAGGTACGCGGCGCTCCGACCCAGGAGGCTCGCGAGCGTCAGCGCCTCCCGGAGCTCCGGGCCCTCGGCCCGCGGCAGCGGTCCCCCGCCGACCGCCTCGACGATCGCCTCCATGACCGTCGCGGCCTCGGGGCGGAGCGCGTCGAGCCGCCCGCGGTCGGCGCGAGTCGGCGCGCGCTCGGCGAACCACGCGGCGAAGCGATCGGCGCGGCGCTCGGCGTCGTCCCCCGCGGTCACGGGCGGCACCATAGCGCGCTGCCTTCCGGACCGAGAAGGGACCTGCTACATCGCGCCCGATGGCGGTGGTCGTCCAGAAGTACGGCGGGAGCTCGGTCGCCGACGTGCCGAAGCTCGAGCGCGTCGCCGAGAAGGTCGTCGCGACGCGCGCGAGCGGGCTCGACGTGGTGGTCGTGATCTCCGCGATGGGCAAGACGACGGACCAGCTCCTCGCGCTCGCGCACGAGGTCGACGCGAGCCCTCCGCGGCGTGAGCTCGACATGCTGCTCACGACGGGAGAGCGCGTCTCGATGTCGCTCCTGTCGATGGCGATCCAGAAGCGCGGCTGCGACGCGATCTCGTTCACCGGCTCGCAGAGCGGGATCATGACGAACGACCGCCACTTCGACGCGCGGATCATCGAGGTGCGCCCGTGGCGGATCGAGGACGAGCTCGCGCGCGGGCGGGTGGTCATCGTCGCGGGCTACCAGGGGATGAGCTACCGGCGGGAGATCACGACGCTCGGCCGCGGCGGCAGCGACACCACCGCGATCGCGCTCGCGGCCGCGCTCGGCGCCGATCGCGCCGAGATCTACAGCGACGTCGACGGCGTCTACTCCGCCGATCCGCGCGTCGTCCGCGAGGCCACACACCTCGCGGAGCTCACCTACGAGCAGATGCAGGAGATGGCCGAGGCCGGCGCCAAGGTCCTGAACTCGACGGCCGTCGAGTTCGCGAAGCGCGCGCGCATCGCGATCCACGCGCGCTCGACGTTCGACGCCGGCCGCGAGACCGTGGTGCACGAGTCCGCGGGCGCCGAGGCCCCGGCCGTCGTCGGGCGGGCCGACCTCGCGACGATCCGCGTCGCCGCGGAGGCGCTCGGCGCGACGCTCTCGCACGCGGGCGAGCTCGGGCTCGGCGTCCGCGAGAGCGCGCTCGAGGGAGCGCACGCGTGCCTCGTCGTGGCGACGTCGGCGCCCGGGTGGGCGAGTCACCGACGCGCGCTCGAGGCGCGTGGGTGCTCGGTCGAGGAGGGGATCGGCGCGGTCAGCGTCGTGGCCCCCGAGCTCGGCGCGAAGCCGGCCTGGATGGCCGCCGCGATGGACGCGCTCGCGCGCGCCGAGATCCCGCTCCTCGGCGCGCACACCGCGCCGCTGCGCTGGACGGGCCGCATCGAAGCGCGGCGCGTCGACGACGCCGTGCGGGCCGTGCACGACGCGCTCGGGAGGATGGCCGAGCGATGAGCGCCTGCATCCTGGTCGTCGACGACGAGAAGAACATCCGGCGCACGCTGCGGATGGTGCTCGAGGGCGAGGGCTACGAAGTCGACGAGGCGGGCAGCGCGGAGGAAGGCCTGGCGCGGCTCGAGCGCGGCGGCGTCGATCTGTTGATCCTCGACGTGCGGCTCCCCGGGCTCGGCGGGCTCGAAGCCCTCGACCGCATCCGGGCGAGCGACCCTTCCCTCCCGGTGCTGATGATCTCCGGGCACGCGAGCGTGGGCGAAGCGGTCCGTGCGGTGCAGAGCGGGGCTACGGACTTCTTCGAGAAGCCGCTCGACCGCGATCGCGTCCTCATCCGCGTGCGCGCCGCCCTCGAGACGCGCCGGCTCCGCGAGGAGGTCCGCGAGCTCCGCGCAGACCTCGAGCGAGGCTACGAGATGATCGGCCGCAGCGCGGTGATGCGGCAGCTCTTCGGCGCGATCGAGAAGGTGGCCCCGACCACGGGGCGCGTCCTCGTGACCGGCGAGAGCGGGACGGGCAAGGAGCTCATCGCGCGCGCGATCCACCGCACGAGCCCGCGCGCCGAGGCGCCCTTCGTCAAGGTGAATTGCGCGGCGATACCGACCGATCTCATCGAGAGCGAGCTCTTCGGCTACGAACGCGGCGCGTTCACGGGCGCGCAAGGGCGACGCAAGGGGATGTTCGAGCTCGCCCACGGCGGGACGCTCTTCCTCGACGAGATCGGGGACATGAGCGCGAGCGCGCAGGCGAAGGTCCTGCGCGCGCTCCAGAGCGGCGAGATCACGCGCGTGGGAGGGGAACAGCCGATCGCGGTGGACGTCCGCGTGGTCGCGGCGACGAACAAGGATCTCGAGCGCGCGGTGGCCGACGGGAGCTTCCGCGAGGATCTCTACTTCCGCCTCGCGGTCGTGCCGCTGCGGAGCCCCTCGCTCCGGGAGCGCCGCGAGGACATCCCCGCGCTCGCGCAGAGCTTCCTCGAGGACTTCTGCCGCGAGAACGGGATGCGGCCCAAGCCGGTCGACCCTGCGGTCTTCGAGCTGCTCGCGCAGAAGGCGTGGCCGGGCAACGTCCGCGAGCTGCGGAACGTGGTCGAGCGGATGGCCATCCTGAGCGGCGATCGCGTGACCGTCGCGGATCTCCCGCCCGACGGAAAGCTCGAGCGCGCCGCCGCCGCCGCGGAGCCGGCGGCGATCCCGTCCGGCCTCCTCGCGGACGCCTTCGACGGCGAGCGCCGGCTCACCTTGCGCGAGTACCGCGATCGCGCCGAGCGCCGCTACCTCGAGTCGACCCTCGACGAGTGCGAGGGGAACGTCTCGAAGGCCGCGGCGATCCTCGGCGTCGAGCGGACGAACCTGCACAAGAAGATGCGCGCGCTCGGCGTCGGTCGCGACAAGGAGTGAGCCGCGCGGCGCCCCTCGAGCTCCGCGCCCCGGCGAGCGCGCCATCGAGACCAGCCCGTCGCGAAGCGACGGGCGTAGGTCGAGGGGGCCCCATCGCCCCGCGATGGGGTCGAACGCGGCTCCGCCGCGTTCGCCTTGGGTGGGGGCCCCATCGCGGCTTTGCCGCGATGGGGGAGGGGCTGGAACAGCCCCTCCAGCCAACGGGGCTGGAACAGCCCCTCCAGCCAACTCAGCCGGCGAACGCGCCTGCCGTCACCGGCGCCTCGAGCTTCGCGCGCAGGAAGGTGACCAGCTCGTCCATCTCGAAGGGCTTGGGCAGGAAGCCGAAGACGCGGATCTCCGCGCGCTGGAGCTGCCGCTCCGAGAGGTGGTAAGCGCTCGTGAGGATCACCGGGATCGTCGGGTGGCGGAAACGCAGCCGCCGGCACAGGTCGAGCCCGTTGATCCCCGGCATCATCAGATCCACGATCGCGACGTCGACGGGGTGGTCCGCGAGCACGTCGAGCGCCGCCCGTCCGTCCTTGGCCTCGAGGACGTCGTATCCCTCGATGCGCAGGCCGATGGCGAGCGCCTTTCGATGGTTCACCTCGTCATCGACGATCAGGACCCGGTGCGGCGCGGAGGTCACACCCAATGGGATAGCAATGCACGTGCCTCCACGCGGTGACGCGGATCAACCGCGAAACCGGCGCCTCCAACGGCTGCCGAAGTCGCCCGTGAAACGCGGCCGGTGCAAAGTTGAAAGTCACCCGATGGAGAGGCGCTTCATCTTGCGCCACAGGGTCGTCGCGCTCAGGCCGAGGATCTCGGCGGCCCGCTCTTTGTTGCCCTCGACCTCGCGCAGGACCGCCTCGATCGCCTCGCGCTCGGCCCGGTCGACGACGTCGGCGAGGGTCTCCTGGTTCGGTCGACCGGGCGGGCGCGACGACTCGCGCGCCTCCGGCGGGATGACGTCGTCGAGGCAGACCACTCCGTCGGTCGCGAGGGCGACGCCCTGCTCGATCATGTTCTCGAGCTCGCGGATGTTCCCCGGGTACTCGTACTGGAGGAGGTAGTCCATCACGCCCTCCCCGAGCTCGACGGTCCGCCGCATCTTCTTGTTGAACTTCTGGAGGAAGAACTCGACGAGCTGGGGGATGTCCTCGCGCCGCTCGCGGAGCGGCGGCAGGATGAAGCGCGCGACCGCGAGCCGGTAGAAGAGATCCTGACGGAATCGCTTCTCTTCGATGGCGACCTTGAGCTCCTGGTTCGTCGCCGCGATCACGCGCACGTCGACGATGATCGCCTTGTTGTCGCCGAGCCGGCGGATCTCCCCTTGCTGGATCGCGCGCAAGAGCTTGGCCTGGAAGCTGATCGGCGTCTCGGCGATCTCATCGAAGAAGAAGGTGCCGCCGTTGGCCTCCTCGAAGAGGCCCTTGCGCGCGCCGACCGCGCCCGTGTAGGCGCCGCGGACGTGCCCGAACAGCTCGCTCTCGAGGAGTGTCTCGGTGATCGCCGCGCAGTTGACGCTCACGAAGGGCTTGTCCGCGCGCAGCGAGTTCGCGTGCACGGCGCGGGCGACGAGCTCCTTGCCCGTCCCGCTCTCGCCGGTGATGAGCACGGTCGTGTCGGTCGGCGCGATGCGCACGATCCGCCCGAGCACGTCGCGGATCGCGGCGGAGCGGCCGATGATGTTGTCGAAGCGGTAGCGCTCGCGGAACTCCGCAGCCATCACGCTCATCTGCCCGGCGAGCTCGCGCTTCTCGCCCGCGCGCTCGACCTTGACGAGCAGCTCCTCCTCGGCGAACGGCTTCTGGATGTAGTCGTACGCGCCGATGCGCATCGCCTCGACGGCGCTCTCGATCGTGCCGAAGGCGGTCATCACGATGACCTCGGTGAGCGGCGACTGCTCCTTCACGGTGCGCAGGACGTCGATGCCGTCCTTGCCGCCCATCTTCAGGTCGGTGAGGACCAGATCGAAGGCGTCCTGCGCGACGCGCTCACAAGCCTCCTCCCCGCTCGCGGCCTCGTCGACGTCATGACCTGCGCTGCGCAGCATCATGCTGGTCGTGGTGCGCATGTTCCGTTGGTCGTCGACGACGAGGATCCTGCTCATGCCCCTCCCTTGTCGCCCGCAGGCGCGCTTCCTTCAAGTGTCGTCTGGATCGAGGCCCACCGGAGGCCCGACCATCGGGGCCGCGTGCGGCGTCAGCGTCCGTTGCAGCTCACGCCCGATGGCGCGGAGGTTCTCCTCGGAGCGCTGCTGCGCGTAGAGCGCGTATCCCGCGAGCGCGAGCGCGAGGAACGACACGGCGAGCGCGACCGCGGCGAGCGCGCGCGCGCGGCGATCACCCATCGCCGGGCTCCGGCGCGGGGAGCGCTTGCTCGACGTGCGCGCCGCCCACGACGCGCAGGGGGACGGCGGGACCGACGAAGCGCCCGGTGATCGCGGCGAGCCCCCACTCGGCACCGCGATGGTCGAGCCTGAGCTTCGGGGTGACCTCGTAGAGGCCGGCGCGGTCGAACGCGCGCGGCGGACAGAGGACCCGCGCGTCGAGGCGCTCGGTCCACCCGCGCCGGCCGATCCGCTGGTACAGATCGGCGACGGGCGCGCCGCCCCAGGGTGCCAGACGGCAGGTGAAGTCGCCGGCCGGGCCGCGCACGCGGAACGAGAACGACTCCGGGCGCACGTACGCGCGCCCCCCGCGGTCGTGGGCCCGCACGGTCACCGAGAGCACGAGGGCCGCGCCGCGCGTGATCGTGGAGGGAGCGAGCGCGACCTCGAGCGGCGCGGGCACCCACTCGTCGCCCTGTCGCATCGTGGTCGTCCTCGCGTCGAGGGCGGCGAACGCGACCGGCGGCGCAGCGAGCGAGCCCACGGCCTGCCGCGGTGCGGAGCGCGCCACCCACCGCCGCGCGGTCGCGCGCCGCCAACCGTACGTGGCGCGAACCTCCGCGCCGCCCTCGAGCGCCGCGAGCGCGCGGCCGGCGCAGTACTCGCGCAGGTCGATCCACTCCTGCCACGCCTCGCCGGGCGCGAGCGCGCGGGTGCGCGACGCGTCGACCGCCGTGGGCGCCCTCGGGTGGGCGCAGCGCGCCGCGACGCGCGCCCCCTCGGGGCGCACCTCGAGCGTCAAGAGGCGGCGATCGGCGACCACCTCGACCGAGGTCGCCGCGCGCACGCTCAGCACGTAGCGGTGGGGGCGCGCGGTTCCGTCGCGGGCGTCCCACGCCGCGAGCGAGACCTCGGCGAGCTCGTCGGCGCGCGCGCGCGGCGCCGCGGCGAGCGCGACGAGAACGAGGGCGATGCCCGACGCGTGCCTCATCCGACGAACACCTCCTCCACGGCCGCCTCGACCTCGGCGCGGATCGCCTCGGGGAACACCAGCCGCGGGCGGACGATGGTCTGGTTGCGCAGCTGTCGCAACAGGAAGGAGACCTCGCCGAGCCGGCGGAGCGGCTGCTTGCTGAGCACGACCCAGAGCCCTTCGGCGGACACGTCGGTGGGCTCCGCGTACGGCGTGTCGTCGGGCACGTCGAGCCAGACCGTCAGCTCCGGGTCGAGCCCGCGCGCGCGCGCGACCTCGTCCGCGCGCGCCTTGGCGTCCAGCCACCGCGCCTCGGGGCCCTCCGGGAGCGGGATCGTCTTGGGCAGGCGCCGGTGGAGGAGCCGCGCGGCGAAGTCGGCGAGGAGCGGATCGGACGCGTCCTCCCAAGCGGCGATGCAAGTCATGATCGACGGGTCGTCGAGCGCGAGGTACGCGCCCAGGCCGAGGGGCTGACCGAGCACCGCGCGACGCACCGCCTCGGGGGTGCCGGCGGGCGCCGCGCCCTCGCGGATCAGCTGCGCGAGGCGCCGGAACATCCCGTGGATGAGGCACTCCGCCGCGCGCGTGGCCTTGTGATGATAGACCTGCTGGTACATGAACTGGCGCGCGAGGAAGAAGCTCTCGATCGGAGGCAGCCCCTTGCGCCCCTCGATCGCGAGCACCCAGCCGTGCCCGGGGACCTCCGCGAACACGAGCGCGCGCAGGAGCCAGTCGAGATCGTAGAGCCCATAGCGAACGCCCGTCATCTGGCTGTCGCGCAGGAGGTAGTCGCAGCGATCGACGTCGAGCGTCCCCGAGATCGTGCGCCCGAGCCATCGACGCGCGCCCTCGCCGGTGAGCAGGCACGCGACGCGCTCAGCCATCCCCGAGGACAGCGCCTCGAGCGCGCGGTGCACCTCGCTCGCCGGCTCGCGCAGCACCTCGACGGTCCACGACTCGTGGGCGCGCGCCTCGGGCACGACCTCCTCGAACAGATGCGAGAACGGACCGTGCCCGACGTCGTGCAGCAGCGCGGCGGCGACCGCGTCACGGCGCGACTCGTCGTCGAGCCGGAGCTCGGGCGGCAGCGCGTGCTGGCGGGCGGCGAGGTGCCCCGCGAGCCGCACCATCACGTGCGCCGCGCCGATCGCGTGCGCGAACCGCGAGTGCTCGGCGCCGGGGAAGACCAGCGAGGTGAGGCCGAGCTGCCGGACGCGGCGCAGGCGCTGCACCTCGCGCGTCGCGAGCAGGCTGGTCACGACCCGCTCGTCGTCGCCCTCGAACGCGACGAGGCCGTGGATCGGGTCGCGGAGAATCATCGCCGCGCACCGTAGTGTTAGGTTCCCCGCATGCGCAAACGCGCCATGTCTTCACGCTCGCTCGCGCTGAGCCTCGCCTGGTCCCTCGCCCTCGCCGCCGCGCCGCGCGCGGCCCTCGCGCAGGACGCGCCGAACGCACCGCTCGAAGCGCGCCTGCGCGCCCTCGTGGCGAGCTCCGGGCTCTCGGAGCAGGTCGGGATCGCCGTCGTCGACACGCGCACCGGCCGCGCGATCTTCCAGCACCACGCCGAGCGCCCGATGAACCCGGCCTCGAACCAGAAGCTCGTCACGGCGTTCGCGGCCCTGCGCCTGCTCGGCGCCGACTTCTCGATGCGCACCGCCGTCCACGGACGCGTCGAGGGCGGCAGCGTCACCGGCGGGATCGCGCTGCGCGGCTTCGGCGATCCCGATCTCGAGCTCGGCGACCTCGTCATGCTCGCGCGCGACGTGCGCCTCGCCGGCGTCGAGCGCGTCGACCGCGTGATCGTCGACGCGACGTACTTCGACGACCGGATCCTCCCCCCCGCGTTCGAGCAGCAGCCCGACGAGGTCTCCCCGTTCCGCGCGCCGATCGGGGCGGTCTCGGTGGATCGCAACGCCTACGTCTTGCGCGTGATGCCGGGCCCGAGCGCGGGGACGCCGGCGCGCGTGGCGCTGCTCGGCGCGCCGTACTTCGCGGTGACGAACCGCATCACGACGAGCGCAGAGGGCGCGCCCAACATCATCGCGGACCAGCGCGCGACGGCTGGAGGATCGCAAATGAGCTTGCGGCTGTCCGGGAGCATCCCGGCCACGGTCCGCGGCGCCTCGTATCGGCGGCGGATCGAGCACCCGCTCCACTGGTCGGGCCACGTCTTCGCCGAGGCGCTGCGCTCGCAGGGGATCGAGGTCGGGGACGGAGTCTCGCTCGGCCCCACGCCCGAGGGCGCGCCCGCGCTCGCGTCGCGACAGAGCACACCGGTGGGCGTCTTGCTGCACGCCATCGGCAAGCACAGCGACAACTTCGTCGCGGAGATGATCTTCCGCGTGATCGGCGCGGAGCGCCACCAGCCGGGGCGCAACGAGGACTCGGTGAGCGCCGTGCGCGAGGCGCTGACCCAGGCGGGGATCGACGCGAGCCGGATCGAGATCGTCAACGGGTCCGGCCTCTTCACGGGCAACCGGATCGCGCCGCAACGCCTCGCGGAGATCCTCGTCGCCGCGCACCGCGATCCGGCGATCCAGCCGGAGTTCGTCGCCTCGCTCGCCATCGCGGGCGTCGACGGAACGATGGCGCGGCGGCTCCGCAGCTTGCCCGCGCCGCGCGTGGTGCGCGTCAAGACGGGGACGCTCGCCGCGGTCGTGGCCCTCTCCGGCTACGTGCTCGGCCGCGAGCCGGAGCGAGCCTACGCGTTCAGCGTGCTCGCCAACGACGTGCGAGGGCGGACGGGCGCCGCGCGCCAGCTCGCGGACGGCGTCGCGCAAGCGCTCGCCGAAGACCTCCACCCGCGCGCCCAGAACTGAACGGGCGCACAGACGCGACGCCGCTCCGCGTTTCGCCGATGCAACGCGGCGTTTCGCGGATGAAAGAGGTCACTCCTTGATCTGGCGACGGATCTTCGCGAGCGCCTGCTCCTGGAGCTGCCGGATCCGCTCGCGCGACAGGTTGTACTTGTCGCCGATCTCCTTGAGCGTGAGCTCGTCCTCGTCGTCGAGGCCGAAGCGCCAGCGGAGGATCCTCGCCTCCATGGGCGTGAGCGTCCCGAGCAAGCGCCGGAGCTCCTCGCCCCAGTTCTTGCTCACGAGCTGCTCGTACGGGGTCGGGACGTTCTCCTGCTCGAGGAAGTCGATGAACTTCCGGCCGTCCTCGTCGTTGACGGGGCGGTCGAGCGAGAACGGCGTCTCCGCCCAGTATCCCTTGATCTTCTCGAGCTTGTCGGCGGCGATGCCGGTCTCGCGCTCGAGCTCCTCCGGCGTCGGCTGCTTGCCCGTCCGCGTGGCGATCGCCTGGGTAGCACGCGCGACGCGGTTGTAGGTATCGAGCATGTGGACGGGGATGCGCACCGCGCGCCCCTTGTCCGCGAGGGCGCGGCTGATCGCGTGGCGGATCCACCACGACGCGTAGGTGCTGAAGCGATACCCACGGTTGTGATCGAAGCGCTCGACCGCCTTCATCAGGCCGATGTTGCCCTCCTGGATGAGGTCGATCAGGGGCAGGCGGCCGCGGTTGTAACGACGCGCGATGCTGACCACGAGGCGGAGGTTCGCGGCGACGAAGCGGTTCTTGGCGCGCTGCTGCGCGTCGCGCGCGGTCTGGACGTCCGACAGGTACTTCTTGAACGCCGGGGTGATGCGGACCTCGTCGCCGAGCATGTCCCGGTCGACCGCGTAGTCGCCCGCGAGGCGGTGCACCGCCTTGTCGCTCTGGTTCACGAAGATGCGGTCCGAGTCGAGGATCCGGAGCTTCGTCGCGAGCTCCGCGACGGTCGCGTCCCAGCGGCTCTGCGGCCGCTTCGTCAGCTTCCCGCGCGTCGCCGTCTTGGCCATCTTGCGCAGCGTCAACAGCTGCGGGAGCGGCTCCTCGGTCACGTAGTGCTCGACGACCATCGCCACCGTCTCGAACGCCGGCGGGTAGGAGAAGAGCGTCTCCCAGTACCCGACCTCGAGGCGCTCGACCTCCTGCGCCGCCGTGATCTCCTCCTGGGGCGTCAGGACGCGGTGGCTCGCCATCTCGCGGAAGTACTTCGAGAGGGTGGAGTCGCCCCCGCCCTGGCGCTCGAACTCCTTCAGCGCCTTGCGCGCCTCCTCCTCGGCCTCCTTGAGCTGGAAGCTGTCGGGGTCGGGCGTGCCGTCGATCCGGCTGCCCATCAGCTCGTACTCGTCCGAGCCGCGACGGATCATGGCGTCGTCGTCCGACGCTCCATCCACTCCACCGTCCTCGTCCGAGGGTCGCCGCACCACCACCGCTCGTTTCGCCGACATCGACTCCGTGCTCCTCTGGGGCCGCTCGACGCTCCGTGAGCCGTCGGCCGCCCCCCGCTTCGCGCCGCGCGAGTCTGCACGCGTCGTGCCACGGGGGGCCTTGGTAGAGGCGGTGTCCGACGCGCTCTTCGCGGGGGTCGCCGTGTCACGCTTCGCCTTCTGGCGGCTGGTTCTGCCCTCGGCCATGTCGCGTTACCGATGCGTAGGCGCGCCGAAGACAGGCGCAACCGTCGCGGACGGACGGCGCTTTTAGCCGTCCCGAGCCGCGATGTCTACAGTCACGCACCGGTCACGCGTGCGCTCCCCGGTGGCCAGCCTGGTGACCGCTCGGGTGGCGCCCGCGCTAGCCATTCGATCGGCCGAGAATCTGGCGCTCGCGCGCGCACTCACCCGTGGGAGACTCCACCGCCTGCCCGAGGCCCCCGATGACTCGACTCGCTCCTCTCCTCTGCGTCCTGCTGCTCGCGTCCCCGGCGGGCGCACTCCCCCTCCCCCTCGCCGAGCCCGCGACCCTCGGTCGCCCCGCGATCACGGTGAGCCTCGAGATCAGCGCGAGCGCGGACGAGGTGACGATCCGCGCACGCGCCGGTGCGCGCGAGGCCAGCGCGAGCGTGCGGGCGCCCGGCATCGACGACGCGACGGTGGAGGCCGTGGAGGTGGCGCCCGGCCACCACGTCGCGATCGTCCGCGCGAGCGGCGCGAGCCGCGCCGCCGCCCTGGTCGCGGTGCGCGGCGGCGTCCCGGTGATCCCGTGGAGCGCGCGGACCGATCATCACGGCGATCCGGGAGAGCGCCTCGCCGGTCGCGTGGAGGTGGCCGATCGCACGGGGGACGGGCGCCCGAACGTGATCGTCGGCCTCGTGCGCGAGGGCGCGACCATCTGCGGCCAGCAAGAGACCTTGCTGTCGCCGCGCGCGTGGGATCCCGGGCGCGCGACCCTGCGCCCGGTCGTGCTCACGCGCCTGGGCGACGGAGAGGAGCTCGCGCTCGTCGCGCGCAGCGACTCGCCCGGGCCGTCGTCCGATCCGCTCGTGCGCGTGCTGCGCCCCACCGGCGCGAGCTCCACGTGGGGCCAGCCGGACGACGCGCCGGACGCCTTCGCGCCGCCCGCCGCGCTCTTCGACGGGCGTCCCGACACGTACTGGGCCGAAGGGCGCGGGGGGCCCGGCGCGCACGAGTTCGTGACCGCGACGTACGCGGCGCGGCTGCGCGTGCGCGCCTTCGCGGTCGTGCTCTCCCCGGCGGCGGATGCCGCGCGGACGCTCGGGCGCCCGCGTCGCTTCTGGCTCGTCGGCGACCGCGGCCCGCGCCTGAGGGTGGAGGTTCCGGACGGCGTCGCCGCGCCGCCTGGCGGGCGGCTCTGGGTCGTGCCTCCCGAGCCGCTCTCGTGGAGCTGCGTCTCGCTCGTGCTCGACGAGGCGCGCGCGCCCGACGGAACGTCGCCGGCCGCCGTGCACACGGCCGTGGCCGAGCTCGAGGCGTTCACCGATCTCGACTGGGGTGAAGGGGTCGAGGTGCTCGTCGCGATGCTCGTCGAAGGGGGCGCGCGGGGCGACGAGGCCGCGCACCTGCTCGGCTCGCTCGGGACCTCGGCGATCACCGCGATCGGCGCCGCGTGGGAGCGGCTCGATCTGCGCGGACAGCTCCGCGCCGTGCGCGCCGTCGCGAGCGCGACGCAGCGAGGCGGCGAAGGCGGCGTGCCGCTGCTCGAGCGCGCCGCGCGCGCGGACGCGGACGAGGTCGCCCGCGCCGCCACCGAAGCGCTCGGCGGTCTGGGCGCGGACGCGGGGGAGGCGCTGTCGCGCCTCGTCGTCGGCCCGCGCGGTGACGTCGCCGTGGCGCCGCTGCTGCGCCACTCGGCGGAGCTCGCGGTGCCCGCGCTGCTCGCCGCGATCGTGTCCGACGGCGGCAGCGAACGGCCCGCCCTGCGCGAGGGGCTCGCGCAGGCGGTCGGTGGCCGAGAGGCAGCGCGCGCCGCGCTCGCGCGCTGGATCGAGCAGGCGCCCCCGGCGCCGGCGCGGGCCGCGGCCGCGCTCGGTCTCGCGTCGCGTGCCGACACGCGCGAGCTCGCGGCGCCGATCCTCCGTGGGCTCGCACCCGAAGCGACGCGCTTCGAGGACCGGTGGCGGCTCGTGCGCGGCGCCGCGCTGCTCGGCGCCGACCCGGAGATCGACGCCTGGCTCGCGACCCTCGCGCGCGACGCGGACGAGTGGATGCTCCGCGCCGCCGCGATGGGCGCCTTGCGCCGCCGCGACGCGCCGAGCCGCGCCGCCGTCGCGCGCGCGCTGCTCGCCGATCGGTACCCGCGCGTACGCGTCGCGGCGATCGAGACGCTCGACGCCCTCGACGCGGACGACGAGGGGATCGCGGCTCGCGCGAGGCGCGACTCGTGGCCGATGGTGCGCGCCGCGGCGGTGACCGCCCTCTTCGATCGACCCGCGGGGCGGGAGGCGGTGCGTCGCGCGGTCGACGATCGCTCGCCGCGGGTGCGCCACGCCGCGATCGGTGCGCTCACGCGCGGGGGCGTTCGCGAGGCGTTGCCGTTGGTGACGGCGCGCCTCGAGGATCGCGACGAGTGGCCGCGCGTGACGGAGCAGGCGCTCCGCTGGGTGGAGGAGCTCTGCGTCGAAGAGGCGGGCGAGGCCGTCCTCACGGTCCTGCGTCGCGGCGCGCGCAGCGAAGCCTGGGCCCCGGACGTGGATCTCGCCGCGCTCGCCGGTGACCTCGCCATGCGGCTCGGTGGGGCGACCGCCCGCGAGGCGGAGACGATCGCGCGGCGCGGGGGGACGCCAGAGCTCGTCCGCGCGGCGATCGAGCGACGCGCCCGTGACCCGCGCCCGTGCCGTCCTCGCGCCGCCGAGCGCCAGGCGCTTCCAGCGCGAGGGAGAGGCGTGGTAGCGTCCCGCGGATTTCGCCCGACCCCCCGAGAGGAACGATGAAGCTGACCCGCTTGCTCTCCCTCCTCGCCGCGCTCGCGGCGCTCGGTGTCATCGCCGGCTGCGGCGAACAGGCCGCGAGCGACCTGACGATCGAGCGGCTCCCCGACGTCCAGCCGAGCGTGCCGAGCGTGCCCACCCTGCCGCCCCCGCCGTTCGAGGTGGAGTACTCCGACGGCTCGTACAGCGTCTACGGCCTGCGCCGGCGCGGAACGACGACCATGGGCACCGACGTCGCCGTCACGGGGTACATCGCCGCGATCTACCTGCCGCCGACGTGTCCGGCCGGGCGCACCTGCGATCCGCCCGCGGCGCCGCACCTCTGGATCACCGATCGGCGCGACCCGCCCGAGGACATGCAGCGCCTGATGCTCGCCGGCTACGCGGAGAACCAGACCCAGATCGACGAGGCCGTCGCGCTCGCCGCGCGCGGCCGCTACGTCCCGCCGGATCCGGAGTCGGGGATCCTCCCCGTCCCGACCGACTTCGCGGTCGGCGCGAAGATCCGCGTCCACGGGCGCTTCACGCGCGTCTCGGGCGCCGGGTTCAACGTGTCGAACGGGATGCTCGAGTACCGCAGCCACGAGATCCTCGAGCCCCCTCCGGGCGCCGAGTGATCGTCACCGCGGCGTGAGCGCGGGCGCGGCTCGCCTCGAAGCGCCGCGGAGAGCCGAGGCTGGACGAGCGAGCTCTGGATCCCTCGAGCGTGGTTCGGGGGGGAGCGCTCGTGGCCGTCTCGAAGCGCCGCGGCGCGACCAGCGGCTGCGAGGCTCAGGGCCGGTAGTCGAGCGCGCTCCGCACGGCGTCCGGCCGCACGCGGTAGACGACCGCGAGCCCCTCGCGCCACGCCGGCAGGTACGCGTCGTCGCCGGAACCGACGGGCTCGCCGAACGCGAGGGTAACGACGCGCTCCCCCTCGGCGCTCGCGCGGCGCGTCGCCACCACACGCACCGCGGCGGCATCGCCCGGAGGGCCGTACGAGGAGACGGCGCTCGCGCGCAGCGTCGCGAGCCGCTCGAGCAGGGCGCGCGTGCGCGCCTCGTTGGGCGTGCCGCCGCCGGCGAGCTGCCAGCCCGTGCCCTCGCGCCGGAGCTCGACGACCTCTTCGCCGCGCTCCAGCCGGAGCGACTCGAGCGCGTCCGCGTCGACGGCGAGCAGATCGAGCCCGACGAGCTCGCGCGTCAACGCCTGCGCGCGGTCCGAGGCGATGACGAACACCACGCCCGCCTCCCCTGCGCGCGCGAAGCGCCCGTCCTCGGTCGGCGCGCCGAGGTCGAGCGCGAGCTCCCGCGGCTCCCCCTCGCGCGGCCGCAGCTCGACACGCACGCGGGCGAACGGCGCCGCGAGGCCGTGCTCGACGGACGCGCTCTGTGCGACGAACCGCTCCGCGCGCAGCGTCGCGAGCTGCCTCGCGATCTCTCGCACGACGACGCGATCCGCCTCGGCCTCGATCGGGGCCTCGAGGCGCCACTCGGCATCCTCCCCACGCACCGCGCGCTCTTCCCGCGCGCCACGCGAGAGCGAGACGCGCACGGCGTCGGCCGGGTCGCCCGCGAAGATCTGGCGCGCACGGAAGCGCAGCGGGCCGACGTCGAGATCGGCGAACGCGCTCGCCTCGAAGCGGACCCGCGCCTCCTCGTCGCCGCGCCTCAGCCACACGCCCTCGGCGTCCGAGGCGGTCACCCGCAGCTCGAGCGCGGGCTCGTCGCGCCGCTCGACCCGAAGCGTGACGAGCGCCGCCGCGTCGGTGGCCCCGGCCGGTAGCTCCGCGATCTCGACGATCTCGACCGCCCGCCGATCGCGGAGCGCCGCCAGCCACGCGCCGACGGCGCCGTCGTCCGCGTCGGCGCGCTGCGTCGCGGCGCCCTGGCCGATGCGCAGCTTCCACTGGTCCCCCTCGCGGCGGACCTCGACGCGCGCCTCGCCGCGCGTCACGACGATCGCGTCGATCGCGTCGTCGGTGACGGGCAGGAGGCGCGTCTCGCGGACCCGCTCCGGGTCGAGCACGAGGGCCTCGACGTCGCTCTCGCGCACGCACACGACGGGGCCCGAGTCCCCGGCGACCGCGTAGCGCTCCGCGTCGTGCTCGCCGCAGGGCCCCCCGACGCGCAGGCGCGCCACGCGTTGCTCCGTGACGTCGGCGCCACGGCTCACGACGAGCTCCCGCCAAGGCGCGTCGAGCCCGTAGCGCGAGAGCTCGCCCGGCTCGGCGACGAAGCGCGTCGCGGACAGCTCGCGGGTGATCCGCACGACGCCGTCGACGAGCCCCTGGTTGGCCCAGCCGCGCACCGGCGCGCGCACGAGCCACATCCCGCCCGCGCGCTCGAAGCGATGCTCGCCGACCTCCACGCGCTCGACGCCGGTCGGGTAGAAGCCGCGGAACAGGCGCTTGTCGCGGAAGTGCGCGAGGTCGTGGTCGATCGACTCGACGAAGTCCTGTTCGACGACGTACGCGCGATCCTCGCCCTCGATCGCGACGTAGACGCCCTCCCCCGTCGGCGCCGGGCCGCCGACGCGGAGCTCGACCCGCTCGTCACGGACGCGGAAGCGCACCACGAAGCGCGGCGCGTCGAGCCCGAAGCGCGCGCGATCCTCGGCGCCGACGCCGTCGAACGTCCGGCGCGCGGCCAGCCACTCGAGCGCGCCGAGCAGACCGTCGACCGCGTCCTCGTCGGCCGCGACCGCCATCGGCTCGCGGATCGTCCACGTCCCGACCGCGAGCACGTCGTCGTCGGCCGGGCGCTCGCGCTCGAACACGAGGGCGGGCTCCTCGCCACGGACGAGCTCGACGCGATCGACGCGGTCGCGCACGAACGAGCGCAGCACCTGGCCGCTGCGCGCGGCGCGCTCACCGGTCGAGACCGTCCCGCGCTCGTAGACGAGGATGAACACGAGGAGCAACGCGTTGGCGATCGCGAGCGCGATGGTCGTCTTGCGGGTCATGAGCGGCGGTTCCACCAGACGGCGAAGCCCAAGAACACGAAGGCGAGCGGGATCAGCACGACGACGCGCAAGAAGAGGTTGAGCACGTCGTCTTGGCTCATCGAGACGGGGCGGTGCCGGTACGAGCGCGCGTCGATCGCGATCAGCGCCTCCCGCTGCGTGAGCCAACCGATCGCCGCGGCCACGAAGCTGCCGTTCACGACGGTGGGCTCCGCCACGTACTCGCTGGCGAACATCGTCGCGTCGCCGACCACGACGATCCGCCCGCCGGCGCGACGCCCCGCGTCCTCTTCTTCGTCTTCGGCGCCGGCCGGGGATCGCGGCTCGGGTCGCGCGACCTCCACCGTCGTGGCCACCGCCACCGGCACCGGCCCGCGGACGTCGTCCGGGTCCGCGCCGAGCTGGATCGAGCCCTCGACGATGCCGCGGACGTCGGTCTCCGCGTACGACTGCTCGCTCGTCGTGAGCAGCACCGTAGCGCGCCCCTCGTCCACCGGCGTGACGCTGCGCACCTCGCTCATCACGATCGGTAGCCCGAGCGACGCGAAGGGCCGCGTGATCGCGTGCTCGCCCCAGCCCACGACGGCGAACGGCCCGATCGGGTTGCCCACGCCCGCCGGCAAGAGCGCGGGGTTCGGCTCGATCACGACCGTCCGATCGACGCGGATCCCGAAGTCGCGCAGCATCGGCTCGATCCCGAGCTCGGTGAAGCTCGCGCGGTTGCGCGCGATGACCGGATCGAGCGCGACGAACAGGTTGCCGCCGCCGCGCACGTACGCGCGCAGCGTGTCGACCTCTTCTGCGGTGAACGCGACCTCCGGCCCGACGATCGCGACCGCGTCGCAGCCGGCGTCGATGCGCTCGACGCCGCGCGTGTCGATCGGGGTGAGCTCGAGGTTCTCTCGCTGCACCTCGCGCGCGAAACCCGCGAGCGAGCGGCCGCTACCCGAGACCTGCAGCTCGCCGTGCCCGCGGGTGACGCAGACGCGCGTCGGGCGCCCGGTGGACAGCTCGACGAGCGCGCCGGTGATCGCCCGCTCGCCCTCCACGTCGAGCTCCACGGTGTTCTCGTCGGACATCGGATCGAAGCGCGTCGAGACCAGGTCGTCGCGCGTGATCTGCCAGTGCCGCGTGCCGGCGTCGATGACGGCGGCGACGTCGGAGAGCACGCGCCCCTCACCGACCTGCACACCGCCGAGGGCGAAGCGCTGCGCCACCTCGCGATAGCCGCCGGGGTCCCGATCTGGATCCACGTAGTGGACGGTGATGCGGCCCGTCTCGGCCTGATAGCGCCCGAGGAGGTTGCGCAGCTCGGTGAAGCCCTGCTCGCCCTCGGAGAGGAGGATCCAGATCTCCACGTCGTGGGCGAGCTCGCGCAGCACCGCCTTGGTGCGATCGGACAGCGTGTAGATCGAGTGGGTCGTCCAGTCCCACCGCGCGTAGTGCCGGTAGCTCAGGTAGTTGAGCTGGAGCGCGAGCAGCACGAGGAGGGCAGCGCTCGCGAGCGCGTAGAGGCGCGTCGCGACGCGGCGCCGCCGGGCCGCGTCCATCGGCACGCCCTTCGGATCGCCCGCGTCGCTCATCCCTCGAGCCTCCGCGCGCTGAGCGAGCCGACGGCGAGCGACAGCGCGACCGCCGCGAGGCTCGCGTCGAAGACGAGGTAGCGCGTGTCGACGACGCCGCGCGAGAACGCCTCCATGTGGCCCCAGATCGAGAGGTAGGCGAAGAGCTCGCGGTACTCGTCGCCGAATACGTATTGACCGAGCCCGACGACGAACAGGCCGGCGAGCGCGAGGAACGTGAGGATCGCGCTCACGAGCTGGTTCGGCGAGATCGCGCTCATCAGGACGCCGATCGCGAGGTAGTAGACGCCGATCCCGAAGACGCCGAGGTAGCTCGTGCCGACCGCGCCGAGATCCACGTCCCCGTAGCGGCTCGTCAGCCACACGTAGAGCAGCGTCGGGGCCCACATCGCGAGCCAGAACACGTTCGCCGCGAGGTACTTGCCGAGCACCACGCTCGCCTCGGTGACGGGCGCGGTCATGAGGACCTCGAGCGTCCCGCGGTTCCGCTCCTCGGCGATGAGGCGCATCGTCACGAGCGGCACGAACACCAGCATCGGGAGGTAGAAGAGCGTCGTCTGCCCGAAGAACGCGGTGAGCGGGCTGTCCTGCGCGCTGTTCCCGAACGGCTGCCCGGCGTAGTAGCCCGCGAGCATCCAGAAAGTCAGGCCCGAGAACAGCAGCCACCCCGTCAACGAGACGTACGCCATCGGCGAGACGAAGAACGAGTGGACCTCGCGCTTGAAGATCGTCCAGATCGCGCGCATCACTCCTCCTCGTCCCGGCGCGCGGGCGCGGCGGGCGCGGCGGGCTCGGCCGTCGTGAGGTCCGCGAAGACGTCCTCGAGCGAGGCCTGCTTGGGCCGCAGCTCCCGGAGCGCGAGGCCCGCGTCGGCGACCGCGCGGAACACGCGCTCGGCGGCGTCGGTCACCCCGCCGGCGTCGAGCTCTCCGCGCACGATCGGCCCGTCGGCCGCGAGGCGGAGCACCGCGAGCCCATCGACCTTCGCGAGCGCCGCGCGGAACGCGCCCTCGGCGCCGCGCCCCTCGAAGCGGATCGTCTCGCCCCCGGTGAGCCGCGCCCGCAGCGTCTGCGGGTCTCCGTCCGAGACCATCTTGCCCTTGGCGAGGATGAGGACCCGGTCGCAGATCGCCTCGACCTCCGGGAGGATGTGCGTGCTCAAGAGCACGGTCTTGTCCTTCGCGAGCTCGCCCACGAGATCGCGCACCTGCCGGATCTGGTTCGGATCGAGCCCGGCCGTCGGCTCGTCGAGGATCAAGATGGGCGGATCCGCCACGAGCGCATCGGCCAGACCGACGCGCTGCCGGTAGCCCTTGGACAGCTGACCGATGATGCGCCCCTCGACGTCGGCGACCGCCGCCTGCTCGAGCGCCCGCGCGACGCGCGGCGGGATGCTGGCGCGCGGGACGCCCTTGAGCTCGGCGCGGTACCGGAGGTACTCGGCGACCCGCATCTCCGGGTAGAGCGGGCAGGCCTCCGGCATGTACCCGATCTGCCGCCGCGCCGCGATCGGGTCTTCGAGCGCGTCGACGCCGCCGATCCGGACCGTCCCGGTCGTCGGCGCGAGGAACCCGGTGATCATGCGCAGCGTGGTGCTCTTGCCCGCGCCGTTGGGCCCCAGGAACCCGCACACCTGGCCCTTGGGGACCTCGAAGTCGAGCCCGCGCACCGCCTCGTGACGACCGTAGGACTTCGTGAGGTTCTCGACGCGGATCACGTGCTCTCCCGGCGAACGCTGCCCGGGCATAGTCGGTCGCGCCGAGGCGAGCAAGGCCGCGTGAACGCGGAGGGCGTCCCGGGCAACGGGCGTCTACGATGGTATCTTCCAGCTTCGCCGCGCTGACGCTCCCCGCCGGAGCCCTCGAGCGCCCTGAACGCCCCATGGACCCGGATGCCGCACTCATCACGCGCGCCCAAGCCGGCGACACCACCGCGTTCCGGCAGATCTTCGTGCGGCACCAGGCCACCGTCAGCCGGATCGTGTTCCGGATGATCGGTCCGTCGGCGGACGTCGAGGACGTGGTCCAGGACGTGTTCCTGAACGTCTACCGCTCGCTCGCCTCGTTCCGCGGGGACGCGAAGTTCTCCACCTGGCTCTACCGGCTGGCGACCAACGTGACGCGGATGCACCTGCGCCGGGGGCGCAGCCGCCCTCGGTTCAGCGATCAGGAGGTCCCCGAGGGGCCGCGCGAGGGAGCGCCCGCGGACACGCCGGACGTCCAGCTCGAGCGCGCGCAGCGCGTCGAGGCGCTCTACCGCCTGCTCGACACGCTCTCCGAGAAGAAGCGCGAAGTGCTCGTCCTGCACGACCTCGAGGGCGTCCCGGCCAAGGAGATCGCGGAGGCGCTCGACATCCCCGTGCTGACCGTCCGAACGCGGCTCTTCTACGCTCGCAAGGAGCTCTACGCCGCGCTCGCCAACGAGCCGAGCCTCGAGGGCGTGATGCAGGTGCTGCTCGACCAGCTCCCCGGCCGCCCTGCCCAACCCGCCGAGCCCCCGAGCCGCTGACGTGAGCCACCGCCCCAAGACCGCCGCCCTGATCGCCTACGCGGAGGCGCTGCTCTCGCCCGAGGGCCAGCGCCGGGTCGAGGCCCACCTCGCCGGCTGCGAGGCGTGCCGCGCGGAGCTCGCGGCGATCGAGGCGTACGACGCGCTGGTCGAGGACGTGCGCAGCGTGGAGATCCCGACGATCGACTTCGCGAGCATGGAGCTCCCGCTCGCGCGTGAGGCGGAGGCCGTCAGCCGCCAGATGATCGCCCAGCGCCAGCGCCGTTCGGCGCGGCCGTGGATCGCGGCGGGGCTCGTCGCGGCGGCGGCGGCCGCGGCGCTCTGGTGGTCGACGCGCGAGACCGAGCCGCAGGCCCCGCCGAGGGCCGAGGCTCCCGTCGAGCGCGAGGCGCCGGCCCCGGTGATCGCGCCCGAGCCCGCGCGGCTCACGCCCGTCGTGACGCTCGCCGCCGGCGAGGTGCGACGCGAGACCGCAGACGGAGAGATCCCGCTCGAGCTCGGAGCGGTCCTCGACGAGGGAGCGCGCGTCGGGACCGGGGCGGCGTCGGAGCTCCACGTCCGGCTCGCGGACGGGACGGGCTTCCGGCTCGCGGCCTCGAGCGCGCTGGCGCTCGCGCGGGCGCGGGAGGACGAGATCCGGCTCGAGCTCGCGCAGGGCTCGGTGGGCCACGCCGTCGCGCCGCTCTCGAACGGGGCCGCGTTCGTGGTCCTGGCCGCCGGCTACTCCGTCGAGGTGACGGGGACGCGGTTCGTCGTGAGCGCGCTGGACGGGACGGTCGGGGTCGATCTGAGCGAGGGCGCCGTGCGGATCCGGCCGCCTCGGGGCGAGCCCATCGAGCTCGAGGCGCCGGCGCGGTGGCGCTCCTCGGGCGGCGCCGAGGGCGGCGCGCCGCGGCCGGTCTCCGTGCGCGGGCTCGAGGCGCCCCGCGTCGCGCCGACCCCGGTCCGCCTCGCCGACGCGCGGATGATCCGCTGGTCCGTCGATGGCATCGAGATCGAGACATCTGGCGACGTGCAGCTCGGGCTCGCGCCAGGGGAGCACCCGGTGCGCGCGTGGGACGCGCGGGGTCGCCTCCACACCGCGCTGCTCCCCGTCGGGGGCGCCCCCGTCGAGCTCTCGGCCGGCGCGCTGCAGGCCGACGCGCCGCGCGTCCGCGCCGGCCACCTCGACGAGGCCGACCTGCGCCCGGTGCTCAGCCGGGGGATGCGCCAGGTCCAGCGGTGCTACGAGCTCGCGCTCCGTCAGGGCACGGGCGCGGTCACCGGGCGCGCGCGCTTGCGGATCGAGATCGGGCTGACCGGCGGCGTGCAGCGCGCCCAGGTCCTCGGGATCCCCGAGAGCTCGCTGACCGAGTGCATCACGAGCTACGCGAGCCGCTGGACGTTCCCCCCGCCCGGGGGGCCGCTGACGGTCGAGCAGCCGCTGACCCTCGCGCCCACCCAGTAGCAGAAAACTCCGGGTCTGTAGGCTTTTTGCCTACAGTGTGCGCGTGACCGACTCACCGCGACGCGCCCTCCGCCGGACCGCACCTCTCGTCCTCTGCGTCACGACGTTCCTCGCCGGCGCCGGGCTCGCGTACGCGACGCACCCGACCGCCGCGTCGAGCCACGCCGCGTTCCCGCCCCCGATGCCGCCGCCCGAGGCGGTGCCTGCGCTCACCCGCCGCGCCGACGACGTCACGCCCGCGCTCGACCCCGAGCCGACCGAGCCGGCGCTCGAAGACGTCCCGAGCCCCACCTTCGCGGAGAACCTCCGTGACGGCATGGTGATCACCGGAGCGAGCGCGCACCGCATCCTGTTGTTCACGTTCGACGACGGCCCGGACGCGCGGAACACGCCGCGCCTCCTCGACACGCTCGACCAGCTCGGCGTGCGCGCGGTCTTCTTCCTCACCACCCACCGGATGGAGGGGCGCGGCGCGTGGGCCGAACAGAACCGGGAGATCGCGCGCGACATCGCGCGGCGCGGTCACCTGGTGGCGAACCACACCCACCGCCACCTCCAGCTCCCGACCCTCGAGTCCGACGCGGTGCTCGAGGAAGCGAGCCGCGCGGACGCCGTGATCGCGGAGGTGCTCGGGGCGCGCACGTGGCTGCTGCGACCGCCGGGCGGCTCGCGCTCGCCGCGGGTCGACCGCCTCCTCGCCTCGCGCGGGTACACGCAAGTGCTCTGGAACCTCGGGACGGGCGACCCTCAGGTCCGCGATGCGGACGCGGTGGTCCGCACGTTCACGCGCGTCCTCGCGCATCGCGAGCGCTCCTACGGCGAGCGCGGCGGGATCGTGCTCCTGCACGACACGCACGCGTGGAGCGTGGATGCGGTCCCGCGGATCGTGAGCTGGGTGCGCGAGCGCAACTGCGCCCTGCTCGAGGCCGGCGAGGAGCTCTACGACATCGTCGACGATCCGCGCTGGTTCCACGTGGCGCGCGGGGAGCGCGATCCGAGCGATGCCGCGCCCGCGGCGCGGTTCGACGAGGTCACCCTCGCGCGGCGGCAAGGGCGGCTCGCGGACGAGACGCGCCAGCGCTGCGAACGTGTCGCCTCGCGCTGACGCCGATCTTGCGCTAACGCCGGGGCCCAGGGGGTCGTCCCGAAAATGAATTCCGCGGCTCAAGAGTGCCCCGCGTGTGGTTTCGCCAACCCGCGGGCGTGGCGGGCGTGTTGCCGGTGCGGGCGCGCGCTCGTCGAAGGTCGGCCCCGCACCGGCCAGACGCTCCGCGAGGTGACCGACCGCACGGCCGTCGACACCGCGCCGGCGCGCGAGGTCACCGAGCCCGCGGCGCCGGACTCGGTCGAGACCACGCCGGCCGAGGAGCTCGAGCCGCCGCTCGTCGGCCAGCACGAGGTCACGCAGGCGATCCACGCGGGGATCACGAGCGCGTTCGAGGGCGGCAAGCCGACCGTCGTCGTGCTCGAGGGGGAGCGCGGGACAGGTAAGACGCGCTTGCTGTTCCACGCGAGCGAGGTGGCGGCGCGGATGCGCGGCGACTGCCGTGTGCTCTATGGCGCCTGCCGCGCGCAGGGCGCGGACGGCTACTACGCCCCGTTCGGCCGGATGCTCCTCGAGCGCTTCGGCGTCACGCCGAGCTCGTCGCCGAGCAGCGTGCGCGGCGCGATGGCCACGCACGTGAGCGAGGCCCTCCAGAGCGCGGACGCGATCACGGTCGCAGAGACGACGCACCTGCTCGGCCACGTCGCCGGCGTGCCCTTCCCCGACAGCCCGTTCTTGCGCGATGACGGAGAGCCGGGGCAGCTCCACGAGCGAGCGGTCGCCGCGTTCGGACGAATGATCGCCGGCGAGGCGCGTCAGCGACCGCTCCTGATCCTGCTCGACAACATGCACGCGGCCGAGGACGACGGCTGGGAGCTCGTGCAGGCCGCGCTCGCCGCCGGCGGCCCGATCGCGGTGGTCGCCGCGGGCGCGCCGCCCGTCGCCGCGCGCGCCGAGAAGCTCGAGGCCGAGGGCGGCGTGATGATCGGCCCGATCGCCCCCCTCTCCGAGCCGGACGTCGCCTCGTTCATGCAAGTCCTCTTGCCCTCGCTGAGCGAGGCGCCGGAGCCCCTCGTCGCCGCGCTGACGCACCGCTCCGGCGGCAACCCGAGCGCGCTGCGCGAGCTCGTGTTCGCGCTCGTCGAGCAAGGGCTCTTCGTCGCCTCGCCCGACGGCCTCGTCGCGGACCTCTCGATGCTCGAGGGAGGCGCCCTGCCCGTCACGATGTACGACGCGGTGCGGGCCCGGCTCGCGCGGCTCGACGACCTCGAGCTCGCCACGGTCCAGCGCGCCGCCGTCGCGGGCGAGGTCTTCATGGACCGCTGCATCCTGGCGATGATGCGCTCGGAGCGTCCGGCGCCGGGCGACGACGCCGACCCGACGTCGATGTGGCCCGACGACGAGGACGACGCCGCCCTGCGCGCCGCCCTCGATCGGCTGGTCGCCAAGGGCTTCTTCGAGACGGTCGAGCAGACCGACGTGCCGGGAACGCTCGAGTACCGCTTCCTGCACAGCGACACGCGCGAGCTGGTCTACGCCGAGCTCCCCGACGAGCTGCGCAACGCCCGCCACCGGATGGTCGCGGAGTGGATGAGCATCGCCATCGAGCTGCGCCGGCAAGGGATGGCCGCGCTCGCGGCGCCCCACCTCGAGAAGGCGGGGATGCGCGCGCGCGCGGGGCGCGCCTACCTCGAGGCCGCCCACACGGAGACCGCGCGCATCCACACGCAGACGGCGCTCCGGTACGCGGAGAAGGCGCTCGAGCTCATCGAGGACGACGACGCGGCCCGCCGCATCGACGCGCTGCACCTCTACGGCTCGCTCTTGACGACCGTGGGGCGCTACGACGAGTCCCGCGAGTCGTTCGTGCGCATGCTCGAGACCGCCTGGAGGATCGGCGCGCGGAACAAGGGCGGGGCCGCCCTGAACCGCCTCGCGCGGATCCACCGCCAGCGCGGCGAGGACGCGCAGGCCGTCCAGCTCCTCGAGCGCGCGCTCGGGCTGTTCCGCGCCGCCGCCGACCTGCGCGGCGTGGCGAGCTCGCTCGACGATCTCGCGCAGGTCATGCGGCTGCGCGGCGACCTCGACCGCGCGCTCAACGCCGCGGAGGAGGCGCTGGAGATCCGCCGGCAGCACGCCGACGTCCGCGGCGAGGCGGTCTCCCTGATGACGCTCGGCGGGATCGAGTACGCGCGCGGCGAGATCGAGGCCGCGCAGAGCCTGTTCGACAGCGCCCGAGAGATCCGAGAGTCCATCGGCGACCGTCAAGGCGTCATGCAGGTGTACAACGCCCTCGGCGTCGTCGCGTTCGACCGGGGCGACAACGAACGCGCGGAGGCGTGCTGGCGTGCGGCGCTTCAGGAAGCTCGCAAGGTCGCGGACCGGCACACGCAGACGCTCCTGCTCAACAACCTCGGCGAGCTCCTGACGGCGTCGGGGCGCGCCGACGAGGCGCAGGCGTTGCTCGAGGAGGCGCGCGAGCTCGCGCACGAGATGAAGAACCGCCGCGCGATGGCCGAGGTCGAGCGCAACCTCGGCCTGAACCTCTTGAAGCAGGGGCACGAGGACGCGGAGCGCACGCTCCTGCGCGCCCTCGCCCTCGCCGAGGCCTACGGGAGCGCCGAGGCGCTCGGTCTCGCGCACCGCGCGATCGGCCAGCTCCGCGCGCAGACGCTGTTCGACGAGTCCGGCGAGGTCTCGCGTCGCGCGGAGGAGAGCTTCCTGTCGAGCATCGACATGCTGCGCGACGTCGGGAACGAGAAGGAGGCCGCGCGCTCGCTCGCGCAGCTCGGCTACCACCTGATCGAGCGCGGCGACCTCGACGGCGCCAAGGATCGACTGCGGGAGGCCCGGGCGATCATGCGGCGCATCGGCGTGCACGACCAAGCCAAGGTCGAGCAGACGCTCGAAGAGCTCGGCGCGCTGACCAGCCACTGAGCTCTCGGAGGGGTCGTTCCAACCCCTCCGCTTCGAGGGTGGACTACGCTCGAGGCGTGGACGCGCCGCCGCGGTGGCTCGGGTGGACGGTCGGGCTCGCGGCGCTCGCGGGGATCGGGTGGCTCGCCGCGGACGCGCGCACGGTCGCCGACGACCTCGGGCGCGCGCGCGATCTCCACGGCGCGGACCACGCGACGAGCAGCGCGTGCCAGCGTTGCCACCCGGCGCAGTTCGCGTCGTGGGCGCGGACCTTCCACCGCACGATGACGCAGGACGCGAGCGCCCGATCGGTCCTCGGCGACTTCGACGGGGCCCGCCTCGAGTACGGCGGGGTCACCGCGCACCTCGAGCGCACGGCGGAGGGCCGGTTCGCGATGCGCTTCGTGGACCCTTCCAGGCGCGAGTGGTCGCGCGCCACGGTGGTGCGCACGATCGGCTCGCGACGCTACCAGCAGTACCTGGCGGCCGACGGTGACGTGCTCTTCCGCCTCCCCGTCGCGTGGCACATCGAGGAGCAGCGCTGGTTCCACATGAACGGCGCGTTCCTGACGCCCGACCCGATCCACGACGGGCCGCACGTCGCGCCCGCCGACTACTACCGGCACGTCACGCGCTGGAACGACAACTGTATCTTCTGCCACAACGTCTCGCCGCGTCCCGGCCACGACGGCGAGGCGTGGCGCAGCGAGGTCGCGGAGCTCGGCATCGCGTGCGAGGCGTGTCACGGCCCGGCCGCCGAGCACGCCGCCGCGAACGCCGACCCGGTGCGGCGCTACGCGCTGCACCTCTCGGGCGCGCCGGATCCGACCATCGTGAACCCGCGGCGGCTCTCGCCCGAGCGCAGCGCGGAGGTCTGCGGCCGCTGTCACGGGCAACGCCTCGCCCCCGACGTCGGCCGGTTCCTGCGCGACGGTGATCCCTACGTGCCCGGCGACGTGCTGAGCGACTACACGCGACCGCTCGCGCGCGACACGCCGCTGGGCGGCGACCCGACGGCCTTCGCGGAGCGCTTCTGGCCGGACGGAACGGCGCGCCTCACCGCGTACGAGTACCAGGGGCTGCTCGCGTCGCGCTGCGACGGGCTCACCTGCACGAGCTGCCACGGGATGCACGAAGGAGATCCGCGGGGCCAGCTGCGCGACGCCGCGCGCGGCGACGGCGCGTGCACGAGCTGCCACGCGGAGGAGGAGCTCG
Organism: Sandaracinaceae bacterium; assembly: GCA_019637095.1. Lineage (GTDB taxonomy): Bacteria > Myxococcota_A > Polyangia > Polyangiales > Sandaracinaceae > JACKEC01. The sequence goes on along the minus strand of JAHBWG010000042.1, from coordinate 1,699 downwards.
CGAGCCGCTCGCACACCGGGCACCGCGCCCCCATCGAGTGCGTCGAGTGCCACATGCCGCGCGTCGTGTACGGCGTCGTCGAGGCGCACCGCAGCCACCGCATCGAGCGCCCGATCCCGCGCGGCGATCGCCCCGGCGCCTGCGCGCTCTGCCACGCCGACCGAACCGACGCCTGGGTCGCCGCCGGCTACGGACGGCTCTACGGGCGCGCGCTCGAGGCGCCGCGCCACCCGTACGCAGCGTGGCCGCGCGTCCACCGCGACGCCGCCGGGGGCGATCCCATCGAGCGCGCCGTCTCCGTCGCCGCGCTCGGGAGACGCGCCGCGCTCGTCGATCGCGCGGGCCGGATCGCCCTCTTGCTCGACGTGATGGTCGAGGACCCCTACCCGGCGGTGCGGCATCTCGCCTGGCGGAGCCTCGGCCGGCTCGCGCCGATGCCGGCGGGCTACGTCCCCGAGGGCCCGCGCGAGGCCCGCTCCGAATGGGTCGAGCGAGCGCGTCTCGGGCCTGCGCGTGCCGATCCCGAGCTGGCCGACCTGCGCGCGCGCGCCGCGAGCGACCCGATCTTCATCGGCGAGTGAAGGTCAGCGGCGGCGGGCGAGCAGCCGATGGACGGGCAGTCCGTCCTCGTCCGCGCGGACCTCGCGGTTGCTGCGCGCGAACGGGTTCTCGTCGATCCGCCGCACGTCGAAGGCGCCGTGCGCGGCGAGGCGCGCCTCGTACTCGGCCGCCCGCTCCTCGACGTCCGTCGCCACGTACAGCTCGCCCCCCACCCCGATCAGCCGCGCGAGCGTGTCGAGGAAGGCGTCGGTCACGACCATCCGCTTCGCGTGGCGCTTCTTCCACCACGGATCGGGGAAATGGACGAACACGCGGGTCACGCAGCCGTCGGGCCCGGCGCGCTCGAGCAGCTCGCGTGCGTCGGCCCGGAACGCGCGCGCGTTCACGAGCCCCTCGCGCGCGCGCCGCTGCTCGACCTCGTAGGCGAGCTTGGCCTTGAGCTCGATCCCGACGATCCGCCCGACCCGCGCGCGGGCGCGCTCGAGGAACGAGCGCCCCCGCCCGAACCCGACGTCGAGCTCGAGCGGTCCGTCCCCCTCGATGAGCGCGAGGAGGTCGACGGGGCCGTCGGGGGGCGCGGGCGCGCGCTCCTCGTATCGAATCGGCGGCGGCGTCGGCGCGCGAGACACGGCGCGCGGATAGGTCGGCGGGGCGCCCGTGTCAAACCCGATGGCGCGCACCAATCTTGACCGTCGTCGGCGTTCTCGCGTATCCAGGCAACTGCTCGCCTTCGGGACGGCGAGCCACGAGGAGGTCTGTGTGGCGGTGAGAATCCTGGCCGCGGACGACAGCGCCACGATGCGCAGGGTCCTGGAGATGACCTTCGCGGGCGAGCCGGTCGAGATCGTGACGGTCGATGGCGGCGACGCCGCCATCGAGCGGGCGTTCGCCTCGCCACCGGACCTCGTCATCGCGGACGCGTCGATGGCGAAGAGCGGCTACGACGTCGCGCAGGCGCTCAAGTCGAACGGGGCGACGCAGAGCGTCGCCGTGATCCTGCTCTCTTCGCAGCATCACCCGTACGACGCGGCGCGGGGCAAGGACGCGGGGGTCGACGACCACGTCCTCAAGCCGTTCGACACGCAGGCCATGATCGACAAGGCGCAAGAGGTGTTGTCGCGGCCCCGCGCGGTCGCCG
>JAHBWG010000041.1 GCA_019637095.1 Sandaracinaceae bacterium | reverse complement strand
GACCGTGGCGCGGCCGCCGCCCGTGCCGACCGACTCGGCCCGCGACGCCGCCGAGCGCCTGCGCGCCGAGGTCGAGCGGCGCAAGGCCGCGCCGCGGACCGACGAGGCGACGGTGCGCCTCGAGGCCGAGCGCGCGTTCGAGGACGGGCGCCGCTCGCTCGCCGCCAACGCCCTCGAGCGCGCGCGCGATCAGTTCGAGAAGGCCGTCGCCCTCATGCCCGACGCGGCGGAGTATCGGCTGCACCTCGCGTGGGCGCGCTACGTCGCGACGGACGACGAGGTGCACCAGCGCATCTACGAGAGCGAGCTGCGGACCGCGGTGCTCGAGGCGCTCCAGCAGGATCGCCGCATGGGCTTCGCCCACTACGTGCAGGGGCGGCTGTTCCTCGTCGACGAGGACCTCGCCGGCGCGGAGCGCGCGCTCAAGTTCGCGACGCGGCTCGACAAGAGCGACGTGGAATCGCAACGTTACTTGCGGGTCGTCCAGCGCCGCCTCGGGCGGTGACCTACGCGAGCCGATCTGCACCCGAATGGGACGGACGCGAGCCGATCCGCACCCGAACGAGCTGGCGCACCGCCGCGCGCGAGGACGCGCGGCTCGCAGCGCTGCGAAGCGGGCTGGTACGGGGAGCGCGGCCCCGGGTGGTGAGGCATACTCGTCACGTGCGGGAGGCGGTCGTCGAGGCGGTGCGGGATGCGCTCGCGGGCTGTGACTTCGTCGCCGCGGCCTGGGTCTTCGGATCGCTGGCGCGGGGTGAGGAGAGGTCCGACAGCGACCTGGACGTGGCCATCCTGCTCGCACACGAGGGGGACGTCACCGAGCGCGAGCGGCGCGCGCTGTCCATCGCGTCCGCGGCGTTGGAGCACGCCGCGCCGGGCGGTCGCGTCGACCTCGTCGTGCTCGGGCGCGCCGGTCCGGTCTTGCACCACAGGGTGGTCCGCGACGGTGTGCTGGTGGTGGACCGCGCCCCCGAGCGGCGGATCGACTTCGTGGGTCGAGCCATCCGCGAGTACCTCGACTGGGCGCCCACGCACCGCATCGGGATGGAGGCCGCGCTCGAAGGGCTCGCGCGCCGGCTGGGACGGAGCGCCGCGTGAGCCCGGAGCAAGTGCGCGCGAAGCTCGCGCATGTCGCGGATCGGGTCGCCGAGCTCTCCCAGATCCCCAGCGAGAGCTACGAGAGCTTCATCGCGGACCCGCGAAACCTCGACGCCGCGCTCCATCGGCTGCAGACGGCCATCCAAGCGCTGATCGACGTGGGGAGCCACGCCGTCGCGGCGGCTGGGCTGCGTGCGCCCAGCACGAGCCACGAGATCCTGGAGCTCCTGGAGAGCGCGGGGCACCTCCCCGCGGGCTCGGCCGCCCGTTTCGCGCCCATGTTCGGCTTCCGGAACCGGATCGTTCACCTCTATGACCGCGTCGAGCCTCGGCGCGTCTACGAGATCGTGCGCGCGGAGACGGGCGACCTCGCGGAGCTCGCGCGGCTCTATGCGATCGCGCTCGCGCGGTTCGGCGCGGCCCCGCGTTGAGCCCGGGACGAGGGCTCGAGCGGCTCGACGAGTGCGATGTGGAATCACAACGTTACTTGCGGGTCGTCCAGCGCCGCCCCGAGCGGTGACGCGACCCCTTGGAGCGAACACGGTTCACCCGTACGCTCCGCCGCTGTGTCCACGTCTCGCCTGATCGCCGCGGCGGTGATCCTGCTCTCGCTCGCGCCCGGGCTCGCCCGCGCGGGCGGCTTCGAGGTGCCCGATCAGAGCGCGGTCGCGGGCGCGACGGGCGGCACCGGGACGGCGCGCCGAGGCGATCCGTCGAGCGCCTGGTACCAGCCCGCGGAGACCGCGGACGGCCGCGGGTTCCGCGGCGGGCTCGGGCTCCTGCTCGCGTTCCCGACGATCGGCGCGCTCGGGCTCGAGGAGCCGCGCGAGAGCGCGTCGACCGAGCTGGCCGTCTCGCCGCCGCCGCACCTCCACCTCTCGTACTCCGAGAACGAGTGGTCGGTCGGGATGTACGTCGGCGTCTCGCACGGCTCGAGCGTCCAGTGGCCCGACGGCTGGTGGGGCCGCTTCGAGGCGATGCAGACCGGCATCCTCGGCATCCGCGCGCAGCCCTTCTTCGCGCTGCGCCTGGGCGGCGAGCGCGGCCTCATCGAGGGCTTCCCGGACATCCGCGTCTCGCTCGGCGCGCACGTCGACACGGTGCGGCTCGAGCAGCAGCGCATGCTCGACTTCATCGACGAGGAGGGGCGCGTGCACCTCCTCTTCTGGGGCGCCGGCGTCGGCGGAGACGCGTCGGTCTACTACCAGGCGACGCCCGAGCTCTCGTTCGGCGTCACCTACAAGAGCCGCACGTGGATGCGCCTGAACGGCGACGCGGACTTCACCGTGCCCGACCCCTTCATCGGGCGCGCGCCCGATCAGCGCGCGAGCGCGGAGCTGGTGATCCCGGACCGGCTCGTGTTCGGCGGCGGGTGGCAGAACGACGTCTTCGGCGTGTGGGCCGACATCGGCGTGACGTTCTGGTCGGTGCGCGATCGGACGCGCGTCGACTTCGAGCGCGACGTCACGCGCGACATCGACACGCCCGCCAACTGGCACGACGCGGTGGCGCTGCGGCTCGGTGCGGCCGTGCATCCGATCCCGGAGCTGCACGGGCGCGCCGGCGTCTTCTTCGATCAGGAGGTCGGCCCGGCGGACACGCTCGCCGCGTCGTCGCCGGACATGGCGCGCCTCGGGCTCACGCTCGGCGTCGGCGTCGACATCACCCGCGAGCTCGGCGCGGACCTCTACTACGCGTACGTCGCGTTCCTGCCGCGCGAGTCGACGAGCCTCGACGCGGCGCTGGCGCGCTACTCGGGGGAGCTGCACCTGGTCGGGCTGACGCTCCGGCTCGTGGTGGACTCGACCCCGGCGCAGGCGGAGACTGGAGCGGAGCCGCCCGTGCCCGAGGCGGAGAGATCGAGCGACGCGACGGAAGCACCGGCGGAGCCGGCGGCGCCCGGCGACGACGAGGAGGAGCCGGCGTACTGAGGCGCCGGGAGATCGGGGACGACGGGATGGGACGCAACACACCGCTACTCGTTTTGCTGGCTCTGCCGCTCGTGAGCTGCGGCCTCCCGCTCGACACGAACCAGCGGGTGCCCACGTTCCCGATCTTCGACCCGGACACGGGCGAGATCCCGATGCCGAACGACGCGCTGCGCGACGAGGCGCGCGGTCGGCTCGACCTGCCGACGGACGACGAGGACCTCACGCCCGCGGACCGCGCGTTCCGCGAGTGGCTGAACACCCGCGACGGATGGGCGACCAGCCTGCCCGCGACGGTGCGCTTCAGCGGCCCGATCGACCGCGGCACGATCGACGAGGACCGCGTGCAGGTGTGGGACTGGAACGGCGGCGCGGCGTTCCGCTTCCGCGACGTGACGATGCGCGTCGACGAGGCCGACCGCCGCCTCACGATCCTGCCGCCGCGTCTGGGCTGGGAGCGCGGGCACACCTACGTGGTCCTCGTGCGTGGCGGCACGGCGGGCGTGCGCGACGCGCACGGCTACGGCCTCGAGCCCGACGCGATCTTCTACTTCTTGAAGCGCCGCGAGCGGCTCGACACGGTCGGGCACAACCGCGCGTTCCCCGGCGACACGCGCGCCGAGCGGCTCGACGCGGGCCGCCGCCTCGAGCTGCTCCGCAACGAGCTCGCGCCCTTCTTCACCTTCTTCGAGGACGCGGCGCGCCCGGCGGAGAGCGAGATCCCGCGCGAGGACGTCGCCGCGCTCTGGACGTTCACCGTGACGAGCTCGCCCGAGCTCGCGATGGACCGCGACTCGCAGCGCGTGCCTCTCCCGTTCGACCTCCTGATCGACCCGGACACCGGCTACGTCGGGCTCGAGGCGGCGGAGTGGGACACCGACCTCGAGCGACACGCCAAGCTCCAGCTCAACGAGCTGCGCGGCTTCGGCGTCTCGGCGAACCTGCACTTCGAGGCGACCGAGGCGGTCGACGCCACGAGCCTGCCCGGGCGCGTCCACGTGTTCGAGCTCGGCGGCGGGATCCGCGACCTGCCGATCACCACGCGCGTGCTCGGCGAGGCCGGCGAGGCGGCGTGCCGCGTGAGCCCGACGCCGATGGACTGCCGGCACGTGATCATCGAGATCGACGACGCGGAGCTCCCGCTCGCGCCGGCCCGCACCTACGCGGTGGTGGTCGATCGCGGGGTGCGCGGCGCGAGCGGCGCGGAGCTCGAGCCGATGCCGATCGGCTTCTTCATGCGCACCGAGCACCGCCTCGCGATCGACGGGGTCTCGCAGCTCGGCTCGCTCACCGACGCGCTCGCGTCGCGCCTCGAGGGGACGCGCGCGCGCGTCGCCGCGCTGCTCGACGGCTACGGCCGCGAGCACGTCCTGACCGCGTGGCCGTTCACCACGCTCGACGCGGTGCCCGGCGTCGAGCAGGCGGCGCGCACCGCGATCGACCTCGACCTCGACGTGACGCCGACCGAGCTCCAGCGGCTGCCCCCGTTCGAGGCGCTCGAGGCGCTCTTCCCCGGCATCGAGGCCGCGCTGATCCGCACGCTCTATCTCCCGCGCACGAGCGGCGTGCGCGAGTTCGTGATCGGCACGATCCCCTCGCCCTACTTCCTCGACCCGGTGACGCGCCGCTGGAACGAGAGCGGCGAGTCCCGCGCGCAGCCGGTGCGCTTCTACCTCTCCATCCCCGAGCGCGCCGACCCGGACACGCCGCTGCCCGTCGTCATCTTCGGCCACGCGATCGTGACCGACGCGCGCTTCATGATGACCGTCGCGGGCGAGTTCGCGCGGCGCGGCTTCGCCACGATCTCCATCGACTTCCCCTTCCACGGCGAGCGCATCGCGTGCATCGACGCGAGCCTCGTGGCGATCCCGAACTTCTTCCCGCCCGAGATCCGGCGCCTGATCGGGCTCGAGCAAGACATCTTGCGCCTGCCACCGTGCCGATCGGGCTCGAGCGCGACGTGCAGCTCGGAGGGGCGCTGCGTGACCTCGGACGGCCGCCCCGACGAGTTCAACGCGTTCCCGCTCGTCGCCGTGCAGGTCGCGAGCGGCGCGGCGTTCCTCGACGTGCACGACCTGCCGTACATCAACGACCACTTCCGCCAGGCGCTCGTCGACCTGAGCGCGCTGCTCCAGTCCATCCGCACGGCGGACTGGCGTCGCGCCGTCGGCCAGCGGCTCGACCCGGACACCATCCACTACACGGGCCAGTCGCTCGGGGCGATCATCGGCGCGGTGTGGGTGTCGGTCACGCCCGAGATCGACCGCACCGTGCTCAACGTGCCGGGCGCCGACATGGTCGACCTCTTCCTCGACAGCACGTTCTTCGGGCCGCAGATCGACGCGTACTTCGACGACATCATGGTCGCGAACCCGAGCTACGAGCAGGAGCGCCTGCTCGACGTCGCGCGCTGGCTCATCGACTCGGTCGACCCGCACTCGGTGGCGCAGCTCTACGCGCGCGACGACCGCTCGGTCCTCATCCAGATGGACCGCGGCGACATCGTGATCCCGAACCGGACGACCGAGGTGCTGCGCCGCGTGAGCGGCCGGCCGATGCGCACCTACCCCTCGCCGCTCCACGGCGACCTGGTGATCCCGGTGATCGGCGACCAGCAGCTGCGCGAGATGGGCCAGTACATCGCGGGCGAGATCGACCGCTGAGCTGCTGAGCGGCCGTCGAGCGTGACGTCGGGGGGCGCGCGGTGTGGCGCGCGGGGGCGCGGGGTGTGACGGGCGCGCGATCCGTGGAGGGCGTGGCCTCGGCACCGCGGCTGCACCGTGGGGGCTCGACCCTCACGGAGGTAAGACGTCCATGGCCATCAAGTTCAACCCGCAGTACATCGACACCCTCGCCAAGGCGCACGCGCCGCAGGAGACGGTCGTCGCCAGCTCGGCCGGTGTCCACAAGCCGATCTGGGCGCTGGGCATCCCGTTCTTCTTCAAGACCTATCTCTTCATCGCGACCGATCGCCGGCTGCTCGTCGTGGAGCACCGGCGCGGCCTCCTGTACGACCGCGTGGAGAAGGTCGAGCGCTTCGCGTGGAGCGAGCTCGCGAGCGCCAAGGTCGCGGGGCTGCTGCGCAAGAAGCTCAAGCTCGCGTTCACCACCGGGCGCGCCGCGCTCAGCGTCGCGCTGCCCGGTCTGTTCGGGCCGATCGCCAAGGCCAAGCCCGGGGCGGTCGCGCTCGTCGACGCGTGGAACCGAGGCAAGGCGCTGCCGTCGAGCCCGGCGCCCGCCGCGTTCCCCGAGACGCGCGCGCACGTGCACTACGGCGTGGGCTGAACGTCGAGCAGGCGAAGCCGCACCGTGGTGCCGCGGCCGGAGGCGCTCTCGATCGCGAGGGCGCCCCCGTGCGCCTCCGCGACGCGACGCGCGAACGCGAGCCCGAGCCCCGAGCCGTCGGCCTTGGTCGTGAAGAAGTCCTGGTCCGCGCGCTCGAGCGTGCGCGCGTCCATCCCCGGGCCGTCGTCGGCCACCGACAGCTCGACGCGCGCGCCGTCGCGCCGCGCGCCGACGACGATCGCGCCGCCGCGCGCGCCGAGCGCCTCGACCGCGTTGCGCACGAGGTTCTCGAGCGCGGTCGTGACGAGCTCGGCGTCGAGCTGCGCTTCACCGGCCGCGCCGGGCTCGGCGCGGATCGCGATCGTCGCGCCGGCCGCGAGCGCCCGCTGGGCGCGCTCCGCGACGCCCTCCACGAGCGCGTCGACGTCCGTCGCCGCGCGGCGCGCCTTCGCGCGGCCGAGGCGCCCGTACTCGTCGACCACGCGGTCGAGCCGCGCCGACTGCTCCACGATCAGTTCGATCAGCTCGGCCTGATCCGCGAGCGCGCCGCCGCGCCGCAGCTCCTCCTCGAGGTACTGCGCGGCGCCGCGGATCGCGGCGAGCGGGTTCCTGATGTCGTGCGCCATCTGCGCGCTCAGCCGTCCGAGCGTGGCGAGGTGCGCGGTGCGCTCGCGCACCTCCGTCGCCGCCGACCAGATCGCGCGCGCCGCGGCGAGCACGACGAGCGAGACGAGCAGGGTGCCGATCACGAGCGCGGCCGTCGCGCCGCCGAACGCGCGGAACACGACGAGCTGCGCGACGACGCCGAGCACAGCGACGAGCAGCGCGGTGACCACCGCGGTGCGCACCCCGCCCGCGACGAAGCGCGCCCGCAGCGCGAGCGCCGAGAGCAAGAGCGCGCTGAGCAGCATGCCGGGGCCCGCGAGGTGCGGGATCGCGGGCGCGCCCGCGAGCGAGGCGAGGTCGCTCGCGGCGCCGCCGACGCCGACGGCGACCGCGGCGACGAAGAGCTGCGTGCGGGCGCGCTCCTCGCCCGCGGCGCGGCGGTGGTAGCGGACGAGCAGGAACGCCGCGAGCGCGAAGGCGGGCACGGTGCCGCCGAGCATCGCGAGCGCCCACCGCTCGCCGCCCGGGTACGCTGCCCACGCCGGCTGCGCGAGGGGCGCGAGCGAGGAGAGCGCGACGGCGCCGAAGTACGCGTACACCACGACGAGCGCGGCGCGGTGGGTGCGGCGCGCGCCCACGAACGCGAGCACGAGGTGGAACAAGAGCGCGCCGCTCGCCGCGGCCGCGGCGGCCTCGAGCCACTCCCAGGGCGCCGCCTCCGTGAGCTCGCCGACCACCTCGAAGCCGAGGTAGGCGAACAGGTCGGCGCAGAGCAGCGCGGTCGGCAGCGCGAGCGCGCTCTCGCGCCGGCCGCGGGTCGCGGTGAGGACCGCGAGCGCGAGGAAGACCGCGCTCGCGGCGATCGCGACGACCCGTTCGAAGGACTCCAGCACCGCCCGTGAACGTGGATCGGCCGCGCGCGGTGAGGGAAGGGCAATCGCACCGCTTGTCAGCGCGCGAGGGCGGAAGGACAATCGCGCCCATGAGCGAGGGTGGGCGAGTGCTCGTGGTCGACGACGACCGCGCGGTGGGGACCGTGCTCAAGAGCCTGCTGCGCCAGGCGGGGCACGACGCGCGCTGGGTCGGCGCGGCGGCCGAGGCGCTCGAGGCGCTGGCCCACGAGCCTTGCGACGTCGTGCTCACGGACCTCTCGATGCCCGGCATGGACGGCATGGCGCTGCTCGACGCGCTCGCCGCGCGCGCGCCGGGGGTGCCGGTGATCATGCTCACCGCGCACGCCAACGTGGACAACGCGGTCGAGGCGATGAAGCGCGGCGCCGCGGACTTCCTCGCGAAGCCGTTCGACCGCGACGAGGTGCTCTTCACCGTGTCCAAGGCGCTCGAGCGCTCGCGTCACGCCGCCGAGCAGCCCGAGAAGCCGCCGCCGCCGAGCGATCCGCGCGTGCCGTGGCTCGGCGAGAGCGCCGCGATGCGCGAGGCCGCGAGCCTGATCGCCCGCGCCGCGCGCGCCACCTCGACGGTGCTGCTGCGCGGGGAGAGCGGCTCGGGCAAGGAGGTCGCCGCGCGCGCGATCCACGCGGCGAGCGACCGCGCGTCCGGCCCGTTCGTCCCCGTGCACTGCGCCGCGCTGCCCGAGAACCTGCTCGAGAGCGAGCTCTTCGGCTACGAGAAGGGCGCGTTCACCGGCGCCACGAACCGCAAGCCCGGTCGCGTCGAGCTCGCGCAGGGCGGGACCCTCTTCCTCGACGAGATCGGCGACGTCAGCGCGAGCGTGCAAGTGAAGTTGCTGCGGCTGCTCCAGGAGAAGGAGTACCACCGGCTCGGCGGGACCGAGGCGCTCAGCGCCGACGTGCGCTTCGTCGCCGCGACGCACCGCGACCTCGAGGAGATGGTCGAGCAGGGGCAGTTCCGCGAGGACCTCTTCTACCGGCTGAACGTGATCCCGATCTGGGTGGCGCCGCTGCGCGACCGGCCCGAGGACGTCGCGCCGCTCGCGCATCGCTTCTGCGAGGAGCACGCGGCGCGCAACGGGCGCGGGGTGGTGCGGCTCGACGCCGGCGCGATCGCGCGGCTCGAGGCGCAGCCGTGGCCGGGCAACGTCCGCGAGCTGAGCAACTTCGTCGAGCGGCTCATCGTCTTCACCGACGGCGAGCGCATCGGCGCGGCGGACGTCGATCGCGAGCTCGCGCGCGCGCCGCGCCGCGCGGCGCCCTCGACGCCGGCCGCCGCGCCCGCCGAGGGCACCCTCGAGGGGCGGCGCGAGGAGGCCGAGCGCGCGGCGATCCGCGAGGCGCTCGAGCGGGCGGGCGGCAACCGCACGCAGGCGGCGCGGCTGCTCGGCATCAGCCGGCGCACCCTCTACAACAAGCTCGCCGAGCAGGGTGAGGGTGCTCACGCGGGCGAGGGGTGAAGGTCTGTCGATGAATCGGACCGAGCACCGGGGTCGAGGTGGGTCCAGCCGCGAGGCGACGCGAGGAGTCGTGCGAAAAGCACGGCGAGCCGCGGCAACGCCGCGGATGGGCCCGCATCGGCCGCGGGGCGACGGGAGCTTCATCGACAGACCGTAAGTCGCATGCAAGTGGCTCGCGCGGTGGGCCTGGTCTAGGCTGTCCGAGCGATGCGCACGCGGCTCTCCTCCCTCCTTCTCGCTTCTCTTCTGGCCACTTCTCTGGCGGGCTGTGGCCGCTCGGTCCTCAGCACCGGCGCGCCGATAGGCATGGATGGCGGCGTGCTCCCGGACGGCACCGTCCTGCCGGACGCGCCGCCCGCGTTCTGCGGCGACGGCGCCTGCGGTGTCACCGAGACTTGCTCGTCGTGCCCGATGGACTGCGGCCCCTGCGGCGGCTGCGGGGACGGCGTGTGCGCGCCGGACGAGGACTGCACGATCTGTCCGACGGACTGCGGGGTCTGCTCGACGTGTCCTAGCGGGGTGTGCGATCCGGGCGAGACGTGCCGGAGCTGCCCCGACGACTGCGGGCGCTGTGCGACGTGCGGCGACGGGATGTGCAGCGACGGCGAGGACTGCTTCTCCTGCCCGACGGACTGCGGCGTCTGCGTGCGCTGCGGCGACGGGACGTGCTCGCCCGGCGAGACGTGCTCGAGCTGCCCGACGGACTGCGGGCGCTGCGTGACCTGCGGCGACGCGATCTGCGAGGGCGCGGAGGACTGCTCGAGCTGCCCGGTGGACTGCGGCCGCTGCCGCTTCTGCGGCGACGGCACGTGCCAGCGCACCGAGCGTTGCGACACGTGCCCCGAGGACTGCGGGCTCTGCGTGACCTGCGGCGACGGCCGCTGCGAGGGCGCGGAGGACTGCTCGACCTGCCCGCGCGACTGCGGGCTCTGCGACACCTGCGGCGACGGACGCTGCTCGGAGACCGAGACGTGCGGCTCGTGCCCGGCCGACTGTGGCGTCTGCGCGCGGTGCGGCGACGGCTTCTGCCAGCCGGAGAACGGCGAGGACTGCCTGACCTGCGCGCCCGACTGCGGCGCGTGCCCGCGCTGCGGCGACGGGACGTGCTCGCCCGAGGTCTCGGAGACCTGCTTCACCTGCGAGCGCGACTGCGGCCGCTGCCCCGGCTGCGGGGACGGGCGCTGCCGCGGCTCGGAGAACTGCTCGAGCTGTCCGATCGACTGCGGCGTGTGCTCGGTCTGCGGCAACATGCGCTGCGAGTCGATGGGCGGCTTCGAGGACTGCATCAACTGCCCGGCGGACTGCGGCGCGTGCTCGCTCCGCGCGTGCGGCGAGAGCATCACGTGCGTGTTCGGCTGCCTCGACCTCGGCGGCGGCGGCGGCCTCCCAGGCTTCGACTTCGCCTGCCTGATCGACTGCTTCGCCCTGACCTGCCCGGACTCGCGCTCGTTCCTGAACAACGTCATCAACTGCTCGACGAACGCGTTCCTCTCCGGCATGTGCATGGCGGGCGGCGGGGGCGACGCGCTCGGCTGCCTGATGCGCGTCTGCTCGGGCGAGATCATCGCCTGCCTCGGCGACCCCGGCTGCTGAAGGCCGGCGCCGGACCCGCTCGCTCCGTGGCGCGAGCGGGTTGACGGAGACGCAGCCGAGGGCTATGGAATGAACGTTCGTTCCGCCATGCCCGACGCTGCTCTCCACGACGAAGCCGGCTCCAAGCGCGAGCGCATCCTCGACGCGGCGCTCGAGCTGTTCGCGGAGCGCGGCTACCACGGCACGGCGGTGCCGCTCGTCGCGAGCGCGGCCGGGGTCGGCGCGGGCACGATCTACCGTTACTTCGAGAGCAAGCAGGGGCTCGTGAACGAGCTCTTCCGCCGCGAGAAGCGCGCGGTCACGGGCCACGTGCTCGGGAGCTTCCCGTTCGCCGCGCCCCCGCGCGCGCAGTTCCACTACTTCTTCGAGCGCATCGTCGACTGGGCGCGCACGCACCCGAGCTCGTTCCAGTTCCTCGAGCACCACCACCACCAGCCCTACCTCGACGACGCGAGCCGCGCGCTCGAGTCGGAGGTCACCGAGTACGCGCTCAACTTCGTGCGCATGCTCAAGGCGGCCAAGATCGCGCGCGACGCGGACGACCACCTCTTCCTGGTGGTCGTGTGGGGCGCGATCGTGCGGCTGATGCGAGAGGCGTGGAGCGGGCGGCTCGAGCTGACCGACACGCTGCTCGCGCAGGCCGAAGACGCCTGCTGGGACGCGATCGAGGCGGGCTGACGCTTTTTCGACTTGCGGGCGCGCCCGAGCCGCCCGAGAGAGCGACGACCGAGATTGGAATGAACATTCATTCCGGCTATTCCGCGTATCGAGCAGAGAAAGGGGCTTCGCACCATGACCGCCAAGAGCCAGACCATCCTCATCACCGGCGCCACCTCCGGCATCGGCCGTGACGCCGCGCTCTACCTCGCGAGCCGCGGGCACCGCGTGATCGCGACCGGCCGCAGCGAGCGCGCGCTCTCGGAGCTGCGCGAGGCGGGCCTCACCGCGCTGCGCATGGACGTGACCGACGCCGCCTCGATCGCGCGCGCGGTCCGCGACGTCGACGCGCTGACCGACGGCGACGGCCTCGACGTGCTGATCAACAACGCGGGCTACGGCCTCTTCGGCCCGCTCGAGGTGCTCTCCGACGAGGACGTGCGCGCGCAGTTCGAGACGAACGTCTTCGGCCTGCTCGCCGTGACGCGCGCGTTCCTGCCGCGCATGCGCGAGCGCGGGGCGGGCAAGATCCTCAACGTGAGCTCCGTCGGTGGGCGCATGACGTTCCCGCTCGGCGGCGCGTACAACGCGACGAAGTACGCGGTCGAGTCGATGAGCGACGCGCTGCGCGTCGAGGTCGCGCAGTTCGGCGTGAGCGTCGTCTTGATCGAGCCGGGCTACATCAAGACCAACTTCACCGGCACGACCGTGTCGCTCGCCAAGCGCTACGCGGACGAGCGGTCCCCCTACGCGAACGCGCTCGCCCTGATGGACTCGGCCGAGTCCGGGCTCGAGCGCTTCGCCGCCTCGCCCCGCGCCGTCTCCAAGGCGATGGAGCGCGCGATCCGCGCGCGCCGCCCGCGCGCTCGGTACGTCGCGCCGTGGATCAACGCCTTCGGCCCGTGGTTCGGCTACCTCCTGCCGACGCGCCTGCTCGACTGGGTGTTCGCGCGCGCCGCGGGGCTGCGCCCGGCGCCCGCGCCGCGTGCGCTCCCCGCGGGCGCCTGAGCCTCCGCGAGGGAAGGCGCGCGCGAGCGCACGCAAGCGTGTGGTTTCCCGTGGGGGTGTGCTCTAGGATGGCGCGCACCGCGGGAGGCACGGATGAACAGGCTTGGTTTGGCAATCACGCTGGCCCTGGTCGGCGTCGTGGGGGCGAGCACGGCGGCGGCGCAGTCGCTCGAGGACGAGCAGGGCGCCATGGACGGCGAGGGCGCGAGCGGCACGGGGGACCCGAGCGGCGGCAGCGACATCGACGCCGAGCAGGCCGCCATGGCGCAGGAGCAAGAGGCGCCGGCGCGGCTGGGAGACGAGCAGGCCGAGATCGCCGACGAGGAGCAGCGCGAGGTCTTCCGCGACACGACCGACCCGCGCGAGCTCGAGGACACCGACTACTTCTTCCTCGGCGCGTTCTCGCGGGCGATCATCGTCCCCTCGTTCATGCAGCAGCTGTTCGTCGACGGCGGCATCGACGGGTTCAACCCGGCCGTCGGGCTGACCTTCAACTGGCGGCGCAACAACTTCAACGTCATCGCCAACGTCTGGTGGAACAATGCCCAGGGCGACGGCTTCTTCCGCGCGAGCGGCGACCCGCGCACCTCGACCGAGCACGTCCAGGTCAACCTCGGCGTGATCTTCGTGAACGCGGAGTTCCTCTGGGCGTTCCCGGTGACCGACTGGTTCGCGTTCGAGGTCGGGTTCGATCTCGGGGTCGGCTTCATCTACGGCGAGCTCGTCCGCCACGAGGCGTACGAGACGCCGGGCGTCGGCGACTGGCGCCGCTGCAACGGGCCGGGCGATCCGGCCACGGGCGGCTACTGCGAGCCCGCGGTGCCGTCCGGTCAGCCCTGCTACGCGGCGAGCGGCGGCCACTACAACTGCGTCGAGCCGAACTGGTTCACGGAGGGCGGCGACACGCCGTTCATCTTCCCCTGGGTGTCGTTCCCGCACCTCGCGCTGCGCTTCAAGCCGATCCACCAGCTCCAGATCCGCGTCGACGGCGGCTGGGGCATCTACAACTTCTTCTTCGGCGGCTCGGTCAGCTACGGCTTCTGAGGCTCCGCGCCGTCGTCCCAGCCGACCCAGCGGGACTCGCCGGGGCTGCGCTCGCGCTTCCAGATCGGCACGCGCTCCTTGATCCGATCGATGAGCGCGCGCCCGGCGCGGAACGCCTCGTCGCGGTGAGGGGAGCTCGCCGCGCACACGATCGCGTCGTCGCCGACACGGAGCGGCCCGACGCGGTGGTGCGCGGCGAGGCGCACGCCGGGGATCTGCGCCTCGAGCTCGTCGACGATCACGGCCATCTCGCGCCGCGCCATCGCGTCGTACGCCGAGTACTCGAGCGCCTCGACCGCGCGGCCCTCGCTGTGATCGCGCACGACGCCCACGAACACGGCGAGCGCCCCCGCGCCCGGGTGCCGCACGAGCGCGCAGACGCGGTCGATCGAGAGCGGCGCCTCGCCGATCGCCACGCGCTCGATCGCGGGCGCGAGGTCGGAGCCGCCCGCGACGGGCGGGATGACCGCGACGACGTCGCCATCGGCCAGCGGATCGTCCGCGCGCGCGAACGTCTCGTTGACGGCGAAGCGCACCGCGCCGAGCCGCCCCGCCAGGCGCGGGTGCCGCGCCTCGAGCGCGCGCGCGAGCGCCTCGACGTCGCGCGCGTCGGTCTCGAAGCGCTCCTCGCGCAGCCCGGCGAGCTCGGCCACCGCCGCGAAGTAGAGGACCGTGACCTCGCTCATCGCCGCCACCAGACGTAGGTCGTGCGCCGCCGCATGCCAGCCCCGAGCGCGCTCTTCTCGCTGACGCTCTCGGGCAACACGTCGGCGACCACCCACGAGAGCCCGAGCTTCACCGCGTCGCGCGCCCGCGCCGCGTGGAGCGCGCGGTGCGCGCCGCGCCGGCGGAACGGCGCGAGCACGAACGCGTTGCCGAAGATCGCGGCGTCCCCGTCGACCCACAGCGTCGCCCAGCCGGCCGGCTGCGTCTCCACGCTCGCGAGGTACGCACGAAACGAGCGGGTGCAGTAGTGATGCGCGCGCCGCGCCCGGATCTCGGGCCCGAACGACGTGGCCGCGCTGACGCCCACCAGATCCAGCAAGAGATCGCGATCGTCGGGGCCGAGGCGCCGCACCTCGACGCCGTCGACGGGCTCGCGCGCGAGCTGCGCCGGCTCCGCCCAGAGCCACGAGACCGCCTGCGCGGGGCCCAGGCCGCGCTCGCGCAGCGCGCACGACACGAGCGGGTCCATGCGATCGACCGCGACGTCGAGCTGCGCGGGCATGCCGCCGAGCGCGTCGAGCGCCGCGTCGAGCGCGCCGAGCCGCGAGCCACGGAGGCCCACGATGCGGTTGTACGTCTCGTCGCTCGGGCGCGCCGGGTCGCGCAGCACCGAGAGGCCGCCGACGTCCGTGACGGTCAGCGCCGGATCCTCGAGCCGCAGCGAGCGCGCCGCGTTGAAGCGCGCGTACGCCACGTCGAGCGCGTCGAGCGCGTCGAGCGAGGGCTCGCGCTCCGTGGCGCGCGCTACTCCGCGACGAAGATCGCGTTCGAGTACACCCACGGGACCTCGCGCAGGAGCCGCTCCGCGCGGCTGCCGAGGGCCGCGCGCGCGTGCTCCGGGGACATGTGCACCTCGACGCGGTACGCGCCGGGCTCGCTCGCGACGTAGCTGAGATCGCCCTCGCCCCGCGCGACCTCGACCGCGCCGGTCGGCGTCGCGCGCAGCAGCACGACGCGCAGCGCCGGTGGCGGATCGCTCGGCCAGCCGTCGGGCAGGCGCGGCGCGACGACCGAGAGCGTGGCGCCGCGCGGCGCCGTCTCGCCCATCTCGAAGGTCGCGTCGGCGGTGAAGTCGAAGCCGACCGGCGAGCCGAAGACCTCGGTCGTCACGTAGAAGCGCGCCGCGGCGAGCGCCTCCGCGAGGCCGTCGGGGCTCACCTCGTCGACGAGGACGTGGTTCTCGATCCAGAAGAGCATCCGCCGGTACGAGTCCGCGCGCTCCCCGTCCGCGAGCTCCATCGGGAACGCGTTCTCGTGCGCGTCGCAGCCCCCCGACGCGGCCACGTGCATGCCCTCGGCGAGCAGCGCGTCCCACCGCGCGAGCGCGACGTGGTTGGGCTCGAGGAACGCGAGCAGCGCGAGGTCCGGCGGCAGGCGCAGCGCGGGGCGCGTGAACAGGATCAGGTCGTCGATGAACGAGAGCGGCTCGAGCCCGAGGAGGTTCTCGCGGATGCGCGGGTCGATGTTCGCGTGGAGGTTGTAGAGCTCGAGCCCGTCGACGGTGGCCGCGCGCAGCGCATCGACCGACTGCCCCTCGGTGTGCGCCTGCCACACGAGCCCGCCGGCGGCGCGGAACGCGGCGATCGCGTCGGCGTCGCGCGCGTCGTAGAGGTCCACGAGCGAGCGCGTGCCGCCCGGGTCGGTCGGGTGGCGGCGCAGACCGACCGGCATGAGCTCGTTCTCCGAGCCGACGGTGAGCAGCACGCGGTGCCCGTCGGGGCACGCCATGCGGTTGGCGACGATCACGCCGCCCTCGCGCACCGGCTCGTCGTCGCCCTCGATCCAGAGCGCGCGCTCGAAGTCGACCTCGTTCACGTGCGGCGCGTGGTCCGTCATCATCGCCGCGTCGACGTGGAGCGCGCAGAGCGCGGCGCGGAAGTGCGCGAGGCACTCGGGCTGCGCGAGGCGTCCCTCGATCCATCCCGATCCGTCGCAGGCGTCGTGGCTCAGCGGGCTGTGGACGTGCACGGTCGTGCGCGCGATCGCGCGGCCGCGCCGGGTCCCGAGGGTCGCCGCGCTGGGCAACGTCGAGGGCCAGAAGGGCGGCGGGCCGGCGTCCGCGGCGGGGGCGTCGATCGGCGCGAGGCCCGCGTCGAGGCCGCCGCTTCCGTCGCACCCGGCGAACAGGAGGATCCAAGCGAGCTTCGGGGCGTGGCGTCTCATCGGCGTCGTTCTCTCGGGGGCGACGAGCAAGTTACCATCCGGCCTGCGGGAGGACGAGGCATGAGGGCATGGGCAGGAGCGCTCGCGGGTGTCGCGGTGATCGCGCTGAGCGCGACGCTCGCGACCGACGCGCGCGCGATGTGCGGGTGCATGGTGGGGCGGCGGCCGCCGCCCGCGCTGCCGACCGAGCAAGGGGCCTTGCTCAACAAGGCGACGGTCGTGGTGATGCTCCGCGACGGAACGCACACCGTGATGGCGTTCCAGAACGACTACTTCGGGCCCGCCGAGGATTTCGCGCTGGTGATCCCGGTGCCCGTGGTGCTGAGCGAGGGCGACGTGACGACGCTCGACCGCGGGCTCTTCGACCGGCTGCAGGCGGTCGCGGCGCCGCACATGGTGGAGCTCTACGAGCAGCCGCCGTGCCCGATCGCGATCCCGCAGCCGGCCCGCATCATGGCGAGGGCCGGGGGTGGGCTGGGCGCGCTCGCCGATTCGGCGCCGCAGGGCGGCGGAGCAGGCCCGCCGCCGGTCGTCGTCGAGGCGCAGTTCCAGGAGGGCGAGTACGACATCACGATCCTCGGCGCGAGCGACTCGGCCGCGCTCGAGCGCTGGCTGCGCGACAACGGCTACCACATGCCCTCTGGGGCCGAGCGCTACCTGCGGCCTTACGTGCAGGCGGGCACCAAGTTCTTCGTCGCGCGCGTCGACGTCGCGCGGCTCCGCGAGGTCGCGGCGCGGCGCCGGGCGCAGCTCCAGCGCGCGCAGGGCTGGATGGGCGAGGGCGGGCTCGCCGAGCTCGTCGAGGGGCCGCCGGTCGATCGAGCGAGCGACCCCGAGCTCGGCCGCTTCCTCTCGCCGCTGCGCATCCACTTCGAGTCGCCCGAGTTCTCGCTGCCCGTGCGCCTGGGCTTGCTCAACAGCGTCGGCGAGCAGGACCTCGTGGTGCACGTGCTCTCCCCCGAGGGGCGCTTCGAGGTCGCGAACTACGGCAACCGCTTCGTGCCGACGAACGTGCGCGTGCACGGCCGCGCCGCGCGGAGCTTCGGTCGCTTCTACGACGCCTACTTCGGGGCGCTCAGCGGCCGCGCGCCGCGGCGCGTGTGGACCGAGTACGCGGGCCCGCTCACGCCCGCGCGCGCCACCCCCGCGTGCATCGGTTGCGGCCGGCCCGGCCTCGCGCAGGCGGACCTCGCCGCGCTCGGTGAGGACGTCGTGCACCAGGGCGCGAGTCGTCTCTCGCAATATACGTTGACGCGCCTCCACTACCGATACGGGCCGCGCGGCCTGCCCAACGACCTCGTGTTCCGCCCGGGCCGGCCGATGGCCGGCGCGATCGAGACGGCGACGCTGCCGCGGCTCGGGCGCGCGGCGCGCCCGGCGACGCGCAACGAATTCCGCGTCCGCTTCATCGCGCAGCACCGGTGGACGGGCCCGATCGACTGCGCGAGCCCGCGCCGCGGGGTCTACGGCGGGCGCCCGCACGTCGGCGGCTACTCCGCGATCGACCAGAGCCCGTGGCCGGCGGAGCGGCCCATCCCGCTCGGCGCGTGGGTGCGCGATCCCGTCCCCGAGCTCGGCGTGCGCCGCGCGCGTTGAGCTCCGAAGGGGTGGTTCGCATGCGCGCGGAGCGGCTCGTTTGCGCCCGCGGGCGCTCGGCGCCATCGTCTCGTCGCATGCGCTCGGTGGCCCTCGCCCTCGCGGCTGTGCTCGCGCCCGGCTGCTACCTCTCGCACCGCCTCCCCGGCGACGGCGGCGTCGAGCCCGACGCGCCGTGCGAGGCGCCGCCGCGTGGCCCGGTCACGCTCGAGATCACGATCGAGGGAGCGCGCCCGGACGGCTGCGCGCGGGTCGGCCACGTCTACCGCGTCGAGGCGGACCTCTCGGGCGACGGCCCCGTATTCGGCGACTGCCCCGACAGCCGCGCCGTCCCGACGCCGGACGCCTGCGGCGTGCGCGTCGAGGCGCGCTGTCTCGGGGTCGAGTACCTGCGCGAGGTCTCGGGGACGCTGCGCGGGGCCGACGCGCGCGGGCGGGTCGACGCGTTCATGCGCGTCGGCTACGCGAGCGCCGAGTGCACGCGCGTGGAGCGCTGGCGCGCGCTCGACGCGCCGTGAGGCTCCGCCCTTGACGGATCGGGGTGGCGCGCGAAGATTCCCCTCGTGCGCCGCACCCTCCCCTTGGCCCCGAGCCGCGTCGCGCGGCGGGTCGAGCTGCCCCCGCGGCCCGAGGGGTTCGCAGAGGACGCGCCGCCGCGCCTGACCGACGCCGCCGGGCGCGCGTACACCTACCTGCGCCTCTCGCTCACCGATCGGTGCAACTTCGCTTGCGTCTACTGCATGCCGTCCGGCGGCGAGCACGATCACGCGCTCCGGCCGGAGCTGCTCTCGTTCGAAGAGGTCGTGCGCCTCGTCCGGGTGTTCGCCGCCGGCGGCGTCCGGCGCGTGCGCTTCACCGGCGGCGAGCCCCTCGTGCGCAAGGACGTGGTGCGCCTCGTCGAGATGATCCGCGCCTCGACGCCGATCGAGGAGCTCGCGATGACGACGAACGCGGCGCGGCTCGCGGAGCTCGCCCGGCCGCTCCGGGCGGCGGGGCTCGACGTCGTGAACGTGTCGGTCGACTCGCTCGACCCCGCGCGCTTCGGCGAGATCACGCGCGGCGGTGACCTCGGCGCCGTGCTCGCGGGCGTGCACGCGGCGCTCGAGGCGGGGCTGCGCGTGAAGCTCAACGTGGTGGCGCTCGGCGGCGTCAACGAGGACGAGGTCGGCGCGCTCGTCGACTGGGCCTGGGGGCTCGGGCTCGTGCCGCGCTTCATCGAGCTGATGCCGATCGGCGAGGCGGCGCACCTCCCGTCCGCGCGGTTCCTCTCGGCGGCGCAGGTGCAGGCGCGCCTGGGCGCGCGGCTCGCGGGGGGCGCGGGCGTCGCGGACGAGCGCGCGGGGCCGGCGCGCTATGTCGCGGCCGCCGACGGCTCCGGCCGTGAGGTCGGCTTCATCACCGCGGTCAGCGAGGACTTCTGCGCCACCTGCAACCGCGTGCGCGTCACCGCGATGGGCGACGTGCGCGCGTGCCTCGCGGACCGCAAGGCGGTCTCCCTGCGCGACCTCGTGCGCGAGGGCGCGAGCGACGCGGACCTGAGCTGGGCGATCCACTGGGCGCTCGCCACCAAGGACGCCGGCCACCGCTTCACCGACCGCGGCGCCTCCGAGCACACGAACGTCGGCATGAGCCTGATCGGCGGCTGAGCGTCGTCGCCCGAGGCGAGCGCCCATCCGCGCGCGCAGGGGCGACGGCGGGGAGACGCGGAGGCCGCGCTCGTAGACTGGCCGCGCTCGTAGACTGGCCGTGTCACCGCCCGACCTCTCTCGAGATCCTCGCGCCACCCGCATGCGCCGCTGCGCCGGCTGCGGCCAGCCGACGGTTCGGTGCGACCACGTCACGCAACACCTCGACGGCGGGCTGATTCCGTCGGGCCGCACCTATCTCCACAGCTGCACCGCGTGCGGCCGCGGGCTCGAGACCCTCTCGCCGTGCCGGCTCGCGCGCGATCTGTTCTTCGCGACGATCTCGCCGCCGCTCGGCGCGCCGGTGATCCTCTACGGGATCGACGGACCCTGGCGGGCGCTCGTCGTCGGCGCCCCGATGCTGCTGTTCGCGCGCTGGTGGATCTACGCGACCGTGCGCGCGTTCGTGGCCCAGGTCCGGAGCCCCGCGGTGCGATGCGCGCCTCGCAGGCGGTCAGCGTCGAGCGCGCGTGCGACGCAGCACGGCGTTTCGCTTCACCCGGAAGCCGAGCCGCTCGTAGAGCGCGCGCGCCCGCGCGTTGCCCGGCGTGACCTCGAGCTCGAGGGCCACGGGGGCCTCGGGCTCGAGGCTCTCGCCCGCGGAGAGCGCCTCGAGCAGCCGGCGACCGTGCCCGCGGCCGCGCTCGGCGGGGACGACGTAGAGCTCGTCCACCACGAGCACCTCGCCGCCGAGCTCGTTGGACCAGACCGCGGCGAGGATCGCGTAGCCCGCGAGCGAGCCCGCGTGCTCGAGGACCATGACGCGCCCGCGGACCGGCTCGGCGCGGAGCTTCGCGAGCGTCCGGCGGTGGTGCGCCTCGGGGACCGGCGCGGAGGCTGGGTCCTCCTCGTAGAGCGCGGTCGCGAGCGCGACCACCGCCTCGTCGTCGTCGGGCCGCGCGGCTCTCCACACGCCCCGACACTACCGGGCGAGACCTCGCGCCGTCGAGCGGCGCTCGCTCCTGCGAGCCGAAGACGCGGCGGATGCTTGCCCTTCTGCGCCTCCCCGGTCTATGCATCGCCGGGTGCGTCGGTCGATGAGCACGCTCCTGGCCCTCGCGAGCCTCGCGCTCGCGTCGGGCTGTGATGGACAGCCGCCGCGCGGCGACGTGCGCGAGTGGCGGCCGTCGGACCACCAGCAGCCCGCCGAGCCGGATCCGGCGCGCACGCCCGCCGAGCCGGGCGCGGAGCCGACGCCCGAGATGGTCGCGCGCGCCGCGGCGGCGCTCTTCGACGCGCGGTGCGCGTCGTGCCACGGCACGAGCGGGCGGGGCGACGGGCCCGAGGCGCCGACCGCGACCATGCCCGACCTCACGCGCCCCGAGTACCACGACGCGCGCTCCGACGCGGACGTGGCGCGCGCGATCCGCATGGGCCAGGGGCTCATGCCGGCGTTCGGCGGGCAGCTCAACGAGCGCGGCATCGGCGCGCTCGTCGGCCACGTGCGCTCGCTCCGCGCGACCCCGTGAGCGTCAGCGCGCGAGCCGCACGAAGCGGCCCACGAGCCGGAAGCTCGGGCTGTCGCCGATCGCGTAGCTGACGAACCAGTAGTCGCCCAGGACGTGCGTGATCGCCGGCGCGTAGGCGGGCACCGGCGTGTCGACGAGCACCGGCGCGAGGTCGGGGTCGGTGACCGACGCGACGAAGAGGTCGTTCGAGAAGCCGCGCACCTGGCGGAAGTACGCGACCGCGACGGCGTCGCCGCCGCCCGCGAGGCGCGGCGAGTGCTCGACGCGCCCACGCTCGCCGATCACGCGCGCCACGCGCTCGGCGAGCGGGCGCGTCGCGTCGACGATGCGCACGTCGACCTCGCCCGCGACCTCGCCCGCGTACGCGACGTGGACCGCGCCCGCGTGCGCGAGCGCGTCGGCGCCGCCCGAGCTCGCGAGTCCCTCCTCGACCGGCGCGGACTCGCTGCCGTCGAGCCGATCGAGCCGCACGTGCGTCGCGCCGTCGTCCGGCGCGCGGTCGAACACGAGCCAGCGCCCGCCCGCGGCGTCGATCGCGATCGCCGCGCTCGTGTGCGAGACGAGCACCTCGGGCGCCGGCTCGCGCGCCTCGGCCTCGAGCGCGCCGTCGAGCCCGAGGTCCTGCGCGTAGACGGAGAAGCGCAGCCGGTCGGGCACCGCGCGCGTCCCCGCGAGCACGAAGCCGCCGCCCGGCCGCGCCACGAGCGCCGCGCCGAGGTGGCTGTCGAGGACGGGCGCCCCCTCGAACGACGTGCGCAGCGTCCGATCCGTGGCGTCCCGCGGCGCGCCGTCGCGCGCGAAGGTCCTCGAGCGGATCTGCAGGTTGCCCATCCCGCCCGAGCCGTCGTCGGTCACCCACGCGATGAGCAGGGTCTCGCCGCTCGCTGCGATCGAGGGATCGACGTCGTTGCCGGCCGGGTCGGCCGAGACGAGGAAGGGCGCGACGAGCACGCTCCCGTCGCAGGCGCGCCGCGTCGCCCACACGTCGAAGTTCCCGCCCCCCGGCTCCGGCCGCGAGTACACGACCCAGATCGCTTCGCCATCGAACAAGACCTCGGGGTGGATCTGGGTGAGCGGTCCCATCGGGTCGAGCGCCACGCGCCGCTCGGCGAGCTGCTCGAGGCACGTCGCCGCGCCGCCGTCCTCGAGGCTCGCCGCGTCCGCGGCCGCGTCGCCCGCGTCCTGCCGCGCTCCGCCGTCCACGTCCGTCTCCGCCCGGCCGTCGCACGCCGCGCACACGACGGCGAGCCCGGCCCACACCCACGCGCGTCCCATCCCCCGGTCATCGATCGGGTCGAGCGCGCGCGCAAGTCGGCGCCACGGGAATGCCACGAGGCCTCCGCGCCGTCGCCTCCGGCGAGCCGCGCCTCGGCCCAAGGGCGGCCCTACGGTTCGGGTCGGGGAAACACACTTGGAGACCGCGCACCGCACGAGCGACACTCGCCCCCCGATGCAACGGCTCGACGTGCTCGTGCGTGCGATCCGGCGCCGCCTGCTCGCGCGGGCGATGCTGCAGAGCACGGTGACCGTCGCGGTCGTCGCGGGGGCGCTCGCCGTGCTGCTCGCGATCGTGTGGCCGTGGGCGCCCAAGTGGAGCGCCGCCCTCGTGCTGCCGCTCGGGCCGCTCCTCGGCTGGCTGCGCGCGCGCCGCGCGCGGCCCGACGACGAGGCGCTCGTCATGTTCGTGGACCGCCGGCTCGAGGCGGGCGAGGCGATCCTGACCGCGTGGGAGCTCGAACGCGAGGTGCCCGCGTTCCTCGAGCCGACGGTGCGCGCGGCCCAGGAGCGGCTCGCGGCCGCCGACGAGGAGGAGGTGCGCCTCTCGCTCGGGCTCCGAGGCGCGGCGTGGCTCGTCGCGCCGGCGGTGTTCTTCGCCGCGGCGCTCCTCGCGCCGGTGCCGCCGCGCGTCGGCGGCGGCGCGGCAGACGGCGACCGCGTGCGCACGCTCGACGCGCAGGCGCTCGAGCGCATCGAGCGGCTCGCGCCCGAGGAGCGCGATCCGGCGCGCCGCCGCGAGCTCGACGAGCTCGCGCGCGAGGCGCGGGAGCTGCGCGCGGCGCTCGCGGCGGGGATGGACCGGCGCGAGGCGGAGGAGCGGCTCGAGGCGCTGCGGGCGCGGCTCGAGGCGTCGCGCCAGCGCCAGAGCGCCGACGAGCGCAGGGCGCGCGACGCGGCGGCGCAGGCCCTCGCGCGCGAGCCGGAGCTGCGGCGCGCGCTCGAGGAGCGCGACCTCGAGGCGCTCGATCGCGCCGTGGAGCGCGCGGCGGCGCGGCGCGAGGCGGCGGATCGCGAGCGCGCGCGCGACGCGCTGCGCGAGGCGCTCGCGGCGGCGCGGCGCGAGGGCGACGAGGCGCTGGCGCAGTCTCTCTCGGCGCGCGAGCGGCTGCTCGAGCGGCGGCGCGAGCAGGCCGAGCTCGCGCGCGAGCTCGCGGACGCGCTGCCCGAGCTGCAAGGCGAGCGCGTGGCGCGGCAGCTCGAGCGCCTCTCCCGCGACGGCGACGGAAGCCAGCTCACGCGCGAGATGGTCGACGCGATGCGCGAGGCGTGGTCGCGCCTGACGCCCGAGGAGCGGCAGCGGCTCGCCGACGCGATGCGCCGCGCGCAGGCGGCCGAGAACGCCGAGGCGAGCGCGCGCGCCGACGCCGAGGGCCAGCCGCTCGACGCCGACGAGCTCGAGCGGCGGCTGCGCGAGGCGATCGATCAGCTCGATCGAATGCAAACGAGCTTGACGGCCGGCGCCGGCGGCGGGATCCCGATCGCGAGGCCGGGCTCGGGGAGCGGCGCCGGCTCGGGGAGCGGCTCGGGCTCGGGGAGCGGCTCGGGCTCGGGGAGCGGCTCGGGCTCCGGGTCCGGCTCCGGAGGGACCGGCTCGGGCGGCGGGCCGGGCGAGCGCGGCGGACAGAGCGCGCCGGTGCCCGGCTCGGACGGACCGCTCGCGCGCGTGCGGCCGCGCATGGGCCCCGGCGCGCCGTCGCAGACGACGTTCGAGTGGGTGAGCCCGGAGGGGGCGCCGCTGCCCGAGGGCCTCGGCGCGCCCGAGGCGAGCGGTGAAGCGGTCGAGGGCAGGGCGGGCGCGATCGAGCGCGCGCCGATCCCCGAGGACTACCGAGAGCACGTGCGGACCTACTTCGGCGGTGGAGGATCGAGATGAGCGAGAGCGAGGATCGCGCGCACGCCTTCCGCGAGACGGCCGCGGCGCTGCGCGCGGCGGTCGCCGAGGTGATCGTGGGTCAGGCCGATGTCGTCGAGGAGGTGCTGATGTGCCTCTTCGCGGGCGGCCACGCGCTGCTCGAGGGCGCGCCCGGGCTCGGCAAGACGCTGCTCGTGCGCACGTTGGCCGAGGCGATGGAGCTGCGCTTCTCGCGCATCCAGTTCACGCCGGACCTCATGCCGGGCGACATCGTCGGCACCAACGTGGTCGTCGAGGACGAGCGCGGGCGCAAGCGGTTCGAGCTCGCGAAGGGCCCGATCTTCGGGCAGCTCGTGCTCGCCGACGAGATCAACCGCGCGACGCCCAAGACGCAGAGCGCCTTGCTCGAGGCGATGGCCGAGCACAGCGTCACGATCGCGGGCACCGTGCACCGCCTCGAGCAGCCGTTCTTCGTGCTCGCGACGGAGAACCCGATCGAGATGGAGGGCACGTACCCGTTGCCCGAAGCGCAGCTCGATCGGTTCCTCTTCAAGGTGCTCGTGCCCAACCCCGACGAGGAGACGCTCGTCGCGATCTTCGAGCGCACGACGGGCACGCACGTCGCGGAGGTCCCGCGCGTCGTCGACGGACCGCGCCTGCTCGCCATGCGCGCGCTCGTGCGCGAGGTGTACGTCGCCGAGGGGCTCACGCGGTGGGTCGCGCAGCTCGTGAGGAGGAGCGATCCGAGCGACGCCGGCGCGGCGCCGACCGCGAAGCGCCTGCTCCGCTACGGCGCGGGCGTGCGCGGCGGGCAGTCGATGGTGCTCGCCGCGAAGGTCCACGCGCTGATGCGCGGGAGCGCGCACGTGAGCTTCGCGGACCTCGAGCGCGTCGCGTATCCTGCGCTTCGCCACCGGCTGATCCCGAGCTTCGAAGCGGAGGCCGACGGGGTCGGGACGGACGCGATCCTCGCGCGGCTGCTCGCGGAGGTCCCGCGCCCGTCCGATCGCGTGGAGGCGCTGGCGGGGTGAGCCGCGCGTGCCGCGCGCCCGAGCTCTTCGCGCTCGGGCTGCTCGCGCTCCTCGCGCCCGCGCGCGCGGCGGCGCAGGAGCAGAGCCTCTGGACGCCCGCGCGCGTGGAGGTCGGCGCGCTGTTCGGGGAGGGCACGCTGATCGGAGACGGCTGGGCGCCGATCGTCGTCGAGCTCGAGAACCGCACGCGGACCGATCAGCGCGGCGTCGTCGAGACGCGGGTGAGCGGCTATCGCGGGACGAGCTACCGGCGCGCCGACGCGATCGACGTCCCGGCGGGGCAGACGCGGCGGCTCTCGTTCTCCGTCTTCGGCGGCTCTCCCGGCAACACGATCGTCGTGCGCTTCGACGCCGACGGGCGCGTGCTCGGGCGCGCCGAGCGCAGCATCGACTACGCTCCCTCCGAGCGCTCGGTGGTCCTGCTCTCGGACCCGCCGCGCCTGCGCGGCGCGCTGCTCGATCTCGACGTCGACACGCTCGCGGGCGGGCTGCCGCGTCGCGCGCGCTTCCCCGTCGGCACGGTGCGCTTCGACGGCGCGAGCGGCGATCCGCTGTTGCCCGACGGCGGCGCGGGGTGGTCCACGGTCGGGCTGCTCGTCGCGTCGGGCCCGGCGCTCGCGCGGGTCGGGGCCGCCGGGCGCGAGGCGATCGAGGACTGGCTGCGCGCCGGCGGGACGCTGCTCGTGTCGCCGCGCAGCGACGCGGACCTGCGCCAGCCGTGGCTCACCGCGCTCGCCGGTCCGATGACGCGGAGCGAGGAGATGCACGTCGACCCCGAGTGGGCGAGCCCGCCCGGGACGCGGCGGCTCGCTTGCGAGACGGCGCGCGCCGTCCCGGCGGGAGGCTGCATGACGCGCGTCGGCTTCGGCCGCGTGCTCGTCGCGCCCTACGACCTCGAGAGCGGCGCGGCGATCGAGGGCGGCGCCTCTCGCGCGCTCGTCTCGGCAATGCTCGCGACGAGCCACGACGTCGCGCCGGCGCTGCCGTTCGCGCGCGGCGTCGAGGAGCTCGACAGCCGCTACTGGGACGAGGCCGGCTCGTTCGGCACGCTGCGCGCCGCGCTCGATCCGAACCAGGCGTTCCGCCCGGCGCTCGTGCTCGTCGCGCTCGTGCTGCTCTTCTACGTCGTGCTCGTCGGGCCGCTCAACTTCGGCTGGGTCGCGCGGCAGAACCGCCCGGTGCTCGCGCTCGTGACGACGCCGCTCGTCGCGAGCGGCTGCGTGGTCGTGCTGCTCGCGGTCGGCTACGTCGGCAAGGGCGTCGTCATGCGCTACCGCCGCGTCGAGGTCCTCGAGGCGCTCGAGGGGGAGCCGCGCGCGCTCGCGCGCCGCTACACGGGCCTCTACTCGACGCGGCCGGGCACGTTCGACCTCCCGGGGCCCGGGCCGGGCGAGGTGGTGCGGCACGTCGGCGGCGGCTCGGGCGAGGGCCCGGTGCTGCGCGGCGCCGGCGCGAGCCCGCGCCTGACGGACTTCCGCGCCGGCCTCTGGGAGACGACCTTCCTGCGCGAGGATCGCGTGCTCGATCTGGGCGGCCCGATCCGCTTCGAGCGCAGCGGCGCGCGCCTGGTCGCGGTGGTCAACGCGAGCACGACGCCGCTCGCGGGCGCCGTCGTCGTCGACGCCGGCGGCTCGCTCTACGTCGTCGGCGACCTCGCGCCCGGACAGCGCCGCGAGATCCCGACGACGGCGGCGCGCTCGCTCGACCGCCACTTCCTGCTCGGCCCCGACGCCGAGGCGCCGCGGACGCTCGCGGCGGTGACCGGCGGCGCCGACGACGCGGACGCTCGCGCGCGGCTGCGCGGCGTCGTGCACCTGCTCGGCGGGAACCTCATCCCTCAGGGCGCGCCGGTCCTCTACGCGCGCCTCGCCGCGCGCCGCGAGGAGCTCGGCGGCACCTTCGCCGCCGAACAGGACGAGCGCTGGATCCGCGTCCAGCCCACCCCCGAGGGCCCGCCGCCGCTCGCGCGCGCGCCGGTGCTCGTCGACGACGGCTACGGCGGCGTCCTCGCGCCCGGGACGCCCTTCGAGGACGAGGCCTCCGAGCTCGAGGAGCCCGCGCTCGACGCGCCGCTCGACGGGGAGGGCGGCCCGTGATCCGCGTCGAGCACGTCAGCCACTGGTTCGGCCCGCTCCACGTCCTGCGCGACGTCAGCTTCACCGTGCCCGCGGGCGAGATCTTCGGCTTCATCGGCCCGAACGGCGCTGGCAAGACGACGACGCTGCGCATGATCGCGACGCTGCTCGAGCCCCACGACGGGCGCGTCCTCGTCGACGGGATCGACTGCGTCGACGAGCCCGCGCGCGTCCGCGAGGTCCTCGGCTTCATGCCGGACAACTTCGGCGTCTACGAGCGCGTCACGATCCGCGAGTACCTCGAGTTCTTCGCCGCCGCGCACGACCTGCCGCGCTCGACGCGCGCGCGCACCGTCGACGCGGTGATGGAGCTGACCGACCTCGGCGAGCTGCGCGATCGGCTCGTGCGCGCGCTGAGCAAGGGGATGAAGCAGCGGCTCGCGATCGCGCGTACTCTGCTCCACGACCCGAAGGTGCTCGTGCTGGACGAGCCGGCGAACGGCCTCGACCCGCGCGCGCGCATCGAGATGCGCGACCTCATCGAGGAGCTCCAGCGCCTGGGCAAGACGATCCTGCTGTCGAGCCACATCCTCACCGAGCTCAGCGACATGTGCACGTCGGTCGCGATCCTCGAGAAGGGGCGGCTCGTCGCCTCGGGCGACGTCGGCGCCATCGGCGAGCAGCTGCACCCGGAGCGCGGCGTGCGCGTGCGCCTCTACGCGCCGCCCGAGGACGCGCTCGAGCTGCTGCGCGCCGCGCCCGCGGTCCTCGCGGCCGAGCGCGACCCCGACGGCGCCTACGAGCTCACCTACCGCGGGGGCGACGAGGCGATCGCCGACATCGTCGCCCACTGCGTCGCGCGCGGGCTGCGCGTCGTGCGCGTCGAGCCGGACCGCAACGACCTCGAGCGGATCTTCCTCGAGGTCACCAAGGGAGAGCTCCAGTGATCGCGCGGATCGTCGAGGCGGCGCGCGGCGCGATCGAGGACCCGAACCCGATCCTGCTCAAGGAGCTGCGCGCGACCTTCCGCACCGCGCTGTTCGCGCGCTTCCTCTACGTGTCGACCGGCCTCGTGAGCCTGCTCGTGCTGAGCACGGGCGTGATCGTCGCGTCCGGCGACGTGCCGCCCGCGAGCGTGGGCCAGGGGCTCCTCCAGCTCTTCCTCGGCACGACGCTCTTCGTCATCGCGCTCATCGCGCCCGGCTACGCGGCGACGGCGATCACGAGCGAGCGCGAGCAGCAGACGTGGGAGTCGCTGCAGCTCAGCGGGATGAGCGCGTCGCGGGTCGTGCACGGGAAGTTCCTCGCCGCCTACGCCTCGTTCGCGCTCGTGCTCGTGGCGCTCGCGCCGGTGAGCGGCATCGGCTTCCTCTTCGGAGGCGTCGCGCCCACGCAGGTCGTCGTCGGACTGCTCTCGATGCTCGTGGCGCTCGCGCCGGCGATCGCGTTCGGGATCGCGCTGAGCGCGCGGCTGCCGAGCACCCGGCTCGCGATCGTGCTCGCGACGTTCTTCTACGTGCCGTTCGCGTTCGCGAGCACCTCGGTGATGACGGCGTTCGGCAGCATCGCGCACTCGGAGTGGCACCTCACGATGGAGGGCCCGTTCTTCTACATCGACGCGTTCACCGTGCGCGCGGGCGAGTGGGACACCTGGGTCCTCTTGCTCGGGGGCACCGCGTACGCGATCGGCCTGCCCGTCTGGTTCCTGCTCGCGTCGGCCGTCGCGGGCGTCCGGCCCGCCGCCGAGAACCGCAGCGCGCCGCTCAAGCGCTGGGCGATCGTGATGACGTTCGCGACGGCGCTCGTCGCCGCGGTGGCGCTCGCGCTCACGACCTCGGCGCGATCGCAGGCGCAGATGACGCTGCTCGGGCTGACGCTGCTCGGGCTCCTGCTCGGGTTCTACGCGCTGCTCTTCGCGAACGAGCCCCCGCTGCCGCCGAGGCCCTACGAGCTCGCGCTGCGCGAGGCGTCGGTCGTGCGCCGTGCGTTCGCGCTCGCCGGCCCGGGCGCCGCCGGCACGCTGCGCTTCTCGTTCGCGCTCATCGTCGGCACCGCGGCGCTGCTGTTCGTGGTCATGGTCGGGCTGCGGCGGCTCCTCCATCCCTCGTGGAGCGAGCACTTCGCGTGGGACCTCGCGTCGTTCGCGCTCGCGGCCGGGCTCGCGGTCGTCGCGCTCTTCGCGGCGTCGTTCGGGACGTGGATGCGGCTCGTGCTGCGGCACGGGCTCGCCGCGCGCATCGTCACGCTCGCGGTCGTCGCCGCCGCCGCGGTCGCGCCGTTCCTCGTGGCGATCCTGCTCGACACGCGCGCGATGGACGAGCTGAGCGAGTCGGCGCCGCTCACCGTCCACTTCTCGGCGGTCTACCCGGTGATCCTCGCGGCGCAGCTCAACGATCTCCCCTCGGCGCGCGCGCTGGCCCACCTCGGTCACCTCGCGGTGCCGCTGATCGTCTACGGGCTGCTCGCGCTCGCGTGCTGGGCCACGGTGGAGGCGCGCGTGCGCGGGGCGCGCGCGGCGAGCGAGCGGCGGCGCGCGCAGCTCGCCGAGGCCGCGGCGTCGATCCGGCCGAGCCACCCCGCGCCGTCTCCGCGCGCCCCGCGCGCCGCGGGCGCGTCGTCGCACCCGACGGCGAGCGACGCGGCGAGCGAGACCGCGCCCTCCGCGGCGGATGCGCCCCCGCGCGAGGCGTCGAGCGCGCCGCGGGACGCGACGGCGCCGAGTGAGCCGAGCGACCCGAGCGCCACGGACGAGCCGGCGGAGCCCTCGCCGTGAGCCTGCTCGACCCCGGGTTCCTCCGGCGGCTCGCGCGGCTGCGCCTCGTCGCGCGGCGGCGGTTCGCGGGCGCGTCCGCGGGCGCGCGCCGCTCGACGCGCCGCGGCTCGTCCGCCGAGTTCGCCGACCACCGCCCCTACTACCCCGGCGACGACGTGCGGCGCATCGACTGGAACGCGTACGCGCGGCTCGAGGAGCTCGTCTTGCGCTTGTTCGTCGCCGAGGAGGACCTCTCGCTCTACCTCCTCGTCGACACGAGCGCGTCGCTCGGCGAGCCGCGCGAGAAGCTCGACGTCGCCAAGCACGTCGCGGCGGGCCTGGGCTACGTCGCGCTGACCGGCTCGGACCGGGTGAGCGTCTGGCCGTTCGCGGATCGCCTGCGCGCGCCGAGCGCGCCGGTGCGTGGCAAGAAGCGCGTGGGCACGCTGCTGCGCACCCTCGACGCGCTCGCGCCGAGCGGCGAGACGGACCTCGCGCGCGCGGTCGACGAGCTCTGCGCGCGCCGCCCACGGCCCGGCCTCGTCGCGGTGATCAGCGACTTCCTCGACCCCGCCGGCTATCAGCGCCCGATCGATCGCCTCCTCGCGGAGCGCCACGAGCCGGTGCTGCTGCACGTCGTGCACCCCGAGGAGCTCGACCCGACCCCGGGCGGCGACTTCGTGCTCGTCGACGCCGAGCGCGGCACCTCGCTCGAGGTGTCGCTCGACGAGCGCTCGCTGCGCGCGTACCGCGCCCGCGTCCGCGCGTTCCTCGACGAGCTGACCGCGTTCGCCAAGCGGCGCGGCCTCTACTACGGCCGCGTCTCCACGGCGGAGGACTTCGAGACGACCCTGCTCCGCTACCTCGGCGCCGCGCCCCGCGCGGGGCAGGCGTGAATGGAGCTGCTCTCCCCGCTCTCGCTGGCGTGGCTCGGGCTGCTCGCGCCGCTCGTCCTGCTCTACGTCCTCAAGCGGCGCCGCGAGCGCAGGATCGTCGGCTCCACGCTCCTGTGGGAGGCGGCGCTGCGCGACCTGCGGGCGGAGCGGCCGTGGCAACGGCTGCGGCCGCACCTCTCGCTGCTCTTGCAGGCGCTCGTCCTGATCGCAGGGGCGCTCGCGCTCGCGCGCCCGACCGGCGCCGGGCAGGTGCCCGCGGGCGCGCGCCTCGCCGTCGTGGTCGACGTCTCGAGCTCGATGGCGGCGCGCGAGGACGGACAGACGCGGCTCGAGCGCGCCACCGGCCTCGCGCGCGGCCTCGCGCGGGACCTGCCGCCCGGCGGCGCGATGATGCTCGTCGCCGCGGGCGCGGAGGCCGAGGTGCTCGCGGCGCCGACCTCGGATCGCGTGCGGCTCGAGGCGGCGCTCGATCGGCTCCGCGTCCGCGGGCCGGGCGCCGACCTCGAGGCGGCGGTCGCCCTCGCCGCCGAGCGCCTGCGCGACGCGCCGGCCGGGAGCCGCGTCGTCGTGTTCACGGACGCCGCGATCGCCGGCACCCTCGTGCTCGACGCGACGGTCCCCGTCGAGGTGCGCCCGATCGGCGAGGCGCTCTCCAACCACGCGATCCTCGCGCTCGACGTCCGCGCGCACCCGAGCGAGGAGATCTCGGATCGCGCCGACGTGTTCGTCCGCCTCGCGCGCTTCGGCGAGGGCCGCGGCGAAGTGCGCGTGCGCGCCTCGATCGAGGGCGGGCGCGAGCTCGCGGCGCGGCGGCTGACGCTCGAGGCGGGCGAGCCGACGGGCCTGGTCCTGAGCGCCGAGCTCCCCCCCGACGGCTCCGCGCGCGGCGCGCTCGTGCGGGTGGAGCTCGAGACGGTAGGCGGCGACGACCCGTTCCCGCTCGACGACGTCGCGGCGGCGCCGAGCCCGGCGGCGCGGCGGCTCCCGGTCTTCCTGGTGGGCGACGCGCCGCCCGCGGTCACGCGCGTGCTCTCCGCGGACCGCGAGGTCGAGCTCTTCGCCACCTCGCTCGCGCGGCTCGCGGAGCGAGGCGCCGACGCGCCGCCGCTCGATGGATTGTTCGTCTACGCGGGACCGACGCCCGAGGCGGCGCCGCCGGGCGACTCGCTCGTCGTCGCGCCGACGGGGGACGCGGTGTTCGGCGTCGGCCTCGGCGCGCCGGTCGCGCGGCCCACGCTCGTCTCGTGGGAGGAGGGCGATCCGCGCCTGCGCTTCGTGCGCTTCGCCGACGTGCACCTCGGCGCGATCCGACCGATCGAGGGCGGCTCCGCGCGCGCGCTGCTCACGACCGACGCGGGGCCCGCCATCGCGTCGCTCTCGCGGCCCGACGGAGAGACGACGCTGGTCGCGTTCGATCCGGCCGACGGGGATTGGACGAGCCGCCCGGACTTCGTCGTGTTCTTCCGCAACGTGCTCGAGCGCGCGCGCGAGCGGCGCGCGGCCGGCGGGATCGCGCCGGGCGCGCTCGGTGCGCCGCTGCGCGTGCCCGCGCCCGACGGCGCGCGCGTCGGGGTGACGACGCCGAGCGGCCGCGCGCTCGCCGGCACCTCGCGCGGCGGCGTCGCGGTGATCGACGTTCCCGCGGAGCCGGGCGTGTTCGTCGCGCGCGTCGGCGAGCGCGAGCGCTTCGCGCTGCGCAACCTCACCGACGCCGAGGAGAGCGACCTCTCCCCCCGCGCGGTGTTCTCGCGCCGGGGGGGCGCGGGCGGCGTCGCCACCGTCGAGCCGGTCGAGCACCGCGAGGCCTGGCCGTTCCTCGTCGGGGCGGTGCTCGCGCTGCTCGCGATCGAGGTCCTCTGGGGCACGCGCAAGGGGGCGGCCGCGTGATCCGGCTCGCCGCGCCGTGGATGCTCGCGATCGGCGCGCCGCTGGTGCTGCTCGTGCTGTGGCGCGTCCGCCACCTGCCCGCGGCGCACCGCGGGCTCACACGCCGCGCGGTGCAAGTGTCGTTGCTCCTCGCGGCGCTCTTCGCCGCGCTCGCGCTCGCGCGGCTCGAGGTCGGCCGCGCCGTGGACCGGCTCGCGGTGATCTTCCTGGTCGACCGGAGCTTGAGCGTGGAGGGCGCGGCGGACCCGATCGCGGCGGCGCAGGGCGCGATCGAGGGGATGCGCGCGGACGACCTCGCGGGGCTCGTCGCCTTCGGGGCGATCGCGGCGACCGAGGTCTCGCCGGCCCCGCGGCCGAGCTTTGGCGTCGTGCGCGCGCCGATCCCGCGCGACGCGACGGACCTCGGCGCCGCGATCCGCCGCGGGCTCGCGGACCTGCCGGGCGATCACGTCGCGCGGCTCGTGCTCGTGAGCGACGGCGTCGAGACGCGCGGCGACGCGCTCGCCGCGGCCGCGGTCGCCGCGGGGCGCGGCGTGCCGATCGACGTCCTCGCGATCGAGCGCGCGCCGCGGCCGGAGATCGCGATCGAGCGCGTGCGCCTGCCGCCCGTGGCCGACCCGGGGCAGCCGCTCGAGCTGCGCGTCGTCACGCGCGCGACGGACGCGGCGCGGGTGCGCGTGGTGGTGCGCCGCGACGGCGAGCCGATCGCGCAGGGCGAGACGGAGATCCGCGCGGGCGCCGACGTGCTCACGCTGCGCGAGGTCGCGCCATCGCCCGGCGTGCACCGCTACGAGGTGCTGCTCGAGCCGCTCGACGCGGGCGCCGACGCCACGCCGGAGAACAACGAGGGCGCCGCGCTGATCCGCGTGGCGGGCGGCTCGCGCGCGCTCGTGCTCGCGGAGCGCCCGCCCGAGGCGGCCGCGCTCGCGCAGGCGCTCTCAGGGGCGGGGGTCGAGGTCGCGGTCGGCGGCGTCGAGCGCGTCCCGGCGGACCTCGCCGAGCTCGCGACGTACGACCTCGTCGTGCTCTCGGACGTCGGCGCGCGCGCGTTCACCGAGGGACAGATGAGCGCGCTCG
This sequence comes from Sandaracinaceae bacterium, assembly GCA_019637095.1. Lineage (GTDB taxonomy): Bacteria > Myxococcota_A > Polyangia > Polyangiales > Sandaracinaceae > JACKEC01. The sequence continues at coordinate 51,422 of JAHBWG010000041.1, read as the reverse complement.
CCGCGTACGTGCGCGACCTCGGCGGTGGGCTGTTGATGGCCGGGGCGCGCGACGCGTTCGGGCTCGGTGGCTACTCGCAGACGCCGATCGAGGAGGTGCTGCCGGCGACGTTCGACCTGCGGCGCCGCCGCGACCGCGCGTCGCTCGCGATGGTGATCGCGATCGACAAGAGCGGGTCGATGGGGGTGGAGGTCTCACCGGGCCGGACCAAGCTCGACCTCGCGAACGAGGCGGCCGCGCGCTCCGCGATGTTGCTCTCGCCGCTCGATCGCGTCGCCGTCGCGCACGTCGACACCGAGGTCGACTGGACGCTCTCGATGACGCCGGTGGAGGACCCGCAGCGCATCGCGGCGCGGATCCGCGCGGCGGGGCCCGGCGGCGGCGGCATCCTCGTCGACCTGACGCTGCGCGCCTCCTACGACGTGCTCGAGGGCCAGCCGACGCAGCTCAAGCACCTCTTGCTCTTCAGCGACGGCTACGACTCCGAGGAGATGACCAACGCGCGCGCGCTCGTCAGCGGCGCCGCGCGCCGCCGGATCACCACCTCGATCGTCTCGATGGGCAACGGCCCCGACACGCCCGAGCTCGAGCGCCTCTCACACCTCGGCGGCGGTCGCTTCTACATCGTCGAGGACATGACGGAGCTGCCGCGCATCTTCACGCAGGAGACGATCGCGGCGAGCCGCGCGGCGCTCGTCGACGAGGCGTTCCGCGTGCGCGTCGGCGAGCCGTCGGCGGTGACGCGCGGGATCGACTTCGCGTCGGCGCCCGCGCTCGGTGGCCACGCGGTGGTGAACGTGCGGCCGCGCGCGTCCGTGCTGCTCGGCGCGACCGAGGACGATCCGCTCCTCGCGGTGCACCAGCACGGCGTCGGGCAGAGCGCGGTGTTCACGACCGACGCGGGCGCGGCGTGGGGCCGGCCGTGGCTCGCCTGGCCGGGCTACGCGGCGCTCTTCGGGCAGCTCGGGCGCTCGCTCGCGCGCTCGCCGGAGCGTCGCGACGCGCAGATCGCGGTGACCCTCGACGGCGGCCGCGGGCAGATCCGCGTCGAGGCCGTCGACGAGCTCGGGCGGGTGCGCAACTACCTCGACCTGTCCGCGACGATCGCGGGGCCGGGCGGGCGCTCCTCGGAGGTGGCGCTGACCGAGACGGCGTCCGGGCGATACGAGGCGAGCTTCGACGCGGACGCGCCAGGGCCCTACCTCGTGACGGTGCGCGAGCGCGGCGAGGGCCTCGTCGGCTCGGCGGGCGTCGTGCGCGCCCGCGGCGACGAGCTGCGCGGCGACGGCACCGATCACGCGCGGCTCGCACAGATCGCTGCGCTGAGCGGCGGGCGCGTGCGCGAAGGGAGCCTCGCGCGCGTGTTCGCGGAGCGGCCGCCGCCGATCCACGCGTTCACGCCGCTGTGGCGCGAGCTGGTCGCGCTCGCGATGATCCTCCTCCTGCTCTCGGTCGCGCTGCGCCGCCTCGTGCTGCCGCGCCGGCTCGCGTGGCGCGCCGCGAGCGCGGCGAGCGCCGCGAGCGCAGCGGACGAGCCCGCGCCGTCGGTCGCGATCGCGCGCGCCGCGGCGCCTGCGGCGCTCGCGCCCGCCGCGGCCGCCGAGGATGCGCGGGACGAAGCGCCCGAGGCGGACCCACCGCCGCCCGACGACGCGCGCCCCGCGGCGCCCGACACGCTCGCGGAGACGCTCCTCGCCCGCAAGCGGCGCAAGCGCTGAGCTCGCCCCCGCTCAACCGGGCTCTGGCGCGAGGCCCGTGAACGGGTCGCGCGTCGCGCGTCCCTCCTGCGTGACGCCGTCGCGGGCGAGCACCTTCGCGACCGTCATCGCGAGGATCTTCAGGTCCAGCCAGAGCGATTGGTTCTCGACGTACCAGACGTCCATCTCGAACTGGTCCTCCCAGCTCACCGTGTTGCGGCCGTGGACGGCGACCCACGACGTGAGGCCCGGCTTGACCTCGTGCCGGCGGGCGTGGCGCGGCGAGTACAGCGGGAGGTACTCCATGAGGAGCGCGCGCGGCCCGACGAGGCTCATGTCGCCGCGCAGCACGTTCCAGAACTGCGGCAGCTCGTCCACGCTCGTCGAGCGCAGGAGCTTGCCGAGCCTCGTCAGGCGCACAGCGTCGGGCTGGTCGGTCGACGCTTCGATCATCGTGCGCAGCTTGAGGATCGTGAACGGCTCGCCGTGGAGGCCCGGCCGCACCTGCCGGAACAGCACCGGCGAGCCCATCGTCGCGCGCACCGCGAGCGCCGCCGCGCCCATCACCGGGCCGAACGCGACGAGGCCGACGCTCGCGCCCGCGATGTCCATCGCGCGCTTCGCGACGCGCTCGAGGTCGCGGCGCGCGCTGTGCTCGTTGGAGCTCCTGGCGGCGCGCTGCATCGGTCGCTTCATAGCATGATCGCTCGCTACACTCCGCGTCGCGTGACCCTCTATCGAGCCGCTCGCCTCGTCTACGTCGTGACCCATTCCAAGAGCGCCGACGTGTTGCTGCGGGGCCAGCTCGCGTTCATGCGCGAGGAGGGGTTCGACGTGACGGTCATCGCGTCGCCGGGCCCCGCGCTCGATGCGGTCGCTGCGCGGGAGCGCGTGCGCGTCGTGCCGGTGCCGATGGAGCGCCCGATCCGCCCCGCGCGAGACGGCGCCTCGCTCGTCCGCCTCACGCGCGCGCTGCGCGCGCTCTCGCCCGACATCGTGAACGCGAGCACGCCCAAGGCGGGCCTGCTCGGCATGCTCGCCGCGCGCGCGCTCCGGGTGCCGCTGCGCATCTACCTCCTGCGCGGGCTGCGCCTCGAGACGACGACCGGCGCCCTGCGCGCGATCCTGGGCGCCACCGAGCGCATCGCGTCGGCGTGCGCGCACGACGTGGTCTGCAACAGCGAGAGCCTCCTCGAGGCGGTGGTCGCGGGCGGCTACGTCCCGCGCGACAAGGTGCGCATCGTCGGCCGCGGCTCCTCGAACGGGGTCGAGCCCGCGCGCTGGGCGCGCACGCCGGAGCGGATCGCCGAGGGCCGCGCGCGCCTCGCCGCGCACGGCATCGAGGACGGCCACGAGGTCATCGGCTTCGTCGGCCGGTTCGATCCGGACAAGGGCATCGGCGACCTGCTCGACGCGTTCGCGCGCGTGCACACGATGCGTCCGCGCGCGCGCCTCGTGCTCGTCGGCGCCGGCGCGGTCGGCGACCTCGACGCGACGCTCGCCCGCCGCGCCGCGAGCGCGCCGGGGGTCGTGAGCCTGGGGCAGACGTGGGAGCTCGCGCCGATCTACGCGCGCATGGACGTGCTCGCGTTCCCCTCGTACCGAGAGGGTTTTCCGAACGTCCCGCTCGAGGCCGCGTGCGCGGGCGTGCCCACGGTCGGGTACCGCGCGACCGGCGTGGTCGACGCCGTCGAGGACGGCCGGACCGGCGCGCTCGTCGAGGTGCGCGACGCGCGCGGGCTCGGCGACGCGCTCCTGCGCTACCTGGACGACCCCGCGCTGCGCGCGGCGCACGGGGAGGCGGCGCGACGGCGCGCGGTCGAGGGCTTCGCCCGCGAGGCGGTGTGGGCCGCGTGGGCGGCGTACTACCGCGCGCGGCTCGACGCTCGATGAGCGAGGCGCCGCCTCGACGCTCGATGAGCGAGGCGCCGCCTCGACGCTCGATGAGCGAGGCGCCGCCTCGACGCTCGATGAGCGAGGCGTCGCCTCGACTCGCTCACATCGATTCGCTCACATCGACCCGACGCGAGGCGCGGACGCGGTCTCGGCGTCGAGCACCGCGCGGAGCTTCGCGAGCGCGAGCGCCTCGAGCTGGCGGACCCGCTCGCGCGAGAGGTTGAGCTGCTCGCCGATCTCGCGCAGCGTCAGCCCGTCCGGCTCGCCGTCGATCCCGAAGCGGCGGCGCAGGATGAACTGCTCGCGCGGCGACAGGACCGAGAGGATCTTCGCGGCCGCGCCCTCGCGCTCGCGCGCGATCACCTGATCGTCCGCGCTCTGCGCCGTGTCGTCCGCGAGCATCTCGTCGAGCGAGCGGTCGCCCTCCTCGCCCATCGGCGCGTGCAGCGAGATGCTGCGCGTGCGCGCCTCGAGCGAGCGACGCGTCTGCTCGAGCGTCATGCCGACCTCCTTCGCGAGCTCGAGCTCGTTCGGGAGCCGCCCGTAGCGCTGCGTCAGCTCGCGCTCCGCGCGGCGCAGGCGCTTGCGCTTCTCGGTCATCCCGAAGGGCACGCGCACCGTCTCGGCGTGGCGCGTCACCTCGCGCGCGATCGACTGCCGGATCCACCACGTCGCGTAGGTGGAGAAGCGCGTCCCGACGCGGTGGTCGAACTTGTCGACCGCGCGCATCAGGCCGAGGTTGCCCTCCTGCACGAGGTCCGGGAACGGCACGCCGGAGCCGCGGTACGCCTTCGCGAGCATCACGACCAGGCGCAGGTTCGCCTCCGCGAGGAAGTTGCGGCGGCGGTCGAGGTCGCGGCGCGCGTCGCCGAGCGTGACGGCGATGCGGCGCAGCACGGCGCGGCGGCGCCCGAGCGTGAGCTCCGCGCGGCGCACCACCTCGGCGGCGTTCGGGTCCTCGCGACCCTCGGAGTCGACGAAGCGATCGAGCTCGCGCCCGACCCGCTCGATCACCGCCTGCATGCGCTCGCGGTGCAGGGCGATCTTGCGCGTCGCCTTGGCGCGGCGCTCCCAGCTGCGGTCGCGGGCGACGCGGCGCTCGGGGCCCGAGCCGGCGCGGCGCTGCGTGAGCTTCTGGCACCACGCCTCGGCCTTGCGCGCGTCGTCGAGGCGCTTGAGCAGGAGCGCGTGCCCCTCCTTGCCCTCGTACGAGCCGAGGTGCGTCAGCTCGAGCACCGACGCCTCGCCGGAGGCGAGCCGGTCGTACCACTCGGCGAGCTCCGGCAGCGCGATGCCCGCGTCGAGGATCAGGTCGAAGCACTCGATCTCCGCCGCCTCGATGTCCGTCGCCGCGGCGACCTCGCCTTCGCGGTCGAGCGGCGGCGTGAGATCACCGAGCCCGGCGAGGTAGAGGTCGAACGGGTCGCGGAGGCTTCGGGGCCGCGAGCGGACGCGCGCGGCGGTGGCAGTGTTCTTCTTCATGTTCGGGTCTGGGAACCGCTCGAATCAGAGAGGGCTCCGGGCAGGCGCCCGGTGCGCGCTTCCTCCCCCAAGGGCGTCGATACCGACCGCTCCGTCGTCGCGGGACCCCCGAATCATGAGAGCGAAAGGCGGCCGTGCAACCCGAAAGAACACGCAGCGCGTCATCGCCTTTTTCATGTGCGATTACAGACGCTTGACTCCTTCTCCGTCGCGCGGCGGCGCGCGAGGGGCCGATCGACGGTCAGGAGAGCGACGGCGGGGACGACCGCGGAGGAGGGAGGTGCGGTGCGTCCCCGCCGTCGGGGAGGGAGCGTGATGTCGTCGGGCGCCTGGGGAGGGAGCCGCCTTTCTCTCGGCTCACACCTCCATCGACGAGCCGACTCTGAAGAGATTCCGAAGCGCGACGGGTCGCCACGCTTTTTCTCCGCGCCATCAAACCTGTTGACAGAGAATAAACCTGATTTATAAGTACCGCGTGCTCGGCGGCGGACGAAAGGCGGATCGGGTCGCGGGGGACCTGCTGCGTCGGATCGTGGGGGGCTCGATCCCGGTCGGCGCGCTGCTCCCGAAGGAGCCGGACCTCGCGCTCGAGTACGGCGTGAACCGCTCGGTGGTCCGCGAGGCGATCAAGCTGCTCGAGGTCCACCGGCTGGTGCGGCCGATCAAGCGGCGCGGGACCGCGGTGCTCGACCCGATGGCGTCGGTGAGCCCCGAGGTGCTCCAGGCGATGCTCGTGCCCAGCGAGGGCCGCGTCGACCGCGCGCGCCTGCGCGACTACCTCGAGATCCGCGCCACGCTCGACGTCCAGATGTCGGTGCTCGCGGCGGAGCGCCGGACCGAGGCGGACCTCGAGGCGCTCGACCGTCAAGTCGACGTGCTCGCGACGGCCCTCGGCGATCGCGAGCGTTACCACCACGAGGCGGACCGCTTCGCGCGGCTCGTCGCGCGCGCCACGCAGAACCGCATCTTCGAGATGCTCGTGTGGTGGAACCAGGAGGTCGCGACGGAGCTGCGCGACGTGCTCAACGCGGTGCGCCCCGCGACCGAGCCGCACCTGACCGGCGTGCGCACCCTCGTGCGCCTCTTCCGCGAGCGCGACGCCGCGTCCGTCCGGATGATCGTCGGCGCCTATCACGACTGGGCGAGCCCCCGCGTCCTCGCGGCGGCGGCGCTCTCGACCGGTGAGTCCCTCTCGACCCTGATCTCCGGAGACCACGCGCGATGAACCTCGAGACGAACGATCCCCGCCCGAGCCCCCGCCCGGCGACGCGCCGCATCGGCCGCGGCGCGCTCACCCGCGTCGGCGACGTCAACGTGCTGAACGTCGGCGGCAGCTTCTACGACATGGGCTTCCAGCACGGCGCGCTGCTCGCCGACGAGGTCCGCGGTGGCCCGATCCCGTACTACCGCCGCGTCGTCCAGAGCCTCATGGGCAAGGGCGCGCTCGGCCCGCTCTCCGGGCTCGTGTGGCCGGCCCTGCAGCGCACCGTCGGCCGCCGCGTCGCGCGGGAGATGCCTCGCTTCGCGCACGACACGTTGCGGGGGCTCGCGGAGGGCGCCGGGCTCGACCCGCAGTCGTTCCTCGACGGCTGCACGATGCCGGACGCGCTGATGTGGGTCGCCTCTCGCATGATGCAGCTGCGGGGCGACGGCCCCGCGGTCGCCCACCGCATCGGGCTCGAGCTCGGCTGCACGAGCGCGGTCGCGTGGGGCAGCGCGACGGCGGACGGCGCGCTCTTGCACGCGCGCAACTTCGACTACCACGGCGTCGGCTGCTGGCCGAGCACCAAGACGGTCATCTTCCACGAGCCCGACGAGGGCCTGCGCTACGTGAGCGTGGCCGCGGCGGGCGTGGCGCTCGGCGGGATCACCGCGATGAACGAGGCGGGCCTCACGCTCACCGTGCACCAGCACATGTTCACGGATCGCACGCGCCTGGGCGGCGTGCCGATCGGGGTCGTCGGCGACGTCGTGATGCGCGAGGCCGAGGACCTCGACGAGGCGCAGCGCATCCTCGACGCGCACACGCCGATCGGCTGCTGGACGTACGTCGTGACCGACGGAAAGACGCGCGAGGTGCTCTGCTACGAGGAGAGCCCGGACCGCAAGGTGGCCCATCGCGTCGAGCCGAGCGCGGAGCGGTTCGGCTACGCCAACGTCTACCTCGACGAGGAGCTCGGCGAGACGGAGGTGAGCTTCTACGGCTCGTACTGGCGGCACAACGAGGGGCGGCACCGCCGCGCCAACGAGCTGCTCGCCGAGCGCGCGGGCGCGCTCGACCCGCAGGGGATGGCGGAGATCCTCGGGGACACCGGCGCGAGCGCGTGCCGCGTGCGCGACTCGATCGCGATGGTCATGACCGTCGGCTCGGTGGTGTTCCGGCCCGAGGACGGCACGGTGTGGGTGGGCACCGGCGAGGCGCCGACGAGCCACGGGACGTTCGTGCCCTTCAGCCTGGCGCGGATGGGTCACGCGCCCGAGCGGGGAGAGCTCCGCGTCGAGGCGGCGGGCGCGGAGGCGTTCGAGCGCTTCCGCCGCACGTACGTCGCGTACGTGGATCGCGACGACCTCGCCGGCGCGCGCGCGGCGATCGGCGAGGCGAGCGCCCTCGCGCCCGAGCAGCCCCTCTACCACTACGTGCGCGGGCTGCTCGCGCTCGAGGCGGGCGACGCCGACGAAGCGGAGGCGGCGCTCGACCGCGCGCTCGCGATCGGCCACCCCGACCCGGAGCGGCGCGCCGCGTTCCACCTCTGGCGCGGGCGGGCGCGCGACCTCTCGGGCCGGCGCGCCGACGCGGTGCGCGACTACCGCGCGTGCCTCGGCCACTACGCGGACGCGCCGGTGCGCCGCGCGGCCGAGCGCGGGATGCGCCGCGCGTTCGGCGCCCGTGACGCGCGCAGGATCCACGTCGACATCGGGCTCGCCGACGTCGTCCAGCCGTGAGCCCGAGGCGACGCGCGAATCACTCCTTGAGGCCGTAGCGCTCCATCTTGCGGTACAGCGTGCCGCGCGCGATGCCGAGCGCCTTGGCGGCCTGCAGCACGTTGCCGTCGAACGCGGCGAGCGCCTGCGCCACCGCGCGCCGCTCGACCTCGTCGAGCGGCTCGACCGCGCTCGGCGCCGGTGGCCCGACGGACCGCGGCGGCGCGGGGCGTGAGCTCATCCGGCGCAGCACCTGCGGCACTTCGGTGATCTCTTCGGCGTCGATCGGCGTGAGGCTCGCGATCCCCTCGACCAGGTTGGCGAGCTCGCGCACGTTCCCCGGCCAGCGGTAGCGCTCGAGCTCCGCGAGCACGCGCGAGCCCAGGCGCAGCGGCGCGCGGCCGGCGCGCTCCGCGTGCCGGGCCAAGTGGTGCTCGACGAGCAGCGCGATGTCGGAGGGCCGCTCGCGCAGCGCGGGCAGCCGCAGGTGCACGACGCGCAGGCGGTAGAAGAGATCGAGGCGGAACGTGCCGTCCTCGACGGAGCGCTCGAGGTCGCGGTGCGTCGTCGCGATGACCCGCGCGTTCACGGGGACCACCCGCGTGCCGCCGAGCCGCATGACGCTGCGCTCCTGGAGCACGCGGAGCAACTTCGCTTGCATGTCGAACGGCATGTCGCCGATCTCGTCGAGCAGGATCGTCCCCCGGCCGGCGAGCTCGAAGCGCCCCGCGTGGCCGCCCGCCCGCGCGCCCGTGAACGCGCCGCTCTCGTAGCCGAAGAGCTCGCTCTCGAGCAGCTCGCGCGGGATCGCCGCCACGTTCACGCCCACGAACGGGTGCGCGGCGCGCGGCGACGCGTTGTGGATCGCCTGCGCGAGCAGCTCCTTGCCCGTCCCGCTCTCGCCGGTGATCAGGATGGGGACGTCGGCCACCGCCACGCGCCGCGCGTCCGCGACCGCGTCGAGGAACATGGAGTCCTTGCCGACGAGGTCCTCGAACGTGAAGCGCGCGCTCGAGCCGACGAGCTTGTGCGCGAGCTGCCGCGCGCGCCCGAGCTCCTGGATGGTCAGGACGACGCCGTCCTCGAACTTGCGCGCGCGCGCGAGCACGTCGACGTGTCGCAGCGAGATGGTCTCGTCGTCGACCGCGCGCTCCGCCGCTTCCGCGAGCGGGGCCAGCCCGGGCAGCTCGCCGAGCGGCCGGCCGATCGCGTCCGCGGCCGGCACCGCGAGGAGCGCGGCGCCCGCGCCGTTGATGGCGCGCACCCGGCCGCGACGGTCGAGCGTGACGATCGCGTCGCGGATCGCCTCGAGCGTGGCCGCGTCCCGCGCGGCGGCCAGACGGAGCTGCTCGGCGCTGCGCGCCTGCTCGTAGGCCGCGCTCGCGACGGAGGCGACGACCTGCAGCCGCTCGACCTCCGCGGCGCGGCCGCCGCGCCCGACGCCGCGCAGCACGAGCACGCGCTCGGCGTCGCCTGCCCGGATCGGCACGACGCCGAACACCCGGTCGTCCGTCCCGAGCACCCGCGCCGAGCCGTCGGCGAGCGCGCTCGTGAGCGCGGTGCCGAGGGCGCCGAGCTCGGGCGGGCGAGACCCCGCCTCGGAGACCACCGACCAGCCGGATCCGCTGGCGAGCCCGAGCGTCGCCGACTCGCCGCCGAGCGACAGCACGAGGCGCGGGATCTCGTGATCGAGCGTCCCCTCGTGGGCGAGCAGGAACAGGCCGCGGACCACGTCGACGAGCCTCCCCGTGCGCTCCTTGTCGACGAGCGCGCCCTCGAGCGCGGCGATGAGCGACTCGCCCTGATCGGTGAGGTCGGCGAGGGCGTCGCGCAGGTCCTGCTCGAGCCGTCGTCGCGCGGCCTCGTCCGAGTGCGCCTCCTCGGCCGCGCGCGAGAGGTCCGTCGCGCGCGCGCCGACGCGCCGGAACCCCTCGATCGGGCGCTCGAGGTCGCGGTCGACGAGGCGGTCGATCGCGCGCCGCCCGAAGCGGCGGAACGCGCTGCGCAAGAGCGCCTGATCGAAGCTCGTCCCGGTGCGCGTCAGCAGCGGGTGCGCGCGCGCCAGCCAGGACGCGGCGCGGCTGCCTCCGGCGCCACCTTCGATGAGGCCCTCGACCTCGGCCATGAGGAGGTACGCGCGGCCGAGCTCGTCCGGCGCGCCGAGGCGCGCGAGCCGCCACACCCCGGCGCTCAGCTCGTCGCGCGCGCGGAGCGGCTCGGGCGGATCGTGGGCCAGCCACGCGCGCGCGCGGATCCGCCGGGCGCGCGCGCCGAGCACGCCCCCGCGCTCGACGCCGGCGAGCATCGCGAGCGTGCGCGCGGGCTCGTCGTCCACGTGCGTGTGCGCGGCGACCAGGCGCGCGAACGGGTGGACCTCCAGGAGGCCCTCGACGCGTTCGCGCGCGCCGCCGTGGTCGCCCTCGAGCCGCAGCGCCTCGGCGGCGAGCGCGCGCGCGTCCGGGTGATCGGGCGCGCGCTCCGCGGCGACGAGCGCGCGGCGCGGGTCCCCCGACCAGAGCGCCACGAGCGTCGCGACCGCGGCGTGGCGCTCCGGGCTCGCGCCGTCCGCCGCGGCGCGCAGCGCGGACGCGGCCTCCTGCGTACGCATCGCGAGCGCCGCGCAGAGGGCGATGCGCAGGGCGGCCTCCGGGCTCGGCGGCTCCGCGCGGGCGACCTCGAGGCGTTCGGCCAGCGGACGATCGCTCTCGAGCTCGTCGATCACGGCACGTCGGGCTCGGGCAGCGGCGCGGTGATCCGCACGCGGTTGCCCGACGGATCACGCGCGCGATACTCGAACACGCCCTCCGGCGCGAGGGTCGGCCCCGGCAGGGTCGGCTCGTCGCGCGAGTCGCCGCGCCAGATCCGGTCGAGCACGTCGATGTCGACCATGATCTCGATGCGCGGCCGGCCGTCGTCGCGCTCGAGCACGTCGACGCGCTCGAGCACGAGCTGCATGCCGGGCTTCTCGAGCACGACCTCCTCGGGATCTTCGCTGGTCACGCGGAAGCCGAGCTGCTCGTAGAACGGCGCAGCGCGATTGGGGTCGAGCACCGGAAGCAACACGAGCTCACCGGAACGGCGGGCGATGCTCATCGAGGCTGAGTGTACCTCAGGCGCTCCTCAGCGGGTGATGGTCTGTGCGCGGTCCGGGCCGACGCCGATGCGCGTGATGTGGACGCCGGCGTTGCGCTCGATGAACTCGACGTAGGCGCGCGCGTTCGCCGGGAGCTCCGCGTAGGTGCGGCAGTCGGCGAGCGACTCGCGCCAGCCGGCGAGCATCTCGGTGAGCGGCTGCATGCGGGACTGCCCTTCGAAGGGCGGCTCGTCGCGGACGTCGCCGTCGAGCTCGTAGCCGACGCAGACGGGGATCTCGTCGAGGCCGGTCAGGACGTCGAGCTTGGTGAGCGCGACCTCGTCGAAGCCGTTGACGCGCGCGGCGTACCGCAGGACCGGCACGTCGAACATGCCGCAGCGGCGCGGACGCGCGGACGTCGGGCTCAGCTCGCCGCCGCGGTCCTGCAGGTGCGTCGCGAGGTCGCCGGTGACCTCGGACGGAAGGGGGCCCAGGCCCGGCCGCGTGATGTACGCCTTCGCGACGCCGATGACCTTGTCCACGCTCCGAGGCGAGATGCCGGTGCCGACGCAGGCGCCGCCCGCCACCGTGGAGGAGCCGACGACGAACGGGTAGTAGCCGTGCGTCACGTCGACCATCGTGCCGAAGGGGCCCTCGAGCACCACCGTCCCGCCCTCGGCGGTGAGGTCGGTGATGCGGCGCGAGCCGTCGACGATCCGCGCGCGGAGCTTCTCGCCGGCCGCGACGTACTCGTCGTGCACGGCCTTCGGGTCGGGCACCTCGCCGCCGAGCTCGCGCAGCGCGTGCGCGCTCGCCTCGATGCTCGCCTCGATGCGCTGGGCGAGCCCGTCCCCGGTCAAGAGGTCGCCCATCCGCACGCCGCGCCGCGCGACCGCGTCCATGTAGGCGGGCCCGACCCCGCGTCGCGGCGAGCCGCTCGCGCCCTCGGACTCGTCGCGCAAGGCGTCGAGCAGCACGTGGTGGGGCAGGACGACTTGCGCGCGCTGATCGATCTCGAGCGGCGCGGCGAGCGCGCCGTGCTGCTCGAGGATCGCGAGCTCGTCGAGCACCAGGCGAGGGTCGAGCGCCATCCCTTGCGCGAGCAGGCACGCTCTCCCCGAGCGCAGCGCGCCCGCCGGCACCACGTGCAGCACGAAGCGCTCCCCCTCGACGACGAGGGTCGAGCCCGGGCTGTAGCCGCCGGCGTACGACACCACGAGGGCCGCCTTCGGCGCGATCGCCTCGACGATCTTCCCCTTGCCTTCATCGCCCCACTGGGCGCCTACCACCGCGACGACCGTCATCCCCAGCCTCCCGAGAGGGTGCCTAGCCTACACGTTAGGGGCCGCGTGGGAACCACTCATCCGCCTCGACGCCGGACATCCGCTCGAGGCCTTCCGACGTGACCTTCAATCGCCGACGGAGAGGCCGTAGGCGTGCTCGTTCGCGAGCGGCGGCAGCGCCGCCTTGCGGATCTGGAGGGTGCGCACCGCCCACACGTCGTGGAAGACGCGGTAGCGCAGGGCGGTCTGGTCGAGGTAGTCGACGCCGGCCGAGCCGCCGGTGCCGATGCGGCGGCCGATGATCCGCTCCACCATGCGGGCGTGGCGCTGGCGGAAGATCACGAACGCCTGCTCGAGCGCGACGATCGAGTCGACGACCTCTCGCGGCCACGCGAGGAGCGGGAGCTCGCGGTAGCCCTCGATGAGCACGAGCGCGGCGCGGATCCGGCGCACGCGCGCGCGCTCCTCGGGCGGCGCGTCCTCGGCGCGCAGGAACGCGGCGGTCGCCTCGGCCGCCTGGGCGTAGCGCTCGGCGAGCCGCGCGGCGTCCGCCGGCGTCAGCGCGTCGTGCTCGGCGAGCCGGCGCGCGTGGTCGGCCTCGACGCGGTACGCCGCGACGTACGCGTCGACGAACGCGAGGACCGTCGCGTCGTCGTCGTCGCTCTCGGGGCTCGAGCCGTCGATCGGGGTCCGGTAGAGCCACGCGCGCACCGCTTCGGCCAAGGTCGGCCGGTCCACGAGCCGCTTCTGCACGCGCCGCGAGGCCGGCGACTCGCTGCCGTCGGCGTGGCGCAGCGCCGTCAGGTAGCTCCCCTCGTGCCCGAGCGGGATGCGCATCGAGTCCTCGAGGCCGAGCAGGATCTCGATCTCGCGCAGCTGCGCGGACTGGAAGCCGCTCGCCGGGCTGAGCTTGTCGCGGAACGCGAGGTAGTCGCGCGTCGTCATCGTCTCCATCAGCTCGAAGTGCGCCGACGCGTGCGCGAAGAGCGTCGCGATGCGCCGGAGCCCTCGCACCGCGCTCGAGAGCGACTGCTCGGGCACCCGCTCGCGCGCGAACAGGTCGCGCACCGAGGCGAGCTCGCGCAGCGCGAGCTTGAACCAGAGCTCGTCGATCTGATGGATCGTGATGAAGAGCACCTCGTCGTTCGAGAGGCTGGAGTCGTCGGGGGCGATCCCCGCCTGCAGGTCGAGGAGCTCCTCGACGCGGATGTAGTCCCAGTACGCGGTGGGCTTCCTCGTCATCGCGTGCGCACTCTGCGGGCTGTCGCGCCGCCCTGTCGAGCGCGGGGTGTGAGTTCTTGCCGCGAGCCCGCGCCGCGGTGCTCTATAGTCGGCGCGATGGGCACGTGGACGCGGCCGCTCCGGCGCGCGCTGGACCGGATGGTCGACGAGTCGCTGCGCGAGCGCTACGCGCGGCTGCGCGTTCCGCTCAACGCCTACGGCTACGATCGCTGGGGCGCCTCGCGCGACGACCAGCTCCGCACGCTCGCGCTCCTGCGCTGGTTCCACGAGACGTACTTCCGCGTCGAGGCGCACGGCCTCGCGCACGTGCCCGAGGGCGGGCGCGCCCTGCTCGTCGGCAACCACTCGGGCCAGCTCGCGTACGACGGCATGCTCGTGTCGAGCGCGCTCTTCTTCGACAAGGAGCCGCCGCGCATGACCCGCGCGATGATCGAGCGCTTCTTCATCGAGACGCCCGTCGTCGGCACGCTCATGACGCGCATGGGGCAGCTCACGGGGATCCAGGAGAACGCGGAGCGGCTGCTCGTCGAGGAGGAGGCGCTCGTCCTCGTGTTCCCGGAGGGCGCGCGCGGCGGCGGGCGCGTCTGGGCCGACCGCTACCGCGTGCTCGGCTTCTCGCAAGGCTTCTTGCGCCTCGCGATGCGCACGGGCGCGCCGATCGTGCCGTTCGCGTTCATCGGCGGCGAGGAGATGTGCCCGAGCCTCTCGCGCGGCGAGCCGCTCGCGAAGGTGCTCGGCCTGCCGTACCTGCCGCTCGTGCCGTGGGGTCTGCCGCTGCCCGCGCCCGTGAAGGTGCACATCCACTTCGGCGCGCCGATCCGCGTCGAGGGCTCGGGCGACGAGGAGGACGAGGTGATCCTGCCCGAGGTGCGCCGCGTCGAGCACGCCGTCTCCGAGCTGATCGCGCGCGGGCTCGCCGAGCGCCGCGGGGTGTTCCTTTGAGCGACGTCGTCGTGACCGGGGCGTCGGGCTCGTTCGGCCGGGTCGCGGTGCGCTGGCTCGCCGAGCGGGGCCACACCGTGCACGCGGTCGACCTGCACGCGAACGAGGGCCTGCGCTCCGGGGTCGTGCTCCACCGGCTCGACGTGCAGAAGCGCGGGTTCGAGGATCTCGTGCGCCGCGTGCGCCCCCGCGCGATCGTGCACCTCGCGATGGTGCGCCGCTTCGGGCGCGGCGCGGCGGAGCGTCACCGCATCAACTTCGAGGGCAGCGCGAAGGTGTTCGACGTCGGGCGGCGGCTCGGCGTGAAGAAGATGATCTTCTCGAGCCGCGCGACGGTGTACGGCGCGCTCCCCGATCAGCCGCAGTTCGTGACCGAGGAGCACCCGCCGTCCGCGGCGCGCACGTTCCCCGAGATGAGCGACCTCGTCGCCGCCGATCTCTACGCGACGCAGATGCTCTGGCGGCACCCCGAGGTCGAGACGGTGCTGCTGCGGCCGGTGAACGTGCTCGGGCCGTCCGTGCAGACGCTCCTCAACCGCTACCTCGGCCGCGGGCGTGTGTTCACGGTGCTCGGCTACGACCCGATGCAGCAAGTGCTGCACGAGGACGACCTCGGCCTCGCGTTCGAGCACGCGCTCACGCCCGGCGTCCACGGCGTGTTCAACGTCACCGGTCCCGGCGAGGTGCCGCTCTCGGTGATGATCGAGGAGGCGGGCGCGAGCGCGGTGCCGCTCCCGGAGACCCTCATCGCGGTCCTGCGCGGGCGGCTCGGCTTCCCCGAGATCCCGGCGGGGGCCATCGAGTACCTCAAGTATCCTTGCACCGTCGATGGCGCTCGCTTCCGCGAGGCGACCGGGTTCGCCCCGCGGCACGGGCTCGTAAGCACCCTGCGCGCGGTGCCCCGCCGCCGCGCCTGAGTGCGACCGCGCGTTCACGATCGGAAACGCGCGGATACGCCCGGCGAGCCACGATCTCCCCCCTCTGACACCACGGTGATAGACTCATCATCCGTGGCACGACCTTCGCTCGGGGGCGGTCACGCTGTGCGCGCACCGTCGCGCGAAGCCGAGGAGCACACGCCGATGATTACGAAGGACCTCGCTTGGCGGGTGGCGATGATCGCCCTCGCCGCGCTCACCGTCACCGCCGCGCTCGGGTGCGGCCGCCGCCACACCGTCGTCGTCCGCGACGCGGGCCGCGGTCAGCGCTACCAGGAGAGCCTGATCCGCCTCGCCGCGCGCGACACCGGCTGTCACCCGGGGCAGCTGACGCCGATGCAGATCGGGCAGGAGCCCGGTGTCTACACCGTCACGGGCTGCACCGTGCCGATGGAGTACTGGCTGCACTGTGTGCGGCGAGGTCGCAACTGCCAGTGGCGCCGCATCCCGACGCTGAACGAGCAGGCCGCGCCGCTGCTCGGCTGCGCGCCGCAGATGATCCAGCAGCAGTTCACCCAGGCGCCCAACGTGCGGCTCGCCGCCGGCTGCGGGCGCCAGGGCACCTTCCAGATGGGGTGCAACGGCGCGGCGTGCGGCTGGGGGATGACCGGCGCGGTCGGCGGCGGCGGCGCGCCCCCGCCCGGCTACGGCGGTGGCGTCGCGGTCGAGCCGACGGCGGCGCAGGGGGGCCAGGAGACCGCCGCGCTCTCGGCGCAGCTCCAGCAGCAGCGCGAGGCGATCCTGAGCTGCGTGGATCAGCCCATGGTCAACCTGACGCTGCGCTGGACGGCGCAGGGGATCGTGCAAGTGGCCTTGCCCCCGGAGATGGCGGGGAGCGCGGCCGAGGGCTGCATCCAGGCGGCCCTCGGGACGCTCCGCGTCGCGGCCTCGCAGCCGGGCCAGCTCTCGATCGTCGTGCACTGAGTTGGCTGAGGGGTGCTTCGCACCCCTCCCCCGCTGCGGCAAAGCCGCAGCGGGGCCCCTTCCCCAGTCCGAACGCGGCGGGGCCGCGTTCGACCCCATCGCGGGGCGATGGGGCCCCCTCGGCCGACGGCCATCGCTGCGCGATGGCCTGGCCTCGAACGGCGCCGTCGGGCGCGTCCGCGCTCGATCCATCGACAGACGGGAGCTCAACCGGCCGACGGCTCGAACAGGCCGAGCATCGCGCCCTGCGGGTCGGCGAAGAAGCCGATGCCGCCGACGCCGGGGACGTCGTAGCGCTCGAGGAACGTCTTGCCGCCGAGCTTCGTCAGCTTGGCGTGCGCGTCCGCGAGGTTCGCGACGACCACGTAGGTCGCCCAGCTCGGCGGCATGTTCTGCGCCTTCTGCACGTCGGCGACCGCGACCTCGCCCACCTTGAACACGTGGTTGTCCGGGCCGCCGGGCCCAGGCCCGACGCTCCAACCGACGACCTCGGCGTAGAACGCTTCTGCGCGCGCGAGGTCGTTGGCGCTGAGCGTCTCCCAGCAGAACGTGCCCAGGCCCGGCATCTGCCCGGGGGCCGGGTCGCCCTGCGCCGCGCGGAACACCGTCACCCACGCGCCGTCCGGGTCCCCGACGACCGCGAAGCGGCCGACGTTGGGGATGTCCATCGGGCCGACCGCGACCTTGCCGCCGCGCGCGGCGGCGGCCTTCGCCGACGCGTCGACGTCCTCGACCGAGACGTAGCTCATCCAGTGCGGCGGGTGCTCGGCGCCCTCCATCTTCATCATGCCGCCGATCGCCTGATCGCCTGCCTTGATCATCGGGTAGTCGAAGTCGCCCATCGGCACGTCCTCGAAGGCCCAATTGAAGAGCTCACCGTAAAAGCCCTTTGCTTTGTCGAGGTCGGGGACGTTCAGCTCGCGCCACACGAACATGCCCGGGGTGTAGGTCGGTTCGGTCATCGTCGGTTCCTCTCGTCTGCGCGCTCGGCGCGGGCCTCGGGGCAGCGGCGAGCGCATCGCCCACCGACTGCGCCGCCCCGTGAGGTATGACGACTAACATATCGGCCGGCCGGCGCGCCATCGGGAAGTTGCTATCCTCGGGCGCGATGCCGGAATCCTCGGAGCAGAAGGCCCGCTCGCGTGCGCGCATCGTGGAGGCGGCCTCGCGTCTCTTCCGCGGTCGCGGCTACCGCGACACGAGCGTCGACGACCTCATGGCGGACGCGGGCCTCACCCGCGGGGGCTTCTACGCGCACTTCGAGAGCAAGGCCGCGTTGCTCGGCGCGGCGCTCGAGGCGGCGTTCGCCGAGTCGCGCCGCAACCTGTTCGAGGGTCGGCTCGCCGCGCTGCGCGGCGACGCGTGGCGGCGCGCCGCGTCCGAGCGCTACCTCTCGCGCGAGCACCAGCGGCGCCCCGAAGAGGGCTGCGCCGTCCCCGCGCTCGGCGCCGAGGTCGCCCGCGCCGAGCCGGAGGTGCGCGACGCGTTCGAGGCGGAGGTCCGCGCCATCCTCGACGCGATGAGCGAGCGGCTCGACGGCGATCGCGCCCGAGCCATGCGCCTCTTGTCCACGTGGGTCGGGGCCACGCTCTTGTCGCGCGCGGTCCACAGCCCGCGCCTCGCCGACGCGATCCGGCGCGCCGCCCGCGAGGCGTGCTAGCTCTCGGGTCATGCCGACTCGCCAGGCCATGTGGGACGCCCTCGACGGGCGCTTCGATCTGCTCGTCGTCGGCGCCGGGATCACCGGCGCCGGCATCGCTCGGGACGCCGCGCGCCGCGGCCTGCGCGTCGCGTGCGTCGACATGGACGACGTCGCGTTCGGCACGAGCTCGCGCTCGAGCAAGCTGATCCACGGCGGGCTGCGCTACCTCGAGCAGTACGAGTTCAGCCTCGTCTTCGAGTCGGTCTCCGAGCGGCGGATCCTGCAGGACATGGCGCCGCACCTCGTGAACCCGCTCGGGTTCCTGTTCCCCGTCTACAAGGGCGCGCGCAAGCCGCTCTGGATGATCAACACGGGCATCCGGCTCTACGAGGGGCTCTCGCTCTTCCGCTCGCCCAAGCGCCCGCGCAGCCTCAAGCCCGCGGAGGTCGCCGAGGTCGAGCCCGCCGTCCGCCGCGGCGATCTCAAGGGCGCCCCGCTCTACTACGACTGCGCGACCGACGATGCGAGGCTGACCCTCGAGACCGCGCTCGACGCCGTCGAGAACGGCGCCGTGGTCGCGACGTGGGCGAAGGTCACCGGGTTCCTGCGGGACGAGCACGGGCGGATCGCGGGCGCGCGCGTCGAGGATCGGCTCGACGGAACCGTGCGCGAGGTCGCGGCCCGCGCGGTCGTCAACGCGACCGGGCCGTGGACCGACGCGACGGTCGCGATGAGCGACGCGGAGGCGCGGCCGCTCTTGCGCCCGACCAAGGGCGTGCACGTCGTCGTGGCGCGCGACGTCTTGCCGCTCTCGAACGCCGTCGTGTGCTTCCACCCGTCGGACAAGCGCGTGCTCTTCGCGATCCCGTGGGGCGATCGCACCTACGTCGGCACGACCGACACCGACTTCGAGGGCGACCCCGCCGACGTCGCCGCGACCTCCGAGGACGTCGACTACCTGATCGACGCCGCCAACAGCTACTTCCCGCAGCACCAGCTGACGCGCGCGCACGTCATCAGCACGTGGGCGGGGATCCGGCCGCTGATGGCGCCGCCCGACGCGAACGGCGAGCTGAGCGAGTCGAAGGTGAGCCGCGAGCACGCGATCGTCGTGGGCGCGGATGGCCTCGTGACGATCGCGGGCGGCAAGCTCACGACGTACCGCCGCATGGCCGCCGAGGTGGTGGACACCGCCGTGCGCCTGCTCGAGCTGACGGATGGCGCGATGGAGCTCGAGCCGGCGCGCACCGACAAGGCGCCGCTGCCCGGCGCGCGCGGCTGGCCCGCGGACGACGATCACGCGCGCGTCGCCGAGGAGGTCGAGAAGGCGGGACACCCGCACGTCCCGAGCGACGTCGCGCGCTACCTCGCGGACACCTACGGCATGCGCGCGCTCGAGCTCGCGCACCTCGTCGCCAAGGATCGCGCGCTGCGCGCGCGGCTGGTCGAGGGCCGGCCCGAGATCCTCGCCGTGGTCGACTGGTCGGTGCAGGAGGAGCTCGCCGCCACCGTGTGCGACCTGATGGTGCGGCGCACGCAGCTCTTCTACCGCGACCTCGATCAGGGGCTCGGTGCGCTCCCCGCGGTGGCCTCGCGCATGGCGAAGCTCCTGGGCTGGGACGGCGCGCGCGAGGCGCGCGAGATCGAGCGCTACCGCGCGGTCGTCGCGGCGTCGCGCGCGTGGCGCGGCGCGGACGAGGCCACGCCCGCGGCCGACGCGCGCGCATGAGCCGCGGCCCCCGCCCTCGACGCCGTGCACCGAGGCGCGGCCCCGGGCACGCGCTCCGGCGGGTCGGCGACGGGTGGAGGTACACTGGGGGAAGCCATGCGTCCGGCCTCGCTCCTCGTCGCGCTGTCTCTCACCGCCTCACCAGGCTGTTACCTGCTCCACGGTTTCGACGGGACGCCGGGCTCGACCGTGGACGCAGGCTCGCCGCGCGGTGACGCGGGGACGCCGCCGGGCTTCGATGCGGGTGAACCCTCGCGACCCGACGCCGGCGCGCGCGACGCGGGACCACCGTTGCCCCGCGAGCCCGAGCCGGACCCTGGCCCCGGCGGACGACCCAGCGACGACGACGACGATTGGATCGAGCCGCCCGACCTCGGCGAGGACGATCCGTGCTGCGTGCTGGGCGACCCCGTCCGGGTCACCTCGCGCGACGAGGGCATGTCGCTCCTCCACGAGCCGCCCTTGATCGCATGGGGCCCTGGCCGTTGGGCGATCGCGGTCGCGCGCGTCTTCGCGCGGACCGAGGGCATGGTGAATCGCCTCGTGGTGTTCGATCTCGCCGCCGACGGAAGCCGGATCGGCGAAGCGCGCGTCCTCGACCTCCCGCCCTTCGAGCCGGAGGCCGTGCCGCTGCCCCAGGCGCTCCGTTGGGCGGCCGGTCGCTGGGCCCTAGCGATCACCAGCGACCGGACGATGCTCATGCGCGTGCGCCTGTTCGACGGCGCGTTCGTGGCAGCCAGCCCCTGGTTGCCCATCGGCCCTGGTACTGCGGCCGACGTCGCGTATGTCGCGCACGGCGATCAGTGGCTGGGCTTCACGTCAGGCGAGGACGCGATCCGCAGCACGCCCTTCGACGAGCTCGCGGGGGTGCGAGCCGCGGTCGACACACGCGCGCCGCCGACGAACACGCTCTCGGCCGCGAGCTTCGGAAGCCGCGCGGCGATCGCCCCGCTGGTCTTCACAGACGGGGTAGGCCCGGCCGACCTCGTGGTCGTCGACCCCACGGGCGCCGAGCTGGGCCGCGTCCCCCTCGGGAGCCGGCGGGCCCAGGACGGGGCCATGGCCGCCCTGCGCGACTTCGCGATCGTGGCGTTCGTGCGCGACCATCGCGTGGAGGTCGAGGTCTACGATCCCTTCGCGCTGCGCTCCGTGGCCGGTCCGCGCGACATCGGCGCCGCGGGCCCCGAGATGGGAGAGGCCTACCATCACGACGCGATCGACGTCGTCGGCTCGAACAAGTTCGGGCTCGCTGGCGTGTGCTGGGGCGTCCCCGGTGGCGAGCCGGGGAGTCGCGAGGACAGCCACGTCCTGTTCCGGCTCGTGGGCCCCGACGGACGCCCGCGCGGCGCCGCGACCACGGTCGTCTCCTCGTCGTTCCGCGGCAGCATGACCAACTGCCGGGTCGGCAGCGACGACCACGGGTTCCTCGTCGGCTGGTGGGATGGCAGCGAGCTCTGGGTCCGCCGCGTGGACGTCGTGGAGTGAGCGACGCGGAGCACCGGGCCGCTGATCGGCCTCGTCGCGACCATCGTCGCGGCCCACACGCCCGCGCACACACCGCCTTCTCGTTTCCGCGCGCGCGCCGATCGACAGTCTCTTCCTTTGTGGCGCTTCGGTGATGAGCACGGGCATCGTGCCCTGCGCGTCGTCGGGTTGGCTCGCCGGCAAGCTCGCCCAAAAGCTTGCGGAGCCCGAAGAGCACAGGAACCCCATGTACATCGGCACGCCAGAGAACGAACCCGCGCTGTCACTGCGCTGGATGCTCCGGAGTCCGGCGTCGCGCGCGTGGCGCGGCGCGGACGAGGCCACGCCGGCGGCCGAGGCGCGCGCGTGAGCCACGCCCGCACCCTCGACGCCGGGCGAGGCGCTGGGTAAGTTCACTCGCTTGGAGATCCACGGGAACACCACCGGGCTCGCGCCGGCCGACCTCAAGGCGCTCGAGCGCATCTACCGCCGCAAGGTCCCCTTCGAGCAGCTGCTGACGCCGGAGCTCGCGCGCTCGCTCTGCGAGGTGAGCCACGCGACGGGGCGTCAGGCGGGCGTCCTCGTCGACCGCAAAGGCGTCGTCGAGTTCGTCATCGTCGGCGACGCGACGACGCTCTGGCTGCCGGACTTCGGGCGCCTGCGCGCCGCGCGCGGGCGCTTCCGCGGCCTGCGGCTCATCCACACGCACCTCGGCCCCGAGGGGCTCACGCGCGACGACATCGTCGACCTCACGCGGCTGCGGCTCGACCTCGTCGCGGTGATCAACGTCGGCGCCGACGGCCAGCCGCGCACCGTGCACTACGGCCACAACGTCCCCGTCCCCGACGACGGCGACGCGCCGCCCTACGAGACCGTCGGCCCGATCCCCTACGGCAAGCTCGACGTGAGCCCGGCGCAGCTCGTCGGCGCGCTCGAGGAGGAGTTCGCGCGGCAGCAGCGCAGCCGCGCGGTCGATGCCAAGGACGGCCGCGCGATCCTCGTCCACGTCACGGACCGGCGCGGGGCCCTGCACGCCGAGGAGTCGCTGCACGAGCTCGAGGAGCTCGCGCGCACCGCGGGCGTCGACGTCGCCGACGTGGTCTTGCAGGTGCGGCCCCAGATCGACCCGAAGTTCGTGCTCGGCCGCGGCAAGGTCGACGAGGTCGTGCTGCGCGCGATGCAGCTCGACGTCGAGGTGCTGATCTTCGATCGCAACCTCACGCCGGCGCAGGGCGCCGCCCTCGCGCGCGTCACGGATCTCAAGATCCTCGACCGCACGCAGCTCATCCTCGACATCTTCGCGCAGCGCGCGGAGAGCCGCGACGGCAAGCTGCAGGTCGAGCTCGCGCAGATGAAGTACCTGCTGCCGCGGCTCGGCACCAAGGACGACTCGTTGTCACGCCTCACCGGCGGGATCGGCGGCCGCGGCCCCGGCGAGACGAAGCTCGAGATCGGCCGGCGCCGCGCGCGCGAGCGCGTCACGCGGCTCGAGGCGGAGCTCAAGAGCCTCGGCAAGCAGCGCAAGCAGCGGCGCAGCCGCCGCGGCCGCCGCGACGTGCCGATCGTCTCGATCGTCGGCTACACGAACGCGGGCAAGAGCACGCTCCTCAACGCGCTCACCGGCGCGGACACGGTCGCGGAGGACAAGCTCTTCGCGACGCTCGACACGCGCTCGCGCCGCATCCGCTTCCCGCGCGAGCGCGAGGTCGTGATCACCGACACCGTCGGCTTCATCCGCGAGCTGCCCAAGGAGCTCTTCGCGGCGTTCCGCGCGACGTTCGAGGAGGCGCAGGACGCCGACCTCTTGCTCCACGTCGTCGACGTCTCCGATCCGGCGATCGCCGAGCACGTGCGCGCGACCGAGGAGATCCTCGGCAAGCTCGAGCTCGCGACGATGCCGCGCCTCACCGTGTTCAACAAGCGCGACCGCCTGCCGCCCGGCGAGGCGGAGCGCATCGCGGCGGGGCGCGGCCCGACGGTCAGCGCGCTCGACCGCACCACGCTGCGCCCGCTCCTCGAGGCGATCGAGCGCCACCTCTGGCCGCTCGGCGAGGACCGCCTCGTCGAGCGCGAGGCCCCCGACGAGCGCGCGCCCGACGAGCTCGAAGACCACGCGCTCGACGACGACCTGCCCGTCGCCGCCCCGTGAGCGCGGCGAGACGGTCGGTCGGAGCGACCCCTCCGCCACCTCAAAAGCGCGGCGGACCGAGCGTGCGCACGCATCGACCGTGGCAGCAGTGGGCCTCGGCATCGCACGCGGGATCGGGCGGGCACGCGGCGTTCGTCACCGCGAGGCGCCCGCGCGACTCGACGCGCGCGCACGCGCAGAGCACGCAGTCGCGATCGTCGCGGCAGCGGTGCTCGCTCAGCGCGCCGTACGCGCCGGGGCGGCAGCCGGTGAGCTCCGCGCTCGACGCGGGCGGCGGCGGCTCGGCGTAGCAGCCGGCGGCGAACAGGAAGGCGAGCAGCAGGCGCGGCACGGGCGTGAGCCTGCCACGGGAACATCGCGCGCGGGCCGTCCGTGCTCGAGACGTGCGCGCATCGTGGACCCTCGCGCTCGGCGCCTACGCGGCCGTCGTGATCGCCATCGTCGCGGTCGCCGATCTCGGCGGCGCGGCGACCCTCTTCTCGGCCGTCGCGCACGTGCCGTATGGCGACAAGCTCGGGCACTTCGCGCTGATCGGCGCGCTCGCCCTGCTCGCCGACCTGGCCGCGGGCCGCCGCGACGCGCGCCTCGGCCGCCTGCGCGTTCCGCTCGCCTCTGCCGTCGTGTTCGCGCTCGTGCTCGCCGAGGAGGTGAGCCAGCTCGCGGTGCCCGCGCGCTCGTTCGATCTCTTGGACCTGCTCGCCGACGCGCTCGGCGTGGCGGTCTTCGTCGGCGCGGGGCGCGTCGTCGCGGCGCGCACGGCCCGCGCACCCGACGCCGCGCGCCCCTCGCGGTCCCCCTGAGGCGCGCCGCGCGAGGCGCGGAGCAGCTAAGCTGCGCGCGTGCGAGAACGCTGGCCCGCGCTCGTCGTCCTGCTCGCTGCGGCGACGTCGAGCGCGCACGCGCAGCTCCCCCCACGCTGGCCGCGCGCGCCGCTGATCGAGGTGGCGCGCGCGGCCGTCGGCGCGGACGCCGCGCGCGAGCGCTACGCGGTCAGCGGGCGCGGGAGCACGCTGTGCCTGGTCGACACGGGCGTCGACGAGGTCGCGCTCGGCGCCGAGCGCGTGCGCTGGGTGTGGGACGCGAGCGGCCCGCCGCGCGGGCACGCGCTCGAGGCGATCGCCGGCGGCGCGGTCTACGCGCCCGGCGAGGCCAGCGACAGCCGCGGCGACGCTCACGGCCACGGCACGGCGATGGCCGCGGTCGCCGCGGGCCCGGACGGCCTCGCGCCGGACGCGCGGCTCGTCGTGGCGGCGGCGTGGAGCGACGCGCGCGAGGGCTTCGAGGACGACGCGGTCGTCGAAGGCGTGCGCTTCTGCCGCGCGGTCGCCGCGCTCGACGACGCGATCGACGAGCGCACGATGGTGATCCTGCTGAGCCTGGGCGGGCACGACGGCGACCACGGCGGGGAGGGCGCGTTCGAGCGCGCGCTCGTGCGCGCGGCGGGCCCGGTGCCCGTCGTCGTCGCGGCGGGCAACGACGGCGAGCGCCCGGTGCGCGCGGCGGGGCGCCTCTTCGCGGGCGAGCTCGGCGTCGTCACGCTCGGCGTACCGCGCCCGGCGCGCGAGGACGCGGCGCTGCGCCTCACCGTGCGCCACGAGGGCGCGGCGTGGCTCGTCGCGCCGAGCGGCGCGCGCGCGCGCCTCGCCGCCGGCGCCTTCGCGCTCGACGGCGCGCTCGTCACCGTCGAGCCGCGCGACGCGGCGCGCTCCGTGACGCTCGCGTCGGACGCGGCGCCGCTCGCGGCCGGGACGTGGCGGGTCGAGCTCGAGGGCCCGTCGCGCTTCGAGGTCTGGCTCGCGGGGGCGCGGCTGGGCGACACGTTCTTTCCGGTCACGCTCGGCGGCGCGCACGTCGTCGAGGACGAGACGATCACGATCCCGGCGACCGCGCCCGAGCTCATCGCGGTCGGCGCGACGATCGCGCGCCCGCGCGTCGGCGAGCGCGGCTCCCTCGGCGAGCCGGGCGAGGTCGCGCCGTTCTCGTCGCGCGGGCCGACGCCGGGCGGCGCGCTCGCGCCCGCGCTGGTCGCCCCCGGCGGCTGGATCCTCGCGCCGCTCTCGAGCGACGTGCGGCTCACCGATCGCGCGAACCTGATCGGCGGTCGCGCCGAGCTGGTGGTCGACGGCCGCGTGGCGGTCCGCGGCAGCTCGGCGGCCGCCGCGGTGGTCGCGGGCGCGCTCTTGCTCGCGCTCGAGCTCGACCCGGAGATGGGGCGCGAGGCGCGCGCGCGGCTCGTCGCGAGCACGGCGGAGGCGGGCTGGACGCCGTCCCGCGGCTTCGGCGCGCTCGACGTCGAGCGCCTGCTCGCACGGCTCGCCGGCGCGTCGAGCGATCGCGTCGAGCTCGTCGCCTCGCGCGTCGCGTTCGAGCCCGGCGAGGCCGTGTGGGTCGCCGTGCGCGCGGACGCCGACGGGGTCCGCCTTCGCGTCGACGGCGAGGAGCAGACGCTCTCGCTCGCGGGCGGCGCGGCGTTCGCGCGCCTCTGGCCGCGCGCGCCGCGGCCGCGGGTCGAGGCGTTCGTCGACGGCGCGGCGCTGCCGCCGCTCGAGCTCGCGCCCGCGCCCGACCGGCGCCGGCCCTACGCGCCGGCCGGGGGCGGCTGCACCGCGTCGCCGCCGCGATCGAGGCCCGCCGCCCCCGCCGCGCTCCTCGTCCTGCTCTTCGTGCGCTTCGGCCCTCGACGTGGCATGCGCGGTGCGTAGCTCTCTTCGTCATGAACGCGAAGGCCGCCACGGTGAAGCCCATCGACGCCATTTTCTTCGTGATTCCCGCGGGTCTGACGCTGGCCTACTGGATCGCGACGTTCGCCGGCTGAGCGCCTCCGGCGCACCCCGTGCGCCCGGCGCATCGCCTGCGCCGCGCTCGCGCGAGTCAAGGCGCTCCGTCTGCCGGGCCGCGATCGAGGATCAGCCGGAACGAGCGGACCTGATCATCCGGCTCGTCCGCGTCGACGAGCCGCGCGCCGAGGTTGGTCACGACGATGACGACGTGATCGGTCGCGGCGTCGGTCAGCTCGAGCGGGATGTAGCTGCGCGGGTCGAGCGGGCGCACCGGGGCCCGGACGCGGCCGCGCTCGCGGCCGTCCGCGCCCACGCGCACCGCGCCGAGCGCCCAGCCGACGCCGAGCTCGCCGCGCAGCCAGATGCGCAGCAGGCTGCCCGCGGGCGCGTCGCCGGTGTCGACCACGACGTACGCCGACCCATACGGCGCGAGCTCGAGCCCGCGCGGCTCGAACCGCCGCGGCAGCTCGCCGTAGCGCGTGCGCCCCTCGAGCGGCACCGCCGCGTCCTCGGGGAGCGCGCCGAAGAGCGCCATCGGCGCGTGCCGGCGCCGCGCCTCGGGCCCGGCGAACCAGCGGCCGACGCCGACGTCTTCGAGGAACCGCGGCAGCGGGTCGCGACCCGCCTCCATCACCGCGTTCAGCACCTGCCACAGGTCCGGCGCCGCCCGCAGCCGCGGGCTGTCCCACGAGCGCTGCGTCGCCGCCTCCCACAGGTCGCGGATGAAGTCTCCCGTGCGCTCGTCCGCCCGCGCCGAGAGCGCCGCGAGCAAGAGCGCGCCGCCCTCGCCGCTGGTCGGGTCGTCGTCGATCCAGCTCCGCGCGCTCTCGCGTTGCTGCGCCACGACGCCCTCCTCGCCGCAGCCGAAGTGCCCCGTGAGGAGCCACGCGACGTAGTCGCCCGTCGCGATGCGCCAGCTCGGCGCCTCGGCCGGGTCGAACCCCAGCAACGAGGCTTGCACGAGCGCGGACGTCACGCAGCCGGCGAGCCGGTCGTCGGGCACCTCCGTCGGGTCGAGGCGCGCGAACGGCACCGCGCCGTCGAGGCCGTCGTGGACGTGGTCGACGTCGTAGCCGACCGCGATCGGGCGCGCCGCGCCCGGCTCGCCCTCGACGAGGTAGAGGTCGAACCCCCCGTCGCCGCCGCGCCCTGCGTCGGCCATCGGGAGCGGCCAGCGGCGCGTCGCGAGGAAGTCGTAGGCCGCCTCGAGCGCGCCGAGCGCGACGTCCGCCCGCGCCGCCGACACGCGCGGCCCGACGTGGAGGCTCACCGGGTGCTCGCGCGAGCGCACCACGCCCGCGGCCTCGGGCCGCGCGCTCGGCGCCGGCCACTCCACCGTCGGCCCGGCCCAGCGCCGCGCGTAGGCGGCGGCCATCGCCTCGGCCCAGCGATCGATGATCGTGTCCCCGCGCGGCGGCGTCTGCGCGCGCGCGGGCGCGGCGAACAGCGTCGCGAGCGCGACGGCGAGCGCGGCGGCGGGCCTCATCGTGGGCCCCGGCATACCAGGGCCTGCGCGCCCGCGCGAACGCGAAGGATTTGACACGGCGGACGAAACCCGAATACGAAAGCGATCACGCGTCGATCCACGCTCGTCGTGTGGCTCTTCGCGGGGAGCTGAGCATGGCGGGAGCATCGTTCGATCCGGGTGGCTTCTTCGAGTTCGACCTCGCGACCGGCTCCATCGCGGCGCGGGGCGCGGGGCGCGTGCTCGTCCTCTCCGACAGCGTCGTCGCGCCGTTGGTTTCAGCCGCTGTCGCGAACGGTGACCTCACCAGCGTGCGCAAGCTCGGCCGCGAGCTCGGCGAGTGCGTGCTCGAGGGGCTCGGCGGCGGCGCGCTCGACGCGACCGTCGAGGCCGTGCTCGAGTCGGCCGCCGGCGTGCTCTCGGTGATGGGGTGGGGTCGCCTGCGCGTCGAGCGCTGGGGCGACGCCCTCGTCGCCTCGCTCGACCACATCCCGCGGCTCGACGAGGACCACCTCGGCGTCGCGGCGCTCCTCGGAGGCCTCTTGTCCGCGCTCGCCGAGCACGAGATCGCCTGTGTCCCCGTCTCGAGCGCTGGGCACTTCCTGCTCGTCGACCCGAGCGTCGCGCAGAAGGTGTGGAAGTGGTCGCGGTCGGGTGACGACATCGCCGCCATCGTCGGTCGCCTCGCCCCCGGCGGTGCCGCGTGAGCGCCGCCGAGAAGGTCGCGCGGCTCGAGGCGATGCTCGCGCGCGTCGCCAAGAACCGCACCGACGGGCCCACGCGCGGCGCGCCGCTCGCGGCCGCCCCGCGCGCGGCCGCCCCGCTCGCGGCGCCGCCCGAGCCCGAGGTCGAGCGCTCCGACGAGATCGTCGAGGAGACGATCGTCGCGGGCCGCGACGAGCTGATGCTCGACCTGTCCGAGACCGTCGCCGAGGCGCCGCCCTCGCCCGGCGTCCCGCCGTCGGCGCTCGTCTCCGCGCCGCGCCCGGCGGCGCGCCCGACGCCGATGGAGCGCGCGATCAGCACCGAGCTCGAGCTCGCCCCGCCCGACGCGGACGAGGACGAGCCGGAGCTCGAGATCTCCTACCCCGAGGAGGAGGAGCCGGTCGTCATCGAGGCCGACGAGCCGTCCGACCTCGCGCAGACGGCGCCGCTCTCGACGCGCTCGCCGGAGCCCGTGACCGAGCGGCCGCCCGCGCCGGTGGCCGCCGCCGTCGAGGAGACGGTCGAGCTCGCGCCTGAGCCGATCGTCCTCGCCGTGCCCCAGCCGTCCGCCCCCATCGCGCGCGTCGCCTCGCGCCCGCGCGCCGCCACCTTCGGCGAGCTGATCCAGCGGGCGCTCGCGCTGCGTCCGCGCTAGGCCGACGCTCATGCTGCTCGCCGTCGACGTGGGCAACACGCAGTCCGTGCTCGGGCTCTACCGAGGCGCGGAGCTCGTGCACCACTTCCGCATCGAGTCGAGCAAGGACCGCACGCTCGACGAGTACCACGTGCTCCTGCGCTCGCTCCTCGACGTCGCCGGCGTCGCGCGCGGCGCGGTCGAGGCCGCGATCATCGCCTCGGTCGTCCCCGCGGTCACCGAGCCCTTCGAGCGCGCGATCACCCTCGCGTTCGGGGTCGAGGCGCTCGTCGTCGGCCCCGGCATCAAGACCGGCATGCCGATCCTCTACGAGAACCCGCGCGAGGTCGGCGCCGACCGCATCGTCAACGCCGTCGCCGCGCACACCCTCGTCGGCGGCGGCGTCATCGTCGTCGACTTCGGCACCGCCACCACGTTCGACGTCGTCTCGCCCAAGGGCGAGTACCTCGGCGGCGTCATCGCGCCCGGCATGAAGATCAGCGCCGAGGCCCTCTTCGAGCGCGCGGCCAAGCTCCCGCGCGTCGAGATCGCGCAGCCCCCGCGCGTGGTCGGCAAGAACACCGTGCACTCGATGCAGTCGGGCATCGTCTTCGGCTACGTCGGCCTCGTCGACGGGATGGTCGACCGCATCGTCGAGGAGCTCGGCTACGACTGCCGCGTGCTCGCGACCGGCGGGCTCGCGCGCCTCGTCTCGGCCCAGAGCGAGCGCATCGAGGAGGTCGTCGAGTTCCTCACCCTCGACGGCCTGCGCATCCTGTACGAACGCAACCGTCCTTGACGCTCTGTCCGTCTCGACGGGCGTGCCTCCGCGCGCGCCGCCTCGCCATCACGTCCCCTCGATGTCGTAGCCGAGCTCGCGCCGGAGGTCCGCCACGGCCGAGCGCCAGCAGTCCTCCAGGATCTCTCGCTCGGCGAAGTACGGCGTGCCGAAGTAGTAGGGCAATCCAGACGACCCTCCGCGGAAGCGGACCGCCCCGAGCTCGCGGCCCCCGTCGTCGAGATCGATCACGTGGGCGAGCCCCGACACGCGGCAGGGGCGGACATGATGGCGGCGGCCAGCGCCGTCGGAGGCGTCCTCGCCCGCCGACGGGAGGACCGCCGGGTCGTCCACCTCGAGATCCGTGATCGCGATGGCGTAGCGGACGCCGCCTGCGCGCACGAGCCCCTCGCGCAGCTCGTCGAGGCTCCCGACGAGCTCGCCACCGTAGCCGGCGGTGCACCGCGCCGCGCGCTCCCGCAGCTCGCTGCGCGAGAGCGCCCACGGCTCCCAGTCGAATCCGCGCGCGAAGCGGAAGGGCAGGTACGACTCCCATTCGGCCGCCGAGGGATGCGAGGAGATGAGCCAGAACACCACGTTCGGATCGCCGTCGAACCGCAGCGCCGGTCGCGCCCACGCCTCGTCAGGCGGCGCGTCGGCCCAGGTGTGACGCGGGAGCTGCGCCACCATCGCGTCGCGCGCGACGACCGGACCACAACGCTCGGCGTAGACTTCGCGCGGCGTTTCGTGGCGGGCCGCGGTCACGACCGTCGCGAGGGCGGCGGCGCCGAACGCGAGGAACGGGATCGTGCGGCCGAGCTTCCCTCGCCGCACGGGTGGACCGGGCGCCTCGACGGTGCGCAGCAGCTCGAGCCACGCGGACAGCGCGCGCGCCACGTAGCGGCCCTCGAACGACCTCACGCGGAACAGCGGCGTCGCGAGAGGCGAGCGAGCGCGGAGCATCCCGCTCTCGTCGTCGTAGGTGAGCTCGGCGAGATCATCGATCGGGATGGCTCGCGCCCACGGCCACGGGATCGGTCCGCGCCACGTCGAGAGCCCGCGCGGTGAGAGCTCGACGTAGCAGCCGTTGCGGAGCCCACCGGCGAAGTGCCACAGCGCCAAGCCGACCACAGCGGCGCCGAACGCCTTCGCAGCGAAACGCGCGACGTCGCCCGCGCACCACGAGGGGAGCACCCAGGCGACCACCGCCACGATGACGGCGGCGATGAGCGACGCCAGCGCGGTCAGCGCCAGCGTCACGAGCGGCAGGATCGACCACCGCGGCGCCGGCCGCATCCGCAACCGCAGCGTGTGGCCCGGGAGACGCCAGATCTGCACACCGTGCGCGAGCGGGCCGACATCGGGGAGGTAGGGGATCTCGACCCTCTTCGGCACTGCCTCGCGATAGCCGCTTGCCGCATCGGACGGACTCGCCTGCTCCACGAGGAACGCCGTCTCGCACGCGGGGCACTGCGCCCATCCATCGACGAGCGGGCCGTCGGGGACGGTGGCTCCGCAGGACCGGCACGCTCGCCCCACCATCGCGACAGTGCGCGGCCCCGACCCCGAGGCGCAAGCCGAACCAGCCGCACCCTGACGCGGCCGGGACGGTCCTCGGTCGCCGGGCGTACGACGTGGCGTGGGCCGCCATCGCCGCTTCCTCGGCTCGTGGGTCGTCGCGTGTCGGTCGTGGCGGTGGCGAGTGGCGGTCGGCGTCGCGCTCGTCTCGGGGGGCGGCGCGGGCTGCGGGCCGTCGCCTGGCGCCGAGCGCCCTCACGCGCTCGGGAGCGCGCCAACGCCCGCGGGCGGTGTCGACGCCGTCGTGCTGGTGGATCGCCCCCCGCTGCGCGCGGGCTCGGTCGTGCAGGTGCGCGCGCGATCGATCACGCGAAGCGTGAAGGTGGGCGACGCACGCTTCGACCAGGTCCTGATCGGCGAGCGGTGGTTCGTCAGCGACGCGATCGCGACGCGCGCACGCGAGGACGACCGCTCGGCCCGACGAGCCGGCGCCCGAAGCGTGGATCGACGACCCCGCCGGCCGGCGGGTCATCGCGATCGAGCAGCTCGCCGAGCCGCTCTACGTGCGAGCGCTCCGCGCGTGGGGCAGCGAGACGGTCGACTGGCGCGACTGGGTGACGATCGACGCCGGGTGATCGGCGCGCCCGCCTCGGCGCATCACTTCTTGGCGCGCCGCGCGTGGTGCCTCGGCGAGGACGCGGCCGTCGAGGTCGAGGCGAGCGGGCGGCGACGCGCGCGGCGGCGGATCCGCCGGGGCGGCGCTGACCATGAAGATCGGGGATTGGGTGCGGGATCTTCATGGTCCAATCACGCACGCACGACCGAAGGTCTGCCCTCGTCGCCAGGTCCAGAAGGCGCGGCGACGCGGCCACATCGTCGCGTGCGTGAGCGCGAGGGCTCGCGTCAGGCGGGGAGGCCGACGCGGTCGGCGCTGAGGGCCCACAGCCGCTCGGCGAGCGCGCGGTCGTGGACGACGCGGGCGGGCTCGGCCTCGCGGCAGTTGGCGAAGTAGCGCCCGCTCACGCCGCGGAGCGCGGGCTCGGACGCGAGGTGCACGCTCGTGCGCGCGCCTTGCTCGGGCGTCTTGATCACGAAGCCGCCGAGCTTGATGAGCAGCGAGAGGACGGCGCTGTCGCGCGTCACGTCGGTCGCGACGGAGCCGGGGTGCAGGGCGTTCGACGCGACGCGCGGCTCGCGGCGGGCCAGCTCGTTCGAGAAGACGATCTGCGCGAGCTTGCTGCGCGCGTACGCCTCGAGGCCACGGTAGCCCTCGACGCGGTCGAGGCGGTCCTCTTCGAAGGCGGCGGGGACGGCGCGGAGCGGGACGCCCAGGACGTTGACGAGGTGCACCGCGCGGCCGCGCAGCGACGAGGTCTGGCCGGCCTGGTGGTGGAGGCGCGAGCTGACGTGGACGACGCGCGGCTCGTCGCTCTGCCGCAGGCGCGGCAGGAGCAGGCGCGTGAGGAGGTAGGGCGCGAGGTGGTTCACCGCGAAGGTGTCCTCGAAGCCGTCGCGCGAGCGCGTGAAGCGCTGGTGCCAGACGCCGGCGTTGTTGATCAGGACGTCGATGGCGCGGCCGCGCGCGAGCAGCGCATCGGCGAGCGCGCGGACCTCGTCGAGGCTCGAGAAGTCGGCGCGGAACGCGACGGCGCCGAGCTCCGCCTCGACGCGCGCGAGCTTGTCGGGATCGCGCCCGACGATCCACACGTCGAAGCCGCGCTCGCGCAGCGCGCGCGCCGTGGCGAGGCCGATGCCTCCGCTCGCGCCGGTGATCACACACGTCTTCGCGCGCATCGCGCAGCGTATTGGCCGATCGAGCGAGGACATTCCCGTGAGCTTGCGCACGGTCATTAGCTGACATATCGTCGAACAAAGTTTATCTGACACATCGTCAAGTTTCCGAGGAGGTCGAGATGGGGCGAGCGTTTCCGGAGAAGGGCAAGAGCCGTGACGAGGTGATGGCGGCGCTGACCGACCATCGCGCCCGCGACCTCGCGAGCGACGGGCGCGCGTTCGCGTTCGTGTACGACGCGGGCGCGGAGGCGCGCGAGGTGGCGCGCGAGGCCTACGCGGCGTGCATGCCCATCAACGGGCTCGACCCGACGGTGTATCCCTCGGCGCGCAAGATCGAGAACCAGGTGGTCGCCGCCTGCCTCGAGCTGGTGAACGCGCCGCCCGGCGCGTGCGGGACGGCGACGGCCGGCGGCACCGAGAGCGTGATGCTCGCGGTGAAGGGCGCGCGCGACTACGCGCGAAAGACGCGGCCGCTCCTGACCGCGCCCAAGATGCTCCTGCCGGTGACCGCGCACGCGTGCTTCCACAAGGCGGCGAAGTACCTCGGCGTCGAGGTGATCCCGGTCGAGGTCGACGCGACGTTCCGCGCCGACGTCGCCGACGCGCGCGCGAAGATGAGCGACGACGTGATCCTCGTGGTGGGCTCGGCGCCGAGCTACGCGCACGGCGTGATCGATCCGATCGAGGAGCTCGCGGCGCTCGCGAAGGCGCACGGCGCGTCGATGCACGTCGACGCGTGCGTCGGCGGCTGCGTGCTGCCGTTCATGATCGAGAACGGCGAGCCGATCCCGCGCTTCGATCTGTCGGTCGAAGGGGTGAGCACGCTGTCGATGGATCTGCACAAGTACGGCTTCGCGCCCAAGGGCGTGTCGGTGCTGCTGTCGGCGCGGCGCGAGCTGCGCGACGCGCAGTACTTCGCGTGCGCGACGTGGACTGGCTACTCGATCGTGAACACGACGACGCTCGGCTCGAAGTCGATCGCGGCGTGCGGCGCGGCCTTCACGGTGATGCACTACCTCGGCCGCGAGGGCTACCGCGAGCGTGCGCGCGCGATGTGGGACGGAGCCAAGACCGTGATGGCCGCGATCGAGGCGACCGACGGGCTCGAGCTGCTCGCGAAGCCGGACATGGGCTGCTTCGCGTTCCGCACGACGAAGGGCGACGTGTTCGAGCTCGCGGACCGGCTCGGTGCGCGCGGCTGGCACGTGCAGGCGACCTACGCGTTCGGCCGCTCTCCGGCGCACATCCACCTGACGATCGATCCCGGCAACGCGCAGCGCGCGGGCGCCTTCGCAGAGGACCTCGTCGCGTGCACCGCGGACCTGCCCGACACGATCGAGCCGCCCGCGCAGGTCGTCGCGATGCTCGAGGGCATCGCGGCCGGCGGCGGCGGCGGGCTCGACGCCGGGACGCTGATGGGCCAGCTCGGCATCGCCGACGGCCAGCTCCCGACGCAGTCCGCGATGATCCATCGCCTCTTGAACGCGGCCTCGCCCGCCGCGCGCGAGGCGCTGCTCGTCCTCTTCCTCGGGGAGCTGTACTCGTGATCCGGCTCGGTCGCGGCGGCCGCCCGCTCCGCATCGCGTACGGACGCATCTTCCACGAGGCGTGCGCGTACTCGCCCGTGTCGACGACGCGCGACGACTTCGAGCGCATGCACCGGCTCGAGGGCGAGGCGCTCGCGCGCGCGTGCTCGCTGACGGGCTCGGAGCTCGAGGGCTACCTGCCGGCGGCCGAGCTGAGCGGCTTCTGCGCCGCGGCGCGCGCGGCCGGAGGCGTCGAGACGGTGCCGCTCGCGAGCTCGCTCGCGGTGCCGAGCGGCCCGCTCACCGCCGAGTGCTTCGCGTGGCTGCTCGAGGATCTGGTCGCCCGCGTCGAGGCGGCCGGGGCGCTCGACGGCGTGTACCTGGCCCTGCACGGCTCGATGCAGGTCGAGGGCCTGACCGAGCCGCCCGAGGCGGTGATCCTGCGCCGGGTGCGCAGGGTGATCGGGCCCGAGGCCAAGCTCGCGGTGAGCTATGACCTGCACGCGAACTTGTCGGCGGGGCTCGTCGATCCGGTCGACGTGCTCATCGCCTACCGCACCAACCCGCACTGGGACCTCGCGCCGACGGGCTACCGCGCAGGCAACCGCCTGATCCGCGCGCTCCGCGGCCAGGTCCAGCCGGTGCACGCGTGGCGCAAGCTGCCGCTGGTGCTCGGCGGCGGCAAGGGGATCGACTTCCTCGCGCCGATGAGCGCGGTGTTCCGCTGGATGAAGCGGCTCGAGAAGAAGGACCCGCGCGTCCTGAGCGCGAGCCTCTTCATGGTCCACCCGTTCACCGCGGCGGACGATCTCGGCTGGGCCGTGCACGTGTGCACCGACGGCGACCCCGCGCTCGCGGAGCGGCTCGCCGACGAGCTCGCCGATCGCGCGTGGGCCGAGCGCGAGGTGCCGCTGCCGGAGTTCCTCTCGCCCGAGGCGGCGATCGCGGAGGCGCGGGCGAGCGCGTGGCGCAAGCTCGGCCCCGTGACGCTCGTCGACTGCGACGACATCGTCGGCGCCGGCGCGCCCGGCGGCAACACGCGGGTGGCGCGCGCGCTCCTCGCGCACGGCGGGGACCTCGTCGCGTACGTCCCCGTCCACGACCCGGCCGCGGTCGAGCGGTTCTGGTCCGCGCCCGACGGCGCCCGCGTGTCGTTCACGCTCTCGGGCACGCCCGGCTACGACATGCCCGAGGTGCCGATCGAGGGCGCGGTGCTCGCGGCGCGCACGACGGGCGACTTCGGTCGCGCGGTGCGCGTGGACGTCGGCACGACGCACATCGTCTTGACGGACCGCGCGCCGCTCCCGATCCACCCGAAGTTCTGGTCCGCGCTGGGCCTGTCCGCGCGCGCCGCCGACGTGATCGTGCAGAAGAACTTCTTCCACTACCGCATGTTCTACGTCGCGCACTCGTTCCACCACGTGCCCGTCACGAGCGGCGGCGCGACGAGCTTCCGCCGCGTGCGCGAGCGCAGCTACCGCGTGCCGGTCTATCCGAACGCCGACGTCCGGAGCTGGCGCGAGGGCGACGCGATCCTGCGCCGCCCCGCCGCGTGGACGCCCGCCGCGGACGTCCACGCCTGAGCGGCCGTCGCGTGAGCGCAGCGTCGCCTCAGGCGCCGAAGAGGCGGGTCGGCGGGCCCGCGGCGAGGTCGGGCTCGCCGTCGGGCCAGCGCTCGCGCAGGCGCGCGAGGCCCTCGTCGACGCCGACGACCTCCCAGCTCGAGCGCGTCGAGGAGGCTTCGATGCGCGTGGTGCCGTCCGGCATCCGCGTCACGGCGTCGATACCGGCCTCGGGCCCGACGCTCGCGAGCAGCCACGCGCGCCCGCCCTCGTACGCGTACACGGCGAACGGGCCGCGCGACGCCCACTGGTAGAACACGAGGCGCTCGGCCGCGTCGAGGCCGACGAGCTCTCCGTCGCCGAGCGCGACGTGGTGCTCGAGCTCGCAGCGCGTGGTGCCCGGCGTGTGCGCGTAGAACGAGACGCCGGCGCCGTCGCCGACGGCGAAGCCGCGCCGCGCGCGCGCCATCCCCTTGACCGGCGCGTCGAGCAGGCGCGCGGTGGTCCGCCGCGCGAGGTCGACGTCGTAGAGCGTGCTCCCGGACAGGATGTAGACGCCCTCGCCGTCGGCGCGGAAGTCGTACGCGAAGCCCCCGCCGGTGAGGGGCGGCTCGACGGCGTGGACGCCAGCCGCGTCACCGGCCGCGACGCGGTAGCCGGCGCCGTCGGCGACGAGGCAGAAGCAGAGCCCGCGCGGCCCCGCGACGTGCCAGCACGACCGCACCGCCGCCGGCCCCGTCCCGACGGGCAGATCGCCGAGCAACGCAGCGCCGCGGAACTGCATCCGCACCGGGTTGTCGCGCGCGGCGGCGAGCTCCCGCTCGCGCACCGCCGCGTTCTCTGCCGCGCGCTGGTCGCCCTCGATCGCGCGCGCGACGGCGTCGCGCAGCGCGCCGACCTCGAAGCGCCCGAGGTGCGCGCGCCCGGCGCGCAGCTCTCGGACGAGCGCCGCGGCGTCGCGCACGACCCGCGAGCGCGAGCCGGCGTCGATCCGCGCGAGCGCGGCGTCGACGAGCGCGTCGTCGCCCAGCGCCCAGCCCGAGAAGAGCCAGTACAGGGCCGACGGCGGGTAGTGGGCGAACACCGGGTTGTCGAGCGCGGCCTTCGCCTCCTTCGCGCCGACCACGCCGACGCGGGCCGTCGAGCCAGACGCGAGAAGCTCGGCGAGCCACCACGTCCGCGCCAGGTACGCGCCGACGGAGGACTCGACGCGAGCGTCGGCGAGCTCGCGCGCGGCGGTCGCGACGGACTTGCCGCGCTGCTCCGCGAGCTGATCGAGCCACATCCCGAAAGGGAAGTGGCGCGCGCTGATGCGGCCCGAGAGCGCGCGCAGGCCCGCGGCGAGCGCGGCGTCCGACGCGCCCTCGTGCGAGCGCTCGAAGAGCTCCGCGAAGTAGAGCCCGCTCGCGAGGTCGATCGAGAGCGGTCCGACGAAGCTGCTCTCCTCGTGCGACCAGGTGACGAGCTGGGGCGCGCCCGCGGCAGGCACGTGCATGAACAGGCAGTCTCCGTCCCCGACGACGTCGGCGGCGTAGAAGCACGCGCCGAAGAGCTGACGCAGCGCCGTCGCCGACTCCTCTCGGCACGCGAGCTCGAACGCGTTGTCGCGATCGCCGATCGCGCCGAGGGCGGGGAAGAAGATGCTGCCCTCTGGCGGGTCCGGCGGGCCGAAGTGGCGCAGCTCGAGCGGCGCGGGCACGCCGAGCAGGGCTTCGAACGCGCCGAGGTCCCGGCGCTCCGGGAAGCTCGCGAGGAACCAGCCGCGGATGGGCTCTGGGAGGTCCGCGAAACCGCCGGCGGGTGCCGTCGCGCTCGCGCCCTC
Organism: Sandaracinaceae bacterium; assembly: GCA_019637095.1. Classification (GTDB taxonomy): domain Bacteria; phylum Myxococcota_A; class Polyangia; order Polyangiales; family Sandaracinaceae; genus JACKEC01. The sequence goes on along the minus strand of JAHBWG010000041.1, from coordinate 13,455 downwards.
TGCGCGGCCCTTCGCCTTCGCCTTCGCCGGCGCGGCCCCCGCGGGCGCGCCGGCCAGGAGCGCCCTCAGCGCGTCCGCGCCCACGACCTCGATCCCGAGCGCCCGCGCCTTCTCGAGCTTGCTTCCCCCGTCATCGCCCGCGATCACGAGGTCGGTGCGCTTCGAGACCGACGACGCGATCGTCGCGCCGAGCGCGGTGAGCGCGCGCTCGGCCTCGGCGCGCGTGATCCCAGCGAGCGTCCCCGTCAGGACGACCTTCTTCCCCCGAACGTCCATGCCCGCAGGGTATCCCCCGCGCGCACGGGCGCGCTACGGACAGCAGCGGAGGCCAGCAGCGCGCCGAGGAGCGAGACGGCGCCGGGTCACCGTCCCGCTTCTCCGCTCCGACGCGATCGTCGCGCCGAGCGCCGTGGCGGCGGGCTCGGCCATGCGCGGCGCGGACGCGCTACGGACAGAAGCGAAAGTCGGGGACGGTGCACACGCGCGCGCCGGAGTCGCAGACCCCGGACGCGCATACTTCGTCCCTGTCGCACTCTTCCCCGACCGCGCGGCCCGCGCGGACGCACTCCGGCTCGGACGAGTCGCACACGAGGCCCGGCGCGCACGCGCTCCCGCGCCCTTCGGGCCAGCACTCCTCGCCCGCGTTGGCGTAGGGCCGGCACTGGATCTCGGTCGAGGGGCCTTGGCAGGAGCCCGCCGCGCGATCGCACAGCGAGTAGGAGCTGCACTCCACACCGTTGGCGAGCGGGCGGCGGCACACCTGCGAGGAGCCCGAGGTGTCGCACTCCAGCCCGGCGGCGCACCAGGCCGCCTCGGCGAGGGTCGCCGGCTCGGTCGTGCTCCACTCGCAGGGCTCTCCCTCCGTGCGTACGCGCAGGGACGACGCGGCGCGGCACGTCCCCTCGATGCAGCGGAGCTGGACGCCGCAGTCGCCGTGCGGCTCGAAGCCTGCGGTGCACGGCTCGCCCTCGCGCCGCGGCGCGACGTTCGCGACGCACGTGCCGCCCTCGCACCGGCTGCCGCGCGCGCAGGGCATCTCGGTGCACGCGGCGCCGACGCCCGCGACGGGCTCGCAGGTCCGCATGCACCCGCAGAGACCGCTCACGCAGTCGAGGCCGCTCGCGCACGCGGCGCCGTCGGCGACCGTCCCGCGGAGGGCGGCGTCGCACGCGAGGGGCAAGCCGTCTTGCAGGTAGAAGTCCTGCTCGCAGGCCACGCGCGCCGCCTCCGCGAGGCAGGCTTCGGCCGCGGCGGCGTCGAACGCGATCGAGGCGCCCTCGTACGCGGCGAGCCGCGCCCGCGCCGTGGTGCGGCAGTGAGTCTCGGAGGTGTGCGCCTGATCGTAGAGCACCTCTGCGAGCGCGCAGCGCGCGACCGCCTCGCACTGCGCGGCGGCGACCCGATCCAGGAACGCGCTCAACCCGCCGCTCGTCCCACCGCCGTCGGTCGCTCCAGCGTCGATCGTCCCTCCGCCGTCGCGATCGGGCGAGCTCCCACCGTCCGGCTCGCTCGAGCCGCCGTCGCAGCCCGCCACCACCAACGCGACCGAGCACACGAGCCATGTCGAAGCACCAAGAGTCACGGGTGCGCGCATGCGTCACCTCCTTCGCGCGGGGCCGTTTGCAGCGTCCGTGCCCGAGGCGCAGCGCTGCGGCGCGCTCCACGCCCCCATGCGCCGCGCGTCGCCCCGTGCACCTGTGTGCAGCGAGCTGCACACGCCCGCTGTCCCGGCGCGGCGCGCCGTGCGACCCTCGGCCCGCGGTGGCGACCGACGAGCGCGAGATCGTGGAGCGGGTGACGCTCGCCACGCCGGACGGGACGCTGTGCCCCGAGGCGGTCGGCTGGAGCCGGCAGCCGCTCCACGACGCGGCGCTGCCCGGACCGCGAGGGCGGCGCAAGCGCTGGGACTACTGGTGCGTACAGAGCGAGGAGGGCGCGCTCCAGATCACGTGCGCAGACCTCGACTGGGTCGGGCTCGTCGAGGTCGCGTACGTCGAGCTCGCCTCGGGCCGCGTCGCGCGCGCGAGCGCCGTGGTGCCGCTCTCGCTCGGCCTGCGCCTGCCCGACGCGCTCGGCGCCGCCGACGTGCGCTTCCGCGCGCCGCACCTGTCGGTGGCGATCCGCGAAGAGGCGCGGGGCACGCGGCTGACCGCGCGCGCGCGCACGCTCGCCGGCCCGATCGAGGCGGACGTCCTCGTGCATCGACCGCCCGGCGAGGAGTCGCTCAACGTCGTCGTGCCGTGGAGCGAGCGGCGCTACCAGCTCACCTCGAAGCACGTCGCGCGTCCGGCCGAGGGCTCGGTGCGCGCGCTCGGTCGCGCGCGCCGGATCGACCCCGAGCGCGATGGCTTCGGCTGCCTCGACTTCGGCCGCGGCGTCTGGCCGCGCGACGTCACCTGGAACTGGGGCGCCGCCGCGGCGCGCGTCGAGGGCGCGCGCGTGGGCCTGCAGCTCGGCGGCCAGTGGACGGACGGGACCGGCGCGACGGAGAACGGCGTCTTGCTCGACGGGCGCCTCGAGAAGATCGGCGCCCCGCTCGTGTGGCGCTACGACCGCCGCGACTTCACGCGCCCCTGGTCGGTGCGCGACGAGGCGGGGGACGTCGCGCTCACCTTCACGCCGATCGTGCTGCGCCGCTCGCGCGTCGAGCTCGGGCTCGCGCGGAGCCTCCTCCACTGGGGGCTCGGCCGCTGGCGAGGCACCGTGCGGGCGCACGGGCGGACGCTCTCGATCGACGGCGCCCTCGGCTGGGCCGAGGAGCACGTCGCGCGCTGGTGAGGGCTCACGGGAGGTTCGCGAGCAGCCGCGCCGCGGGGAGGATCCGGACGCCGCCGCGGCCGACGTCGGGCACCACGCGATCGGTCGCGCCATGCAGGTGGACCTGGAACGCGTGCGGGATGGGCACGCGCTCGAGCAGGTAGCGCAGGCCGCGATCGAGCGGGCCCTCCTCGAGCTTCACCTCGACGGCGAGCCACGGCTTGCCCTTGCGCAGGACGACGGCGTCGACCTCGTGGCCGGCGATCGACCGAAAGAAGCGGAGCTCGGCGCGCTCGCCGTGCACGTCCTCGATCCAGTGGACGAGGCGCAAGAGATGGGACACGACGAGGTTCTCCGCACGCGCCGCGGGATCGTCCACTCGCGCCCAGTCCCATAGATAGAGCTTGGAGGCCTTCTTGACGGCCTTGATGCGCGGAGGGCCGAGCGGCGTCGCGCGGAAGATCGCGTAGAGGCGCTCGAGCGCCGAGAGCCAGGCGCGCACCGTCTCGAACGCGACCTCGAGATCCTCCCGCAGCGCGTTGATCGACAAGAGCGAGCCCACGGTGTCCGGGAGCCGATCGAACAGGAGCTCGAGCCGGTCGAGATCGCGGAAGTCCTCGAGGTCGCGGAGCTCCTCACGGACCAGCCGCGCACCGTAGCCGAGCCGCCAACGGGCGGCCCGACGCTCGGAGCCGCCGAGGAGCGGCTCGGGGAACGGGCCGAGGCGCAGGAGGGCGTCGAGGTGCTCGGCGCCGCCCGCGGGCGCGGGCCGCTCGATCGCGACGATCGCGTCCAGCGCGTCGTGCGGGGGCAGCTGCGCGAGCTCCGAGAACGTGAGCGGGTGCATCCGATGCAGGAAGTACCGTCCTTGGAGCGACTCGCCGCTCCGGTTGTACGCGTCGAGTCGCGCGCTCCCGGTGACGAGGATCGGGTGGCGGCGCCCATGCAGATCGCAGACGCCCTTCAGCCAGCGCCGCCACGTACGCAGCTTGTGTAGCTCGTCGAACACCCAGAGCCCTGCGTCCTCGGGGAGCGCGCCATCGCGCAGCGTCTTGCGGTGCTCGGGCACGTCGTAGGAGAAGTAGGCGCCCCCTCGCCGCTCGAGCAGTTGCTGCGCGAGCGTCGTCTTCCCGCACTGCCTCGGGCCGGCCACGAAGACCATCTTCGTCGAGAGATCCGTGTCGACCACGGGCTCGAGGTGCCGGACGAGCATCGATCGAAGTCTACCTCATTCGAAAATCATCGCGACGATTTCAGAGTGCCATCGAGAATGCTCGTGGCTCGTCGGGCGCGATCGTCGGCTCCCTAGCGAGGGCGCGCGCGCCGGTCTAGACGTCGCGCGTGGACCTGCCGCGCGTGATCTTCGGGGCGATGGGGGTCGAGGACGAGGACGTGGTGCGCGCGTGCGTCGACGCGGGCTACCGCGCGTTCGACACGGCGCCGCTCTACGGGTTCGGCGCCTCGGAGCGGCTTCTCGGGCGCGCGCTGCGCGGTCGCGAGGACGTGCTCGTGCTGACGAAGGTGGGGCTCTCGTGGGACGGCACGCACGGCGAGGTGCTCTTCGCGACGCCCGAGCGCGTGGTGCGCAAGGACTCGCGGCCCGAGTCGGTGCTGCGCGAGATCGACCAGAGCCTCGAGCGGCTCGGCCGCGATCACCTCGACCTCGTGCAGGTGCACCAGCGCGATCCGCTCGTGCCGATCGCCGAGACGATGGACGCGCTGCGCGGAGCTCGCGACGCCGGCAAGGTGCGCGCGATCGGCGTCTCCAACTACAGCGCGCGCGAGCTGCGCGAGGCGCAGGCGGCGCTCGGCGAGGTCGGGCTCGCGAGCGCGCAGAGCCGCTACAACCTGCTCGAGCGCGAGGTGGAGGACGCGGTGTTGCCCGCGTGCCGCGCGCTCGGCTGCGCGTTCCTCGCGTACTCGCCGCTCTCGCAGGGGGTGCTCGCCGGCTCGATGCGCGGCGGGCGGCGGCTCGCGCCGGGCGACTGGCGCGCGGAGGAACCGAAGCTCCGCCCCGCGGTGCTCGCGCAGATCCACGCGGCGCTCGACACGGCCGCGGCGCCGGTGGCGGCGCGGTGCGGCGTGTCGGAGGGAGCGGTCGCGCTCGCGTGGCTGCTCGGCGAGCCCGGCGTGACCTCCGCGATCGCCGGGGCGCGGAGCCGCGCGCAGGCCGCCGCCAACCTCGCCGCGGGCTCGCTCGCGCTGCGCGAGGACGAGCGCTCGCGGCTGCGGCGCGCGTTCGAGGCGATCCGCGTGCCGACGGGCTTGGGAGCCGGCGCGCGGGCGAAGCGGCTCGCGCGCCGCGCGCTCGGGCGGCTCCTCGGGGACGCGCTCCTCGCGCGCGTGCGCGCGTCCTGGCATCGCCGCGGCGGGGGTCGCCGCGGCCGGGGCTGATACGCAATCGAGTTGCATCTGTGTGGCGGGTCTGACATCCTCCGAACCGCTCACTCTTCGCCGTCGACACCGCGCCGGATTCGAGTAGGATCCCGGCCCATGCGGATCATCGCGACGTTCGCCACTCTGTTCATGGCTCTCGGCGTCCTCACGGCGTGCGGCGGCGGCTGCGGCCACGGCAACCACCACCACGCGACCGGTTCCACCTACCAGGAGCCGCCCGACTACACGCGCAACTGCACGTGCCAGGAGAACGGGCAGATCGAGTGCTCCGCCCTGAACACCACCGGCGGCGAGAGCAGCTACTAGCGAGCTAGCCGGCGCTCGGCGGGGGGCGCGACGAGCGCCGCGCGGGCGTCACCTCTCGCGCGAGCGTCGCGTCGCCCCGGGCGCACGGTTCGCGCCCTCCGAGTCCCTCCGGGGATGGGGGCCACAGCGCGCTCAGCGCTGCCCACAGCTCGACGAGCTCGCTCATGCGAGCCCTCGGAGCAAGGGGCGATCCACGGGTTTCGCCGCGCGGGGCGACGCGTACCCTCGCCGCGGGCGGCGGGAGTGGCGGCATCCGCCAGCGCCCACCGCCCGAAGCGCCGCCGGTCAGCGCGCGCCGCGCTTCACCCGCCGGTGCGCGAGAAGACCTGGTAGTGGTACGTGCCCGCGCCGGCCGCGGCGGTGATCGTGATGGTGTGGCGGCCGTCGGCCTGCGCGCAGTGGCGCGCGGAGGGGAAGGCGCTCGCGGTGCCGAAGTCGCTCGCGACCTGTGTCGTCCCGCGCGAGATCGTGATGTCGAGGTCGGTGATGCCTTCGCCGCCGACCGCGACGACCGCGTAGCACTGGCCCGCCGTCAGATCGACGTGGTGCTGCGCCGACGCGCCCTGGCGGCGCAGCCGGCCGTTGCCGGGGGTGAAGCCGGGGTCGGGCTCGAAGCCTTCGACGCCGAGCAGCGCGGTGACCTCCGAGAGGCGCACCCACGTCACACCCGAGAGGCCGAACGGGCCGCGCGTCCCGCGCGGCCAGCGGTACGACTTGTAGACGTAGGCGCCGGCGCCCGCGGTCATCTGGACCTGCATGTAGTAGTTGCCGCTCGCTTGCGGGCACACGCGCACCGTCGGGCGCGCGTCCTCGCCGGCGTCGGCGTCGACGGTGCGGCCGTCGGGGCCGAGGAGCATGAGGTCGAGGTCGCGCACCGTCGTGTCGCCGACGGCGAGGATCGCGTAGCAGCGGCCACCCTCGAGCTGGATCTCGAAGTTGCGCGTGCCGCCCTGGTCGAGCCGGCCGCTCTGCTGCGTGGCGAGCGTCTCGTAGCCGCGCGCGCGCATGTCGGCGTCGATGAGCGCGAAGTTCTCCGCGAGGCTCGCGGCGGCGGTCGACGTCGTGGACATCACCGGCTGCTGCGAGGCGACCGCGCCGGTGCCCGAGCGCAGGTAGCCGACCGTGAAGAGCGGGCCGCGGCCCGAGGACATGCGGACCTCGAGCACGTACGAGCCGGTGACCTGCGCGCAGTACTCGATCGTCGCGTCGATCGCGCTCGAGGTGTCGGCGCGCAGGCGCTGTCCGCCGGAGTCGGCGAGGAACAGGTCGGTGTCGATCGCGCCGGGGCCGCCGAGCGTGGCGAACGCGTAGCACTGCCCCTGCTCGAGGTTGAGCTGGAAGTCGCGCGGGGTCGGGTCCTCGAGCACGACGCCCGCGGGCTCGCCGACGCGGCTATAGCCCTGCGTGGCGTAGCGCTGGTCGAGCGCGGACAGCCGCGCGCGGGTCTGCGCGTCGAGCTGCGCGGTCTGCACGGTGACCTGGGGCGTGTCGCCGTAGAAGCTCGACAAGTCGAGTTGCCGTCCTCCAGGACCTTGGTACGCGGCGTAGTAGTAGCCGCCGCCGCCCGAGACCATCTGCACGCGCGCGATGAAGCGGCCGCCGGTCGCGGCGCAGAAGCTGACCCACGGGTGGTTGTCCGGCCGGACGTGGTGCGCCGCTGGCCGCCCGAACGGATCGATCACGATCATGTCGATGTTCTGCCCGGGGGCCTCGCCGATGACCGCGAGCGTGTAACAGGTGTTGGGCAGCGCATCGACCGCGTACGCGATCAGTCCCTCCGGATCGAGCGTGCCGTGCTGGGCGGGACCGGTCGGCGCCATGCCCTGGCCGCGCAAGATCCCGTCGAGCTGCTCGAGCTGCTCACGCGGGCCCCCGCTCGCGCGCACGTTGGTCGCGGCGACCGTCTCGCTCGCGCCCGTCGTCGCGGTCGTCCCGCCCTGACCGGGCGTCCAGCGCTCGCGCGAGGGGCCGCAGCCCGCGACGAGCGCGGCGGCGAGCACGAAACCAGTGAGAGCCAACCCGAGAGAAGGAGTAGTGCGCATCGTCCAAGCTCGTGTGGGACGGCCTCGACGGCCCCCCTGTTCAATGGTGGCGCTATCACGCACGGGGACCCGCATCAACCGGAGCGCAGGAGCCAGAGCAGGCCGAGGATGCTCAGCGCGAAGACCGCCGAGGCCAGGACGTAGATGATCATGTCCGCCGGGGCGATCGAGCCGCCGCGCGCGCGGGGCGTGGGGCGCGGGGCCTCGACGGGCGCCTCGGCCGGCTCGGGGGGTGGCGCCTCCGTTGGCTCGGGCGCGGGCTCCGGCGCGGGCTCGGCCAACCGCGGCGGCTCGACCGCGAGGTCCTCGCCGCCGTCGAGCGCCTCGACGGGCGCCGCGGCGGGGTCGTCGAAGCGCAGCATCGTCGCGCCGAGCCGCACCTCGTCGCGGTCGTCGAGCAGGCGCGCGTCGATGCGCCGCTCGCCGAGCCAGACGCCGTTCTTGCTGCCGAGGTCGCGCAGCCACGCGCCCTCGATCCCGACCTCGACCTCGGCGTGCTCGCGCGACAGATCCGCGTCGTCGAGCGTGAGGTCGCACGACTCGCCGCGCCCGATCACGAGGCGCGCCGGCGGCTCGGGCAGCGCGAGCCGCGTGCCCTCCGCCGGGCCGTTCAGGACGACGAGCGAGGGCGTCGAGGAGCCCGCCTCCGCGTCGAGCGCGTCGCGCGCGAGCCGTCGCGCGAGCGAGGCGGTGCGCTCGGCGGAGGTGGCGGTCGTGATGGGCACGTTCGCGAGGAACGTGATCACGAAGCCCCCGAGCTCGATCGTGTCGCCGTGGCGCAGCGGCTTGGGGCGCCCGGCGACGACGCGAGCGCCGCCGACCGCGGTGCCGTTGGTCGTCTCGTGGTCGACGATCGTGTAGCCGCGGCTCGCGTGCTCGATGGTCGCGTGGCGCACGCTCACCGCGCGGTGTGGGAGCCGCACGTCGGCGCCGCGGCCGCGCCCGAGCGTGATCCGAGACTGGTCGAACTCGTAGACCGCCTCGATGGCGGGCGCCGGTGCCCAGGCCGAGCGGACGACGAGCCGGACTCCCATGCGTCGATCGACCTACCGGGGCCCGAGCAGCGAGCGCGCGATCTGCGAGATTTGGATCTCGTCGGTGCCGCCGTAGATCTGGAGCACCTTGGCGTCGCGGCACAGCTGCTCGACCTGGTACTCGGCCATGTAGCCGTTGCCACCGTGGAGCTGGACCGCCTCGAGGGCGACGTCCATCGCCGCCTGCGCGCAATACAACTTGCACGCGCTCGCCTCGGCGAGGTCCATCGACAGGCCCCAGCCCTCCATCTCGATCAGGCGGAACACGAGGTTCTCGATGTTCGACTTGGCGACCTGCATCTTGGCGAGCTTGAGCTGGATGAGCTGGAACTCGCCGATCGGGCGCCCGAACTGCACGCGCGTCTTGGCGTACTCGACGCTCAGCTCGAGGCAGCGCTCGACGATGCCCAGCGCCATCGCGGCGACGCCGGTGCGCTCCGAGGTGAACGTGGCCTTGGCGCCCTGGCGCGAGCCGGCGGCGTCCTCGTCCTCGCCGATGAGCCGGTCGCGCCCGACGCGCACGTCGTCGAGGAAGAGCTCGCCGGTCGGCGAGCCGTGCAGGCCCATCTTGCGCAGCGGCTTGCTGCGCGTGAGGCCGGGCGTCTCGCCGTCGAGCACGAAGCTGACGATCTTGCGCTCCTCGGGCGGGTTGCCCTCGTCGAGCTTGCAGATGAACACGATCGTGTCGGCGTACGGGCCGTTCGTGATGAAGGTCTTCTGGCCGTTGAGCACGTAGCCGTCGCCGTCGCGGCGCGCGGTCGCGTTCATCGAGCCGAACGCGTCCGAGCCGGAGCCGGGCTCGGTGATCGCCCACGCCCCCACCTTCTCGAGGGTCAAGAGCGGCGGGACGAAGCGCTCCTTCTGCGCGATGGTGCCGCGCTTCATGATCGCGTTGGCGGTCAGCCCCATGCTCACGCCGAGCGCGGTGACCATGCCGGGGCTGTAGCGAGACAGCTCGATGATCGGGATGAGGCGCATCGCCATCGCGTCGGCGGCGCCGTTCGAGAACTTCTCGCGCCGGCCCTCTCGCGCGGGCTTGGCCTCGCCGGCCTTCTCGCGCGCGAGCTCCTTCTCGAACTGCGCGCGCGCCATGTCGCCGACGCCGAAGGTGCTCATCATCTTGCGCATGACGTCGTACGGCGGCGCGTCGCCGTGCTCGATCGCCTCGCGCCGCGGGGCGACCTCCGTCTCGACGAACTTGCGTACGAAGCTCCGGATCTGCCGGTGCTGCTCACTCCACTCGATCACGACGACCTCCGGGTGCGGTGCGGCGAGGGTAGTCGGCCGGAGCCCGCGCGGACAACGAGGGTGCTCACTCGGCGGCCGGGGTCTCGGCGGCGCGGGTCTCGGCGGCGGGGGGCTCCCGGCGCGCGCGCAGCTCGCCGCCACCCTGCTCTGCTCCGCGCAAGGCGCCGAGGCCACCGCCGCCGGGTCGCCAGGACAGGCCGCCGAGGCTGGCGCCAGCGCCCTCGGCCGGCCGCCCGACGCCGCGCGCTCCCGCCATCACGTCGCTCGCGTCGGCGGACACCGCGCCCTCGCTCAGGATGTCGACGAAGGCGCCGCGCTCGCTGCTCAGCGCGCCGAGCAGGAGCGCGCTGACCGCCTCGGCTTGGAGCTGCGCGCCGAGATCGCTCCCGAGCGCGGTGCGGTGGCCGGCGGCGTCGATCGCGATCACGGCGACGCGCGGCGCGGCGCTCCGGTCGAACGTCAGCCGGTGGCGGCGGGCCGACGCGGGCAGCGTCTCGACGTCCTCGGCCGCGACGCGGATCACGTACCCGGTGACCTCGACGTCGTCGCGCGCCGCCGGCCAGCGGAGCGTCGCGACGGTGTCGTCGATGGCGACCGCGAGCGAGGCGCGCGCCGGGAACCACGGGGCGAGGGCGTCGGAGGTCTCGAGCGGGCCCGACGCGTTGCCCGCCGCGTCGAGCGCGACGACGGAGAACGTGCGCGTCGCGTCGAGCGTCACGTCGTCGATCGACGTCGTGGGCTCGATGGTCGTCGCGCCGGCGGCCGCCTCGACGCGGGCGACCTCCTCGCCGTCGAGGCGCACCACGTAGGCGGTGACGCCAACGTCGTCGAGGGCCGGCGGCCACTCGAGGCGCACGGGGCGCGGCGTCGCGTCGGCGTGTCCCGCCGCGCTCGCGCGGAGCTGCGCCTCCTCGGGGAAGCGGGGCGCGTCGTCGTCGACGCGCGGCGGGGGCTCGGGCGGCGGCGCCTCCGCGATCCGGACGTCCTCGATGGCGACGGGCCCGACGGGTTCCTCGCCACACGCTCCGAGGAGCGCGAGCGCACACAGGCACGAGAACGAGCGCATCGCGTCACTCTACGTCAGCGGCCCGCCGGAGCCCCCTCGCGCCCGTCGCGTGGCCTATAGTCGGGGCGGTCCGCGATGTTGAAGAAGGTCGGCCGCATCCGCCTCTCGTCCGAGCGCCAGCGCGATCCGTGGACGACCAGCTGGGATGCACACGACGCGAGCGGCGCGCCGCTCCTCGTGCGGATCGGCAAGCTGCCGGTGACCCTCGACGCGGCGAGCGCGGCGCGCTTCGACGCCGACGCGGCGCGCGCGGGCGAGCGCGGCGGCGCGCTCCTGCCGGTCGTCGAGCACGGGGTGAGCTTCTCGATGCCGTGGGTCGCGCACCCGGCGCTCGACGGGCGCCCGCTCGGCGCTTGGGTCGCCGAGCGCGGGCCGCTCGCGAAGGACGTGCTCGCGACGGAGCTGCTCGCGCTCGTCGGCGCCGACGTGGCCGAGGCGCTCGCCGCGGCGCACGAGGGCGAGCCGGCGCTCGTGCACGGGGCGGTCGGGCTCGACACGATCTGGATCGACGCCGAGGGCGCGCGCGGCCGCCTCGTCGGGGTCGCGCTCGCGCGCGTGTGCCTCGAGGCGGGGCGGGCGGTGCCGCCGCTGCGCGTGGCGCGCGCCGCGTTCGCGTCGCCCGAGCAGGCGCGCGACGAGCCGATCGGCCCGGCCTCGGACGTGTACTCGCTCGCCGCGGCGCTCGCGGCTCGCGGCCGGCGCGCCGGGCGACGCCGCAGCGCTTCGCGGATCGCGCGGCGCGCGACGCTCCCACGCGCGCGCGCTCGCGGACGCTCGAGGGCGTGCGCTCGCCGCGGACCCGGCGGCGCGACCGAGCAGGTGCGCGCGCTCACCGCAGCGCTGCGCGGTTTTGTGGGGAGTCGCGCGAGGCGCCGCGGCGCACCTCGGGCTCCGCCGTCCGGCGCGCCGCGTCGGCGCCGCGGCCTGCGCCGCGCGCGGACGCCCCTCCGCTCGGGGTCCCGCTCGACTCGGTGACGCGCGAGCGGCTGCTCCCCGAGGCGCTCGGCCGCTATCCGTCGCTGCGCGCGGTCCCGGCGCCGGTCGCGCTCGCGGTGACGCTCGACGCCGAGGGCGACGCCGACGCGTTCGGCGACCTCACGGACTTCGAGGACGATCGCGGCCTCGCGGGCGAGGACACGCGCATCCTGCTCTCGGACGCGGGCGAGCCCGGCGACGACGGCGACCTCGTGGGCGAGGACACGCGCATCCTGCCCGCGGACGCGGGCGAGCGTGGCGACACGACCGAGACGGCGCTCCCGGAGGGCGGCTTCGAAGAGGTGCCGACCTACGTCGAGGCGAACCGGCACGACGCGCCGACGACGGAGAGCGTCGCCCCGCTCGACGCCCCGGAGCGCACCGTCGAGATCGTGATGCCGGAGGCGCGCGGCGCGCCCGAGCGCGCGACCGACCCGCCGGCGCTGCCGGCGGCCGTGTTCGTGGCGCCGCCCGCGAGGCCCTCGCCGCTCGCGCGGCTGGCGCGCGTCGAGGTGATGGGCTGGCCGCTCGTGTGGATCGTCGGGCTCGCGCTCGGCGCCCTCACGACGGTCGCGCTCGTCGCGTGGCTCACGGCGACGCTCGCGAGGTGACGGTCGGGGGCGCGGCGAGCGATCGGTTGCCGAAAAGTGGACCACCAGGCCGCGGCTCCGGCATGCCCGTGCCATGCAAGCGGCGAACACCGAACGGCGGGCCAAGGCGACCCGCGTGCCCCTCGACCTCTGGATCCGGCTCGCGCACGAGGACTTCGACGAGAGCTTCGACGCGGACGCGGTGGACTTGTCGGAGGGCGGGCTCGCCCTGCGCGCCGAGTACCTGCCGGAGATCGGCGACCGCCTGCGCTGCCAGTTCGAGAGCCCGCCGACCGGCGCGGAGATCGAGGTCGGCGGCGAGGTCGTCTGGGCGCACGAGGCGGGCGAGCGGAGCGGCGAGTTCGGCATCCGCTTCGATCCGCTCGATGAGCACATGCAAGAGAGCTTGCAGGAGCTCGTCCGTCACCTCGGCGGCGGGGACGCGGCGCGCGTGGCGCGGCTGCACCTCGACGGGGTCGCCACGCCGATCGAGGCGGAGGTGCTCGAGCAGGAGGCGCGCTGGCTCACCGTCGAGCAGGAGCTCCCGTTCCTGCAGGTGGGCATGGGCGTGACCCTCGAGGGCGCGGGCGGCGCGCCGCGAGGGCGGCTCGCGTCGGTGGATCTGCGCGTCGTCGACGGGACGCCGCGGCTCGTGCTCGCGGTGGAGCTCGCCGCGGCCGAGGCGCTGGCCCCCGCGCGTGAGGACACGTTCGACGAGGACGAGCCCGTCGCGTACGCGGACGCGCACGGCGAGGAAGCCTACGGGGAGGACGCCTACGGCGACGCGGAGGAGAGCGAGGACGCGCCCTACGAGGCGGCGGACGACCGCACGATGCAGGACGAGCCGCTCCCCGAGGCGCTGCGCGGCGAGGCGCCCCCGCGTGACGACGTGCGCGTCTTCGCGATCGCGGATGGGACCGACGAGGCGCTCGTCGCGCCCGAGGACCTCGCGCCCGAGGACACCGACGCGCCGGTCTCGGCCCTGGACCGCGTGCGCGCGCTGATGGTGCGCGCGGCGCCGGCGTGGGCGCGCGCGCGGG
>JAHBWG010000040.1 GCA_019637095.1 Sandaracinaceae bacterium | reverse complement strand
GCGCGCGGGCGCGGGCTGGCCGCTCCTCGCGCTCCTGCTCCCGCTCGCGCGCCGTCGGCGTGCGCGCCCGATCGTCGACGGTCGTTGACCGGGCCCGCGACGCGCCGGTGGATCCGGGTGGTATACCTCGCCGACCGCGGAGCACGCGGTCGCTGGCCTCGCCCCTCACGCACCCGCAGACTACGCCTCGGATCGAATCCGCGCGCCCTCGAGCGCGTCGATCCCCACGGACACCCATGAACCGCAAGCACCTCAGCCTGGCCGCCGCCTTCACCGCCGTCGCCCTCGTCGCCGCGGCCTTCGCCTTCCCCGTCGTCGGCCAGGACGGGAGCCCGCCGATGTCCACGACCGAGCAGGCGCTGCCCGAGCGCGTCGCCGTCATCGACGTCGACTCGCCCGAGCGCTCGCTCTACCGCATCGCGGTGCCGAACCTGCGCGGCGAGGCCTCGCTCGGCCCGCAGGGCGCGGGCGTGCTGCGCAACGACTTCCGGCTCATCTCGCTCTTCGAGGTGCTCGACGCGCGCTCCTTCGTCGCCGACCTCGACGCGGAGGGCCTCGGCATCTCGCCCGGCTCGTGGGGCACCGTCGGCGCGCAGGGCGTCGTCAAGGGCGAGGTCACCGTCGAGGGCAACCAGATCGTCGTCCAGATGCGCTTCTACGAGGTCGCGCGCGGCGCCGCCCCCGCGCTCTCGCGCACGTACCGCGGCGGCCGCGCGGAGCTGCGCCAGTTCATGCACGACTTCGCCAACGAGGTCGTCGCGCTGCTCACCGGGCGCGCGGGCGCGTTCGGCACGCGCATCACCTTCGCCCGCCGCCGCAGCGTCGGCCGCAAGGACGTGATGGTCGCGACGTTCGACGGCGACCGCGTGAGCCGCGTCTCGAGCGGCCAGGGGATCGCGATGCTCCCCGCGTTCGGCCGCGGCGGCGTCTGGTACTCGATCCTCACCGAGGACGGCATGTTCGTCACGCGCACCGGGATCTCCGAGCGCCCGATCATCGAGGGCGGCGGCCTCAACATGGGCGTGAGCATCTGCGGCGACCGCGTGTTCTTCAGCTCCACGCGCGACGGCAACTCCGAGATCTACAGCGCCAACCTCGAGGGCGGCGACATCCGCCGCCTCACCGATCACCCGGGCATCGACGTGAGCCCGACGTGCGGTGGCCCTGGCGGCCGCGTCGCGTTCGTCTCGACGCGCCACGGCAGCCCGCAGATCTTCTCGATGACGCCGACCGGCGGTGACGTCACGCGCATCACCTACCGCGGCTCGCACAACCAGACGCCGGCGTGGTGCACGGGGCACCCGGACGGACCGCTGCTCGCGTTCACCGGCCGCTCCGCGGGCTTCGACGTGTTCGTCGTCAACACGCGCACGCAGCAGTACACGCGCCTCACGCAGGGCCAGGGCACGAACAAGGATCCGGCGTTCAGCCCGGACTGCCGCATGGTCGCGTTCTACTCGTCGCGCGGCGGCATCTTCATCTCGAGCCCCGAGGGCCTGAACCAGAACCTCGTCATCCCGGGGCACGCCGAGACGCTGCGCTGGAGCCGCTGATCGAGGACCCGATCGGCCATGGACGGGACCGCCCGGCGCGATTGACGTAGACTCGCCGGATGGGATGGAAGCGTGGGGGCCTCGCCGCCCTCTTGGTGCTCGCGGGCTGCGACGGGGACGTGCCGGCGCCGCTCGACGCCGGGCTGGAGTTCGACCCGGTCGACGTCGACACGGTCGCGCCGGAGCTCGTCTTCGCGGGGCAGGAGCTGGCGGTCTCGTGCCTGCTCATCGACGCGAGCGGCGAGACGTACGCGCCCCCCGCGGAGCTGACGCCGTCGCTGCGCTTCGTGCAGCGCACGTCCGTCGAGCGCCGCGCGGACGGAACGTGGATCGCGACGCGCGCCGGTCACGTCGAGGTCGCGTGCACGTTCGAGTCACTGCGCCTCACCGACGCGACGCCCGCGGTGATCGAGATCCTCCCCGGCCCGCCCGCGAACGTCGTGACGAGCCTCGACCTCGACTCGATCGAGGCGGGTGAGCTCGTCGACGTGACGTGCGACGTGTTCGACGCGTACGGCAACCGCGTCGAGGACGCGCGCGCGAGCGCGCGCTCGGAGCCGGCCGACGACCGCAACACGTTCGAGGACCTGACGGGCCGCTTCGAGCGCGCCGGCGAGTTCACCGTCTACTGCCAGGTCCCGGGCGCGACGAGCCGCGGCGACACCCTCGAGGTGCGCCCCGGCCTGCCGGCGAGCCTGGTGATCTCGCGCGTGCCGTTCCAGGCGGTGTACGGGCAGGGGCAGGTCATCACCATCGCGCGGCAGGTGCACGACCGCTTCGGTAACCCGGTGCCCGACGCGCTCGTGCCGACGACGAGCGCGCCGCCGGGCCAGGTGCTCGGCGACGCGCGCTTCCGCTACGACGCGGACGGTCGCTACCTCGTCACCGCCCGCGTCACGCCGCCGACCCAGGACGGAGTGGTGCTCGAAGCGCAGACGGAGATCGTCGTCGACGGCGACGGCCCCTCCATCCGCTGCGACACGCCGTTCGACGGAGAGATCCTGGACCGCGCGCCGAGCGGGACGGTCACCTTCGGCGGGCAGGTCGCGGACATCAGCGGCATCAACGTCGCGTACGTCAACGGGACGGCGGTGCCCGTCGATCCGAGCGGCCGTTTCTCGGCCGACCTCCCCGTCCACTACGGCATCAACTTCGTCGACGTGTCGGCCACCGACGGGGTCGGCCGCGAGTCGAGCCGCACCTGCGCGTTCCTCGTCGCCGACACGTGGGCGCGCGACGACCGCACGTTCGCGGACACGCTCTCGCTGCGAATGCGGCAAGAGGCGTTCGACGACGTCGTGCGGACGGACGGCCTCGACTCGCTCGCGGACGTGCTGCACACGATGCTCAACAGCCGCGAGCTGCGCGACACGATCCACCGCTCGCTCGCCGCGAGCCCCGTGCTCAAGCCGAGCGGCTGCGACCAGACCGTGCTCGGCGTGTGCGTCTTGCGCTCCGAGGTGATCTACCGCGACCTCGCGGTCAACGGGCCGAACGTCGTCACGCTCAGCCTCGTGAACGGCGGGCTCCTCGCGAACGTGCGCGTCAACAACCTGCGCGTGCGCATCCGCGTGCGCGGCCACGTCGCCGGGATCCCCTACGACACGGAGGGCTGGGTCACCTTCGAGTACATCACCGTGCGCGCGACGCTCGACGCCTCGCTCAACGCGGGCCGCCCGCAGCTGCGCGTCAGGCCGGGATCGGTGAGCACCGAGGTCGGCCGCATCACGACCGACTTCTCGGGCCTCGACGGCGCGATCATCGACATCGTCGTCTCGCTCTTCAACGGCACCGTCCGCAACCTCGTCGCCGGGCTCGTGCGCGACTTCGTGACCGGCGAGGTCAACGGCGTGCTCGACTCGATCCTCGGCGGCCTCGACATCTCGACGCTCGGCACCTCGTTCTCGGTGCCGCGCCTGGACGCGCCGCAGACGATCCCGCTGACCTTCGGGGTCGGCTTCTCGAGCCTGAGCACCACGACGAGCCGCATGCTCTTCGGCATCGGCACGCGCTTCTTCTCGCCGCCCGCGCATGCGCGGCCGACGTTCGGCGCTCCGTCGCGCTCGGGCGCGCGGCTGCTCGACGTCGGCGGCACCGGCTCGACGGCCGTCGCCGTGCACGAGACGATCCTCAACCAGGCCCTGCACGCGCTCTGGCGGGCCGGGTTCTTCGACGCGACGCTCGACTCGATGACGATCTCGGGCGTCCCCGCCGGCGTGCGCGCGACGCTCTCGACCGGCCTGCCGCCGGTCGCCGAGGTGGTCTCGGGCGGACGCGTCCGGATCTCGCTCGGCGCGGTGAGCATGAGCCTGCTCTACCCCGATCTGTTCCGAGACCCGATCGAGGTCTCGCTCGGCGCGCGCGCGTCGATGCGCGCCTCGCTCGTCGGCAACGACCTCGACTTCGACGACCTGACCGTCGACGAGCTCTACTTCTCGACGGACCTCACCTCGCTCGACATGCGCACGCGCGAGACGATCGAGGGCTTCCTGCGGCGTCTGCTCGAGCGCGTCCTGCGGCCGGCGCTCAACGACGCGCTGCCCGCCATCCCGATCCCGAGCTTCACCCTGCCCGCCTCCGTGGCGGCGTACGGGCTGCCGCCCGGCGCCGTCCTCGGGATCGTCCGGCCCACTCTCGGTCTCGAAGCACCGCACGTCGTGTTGCGGGGGGAGTTCGCGGTCCGATGAAGCGCTCCACCTCCATCCTCCTCGCCCTCGCCGCGCTCGGCTGCGACGGGCCGCGGCAGGTCCCGACCACGATCGTGGTCAACGTCTCGCCCGCGCGCGTCTGGTACCACACCGGGCAGCTCATCGAGCTCGACGCGGACGTCCGCGACTCGGCGCGCGACGACGTGCCCGGCGTCGTCGTCGTGTGGACGGTCGAGCCCGAGGGCGCGGCCACGCTCGGCGCGACACCGACGGACCCGCGCGACGCGACCTACACGCTCGTGCGCGAGGGCCTCGTCTCGTTCACCGCGTGCACGGTGCCGCGCGACGAGCTCGAGACGGAGCTCTGCGACACCGTGCGCGTGCGCGTCGACGACGGCTCGCCGACCCTCGAGCTCGAGCAGCCGCGACCCGGGCAGGAGCTCGACGACCCGGCGGGCATCGTCGTGCGCGGCTCGGTCGCCGACCGCTCGATGGCGCGTGTCTACGTCGACGGGATGTCCGCGGCGGTCGACGAGATGGGGCGCTTCGAGGCGACCATCCCGGCGAGCTTCGGCGTCAACCACGTCGTCGTCAGCGCGACGGATGGGCTCACGGAGACGGCCGAGCTCGAGCTCGACGTGCTCTGGGCGCCCGAGTACCTGCCCGCGCTCGGCGCCGACGGGACGCCGCACCTCTCGCTCGACGACGGGCTCTCGCTCTGGCTCGGCCAGGACTTCTTCGACGACCGCGCGGCGCTCGACACGAGCACGCGGCCCATCATGACGCGCGACCTCGCCGACGTGCTCACGCTCGTGATCACGAGCCTCGACGTGCGCTCGTTCGTCCCCGACCCGGTGATCGACAACCCGGGCACGTTCGTCCTGCGCGTGACCGACGCGACGGTCGCCGAGCCGCAGGTCGAGATCGACGTGACCGGCGAGGGCGCGGAGCTGTTCGTCCGGCTCGGCCGCGTGACGATCCAGACCTCCGGCTTCCTGATGATCGAGGGCACGAGCCTGCCGCTCACGGGCACGGTGCGCGGCAGCGCGGTCGCGTTCGCGCCGCTGATCATCCGCAAGGAGGCCGAGGACGCCCCCCTCGTGGTGGAGCTCGGCACCCTGGTCGTCGGCCTCGAGAGCCTGCAGGGCGAGTTCGCGAGCGAGGAGACCGCGGCGGTCTTCCGGCTCGCCGAGGGGATCTTGCGCTCCACGCTCGAGGCGACGCTCGTCGACGCGCTCGAGGACACGCTCGCGGCGAGCGTGCCGATGGTCCTGGGCGACGCGCTCGGCGCGATCGACACCGCGCTCGCGATGCAGTCGATCCCGCTCGACAGCGCGCCGTTCCCGCCGGTGACGATCACGATCGACGGGCGTATCCGGCGCCTCGACAGCACGTTCCGGCGCGATCTGGTCGCGACGCTGCGCACCGACGTCGGCACCACCAGCGCGTCGGTCCACCCCGGCTCGCTCGGCGTCCCGCGCACGACGACGCTGCCCCCGCTGCCGTTCGTGAACCAGGGCTCGCTCCAGCTCGGCGTGCGCCTCGAGCTCCTGAACGGGCTCCTGCACTCGCTCTGGGCCTCGGGGCTGCTCGACATCGACGCGACGGCGCTGCTGCCGAGCGGCGTCTCCGGGCTCGTGAGCTCGGCGCGCCTCGTCGGACGAATGCAACCCGTGTTGCGCCCCGGCCGCCCCGCCGAGGACGACGCGCTCGTCCTGAGCATCGGGCAGCTCGAGCTCGAGCTGACGTTCATGGGCGAGCCCGTGCGCTTCGGCATGAGCCTCGAGGCGGGCGTCGACATCGACCTCGCGTCGAGCCGGCTCGCGATCGACCTCGCCGAGACGCCGCGGCTGCGCATCTGGACGCTCCAGGCGCCGAGCAACCCGCGGCTGCTCACGCCCTCGACGGTCGAGACGCTGCTCCTCGACCTCTGGCCGGACCTGCGCGCGTCGATCACCGGCGGGCTCGCGTTCGACCTGCCGATCCCCGCGATCGGCGACCTCGGCGGGATCGCGCCGGACCTCGCGGGGCTCACGCTCGCGCTCGATCGCGACGCGCCGCTGCGCTACCGGCGCGGCGTGCTCGTGCTCGGCGCGCAGCTCACCGGGCGCCTGCCCTGAACGCGAAGGACGGCCGTGAACGACGGCCGCACCTCTGGTACGTTCCTCGGGCGGGCGAGACCGGAGATCCAAGCATGAGAAGCAAGCGCATCCTCGCGGCCCTGTTGGTGACCTTCGCGGTGGGGACGGCCCACGCGCAGGAGCGAGCGGCGGCTCCCTCGAACGATCCCACCGGCGTGCTGCGCGTCGGCAAGCTCTACACGTTCGGCGGCGGCACCGCGCTCGACCACGGGTTCGGGCTCGACCTGCGCTACGACGTCTACCCGGCGCGCGGTCAGGACGGCTACCTCGGCCTGTTCTCGCAGGGCCAGTACGAGCTCGGCGACGCGTGGCGCTTCGCGGGCGGGCTGAGCGTGGGCTGGGGCTTCTTCGGCCTCGAGCTCGGCGTCTCGCACCGCACCGAGACGGAGACGATGGCCGGCTCGACCGGCCTGCACGTGGGGCAGTCCTTCACCTACGGCCCCGTCTCCATCGGCGGCCGGCTCACCGTGCCGCTCGTCGATCACGTCGCGCAGTCGACGACGATGGGCGTGCAGGGCATCGAGGGGGCGCTCGTGCTGCGCGTCGGCTTCGGCTTCACCGTCCACGGCGAGCGGCGCTCGAGCGGCTGCCGCGCGGGCCACGGCGGCGGCGTCCGCAACCCGCACGCCGCGCACCACGCGCACTGAGCGATGCGTCGGGCCGCGAGCGCGCTCTCGATCCTCGTCGGCCTCGGCGCGCTCGCGCTCGCGGCGGCGGCGCAGGACTCGGGCGGCGGCGCGCTCGCGAGCCCCACGGAGCCGCCCGTCCGGCGGCTCATCGCGACGGTGCACACGCGCGACGATCGCGGCCGCGTGTTCTGCGCGCTGTGGCGCGGGCGCGAAGGCTACCCGACGCGGCGACAGCACGCGGTCGGTCAGGCGATGGACCGCACCATCGTGAACCGCCGCGCGATCTGCACCTTCGAGGACGTCTCGCCCGGCGAGTACGCGGTCGCGGTGTTCCACGACGAGAACGCGAACAACGACCTCGACCGCAACATCTTCGGCATCCCGAGCGAGGGCACCGGCGCGTCGAACGACGCGCACAACCCGTTCGGCCCGCCCGGCTACGACGACGCGCGCTTCCAGTACCCGGTGGACGCGTGGGTGCACCGGATCGTGATCCGCATCCGCTATTGAGTCGTCGGAGATTGAATCCACGCGAGAGGAGCCGCGTTCAACCACGGACGGCGCGGCCCGCGGACCCGGACCGCCCGTGGTAAGCTCCAAGCTCTCTTCGTTCGCGGAGGCCCCGTGCGTCGCCCTGAGCTCCTCGCCCTCGTCTCCCTCGCGCTGACCCTCGCGGCCGGCTGCGGCTCGAGCCGATCGACCCCCTCCGAGCGCGCCGCGACGAGCGGCCACGAGGGCGCGTCCGAGGACGCTGCGCTCGGCGAACGGGACGAGGCGGGAGGCGGCGAGGCGGCGCAGTCGCGCGACTTCGAGGAGACCGACTCGGAGACGGCGGCGCGCGCGCGCGGCGGCCGGACCGCGCCCGCCTCGGAGCTGCGGCCGACGGCCACCGAGGCGGTGCTGCGCCTCTTCGTCGTCGACGCGCAGACGGCCCCGATCACGGGCATCGTGATCAAGCTGACCGCCCCGGGCGGACGGAACTACTACGCGCCCGAGACGGACGACGAGGGCCACACCGAGCTGCTCGTGCCGATCGGCCAGCGCTACGAGGTGGAGTACCTGAGCCTCGGGCGTCGCAACACGACCGCGGCGGTCGACGTGCCCTCGCGGCCCCAGCAGACCTTGCGCCTCACGCTACGCTACCGCGGGCCGCGCGAGGCGCCGGCCGGGCCGCGCGGCTTCGTGCTCGAGGGCGTCAACTTCGCGACCGCGCGCGCGACGATCGAGCCCGACTCGCTGCCGCGGCTCGATCGCATCGTCGAGTACATGACCCACCGGCCGCGCGTGCGGATCCTGATCGCCGGCCACACCGACAACGTCGGCAACGCGCGCGCGAACCAGCGCCTCTCCGAGCAGCGCGCGCGGGCCGTGCGCGAGTACATCGTCTCGCGCGGCATCGACGGCGGCCGGATCGAGTCCGTCGGGCTCGGCGACGAGCAGCCCGTCGCCCCCAACGACACGCCGGAGGGCCGCGCCCAGAACCGGCGGATCGAAGCCATCGAGCTGTGAGCTTTCCGAGCGGGTGACGCCGCGGAGGCGCCCCGGCGGGCCAAAGCTGCTAGCATCCGGCCGCGGAGGAAGCTCGATGCGAGATCGGCGGTGGATCGGGGCGTTTTCGCTGCTCTTTCTGGGCCTCGCGGCGGTCGGGACCGCCCGGGCGCAGGACGAGTCCAGCTCGATGCAGCGGGCGCGCGAGCACATGGAGCGCGGGCAGACGCTCTACCTGCAGGCGCGCTTCGAAGAGGCGGCGGCCGAGTTCGAGGCGGCCTACGAGGCACAGCCGTTCGGCGCCTTCCTCTTCAACGCGGGCGCCGCGCTCGAGCGCGCCGGCCAAGCCGCGCGCGCCGCGGAGTTCTTCGAGCAGTACCTGACCCGCGACCCGAGCGCCGCGGACGCGGCCGAGGTGCGCACCCGGATCGCGCGGCTGCGCGCGGGCGCCGCGACGCAGGCGCCGCAGACCGCGCCGCCCGACGAGGTGCCGGACGAGTTCAAGTCGCTCGTCTCCGTCCGCACCAACCCCGAGGGCGCGACCGTGCGCGTGCTCGCCGCCGGCCGGGACGTGGCGACGGGGCCCTCGCCCTTCGCGCACACGCTCGACGCGGGCCGCTACACGCTGCGCATCGAGCACCCCGACTTCCAGACCGTCGAGCAGCAGATGCGGGTCGAGCCCGGCCGCGTCTACGTCGTCATCGTCGAGATGAGCCAGGGCGAGTTCCTCGGCTACCTGCGCGTCGTCAGCAACGTCCCCGGCGCGGAGGTCTTCATCGATGACCGCGAGCAGGGCGCGCGCGGCCGCACGCCGTGGGAGGGCCCGATCGCGACGGGCCGCCACCACCTCTGGATCGAGCGCCCCGGCTACCGCACGCAGGAGATCGACGCCGAGGTGAACGTCGGCGAGGACGTGACCGTCCGCGTCGACCTCACGCGCGTGGACTTCGGCCGCGTCCGCGTCGTCTCGAACGTCACCGGCGCGCGCGTGTCGGTCGACGGCCACCAGGTCGGCGTCGTGCCGTACGAGGGCGAGGTCGGCGCCGGCCCGCACCGCGTCCGCGTCGAGGCCGACGGGATGAAGGCGTACGAAGCGCAGATCGACGTGCGGCCCGGCCAGCTCACCCCGCTGCGGGTGCGGCTGCGCCCCGACGTCGGGCGAGGCGGCGCGTACGTGAGCGCGGTGTTCTCCGCGCTCTTCCTCGGCGCGGGCATCGGCCTCGGCGTCGTCGGCCTCGACTTCCAGAACCAGGTGCAGGCCGAGGTCGACGCGGGGACGCTCGCGAGCGACGACGGCCGGCTCGACGTCGGCATGGGCCTCTACATCGGCGCGGACGCCGCGTTCGGCCTGAGCCTGATCGTCGGCGTGCTCGCCCTCTACTACTTCCTCTACGACCCGCTGCCCCCGTCGGAGGGCACGATCCTCGAGACGCGCGACTGGGCCTTCGTCCCGCTCGCCGACCCGCAAACCCAGACCGCCGGCCTCGGCATGGTGGGGAGGTTCTGATGCATCGCACCCTCTTCGCATCGTCGCTCGTCGCGATCGCCCTCGGCGCCGTCGCGCCCGGGTGCGTCCCGACCGACTTCGACGACCGCCGCAGCGAGGCCTCGACGCGCGCGCTGCCGCCGCCGGCGAACTACCAGAACGTGCGCTTCGGCATCAACGTCGTCGGGTACTCGGGCACCGTCGCGGGGCAGTTCGCGTCGCGCATCGCCGCCAACGCGGGCCGCGACACCGCGTTCGCCGTCTACCCGCTCATGGTCGGCGAGGAGGTGCGCCTCGACACCCCGACGATCACCGGCTGCGCCCTCGAGACCCCGTGCGAGCCCGGCTCCGGCCTCTCGCTGGTGGGGATGCCGACCTTCCGCGGCCGCAGCATGTGCATCGCGAGCGCCTCGGTCGAGGGCGGCCAGATCAAGGTCAATTGCGAGGACGACGCGACCCGCTTCGAGACGATCGCCGGCCCGAGCGGCGAGCGCTTCGGCAGCGCGGGCGCGGGGCTCCGGCGGCCGCACGCGTTCGGCTCGGCGATCTACGGCGCCCCGGGGGCGCTCGGCGCGGCCGGCGCGGTCTACCGCCTCGCCGACGGCCCGCCGAGCCCGCTCGACCTGTCGATGGGCATGGGCGTCGGGCGCGAGCTCGGCCGCGCGGTCGCGATCGGGATCGTCGACTCGAGCACCGTGCTCGTCGCAGCGGGCGCGCCGCGCGGGACGGATCGGCGCGTGATCGCGGCGACCGTCACGATCGACGCGGGCGGCGCGGCGACGACGTCCGTGCGCGGCTGTATGGACGCGACGACCGGCGGCTTCGGCGAGGCGCTCGCGATCGGCGACTTCGACGGCGACGGCACGCAGGACGTCGCCGTCGGCAGCGGGGTCGGCGACGGCGCGCGAGAGAGCGTCGTGCGCATCTTCGCGGGCAGCTCCATGCCCGCGCCCGGCTCGTGCGCCGGCGCGTGGCCGGAGGCGACCCGCCTCACCTGCCCGAGCGCCGAGGGCGTCGTCTGCGACGACACGTCGGACTTCGGCGCCGCGCTCGCCGTCGGCGACGTCGACGGCGACGGCCTCGACGACCTCGTGGTCGGCGCGCCGAACGCGCGCGTCGACGACGTCGGCGGCGCCGGCGCGGTCTTCGTGTTCCGCGGCACGAGCGCGATCACCACCTTCAACACCGGCGCCGTCGCGCTCGCGCACTCGAGCCCCACGACGAACGCGAACCTCGGCCAGGCGGTCACCACCGCGCCGGGCCCGATGGGCACCGGCGGTCGGCGACGGGACGAGGTCGTGGCGGGCGCGCCGGGGGTGAACCGCGTCTACGTGTTCCTCTGCACGGGGCTCGGCGCGGACCGCGCGAGCGACCTGCCGGGCACGCAGTGCCAGGCGATGGAGCCTTGAGCGACGCCAAGAAGCAGATCCTCGTCGCCGACGACGAGCCGAACCTGCGCCGCGTGCTGAGCGCGCAGCTCACCCGCGACGGCTACGACGTGATCGCGGTCGAGGACGGCCAGGCCGCCCTCGAGGCGCTCGAGAACCACCACGTCGACGTCGTGATCAGCGACCTGCGCATGCCGCGCGTGGACGGGATCACGCTGCTCAAGCGCGTCGTCGTGAGCCACCCGGACGTGCCGGTGATCCTGATCACCGCGCACGGCACCGTGGACACCGCGGTCGAGGCGCTCAAGCTCGGCGCGTTCGACTACGTCACGAAGCCCTTCGAACAGAGCGAGTTCCGCAACGTCGTCCACAAGGCCGCGCGCACGCGCGAGCTCATCGAGCACGAGGTGAGCGCGGCGCCCACGAGCGAGCCGGGCCGCTACCGCATCATCGGGCAGTCGGGCCCGATGCTCGACGTCTACCAGGTGATCGAGCGGGTCGCGGACACGCCGAGCACGGTGCTGCTCACCGGCGAGAGCGGCACCGGCAAGGAGCTCATCGCGCGCGCGCTCCACGAGAACTCCTCGCGCCGGGACAAGCCCTTCATCCGCGTCAACTGCGCGGCGATCCCGCGCGACCTGATCGAGAGCGAGCTGTTCGGCTACGAGAAGGGCGCGTTCACCGGCGCCGTCACGAGCAAGCCGGGCCGGTTCGAGCTCGCGCACGAGGGCACGCTCTTCCTCGACGAGATCGGCGAGATCCCGGTCAACATGCAAGTGAAGTTGCTCCGCGCGATCCAGGAGCAGGAGTTCGAGCGGGTCGGCGGCATCAAGACGATCCGCGTCAGCGTGCGGCTCGTCGCGGCGACCAACCGCGACCTCGCCGAGGAGATCCAGGCCGGCCGCTTCCGCGAGGACCTCTACTACCGCCTGAACGTGGTGCAGGTCCGCCTGCCACCGCTGCGCGAGCGCAGGAGCGACATCCCGCTGCTCGTCGACCACTTCGTGCGCCGCTTCCGCGAGCGGCTGAAGAAGAACGTGGTCGGCGTGAGCGAGCCCGCGCTCGAGCGGCTGCTCGCGCACCCGTGGCCCGGCAACATCCGCGAGCTCGAGAACGTGATCGAGCGCTGCCTGTTGTTCACCGACGGAACGCACATCCTGGTCGAGGACCTGCCCGACGAGGTGCGCGCCGGCGCGAGCCGCGCGGAGCGCGCCGAGCCGGCGGCGCGCGAGCCCGCGGGCGGCGGCGAAGGCGCCGAGGGGACCGGCCTCAAGGAGGCGGTGCGCCAGGCCGCGGTGCGCGTCGAGCGCGAGCTCATCGTGAAGGCGCTCGAGCAGACGGGCGGCAACGTCACCCACACCGCACGCCTGCTGAAGATCTCGCGCAAGAGCCTCCAGACCAAGATGAAGGAGCTCGGCCTGCGCGAGGACTGAGGCCTCTCCGCGTGAGGGATGGGTCCGCGGCTCGGGTTGAGGTAAATGGACGGGGTGCGCCCGCTTCACCTCGCCGCCTTGTCCACGCTCCTCTTCACCGCCTGCGACGGCGTCCCCATCGAGGACCCCGACGCGGGCCTCGCCGACGCCGGCGACCCGAGCGTGATCCGCGTCCGCTTCGATCCCGACGGCGACGACTTCTACCGGATGCCGTGGCCCTCCGACGCGCGCCTCACGCCGGCGGGCACGCCCGACCTGCGCGACTTCCCGGCGCGCCGGCGCCTGCTCGACGCGACGCTCGGCGAGATCGAGCGCGCGGTGCGCGGCTTCGCGACGATGCCCGTCGCGTACTTCGCGATCGATGGCGTCGTCTCGGACGGCGCCCTGCCCGACGAGCTCGCCTCCCTCGAGCCCACGAGCCCGATCCAGATGATCGATCTGAGCGAGGCCGGCTGCGGCGCGCGCGTCCCGCTCGAGATCGCGATCTCGTCGAGCAGCGACCAGCTGCGCCCGGCGAACGTGCTGCAGGTCGCGAACGCGGTCGGCACCTTGCTCGAGCCGGGGCGGCCCTACGGCGCCTTGATCCTGCGGAGCTTCGGCGCACGCGAGGGACGCACGACCGCGCGGCCGCCCGCGTTCGCGCGCGCGCTCGCGGACGAGGCGGGCGGCGACGCGCTCGCCGCCTCGCTCGCGCCGCTGCGCCGCTGCCTGCCCTCCACGGGCGTCGCCCTCGACGACGTCGCGGTCGCCACGGTGTTCACGCCGCAGGACCCCGTCGCCGAGCTGCGCGCGCTGCGCGCCGCGGTGGTCGATCCGTCCCTCGCCTCGCGACCCGTCGAGGGCTTCCGCGTGTCCGAGGGCTGGAGCCGGCGGCGCCTCTCGCTGCGCACCTTCGTCGGCACGATCCCGATGCCGATCTTCCAGGAGGGCGAGACGCCCTACACCGAGTCGGGCGGCGCGCTCGTGTTCGACGCGGCGGGTCGCGCGCTCGTGCAGCGCTGGGAGGACGTGCCGATCGCGGTCGCGATGCGCGTGCTCGACCCCGCGCCGGAGGGCCCGCGCCCGGTGCTCGTGTTCGAAGACGGCACGGGCTGGCAGCCCTGGAACCACCTCGGCGACAACTGGATCGCCGAGGCGCTCGACGCCGGCTACGTGGTCGCGTCGTTCATGCCGCAGTTCCACGGCGGCCGCGCCGGCTTCGCGGGCAACACCGAGATCTCCTCGTTCAACCTGCCCAACCCGCCCGCGGGCCGCTCGAACTTCCGCCAGCAGTCCGCCGAGGTGAGCTTCTTCGTGCGGGCGCTGCGCGAGCGCGTCGCGGGCCTCGACGGGCTGCCGCCGATGGACACCGCAAACCTCGTGTACGGCGGGCACTCGCAGGGTGCGCTCGTCGGCGCGCTGACCGCCGCCGTCGAGGACCAGTTCCTCGCCTACGCGTTCAACGGGCTGAGCGCGTACCTCACGCAGACGGTGCTCTTCCGCGAGGATCTCCTCGACTTCCGCGAGGTCGTGAGCCTGCTCTACGCGTTCTCCGGCGAGCTCGACCGCTTCCACCCGCTCGTGCAGATCCTCCAGCTCGGCGCCGAGGTGGTCGACCCGCACAACTACGCCCGCCGCTGGCGCGGCGCGGACGCGCTGCCCGGCGGCAACCACGTCTACGTCGTGAACGGGCTCGCGGACGTGACCACGACGCCGCGCGGGATGGAGCACCTCACGATGTGCGCGGACATGCGGCCGATCGCGCCGCCCGGCTGGGAGGTCGACCCGGTCGGCGTGTGGCGCGGCGAGCCGGTGTCGCTGCCGGTGCGCGGCAACACGGCGTCGCACGGCGGCCGGCCGCTGACGATCGCGACCTACCTCGACGCGATGCAGGGCCACGGCACCATCTACCGGATCGCGGCCGCGCGCGAGCTGGCGCACGTCTTCTGGCAGAGCGCGCGCGAGGGCACGCCGGTGCTCGCGCCGCGCGTCGAGCGCGCGTGCGACGACGGCGCCGACGATGACCTCGACGGCGCGATCGACTGCGCGGACTCCGACTGCGCGGCGTCGGAGCCGTGCCGCGAGGCGCGGTGCGCGGACGGCCTCGACGACGACGACAACGGCCTCACGGACTGCGCCGATCCGGCGTGCGCGCGCGACCCCGCGTGCTGGGAAGCCGACTGCGGCGACGGACGCGACGGAGATCGCGACGGCCTCGTCGACTGCGACGACCCGGACTGCGAGCGCCGCGAGCCGTGCATCGAGACGCGCTGCGACGACGGACGCGACGGAGATCGCGACGGCCTCGTCGACTGCGACGACCCGGACTGCGCGCGCTTCCGCGCCTGCTTCGAGTCGAGCTGCGTGAACGGCGTCGACGACGATCGCGACGGCGCGATCGACTGCGCCGACTCCGACTGCCGCGGCCACCTCGCGTGCCCCGAGACGGACTGCGCGAACCGCGTCGACGACGACGGCAACGGCGCGACCGACTGCGCGGACCGCGCGTGCGCGCCCGCGCCCGCGTGCGCGCGCGAGCGCGAGACGATGTGCGGCGACGGCCGCGACGACGACGGCGACGGCGCGGTCGACTGCGCCGACGCGGACTGCGCGCTCGCGCCGGCGTGCGCAGCCTCGACCTGCGCGCACGGCCACCTCGGCGGCCAGCTCGGCGTCGGTTTGTTCCGCGCCACCCTCGCCGGGCGCCCGAACGACTATCCGCCGGGAGACTGCGCGCCGCTCGGCGCCGGCGACGAGACGCCCGACCTCGCGCTCGCGTGGACGGCGCCCGAGGCGGGCGAGTACGTCGTCTCGACCCACGGCTCGACGTTCGACACGATCCTCACGGTGCTCGCGAGCGACTGCGACCCGCTCGTCGAGCTCGCGTGCAACGACGACGAGTCGCCGCTCGCCACCTCGCGCGTGCGCGTCACCCTCGAGGCGGGGCAGACCGTGGTCATCGTCGTCAACGCCTACCGAGCGTTCAGCGCCGAGGACGACGGCGCGCTCTGGCTCCACGTCGAGCGCGCGTCCCCCTGAGCGGTCGATCCATCGAGCGCGCGCAGCGGTGGCCATCGGCCTTGGGGGGCCCCGCTGCGGCAAAGCCGCAGCGGAACAGGGGTGCGAAGCACCCCATCCAGCCAACGCAGCGCGCGCAGGGCGCCATCGAGGCCAGGCCATCGCTTCGCGATGGCCGTTGGCCGAGGGGTCCCCATCGCCCCGCGACCCCGCCGCGTTCGCCGTGGGTGGGGGCCCCATGCGGCTTTGCCGCATGGGGGGAGGGGCTGGAACAGCCCCTTCGCAAACTCGGCCCCTCCAGCAAGCTCAGTGTTGCGGCGCGCAACGCAGGCACGGCGGCGCCTCGCACGGGTCGGTCTCGATGCACACGCCGAGGGGGCCCTCGGGCGTGCGGCAGCGCGCGCCGACCTCGGCGCACGCCTCCGCCGGCGCCGGCCGGCCGGAGGGACAGCCCGCGAGCCCGAGGAGGAGCACCGTCACCGACAGCGAGCGCCGCATCGCGCGAGCATCGCACCGACGGAGCCGCGCGTCGACGCCGGTGGCCCGGGCACGCTAGCCTCATCCCCGTGGACGACGAACAGAGCCCGGGCCCGCTCGACGAGGATCTCAGCCGCGGGCTCGTGCACATCCACGAGAAGCTCGGCAGGAGGATCCTCGAGCACGACAAGCTCGCCGCGCACGTGTACGCGCTGACCGAGGTGCTGATCGCGAGCGGCGCGCTGAAGCTGCGCGCGCTCGATCAGCGCAAGGCCGACGACGCGAAGGCGATGGCGGACGAGGCCACGTCGCGCTGGGACGGCGCGCGGGTGCTCGACGACACGCGCGACAAGTACACGGTCACGCCGGCGCCGGTCGACTGCGCCTCGCGGGTGAGCGTCTGCAAGGCGGCTTGCTGTCGGCTCTCGTTCTACCTGTCGAAGCAGGACCTCGGCGAGCACACGGTGCGCTGGGACGTGGCCCGGCCCTACCACATCGCGCGCCGCGCCGACGGCTGGTGCGTCCACTGCGATCCGGCGACGCGCGCGTGCGGCGTGCACGAGCGGCGCCCGCTGGTCTGCCGCCGCTACGACTGCCGCGAGGACGGACGCATCTGGCAGGACTTCGAGCAGGTCATCCCGACCGCCGAGGTGGAAGCGCTCCCCCCGCCCGCGTGAGGCGTCACGCGACGGCGCGGGCGACGCGCGCGCCGAGCGGGGCCGCGCGGCTCCGCACGCCGGGCCGAGCTATGATCTTCCGCGTGCCTCTGCGCGTCGCCGTCGCGAGCCTCCACAGCCACGCCGACCGCTCCTTCCTCGACGACCGCACGCTCGCGCTCGTCGCGGGCGACCTGCGCGCGCGCGGGCACCACGCCGACCTCGTCGCGGCCCTGCTCGACTCGGACGAGCGGCTCGACGCGCTCGTCGAGACGCTCCACGGCTACGACGTCGTGGTCGTCGAGCGCGTGTGGGATCGGGCGCTCGTCGAGGCGCTGAACGATCGGCTCGAGGCGACGGTCGTGTGCTGCGAGGGCGAGCACGCGCTCGCCGATCCGCCGGCCGACTACGTCTGCGCGGGCGCGCTGCGCGCGACGGTGCCCGCCCTCGTGACGCACCTCGCGGGCCGAGGGCCGCTCCCGGCGGGCGCCCGCGCGCGCGAGCCCGACGGGAGCTGGCGCGACGGGCTCGGCAAGGCCGAGGCGCCCGACGACTTCGCGCCGGTCCTTCGCCCCGTCGTCGTCGGGCCCGAGGGCTGGGGCGCCGAGCGGACGTTCTCGATCGAGGGCAACGCCGGCTGCCCCTACGGCGCCGACGCGAGAGAGAGCCCGCTCTATGCGGGCGCGGTGATCCCCGAGGGTTACGGGAGGGGCTGCGCGTTCTGCACGACGGGGAACCGGAGCGAGCCCTCGAGCCCGGAGCGCACGGCGCAAAAGGTCATGACGCAGCTCCGCTACGTGCGGCGCGAGGCGCCCGAGCTCACGCGGCTCGTGCTCAAGGACCAGAGCCCGTTCGGCTGGCTGACGGAGGTCGTCGAGCGCTGCGTCGAGGAGGGGCTCGGCGGCTTCTCGCTCCTGCTCGAGACGCGCGCGGACTGGTTCCTCAAGAACGCGCGCCGCTTCGAGCGCGCGCTCGCGCTCGCCGCGCAGGCAGACATCCGGCTCTGCCCCTTCCTCGTCGGCATCGAGAGCTTCTCGGACGAGGAGCTCGGCCGGTTCAACAAGGGCACGACCGCCGCCGCCAACGAGGCGTTCCTCGCGCAGCTCTTCGCGTGGGCCGAGGCGCACCCCGCGCTCGATCTCTCGCACGCCGCGTTCGGGCTCGTGCTGCTCACGCCGTGGACGCGGATGCGCGATCTGTGGGCGAACCTCGAGGCGATCGAGCGCACCGGCTTCGCGCGCCTGCGCGGGCACCTGCTCGTGTCCAAGGCCCGGCTCTACCCGGACACCGCGCTCTACTACCTCGCGTTCCGCGACGACCTCTTGCTCGACGCCCACGAGCGAGCCAGCGCGGACAACGCGCGCCGCTACGGCTACTTTCCCGAGACCCCGTGGCGCTTCGCCGACCCCGAGGTCGCGCGCTTCGCGGCGCTCGGCGCGGAGCTCACGGAGCGGCACGGCGGCCGAGATCAGGTGCGCCTGTTCCGCGCGCTCCTCGAAGCCTTCGGCGAGGCGGAGCGGCCCGAGGACGTGACCATCGCGCGCGTCGAGCAGCGGCTCGCGCGACCCGATCCCGCGTTGGTGCGCGCGCGCTTGGCCAAGCTCGTCAGGCCGCTCTCGCTCGAGGGCGAGTTCGCCGGCGGCTGGCGCTTCGGGGCGCTCGCGCTGCGCCCGCGAGGGCTGAGCGTGGCGCTCGAGCACCCCGAGGAGGGCGCCGTCGCGCTCGACATCGTCCCGCGCGCGGGCGGCGCGCGCTACGCGCGCTCGCGCCACTACGACCTGCGCCACGGCGGGACCGCGCTGTCGGAGGCTCAGGACCGCGCCCTACGCGCGGTCTGCGCGGCGATCGTCCAGAACGATCGTTGACACCGCGCGCTGGCTCCACGCGGGACGAGGGCCGAGACGTCGCGACGGTGCCGTGAACCCGACGCCGCCCCCGTGCATCAGGCTCGTGACCGCGCGCGCAGCGAGGGCGGCGCGACGTCTGGAGCGAGCCGAGCGCGCGCGCTATGGATTCCTGGTACGTAGGCCTCGGGGCGAGAAGGAGCTGAGACGGTGCAGTCGGACGAGAGCGAGCGCACGCGCAGGGTGGCCATCGACCACCACCACGAGATGGCGGACGTCTTCGAGTCGTTCTACGCCGGCGACATCGCGCGCTGGGACACGGCCTTCCACTACGGCCGGCACAAGGTCGACCTGCTGCTCGACGCCGAGCTCAAGCGGCTCGAGCCGGGCGCGCGCGTGCTCGACGTCGGCTGCGGCACGGGCGAGTACCTGCGCCGCCTGACGCGGCTCGGTTTCGCGGCGTCCGGGGTGGAGCCTGCGCGCGCGATGCGAGAGCACGCCCAGCGGCGCAACCCGGACGTCGCCGTCCTCGACGGCGTGGTGACCGACCTGCCGTTCGCGGACGGCAGCTTCGACCTGGTCATCGCGATCGAGGTGTTCCGCTATCTCCACCGCGCCGACAACGCCCGCGGCCACGCGGAGATCATGCGCGTGCTCGCGCCCGGCGGCGCCGCGTTCATCACCTACGTCAACCGCTACGCGCTGGACGCCTTCTACCTCCGCCAGCGGGGCCGGCAGCTGCTCCGCCGGCGAGACTTCGACAACGAGAACCCGCACTGCGAGTTCACGACCCCGCGCGAGGTGCGCCGAGATCTCCGTCGGGCGGGCGCCGACCAGGTCGAGATCCACGGGCGGCTCCTCGCGCCGCTCAGGCTCGTCTACAAGCTGCACGAGCCGACGGGAGCGCGGCTCGCGCGCGCGGTGGAGAGCCTCGACGATCTCGTCTGCGCGCAGGGCTGGACCCGGCCCTTCGCGGGGCACCTCGTCGGTATCGCGCGCAAGGACGCGCGGCGAGCGTGAGCTCCGACGCACCTCCGCGCGTCGTCCTGTCGCTGGACTTCGAGCTCCGGTGGGGGCTGCACGACGTGCTCGGCGCAGACCGGGATGCGTACCGCGCGAGCCTGGAGGGCACGCGAGAGGTCGTCCCGCGGCTCTTGCGGATGCTGACCGAGCGGGGCGTGAGCGCGACGTGGGCGTGCGTGGGCGCGTTGGCCTGCGCCGGGTGGGAGGACTACCTCGCGCGCGCGCCGGCGCCGCCGGAGTACGCCGCCGAGCGCCTGCGCTTCGACCTGCGCTGGTCCGAGTGGGATCCCGAGGGCGCCCTGCACTTCGCGCCCGAGCTCGTCGCAGCGGTCGCGCGCACGCCGGGCCAGGAGCTCGGGAGCCACACGTTCTCGCACCTCTTCCTCGGCGAGGCGGGCGTCATGCGGCGCGACGCGCGCGCGGACGCGGCGGCGACCCGCGCGCTGTTCGAAGAGCGCTTCGGGGTGCGCCCGAGGAGCCTCGTCTTCCCACGCAACCAGGTCTGTTTCACCGACGTGCTCGCGTCGGAGGGCATCCGCGTGGTTCGGACGAACCCGCCGGCCTGGTACTGGTCGCGGACGCTGACCCAGGACGAGGTGCTGCCGCTCCGCGTGGCGCGGCTGATCGACTCGGTCGACCCGCTGACGCGACGCGCCGCGCCGCCCCGCGTGAGCCGCGTCGTCGAGACGATCGGCTCCGTCCTCCTGCGCGTCAGCGCGCCCGAGCCCGTGTTCCGTGCCGTGCAGGTGAAGCTCGCGCGCGAGGCCCGCCGGCTGCGCGGCGGCGACGTCCTCCACCTCTGGCTCCACCCGCACAACCTCGGCGCCGCGCCGGGGCCGCGCCTCGCGCGGATGGAGGCGCTGCTCGACACGGTGGCGCGGCACGCGCCGCGCGAGACCGCCTACCGCTCGATGGGGGAGCTCGCTTGAGCCGCTCCGTGGTGCGTGTCCTCGCGCTCACCGTCCACCCCGAGCGCGCGCCCGCGACGCGCTTTCGCGTGCTCGCGTATCGCTCGCTCCTCGAGGCGCAGGGGATCGAGGTGACGCTCGCGTCCTCGCTCGACGACGCGGCGTTCGAGCTCCTGTACGCGCCCCAGAGCCTCTCGAGGAAGGGCCGCGCCGCCCTCCGCGCCCTGATTCGGCAGTGGCGAGCTGCCCTCTTCGACGGCCCCTGGGACACGGTCTGGGTGCAGCGCGAGGCCGCGCTCGTCGGTCCCCCGTTGCTCGAGCTCTTGCTCGCGTCGCGGCGGCCCCTCGTGTACGACTTCGACGACGCCGTGTGGCTCTCGACGGCCGACGCCTCTCGGCATCCCCTCGCGGCGCGCCTGCTGCGTGCGCCCGACAAGACGCGGACCCTGATGCGCGAGGCACGCCACGTGATGGCCGGATCCGCCTACCTCGCAGAGGCCGCGCGCCGCGTGAACCCCAACGTGAGCGTGATCCCCACGGTGGTCTCCCGGGAGACCTGGGTGCCCTCGCCGCGCGCCGAGCGCGAGGTCCCCGTCGTGGGCTGGATCGGCACCCACGGCACGGCCCGCTACCTTCACATGGTCGCGCCCGCGCTCGAGCGCCTCCGCGCGGAGGGGCGCCGCTTCCACCTGCGCATCGTCGGCGCGGCGCCCGACTTCGTGCTCCCCGTCGAGCACGAGCGCGTGGTGTGGTCGCTCGATCGCGAGATCGAGGCGTTCCAGGACCTCGACATCGGCCTCGCCCCCGTCGCCGACGACGAGTGGGGCCGCGGCAAGTGCGCGTTCAAGCAGCTCCAGTACTTCGCGACCGGCGTCGCCTGCGTGAGCTCTCCCGTCGGCCCGGCGGCGGACTTCTGCGCGCGAGGCGCCGCGCTCGCCGCGCGCGACGCCGACGATTGGTATCGGAGCCTCGCCGCGCTCCTCGACGACGCGGCGCTCCGCGCGCGCCTGCGCGAGACGGCGCGCCACCTGATGGAGACCGAGCTCTGCATCGAGGCGCTGACACCCCGCGTCGCCGCCATCCTCCGCGAGCCGGCGCGTCCTCAGAGATAGCCGTCGTCCATCGCGCGCACGCGCACGGCGCGGCAGGGGCTGCCGTACGCGACGACGCCGCCGTCGATGTCTCCGACCACCGTCGAGCCCGCGCCGATCACGGCGTGCGCGCCGATCTTCACGCCGTGGATGACCCTCGCGCCCAAGCCGACGTAGGTGAGCTCCGAGATCGTGACACCGCCGCCGAGGATCACCCCGGGCGCGAGCGAGACGAAGTCCCCCAGCGCACAGTCGTGATCGGCCTGCGCGCCCGTGTTCACCACGCAGTGGTCCCCCAGGGCGCCGTCCGGGCCGATGATGGCGCCCGCGCACACGACGTTGCCCACGCCCAGACGCGCGGAGCGCGCCACGTGGGCGGTCGGATGAATCGCGTTCACGAAGACCGCCTGCGGACATCGCGCCCTCAGCCTCTCGGCGATCCTCGCGCGGACGTGGTTCGCTCCCACCGCGACGACGACGCCCACCGGCGCGGAGCACTCGAGCTGGTCCTCCCCGAGGACGGGGACGCCGAAGTGCGAGGCGCCGCGCTTCGCGTCGTCGATGAAGCCGTCGACGCGCTGACCAGCGGCCTCTAGGATGTCGCAAACCACCTTGCCGTGGCCGCCCGCCCCGAAGATGTAGGTCTTCACACGCAACCCCGCGGAGGTCTGGTCGCCTCGATCGAGCTCGAGGGCGCAGGATAGCCGCGGGCGGCGCTCGCGGTCGATGCATCGGTCGGGCGCGCGGCGCGCGCGCGGGCTAGAGCTGCCGGATGCGACGCTCGAACGACACGATCCTCGCGCTCGCCCTCGCGCTCGCCGCGTGCGACGGCGGGAGCCCCACGGACGCCGGCGCGATGCTCGACGCGGCGGCGCTCGACGCAGGCCTCGACGCCGCGACGCTCGACGCCGCCGTTGCGCTCGACGCAGACCTCGACGCCGCGGTGCTCGACGCAGGCCTCGACGCCGCGACGCTCGACGCCGCGATGCTCGACGCCGGCCTCGACGGCTGCGAGCCGCCGACATCGTTCGCGCCGCCGCTCGAGACGGACCTCGACGCGCTCGATCTCTCCGAGACGGGCGTCGTGCGCGGCGTGTGGCTGAGCCCGAGCGACCGCCCGTTCGCGCCCGGCCTGCGCGAGCGCCTCGACCGCTTCCTCGACCTCGCGGAGGACTTCTTGCGCGACGAGCTCCACGCCGAGGGCGTGCGCGACGCGATGGGCCGAGGCCGCACGCTGCGCCGCGCGCGCGCCGCGGACGGAAGGTGGGACGTCGTCTTCCTCGCCGGCCGCCACCCGAGCGCGCACTACCACGCGCACCCCGACGCCCCCGACGCGGCCGGCCAGGCGCTGCACGAGATCTTCCAGCGCTTGCCCGCCGCGTTCCACCGGGACGCCACGGTGATCTACCTCTACGACACCGCGATCGCGTCGGGCGACGCGCTCGCGCACACCGGCCAGGGCGGCTCCGCCGCGCCGTGGCAGGGCGATCACGCGGGCTACGCGCTCATCGGCGCGCACGCCCTGGGGCACGGCTTCTGGACCGTGACGCTCGATCCGAGCGCGCAGGCGTGCGCGTTCGCGGACACGACCGCGAGCGGCCTCTCCGACTTCGATCACGACAACGCGCACGGCCCGCTCTCGCGTGGCGGCTGGGCCTCGACGTTCCTCGGCGCGGCCATCCACGAGATCGGGCACGCGTACGGGCTCGAGCACGACTTCGTCGATCACGACGGAGACGGAGTCGAGGCGAACCTCATGGGCAACGGCTTCCGCCGCCTCGGCGCGCGGTTCGGGGCGCGCGTCCCGCCGCCCCCGACCCGGCTCGGCCCGACGAGCGCCGCCGGCCTGGCCGCTCACCCGTGGATCCGCTGAGCGCGCTCACTCGGTCTGTGCGCGGCCGGTCATCGGCACGAAGCGCACCGGGATCACGCGGCGGCGGCTGAGGCCCTCGTCCGTGCGCGTGACGACGACGAGCTCCTGCACCCCGCTCGGCGCGCCGACCGGCGCGACGAGGTGCCCGCCGACCCGCAGCTGCTCGAGCAACGGGCGAGGGATCTGCGGCGGCGCCGCGGTGAGCAGGATCGCGTCGAACGGGTGGTGCTCGGGCCAGCCCGCATAGCCGTCGCCGACGCGGACGTGGACGCGGTCGTACCCGAGCTCCGCGAGCACCGCGCGGGCGCGCTCGCCGAGCGGCGCGACGATCTCGATCGTGTAGACCTCGGCGCCGAGCTCCGCGAGGACCGCCGCCTGGTAGCCGCTGCCGGTGCCGATCTCGAGCACGCGGTGCCCGGGGCGCACGTGGGCGAGCTGCGACATGAGGCCGACGATGTACGGCTGGCTGATCGTCTGGTCGTGACCGATCGGGAGCGGCCGGTCCTCGTAGGCCGCGGCCGCCTGCGCCGCGGGCACGAAGCGGTGCCTCGGGACGCGGCGCATCGCCTCGCGCACGCGCGGGTCGCGCACGTCGCGCGCCTCGAGCTGCTCGCGCACCATGCGGTCGCGCTCGGCGGCGCGCTCCGCCGCCGCGGCGGGCGACTGCGAGGCGGCAGGGCGCGAGCCGTCACAG
Source organism: Sandaracinaceae bacterium (assembly GCA_019637095.1). Taxonomy (GTDB): domain Bacteria; phylum Myxococcota_A; class Polyangia; order Polyangiales; family Sandaracinaceae; genus JACKEC01. The sequence goes on along the minus strand of JAHBWG010000040.1, from coordinate 61,275 downwards.
CTCGCGAGCGCGAGCGCGACCACGAGCGCGGGCACGCGGCGGAGGTTCACTCGCCAAACGTGACACCGAGCGCGCGCGCCTGCTCGACGATCTGCGAGCGCGGGTCGACGAGCTTGGGCGCGGCGATCGCCTCCTTCAGATCGACGGCGACGATCTCGCCGTTGCGCAGCGCGACCATCTTGCCGAACTGCCTCGCTTGCACGAGCTCGGCGGCCATCACGCCGTAGCGCGTCGCGAGCACGCGATCGAAGTTCGACGGGGAGCCGCCGCGCTGGATGTGCCCGAGCACGGTCACGCGCATCGGCGCGTCCACGAGCTCCTCGAGCTGCGCGGCGACGCGGTGCGCGGCGCCCATCAGCCGCGGCATCTCGCCGAGCTGGCGCTCGAGCTGGCTCACCGCGCCGCCGAGCGGCTTGGCGCCCTCGGCCACCACGATGATGCTGTAGTTCTTGCCGCGCGCGCGGCGCGCCTCGATCAGCTCCGCGACCGCCTCGACGCGGTAGGGGATCTCCGGCAGGAGGATCGCGTCGGCGCCGCCCGCGAGCCCCGCGTGCAAGGCGATCCAGCCCGCGTGGCGCCCCATCACCTCGACGAGCATCACGCGGTCGTGGCTGTCCGCGGTGTCCCGGATGCGGTCGAGCGCCTCGGTCGCGATGCCGACGGCGGTGTCGAAGCCGAAGGTCTGGTCCGTCGCGCCGAGGTCGTTGTCGATCGTCTTGGGGACGCCGACGACCTTCATGCCCTTCCCCATGAGCTGAGCGGAGATCGACATGGAGCCGTCGCCCCCGATCGCGACCATCGCGTCGAGGCGGAGCTTCGCGTAGTTCTCCATCACGCGGTCGGAGACGTCGATCTCGCGGGTCGAGCCGTCCGGGTCCGTCACGACGAAGTGGAACGGGTCGGAGCGGTTCGAGGTCCCGAGCACCGTGCCGCCGCGCGCGAGCAGCCCGCGCACGTCGGCGAGCTCGAGCCAGCGGTTCCCATTCGGGCCACGGTAGTCGAGGTCGACCAGCCCGCTCAGCGCGTCCTCGACGCCGAGGATCTCCCAGCCGTAGCGCTCCTTGCCGACGGTGACGACGGCGCGGATGACGGCGTTCAGTCCGGGGCAGTCGCCGCCGCCGGTGTTGATCGCGACCCGAAGGCTCATGCGGCCGAGGGTACCTCACCTCGGCGGCCGGCGAGCGTGAGGACACCACCGAGCAGCGCCGGGACCTGACCCGTGAGGTAGCCGAGCAGCGCGACGAGCACCGCGTCGGTCGACGCGACGCCGACCCCCGCCAACAGCACGACCGCCACGCCCTCGCGCACGCCGACGCCGCCCACCGAGACGGGCAGGAGCACCGCGAGGGTGATGGCGTTGCCGGTGACGAGGAGGGTCGCGGCGCTCGCGTCGACGCCGATGGCGCGGGCGGTCGCGAAGAAGACGGCGGAGAGCGCGAGGTGCGAGCCGATGCCGAGCGCGATCGCGCCGCCCGCGCGGCGTCCGTCGAGCCCGCTCGCGCCGAGCGCCTCGACGACGCGCTCGCCCGCCGCGCGCGCGCGCGCCCACGGGACGCGCCGCACGATCGCGCCGAGCCACGCCGGCCGGCGGATCCCGTAGAGCCCGAGCGCCGCCCCGAGGGCCATCGCGGCCGCCATGACGGGCGCGGTCGGTCCCATCGCGTCGATCCCACCGAACGGGATGAGCCCGGCGCAGACCACCGCCATCCCGACGAGCCCGACGAGCTTCTCGATCGCGATGACCGCGGCGCTGCGCGCCATCGCGCCGGACTCGCGGCCGACGTCGTAGAGGCGCCAGCCGTCGAGGCCCGTCGTGGACGGAGTGAAGGCGCCGACGAACCGGCCGACGAGGAAGGAGCGCAAGAGGCGCGGGTAGCCCAGGCGCAGCCCCGCGCCGTCGAGGAGCAGCCGCCAGCGCGAGACACCCGCGAAGACGGCCGCGAAGTGCAGCGCCACCGCGAGCGCGAGCCAGCCGGCGTGCAGGCCCGCGAGGCGCTCGAGCAACAGCTCGACGCCGTCCTTCTGGACCATCCGCGCGACGAGGGCCCCGAGCAGCCCGGCGCTCACCAGGGCCTTGACCCAGAACAACCAGCGACGAGGCCGGACGGTGCGCTCGGACACGCTCTCGGGTACCCCGCCGCGGTGGCTCGGTCAACTAAACGGTGGTAGACGGACGGGGTGTTGAAGCGCCTCGGGCTCGGGCTCCTCAAGGGCCTCGTCATCGGCGGAGCGATCGGGGCGGCCCTGCAATACGGTTTGCAGTGGACGAACGCGGCCGGGCTCCTCGGGTTCCTGGTCTCGATGGGCGCGGCCGGCACCGCCGGCGTCTTCGCGGGCAAGGCGCCGTGGAAGGAGGGCGCCTGGATCGAGGCCGCGCTCAAGGGGATGGTCGGCGTCGGGCTCGGCGCGCTCGCGTACTGGGGCCTGAGCTACATCCCGTTCGGCGTCCCGTTCCCCGGGCTCGAGGGCACGCACGCGATCGCCGCGCTGCCCGTGGTGTTCGCGCCGGCGATCGCCGGCGTCTACGGCTCGCTCGTCGAGCTCGACAACACGGGCGACGAGGGCGACGCGAAGGGCAAGGAGAAGAAGGGGCCCAAGGCGCGCGTCGACGCGAGCGACGACGACGACGAGGCCGAGGTCTCCGCGGGCAAGCGCGGCGCGCGCGCCCGCAAAAAGGCTTGACCCATACGATCGGGAGGATCGCGTGAGACCGACACCGTCGTGGGGGCCGCCCAGCCCCGAACAGCTCGGCTGGACGCTCGACCGCCACATCTTCGAGCGGCAGCGGCGCGTGCAGGGCGCCACCGGCGACTTCACCGGCCTCTTCCAGTCGATCGCGCTCGCCGGCCGCATGATCGCGGCCCGCGTCCACAAGGCGGGCCTGAGCGACGTGCTCGGCCGCGTCGGCGCGACCAACGTCCAGGGCGAGGAGGTCCAGCGCCTCGACGTGATCGCCAACCAGATCCTCGTCCGCTGCGTCGAGGCGGGCGGGCACGTGTGCGTGATGGCCAGCGAGGAGAACGAGGACATCATCCCGATCCCCCCGCACTTCCCGCACGGCAAATACGTCCTGATGTTCGACCCGCTCGACGGGAGCTCGAACATCGACGTGTGCATGTCGATCGGGACGATCTTCTCCGTCCACCGGCGCCTCAGCAAGGCCGGGCCGGGGACGCGCGAGGACTGCCTGCAGAAGGGCACGGAGCAGGTCGCCGCCGGCTACATCCTCTACGGCTCGAGCACGGTGCTCGTCTACACGACGGGCCAGGGCGTGCACGGCTTCACGCTCGACCCGCTCGTCGGCGAGTTCTTCCTGAGCCACGAGAACATCCGCATCCCGAAGCGCGGCGCGACGTACTCGGTGAACGAGGGCAACACGCTGCGCTGGGATCCGCGCGTGCGCGAATGGGTCGCGTGGCTCAAGAGCGCGGACGCGCCGGGCGGGCAGCCGTACGGGCACCGCTACATCGGGACCCTCGTCGCCGACTTCCACCGGACGCTGCTCAAGGGCGGGATCTTCGCGTACCCGGCGGACGACAAGAACCCGTCCGGCAAGCTGCGCCTGCTCTACGAGTGCGCGCCGATGGCGTTCATCGCCGAGGCGGCGGGCGGCGCCGCGACGACCGGCACGCGCCGCGTCCTCGACATCGAGCCCGAGGCGCTTCACGACCGCACGCCGCTCTTCATCGGGAGCGCCGAAGACGTCGCGGACCTCGAGCGCCGCCTCGCGTAGGCGTCACAAGAGCATCAGGACCGGCGCCTCGGCGACCTTCTTGAACGCCGCGAGCCACTCGGCGCCGACCGCGCCGTCGACCACGCGGTGGTCGCACGAGAGCGTCGCCTTCATGCGCTTGCCGGCCACGACCTGCCCGCCGCTCACGACGGGCGTGTCGCGCACGGCGCCGACCGCGAGCAGGCAGCCCTCCGGCGGGTTGATCACCGCGGCGAACTCCTCGACGCCGTACATCCCGAGGTTGGAGATGCTGAACGTGCCGCCCGTCATCTCCTCGGGCGCGAGGCGCTTGTCGCGCGCGCGCTTGGCGAGCTCGCGGACCTGGGCCGCGATCGCGCGGACGCCGAGCCGGTCGGCGTCGCGCACGACCGGCGTGACGAGCCCGTCGGGCACCGCGACGGCGACCGACACGTCGACGACCTGGTGGTAGTGGATCGCGTCGCCCATGAACGACGCGTTCGCCGCCGGCACGCGCCGCAGCGCGAGGGCGCACGCCTTGATCACGAGATCGTTGACGCTGACCTTCTCGCCGTCGCGCTCGAGCTCGGCGTTGAGCTGCGCGCGCGCGGCGAGCAGCGGCGCCGCGTCGAGGTCGATCGTCAGGTAGAAGTGCGGGACGGTCTGCTTGGACTCGGTGAGCCGGCGCGCGATCGTGCGCCGCATCGAGGAGAGCTTCTCGACGCGCGGCGGGAGCCGCACGCCCGAGGGCGCGGCGCTCGCGGCGGGCGCCGCCGCGCGGGGCGACGCGAGCCACGCGTCGAGGTCGCGCTTGATCACGCGCCCCTTGGGGCCGGTGCCCGCGACCTCGGTGAGGTCGACGTCGTGCTCGCGCGCGAGCTTGCGGACGAGCGGCGAGGCGAGCGCGCGTCCGCCCGTCGCCGGCGCGACCGGTGCGGGCGCGGCCGAAGCGGCGGCGGGCGCGGCGGGCGCGGCCGCGGCGGACGCCTTCGGCGGGGCCGGCGCGGGCACCGGTCCCCCGCCCGCGAGCTCACCGAGCAGCGCGCTGACGTCCTCGCCCGCGGCCCCGATGATCGCCACCGGCGCGTCGGGCGAGAGCACCGCGCCCTCCTCGACGAGGATCTTCAGGAGCACGCCGGGGTCGAAGGCGCGCCACTCCATCGTCGCCTTGTCCGTCTCGATCTCGGCGATGAGGTCGTCGATCGCGATCGCGTCCCCCTCCTTCTTCGCCCAGCGGGCGAGGGTCCCCTCCTCCATCGTCGGCGACAGCTTGGGCAGCCCGATGATCTTCGCCATGACTCGCTCCCCGCTCAGTCCAGGTAACAGACGCGCTCGATCGCCTCGCGCACGCGCGCCTCGGTGACGATCACCTCGTTCTCGAGCTCGATCGCGTAGGGCATCGGCACGTCGAGGTTCGTGGCGCGCAGGATCGGCGCGTCGAGGTAGTCGAACGCGTCGCGCTGCACGCGATCGACGATCTCCGCGCCCGGCCCGCCGTACGGCCAGTGCTCGTGCACGACCACGCAGCGGTTCGTCTTCTTCACCGACTCCACGATCGTCTCGTGGTCGAGCGGCCGCAGCGTGCGCGGGTCGATCACCTCGCAGCTCACGCCGCGCTCGGCGAGCTCCTCGGCGACCTTCATCACCGTGACGTACGGCCGTCCCCAGGTCACCACCGTCACGTCGGTGCCCTCGCGCGCGACGCGCGCCACCCCGAACGGGATCAGCTCCTCTTCCTCGGGGACCTCGCCCTTGGCGTTGTAGAGCGTCTCGCCCTCGAGGAACACGACGGGGTTGTCGCTGCGGATCGCCGTCTTGAGCAGGCCCTTCGCGTCGCGCGGCGTCGACGGATAGACGACGTAGAGGCCCGGCACGTTCGTGTAGAACGGCTCGACCGCGTGGCTGTGCTGCGAGCCGACCTGGCGCGCCGAGGCGTTGGGCCCGCGGAACACCACGGGCACGGGGAGCTGGCCGCCGCTCATCTGGTACATCTTCGCGGCGTTGTTCACGATCTGGTCGAACGCGACGAGCGAGAAGTTCCAGGTCATGAACTCGACGATCGGGCGCAGGCCGGTCATCGCGGCGCCGACCGCGATCCCGGAGAAGCCGGCCTCCGCGATCGGCGTGTCGATCACGCGCTGATCGCCGAACTCCTCGAGCAGGCCCTGCGTGACCTTGTAGGCGCCCTGGTAGTGGCCGACCTCCTCGCCCATGAGGACGACGGTCGGATCGCGGCGCATCTCCTCGGCCATCGCCTCGCGGAGCGCGTCCCGGTAGCGGACCTCACGCATCGAGCCCTCCCTCCGGCGCGAGCACGCAGTCGTACATCGTCTCGAGGGTCGGCGGCGGTGACTCGTCCGCGAACCGGACCGCGTCGCGCACCTCGTCCTCGACGCCGGCGTCGACCGCCGCGAGCTCCGCCTCCGGCGTGCCCGCGTCGAGCAGCCCCTGGCGCGCGATCCGCACCGGATCGTGCTGCCGCTTCTTCTCCTCGACCTCCTCGGAGGTGCGGTACTTGCCCGGGTCGCTCATCGAGTGCCCGCGGAAGCGGTAGGTGAGGATCTCGACCAGCGTCGGGCCGCCACCGGAGCGCGCGCGCTCGACCGCCTCGCGGATGCGATCGCGGACGTGCAGCACGTCGTGCCCGTCGAAGCGGTCGCGCGCCATCGAGTAGCCGGCCGCCTTGTCGGTGAGGTCCTTCGCGGGCATCGAGCGCACGAGCGGCGTGCCCATCGAGTAGAGGTTGTTCTCGCAGACGAAGACCGCGGGGAGCTTCCAGAGCCCGGCGAGCGAGAGCCCCTCGTGGAAGCCGCCGATGTTGGTCGCGCCCTCGCCGAAGAAGCAGAGCGTCACGTCGTCTTGCTGGAGGTACTTCGCGCGGAAGGCGATGCCCGCCCCGACCGCCACGTGACCCCCGACGATCCCGTGGCCGCCGTAGAAGCGGTTCTCGCGGTCGAACATGTGCATCGAGCCGCCGAGGCCGCGCGAGCAGCCGGTGTCGCGGCCGAAGAGCTCCGCCATCACGGCGCGCGCGCTCATCCCGCGCGCGAGCGCGAAGCCGTGGTCGCGGTACGTGGTGATGACCGCGTCGCGCTTCTGGATCGCCGCCTCCGTGCCGACCGCGATCGCCTCCTGGCCGATGTAGAGGTGGAGGAAGCCGCCGATCTTGCCCTGCACGTAGGCGCGGGCCGCCTCCTCCTCGACGCGGCGGATCAGGAGCATCTGGCGGTACAGCGGGAGCAGCTCGTCGGTCGCCATCGGCGGGTCCTCTCGTAACTCAGCGGGTGGGCGAGCCTAGCACGAAAGCGCGACGGCCCGGCGCGCGAGTTGCGCACCGGGCCGCCATCTTCGAGGCGGGGGAGGCCCCGCCTCGCCTCACAGCCAGGAGGTGATGCCGAAGATGTCCTGGACCTCGATCAGGGCCTCGAGGAAGGACTCGCCCGCGACGAGCCGGCGGCGGAGCTCGGTCAGGTGCGCGCGCTCGCTCGGGGTGAGCGTGCCGCGCGCCTCGAGGGCACGGACCTCCTGCTGGAGGCCGTAGAGGCGGTGCAGCAGGTAGAACCCGATCTGCTCCTCCTCGAGGTTGAAGGTGAGGCGTTCACGCACCTTCACCGCGACGTACGGCTGGTGGAGCCGATCCGAGAGGTAGATGATGTAGTCCGCGGCGGTGGGGTCCGTCACCACCTCGTGGCCCGAGCCGGGGATCGCCTCGCCGAACGCACGCGTCGGCAGGCCGCTGAGCTGGATGTCCGGGATCCGGAAGCCATCCGCGCTGTCGAGCTTGAAGATGGCGATCCGGCTCTCGAACGACGGGTCGTAGAAGACCGGGAACTCGGCGAGCGCGAAGATCGACGCGTAGAGGCGCAGGATCTCGTTGCTCGTCCCCATGATCGGGAGGTCGGGGAACCGATCCTGGACCTCGCCGACGCAGGGCTCGAAGGCGCCCGAGACCGCGCTACGGCAGTTCCCGCGGAGCAGGTTGACGTAGTAGATCTCGGAGTCGGCACCCGCGGCGCGGGCCACGCGCGGAGCGCGGTTGAAGTCGTCGTCGATGACGTACGCACCGAAGAGCTCGGTCATCTCGATCGGGAACAGGTCGTAGAAGTTGATGAAGAACCGCTCGTCGATCGTGAAGCTCAGACCCCAGTCACGCACGGTGAGCGCCTGCAGCGCGATGAGCTTGTCCCAGAAGACGCCGGCGCGCTCCATGCGGAAGAACCCGTACAGGCCGTCCTGGTAACGCGACCAGTGGTAGAAGCCCTGGCCGGGCCCGAGGGTGATGTCCGCGCCGGGCATGCCCATCTGCTCACCCATGTGGACGTAGCCGTAGCGGCAGTCGGGCGTGTTGCCGGGCGCGCTCGGGTTGGTCGGGTGACAGGTCTCCGGGCCGCGCACGTTGCGCACCTGGTAGGACCCCGCGTCCGGCAGCTGCGCGAGCTCCGCGAGCCAGTTCATCGCGTCGATCGAGGCGAGGTACTGGTCGTTGAACCCGAGCGGGCCGATCTGGCGCCGGAACTCCGGCTCGTAGAAGTACCGGAAGAAGAGGTGCTGGTAGATCTTCGCGGCGTCGACGATCGAGCGGATCGCGCGGCTGCCCGTGCTGAACCCGCGGCGGTAGTTGCGGAAGTAGGACGTCGGGTAGCCCTCCTGCCACTGCTGCCGCATGTGATCGATCGTCTCCTGGAAGCTCTCGCCGGCGTCGAAGACGTTGCACCACGAGATGTCGCTGAGGCGCGAGTTCGAGCAGAACAGGTAGTTCACGCGCTCGTGGTCGGGCGCGCCGTCGCCGTCGCGGTCCCACTGGTAGGTCGGCTCCGCGCCCTCGACGTAGTCGATGAAGTCCTCGTCGAAGCTCGAGCAGACGCAGTTCCGGTCCCCGTTGCAGGGCACCGGGATGCCGGCGTAGCGCGGGTTGCGGATGCAGCGCTGGTGGATGCCCTGATCGTCGGTGAGGGACTGGTTCCCGGCCGAGTACGGGCAGTCGGCGGTGGCGTTGCACGCCTCGCCGCCGCGGTACCACGTCCAGAGCGTGCGCGGCGTGGTGTCCGACCGGCGCAGGCCGTCGAGCGACGTCCCCGCGCCCGCGCGGTAGCGCGGATCACCCGCGAACGCCTCGGCGAGGTTGAAGTAGTTGAAGTAGATCGCGGCGCGGTCGTAGTGGCCGAGGCCGGCCATGTCCGAGAAGTCGCCGTTGTAGTCCATGAGGCTGGACGTCATCGTGTTGCCGATGCCGGCGCGCGTCCGCTCGGTGCGGATGCGGCGCAGGTCCGCCGCCCAGCGCGTCATCTCGAGGTGCGTGATGTTGTTGTCGCGCTCGCCGGTGTCCGGGCCGGTGTAGCCCGGGTCGCCGGGGCAGAGCCCGTCGGTGCCGCAGTCGTACTGATCGAGCACCGGCAACGCGAGCGTGTGCCGACCCGAGGCGTCCGTCTGCGTGACGAGGTTGAAGTAGCCGTCCGCGTAGTGGTTGCGGTCGTAGCTGCCGGCGAAGTTGTGCTCCATGCCCAGGCCGTGGCCCATCTCGTGGAGCATCACGACCTTGTGGAACGCCTGGCGCCAGCGGATGCCCGCCTCACCCTGGCTGCGGCCGCGGAACGCCTCCGCCCACCACTGGTTGTAGCGGCTCGTGAAGATCGCCTCGCGGGGCATGTGGATGTAGTTGTCGAGCAGGAGCTGGTCCTGCCGGACCTGCGCGTGGACGAGGTCGTTGAAGCCCTCGCGGAACGGCGAGATCTGGTCGATCAGCGCCTCCGTGCTCACGCGGCCACCGCTGCGCTGCTCGGTGTTGTACGCGAGCAGCGGGCTCTGGGTGCGGAACGCGTCCGCGCCCTCGAGCGCCATGCCCTCGACCAAGCGCCGCTCGAGCGCGGTGCCCTGCAGGTTGCGAAGGCGGCCCGAGAACAGGAGCGCGCGGCCCTCACCCTCGGTGCTCCCGTCCGGGCCGACGCCCGCGAGGCGCTCGAGGCGCGGGGCGACCGACGCGAAGACCTCGTTGAGGTGCGTGTTCAGGTCGGTCGGGATCATCGCCATGCCCGCCGGACGACCGAGGTCGTCCGGACGGTACTCGGCGCCGTCGATGGCCGGCGCGAAGCCGACCGGGACGTGGACGTTGCCCGTGCGCTCGTAGTAACCGCGCATGTGCTCGCCCGAGTACAGCGTGTCCTCCGCGACCTCGCCGCGGAGCACCGGCCAGAGGTCGAGGGCGCGCGTGGCGATCCGGTCGAGGCAGAGGCCGCCCATGTTGACCGGGATGCTGATGCCCTCACCGGTCGTCGGGTCCTGCAGGGGCTGCATGACGCCGCACCAGCCCGCGCCGGCGCCGGAGGTGTAGTTGAAGAACTGGTAGCGCAGGTCGCCGTACTCCTCGCAGGCGGCGCGCGGCTGGCCGTCGGCGACGGGCCGGTCGCAGCTGTTCACCTGCAGGCGGAGCATGCACTCGTCGCCGATGAAGGCGTAGCGGTAGACGTCCTCGGGGTAGTCGGCGTAGCTCGTCGGGCGCGACGGATTCTCCGTCTCGCTCTCCGGGCGGGCGGTCCCGTCCGGCCCGACGATCCCCACCCAGCATCGGAACGCGTTGGTCTCACCGCGCATCTCCGGCGGGACGAACATGTTGCTGCGGTGCGCGCAGGTGCGATCCGCGCGGACCTCGGGCGCGTTGACGTCGCCGCAGAAGCAGTAGTCCGCGGGGTTCGTGCTCTGACACGCCACGTCCGGCCCGGTCGGCGCAGGCTCGCCACGCAGGGCGCGGTTGCCGGTCATGAACGTGTCGTTCCAGTCCGAGATGACCTCGAACGCGCTGCGCACGAGGTAGCGCGGGAAGCCGGGGCTGAGGTGGTAGTCCACCGGGCGCACCGGACGCTGGCGGATCGGGATGGTGCACACCCCGGCCGCGACGTCACACACCGAGCCGTCGGTCATCGCCGGGTCGGCGCCGGCGATCGTCCCGTGGCGGTTGTCGCACTGCCAGTCCGCCAGGCAGGGGCGGTCGCGCTGGAGCGAGCGGGAGTAGAAGTTGTGGCGCAGCCGGTAGAAGGTGAGCCAGTCGGTCTCGCCGCGGTGCGCGCTCAGGCCGCCCTCGCACAGGTGCGTCGACGTGTTGCAGAGGGCGCCGCCGCAGACCGCGTCGGTGTCGTTCTCGCAGCGGCCGGTCGCGTAGTTCGCGCGGTTGCCGGCGCCGCAGTCGTCGAGATCCTCGAGGACGCCCGCCGTGCAGCGGCTCGTGCCGAGATCACACACGCCGCCGACGCCGCAGTCCTCGTCGAAGTTGCAGGTGGCGATCGCGGTCGCGTCGCAGTACGCGCCGATGCCCGAGCGCTCGCGGCTGCCGCGGAAGAAGGTGCGCTGCTCGGTGCGGATGATGCCGAACCGGTCGTACTCGCTGTTCGGCAGCGTCTCGACCGCGTACTCGTGGTTCGGCGGGACGCGCAGGAACGAGTTGCGCAAGATCAGCCGCACCGACGAGTTGCACGCCTCTCCGAAGCAGTTGGTCGGCGTCCAGATCTCCTGCGCCACGAAGGACATGTAGTGGACCGTGTCGTCCATGTCGGTCGGCCACTCGTCCGCCCAGCGGTAGGACGAGCGGTCGTTCCCGATGCGCACGAACTGCGGGCGCCACGAGTCCGGGATCCGGCCGTCGCCGCCCTCCTGGATCCACGAGTCCACCGGCTCGCGGCGGAAGGTGCCGAAGAACTGCTCGAGCTCGAGGCTCGCGCCGAACAGGCCGAAGGTGACGAGGTTCGTCGACCAGTCGACCCGCATGTACTGCCGGTCGTACCAGCGGCGGTCCTGCGACTCGCTGATGACGTTCGTCCGCTCGCCCGTGAGGGTGTTGTACTCGTAGCGGACGTCGACGTGCCCGGTGATGCGGTAGATCGCGAGCGGCTGCCCGAGGAAGTCCGGCGAGGTCGCGTCCTCCGCCGCGCCCACGACGATCTCGTGCGAGCGGTAGGCGTAGAGGAAGTTCTCGTCGATCACCCAGCGGATGCGGCCGATGACGCCTGAGCGAGACGCGATGTCGAAGTTCGCCATCGCGCCCTCCCAGGGCGCGCCGGCGCCGGCCTGGGCGATGGCCCAGAGCCCGTCGTCGCCGGCGTCGAGGACGGCGCGGCTGTGCCACCACTCGCCCTCGAAGATGCGCTTGTCGACGAGGTTGTTCTGGGTCCGGTCGATGTCCGGGCCGGGCTCGACGCACCCGACGACCGAGAGGCCGCCGACCGCGAGGACGATGAGACCGAGGAGGAAGTTCCGCATGACGCTGATTCCGTGCCGATAGGAGTGACTGTTCGTGCCCATGGTCCTCACCTCAGATCTCCGGCCGGCGGTAGATGAGCGGGAACTGGATCCCGAACTCGCGTTCGAGCTGGATCAGGTAGAAGAAGAACGACTCCAGCGAGCTCAGGCGCTGCTCGAGGCGGGTGATCTCCTCCTGCACCTGCGCAGCGCCGAGGCCCTCGACGTCGTAGCCGATCGCCGCGAGCTGCGCGCGCTCCTCCGGGGTCAAGTAGGTGATGCTCGGCGGCGGGTCACCGGGGAGGTGGTCGCCTCGGTACCGCTGGAGCATCCGGATGATGAAGTCGTTGTTGCGAGCCTCGCTGACCATCGCGAACGCGATGGAGGTCTGCTCGGCCACGCCGTCGTCCGCGTCCACCTGCCAGGCGAGGAAGTTCTTGCTGAACCGCCGGCTGACGTGGCGGACGTAGTCCACGCCCTCGATGGCCGTGTCGGACGGCGCGAAGCAGTTCCCCTGACCTTCGACGCAGATGTACATCTGGTTCTGGAAGGTCGTGTCGTAGTAGATGGGGAACTCCTGCAGGGCGAAGATGGCCGCGTAGGACTGGAGGAAGAACCGCGTGCCGCCGTTCAGGACGGCGAGGTCGCGGTAGGTGACCTCCGCCGGGTTCGGACGGCACGTCTCCGTGCGCGGCGAGCCGGTCGTCGGGTCGATGGAGCAGTCGCCGCGGTAGAAGTCCATGAAGACCATGCGCGGCTCGCGGCAGCGCGGGAAGGTGTCCCCGCTCGTGCACTGCAGGCGAGGCATGTACTCCTCGGGGCGACCCGCGATCATCCCGGTGAAGATCTGCTGAATCTCGTTCGGGAAGATGTCGTAGAAGTTCGTCCAGAACGCGACGTCCGGGCCGTAGAACGGGCCGATGCCGCGCGCCGTCATGAAGAGCATCCCGTAGATCGAGTCGTAGATGCTGCCGATCCGCTCGACGCGATCGATGCCGGTGAGGCCGCGCTGGTAGATCGAGTTGAGGTAGCGGCCCTGCCCGAACGGGATCCGGACCTGCGCGTCGGGGCGCGCGTCGAAGCTCACGATCTCGTACCGGTTCCACCCTGCGTCCCACTCGTACGAGCCGATCGACGGCTGCGAGAGGAGGCGCGCGAAGAAGTTCATCGTGTCCGCGGTCGCGAGGAACTGGTCGTCGAAGCCGAAGGCGCCCTCGACCTCGCGGAACGCCGGGTCGCTCGCGTAGCGGTAGATGAGGTTCTGGTAGATGGTCAGCAGCGGCTCGAGGTAGCGGATGAGCGAGCTGCCGTAGGTGTAGGTCGTGAAGTTGCGCCGGTAGCGGCGGAAGTTGGAGAAGATGTACGAGCGCTCGTACGCCTGCATCTGGGTGCGGACGATCTCGCGGAAGCTGTCACCCGCGTCGAAGATCGAGCAGCCCGGGAGCGTGCGCGTGCTCGAGCGGATGTCCTCGCAGTAGAAGTACTCGACGGGCACCCACGCCGGGGTCGGGCCGGCCGACTCCATGTAGCGAGCGACGTCGGCGTCGAAGTTCGAGCACACCCGGTGACCGGACGTGCGCGGGTTCGGCTGACAGGTCTGGGTGATCCCCGCGGACCGGTTCGCCGGCAACAGCTCGCCGGCGCGCGCGCCGCTCGTCGAGAACGGGCACTCCGCGTCGGTCGTGCAGGTCTCGCCGCCGTGGTACCACTTGACGCCGACGCGACGGGTGTTGACCGGGTTCAGGTTCGCGATCGGCAGGGCCGGACGCGAGGATCCGTCGGCGGCGCGGCTGTTGTCGTAGATGTCCACGACGTCGCCGTAGCCGAACGAGATCGCCATGAAGTCGTGGTAGCCCGCGCCCTGGATGCGCTGGTACCACTCCGGCGTGTAGTCCATCACCGAGCTGTTCGCCCACTGGTCGATGCCGGCGAGCTCGCGCAGGCGGCGCGCCTCTTCGTAGGCGTCCTCGAACGCGATCTGCTCGCTCGGGCTCAGGCCCGGCACGCCGTCGCGGTTGAAGTCGCTCGGCTCCGGCAGCGGGAACCGCTGGTTGATGGTGTAGTAGCCGTCGAAGTAGTTGCCCGGGTCCGCCGTGCCGCCGAAGTGGTGGCGCAGGCCGAGGCAGTGGCCCATCTCGTGGACCTGCGTGTCGCGGTAGAGGCGGCGGTTGAGCTCGAACTCGACGCGCACCCGCGGCCAGCCCGAGTGCTCGGTCACGAAGTGAAGGACCGAGTTGTCGGTGTAGGCCGTCGGCATGTGCACGTTCGTGAGCGCGAAGCGCAGCTCACGGTCCGTGATCGAGTAGAACTGCTCCTCGAGCGAGCCCCGGAACGGCGAGACGCGGTCGATGATCTCGCTGCCGAAGGACTCGAGCGACGAGCCGTTGGGCGCGAAGTCGAGGCCGGCCATGGCGAGCGCGTCGGGCCCGGAGACGAGGCGGCGCTCGATGTCGCTGCCGATGAGCTCGCGGCCGCGGTCGCTGAAGATCGCCGCGCGACCCTCGGCGCCCCGGAGCAGCTCCGCGCGATCGAGCGCGCGACCCATCACGCCGTGCATCGCGGACGCGATGCCGCCGCTCGGGAGCGCGGTGCGGAAGTCGATGCGGGGCGCGGCGGGCAGCTCCACGTGGGAGAGCGCGTTCAGGTACGCCCGGACGTCCTCACCCGTGTAGTACTCCTGCGTGGTGAGGTTCCCGTTGATGAGGTCGTAGGCCTCCATCGCGCGGGTGCGCTGGGTGTCCATCGCCGGGCCGCCGATGTTCGCGTCGCCGGTGATGATCTCGCCGGTGACCGGGTCGCCGCGGAGCTGAGCGACGCCGAGGAAGGGCGTGCCGGGCTGGTCGACGTAGCTGAGCAGCTTGAAGCGGATGTCGCCGCGCTGCTGGCAGTCGAGCGAGCCCCACTCGTCACGGTTGCCGAAGTGGCAGGTGTTGATGCGAAGGACGTTGACGCACTCGGCGCCGACCATCGCGGTCTCGAACCAGCCGTTGAACGCGGCGTCCGTGAGCCCGGTGTTGGTCCAGTCCGGCTCGGCGTCGAACGCGCTGCCGACGACGTTGCCCGCCGCGTCCACGCGCGCGACGTAGCAGTCGTACGGCTCACCCCCGGAGAGGCGCCCGCGCGCAGCGTCCGGCGACTCGAACGGGTCGTACATGCCGCGGCAGGTCGGGTTGAGCACCTCGCCGGTGTCCGGGTGGCGCTGGCAGTAGCAGTAGCCGCCCGGGTCGTCGCTCTGGCAGGAGACCGGCTGGTACTGCGGCGGCTCCTGGCCGCGCAGCTGGCGCACCGTGCTCATGAAGGTCTCGTTCCACTGCGCGACGAGCTCGTAGCTCGGCCGCACCAGGTGCGCGGGGACCTCGCGGCTCGTGTACCAGAGGAGCGGGCGCACGCGCCGCTCGGTGTACGGGAGCTGGACGCGCTGGCCGCTGGCGTCACGGACGACGGCGCCGCTCGCGTCGCGCTGCCACCAGTTCTGCCAGATGTTGTGGCGGTTCGCCGACTGGTTGGTGAAGTCGGTGAAGCCGTCGCTGCGGTCCTCGCCGTCGCGCGAGAGATCGTACGTCGGGCGATCGAGGGCGAAGTAGCCGGCGCGGTTGAAGCGGTCGTGCGTCCAGCCGACCGGCTCGTACTCGCGCCGGTCGCTCACGCGCAGGAAGCTCGTGCGCGTGAAGATCTCGACGCTCGCGCACTCGGGCGCGCCGAACTGCTGGAGGATCGGCTCGGACGGCCCACCCCAGTTGCAGAGGAAGCCGAACTCGTTGGGCGCCGGCGCCAGGATCATCTGGTTGACGAAGCTCATCGAGTAGAGCTGGCCCTGGTCGTAGTCGGTCGCGTAGTCGCGGTCGTCGAGATCGCAGTTCGTGTCCGTCGGGCCGCTGCAGCCCATGAAGTGGAACTGCGGGCGGTACTCGCGGGGGTAGCGGCTCTCGTCCTGCACGAAGAGCGACGCCGACTCGGCGCGAACCCAACCGCCGCCCGCCTGGAACGAGGGCGACACGAGGTTCTGCGACCAGTCGACGCGCATGAACTGGCGCTCGTACCAGTGGCGGTCGTTGGTGTTCTCCACCACGACGTTCTGCTCTTCGCCCGTCACCGAGTTGTAGGTGCGGCGGATGTCGAAGTGGCTCTGGATGCGGAACGCCGCGACCGGCTGGCCGAGGTAGTCCGCGTCCTCGTCCCCGCGGTAGCGGAAGGGGTCGTCGGGATCGCCGATGAGCTCGTAGTCGCGGTAGGCGTAGACGAAGTTCTCGTCGATGACCCAGCGGATGCGCGGGATCGAGAACCCGAGGAAGCCACCCGTGGCGTCACCCGCGTTCGCACCGACGAACCCGATCGGCGCGCCCTCGTAGGCCATCTGGATGATGGTCTGGTGCATGTACCAGGTGCCTTCGAGCGCGCTCTTCTCGATCACGTTCACGCCGACCCGGTTGACCGGGGGCTGGAGGTCACCGCAACCCCCGACGAAGATCGAGAACGCTCCGAGCACCGCGAGCGTGTTGAGAAGTCGCCTCATGTTCCGAGCCTCCAACGAGCCAGTCTTCCCCAAGACGATGGGCAGCCGCCGAAGGCCGGCTGCGGAAACGGTTTCGATGCTGTCGTTCGTGCGCGTCATCAGAAGGCCCCCCCGAGGCTCGGGCCGCTCGCGAGGCCCTGCTGGCGGCGCTGCCGCTCCTCGGGCGTCAGGCCGTCCTCACCGCCGGTGAAGAGCGCCTTCCAGAGCTCGTCCACGGTGAAGGTCGCCGTGAGCCACACCTGCGTGTTCGGCGTGAACAGCGGGTTGTAGAGGTTCCCGCTCGGGTCCCACACCGGCGCGACGAGGCCGGAGTTCTGGATGCCCAGCGACATGTTGAGCCACGGCTCGAACTGGTACGCCACCGAGACGGAGATGAAGGTGAAGTTCTGCCAGTGCGACGGGCTGCCGTCCGCGATCATCAGCGGCTCCTCGCTCGTCGCGACGTCGACGTACGCGGGCGCGAGGCCGTAGCCGTGCGTGATGAACAGGAACGCCGAGAGGTTGATCGAGAACGCGCCGATCGGGGTCGCCGTCGCGGAGAGGCCGGCGAGCAAGGTGTGCGCGAAGCTCGAGCCGGTCCCGAACTGACCGCAGGTGAAGAGCCCCGGGTCCGCGATGCCGGCGCCCGCGCCGGTGTCGATCTGCGGGCCGGCAGGGCAGCGGTCGGGCTGCGGGTCGTCGGTCTGCACGACGTTCGAGCCCGCGAACCAGTACGCGTAGCGGCCCAGGAGCGCGAGCGTGAGGTTGCCCGCCTCCGGGATGATCTTGATCGCCGTGAGCTGCGCGCCGAGCTGGAGGTAGCGCTGCGCGGCGAGGCTCAGCCGCGAGGTCGGGATGCTCACCCGGAGCGAAGGCATGAGGATGTAGCCGTCGCCGAGGCTGAACGGGTGCACGTAGTCGATGAGGATGTCGTTCAGCAGCGGCTCGCGGTTGAGCGCGTTCGAGTCGTCGTCGGTGACCTCGAGGCGCATGCCGACGATGGCGCGCAGGAAGCCGCCCGTGCCGGGATACCAGCGCGGCACGGCGGAGAAGAGCATCTCCCACGTCGGGTTGTAGCTGAGCTGGGAGCCCCGCCAGAACGAGTTCGTGCTGACCTGGTTCGTGTAGTTGAAGAAGCTATTCCGCCACGGGAGGGGCTCGTCGGCGGGCGCCGGCGCGGCCTCCGCCGCGGCCGGGGCCTCCGGCTCCCCCTCGTCGTCACCGCCCTCTGCGAGCTGCGGCGAGCCGAGCGCGGTCGTCCCCTGCTCGGCCTGCTCGGCCGGATCCTGCGCGGGAGGCTCGACCTCGGCGGGCTCGGCATCGGGCGGGACCGCGCGTTCCTCGGCGTCCCCGGGCTCGGAGGCGTCACCGCCGTCCGTCTCATCGTCGGCCTGTGCCGCCGCGACCCCCGCCCAGGTCACCCCGAGCAGCAGAAGCAACAGCGCCGACAGCGTCGCGTTCTTCACCGAACGTTTCTCCCTGTTCCGTCCCGAGCCACCGCCCGAGCCACCCGAGAGCCCGGCCGCCGCTGGGTCCTGCCGCGCTCCCCTCGCGAGGAGGGCGCGGAGCAGAGCCCAACGTCACCGAGCTGTCAACGGCTCGCCCCTTTACGACGAACCGCTCGCGACCGCCATGCGGGCGCGACGAGGACACTCGCGCGAGCACCGCCCTAGGCAACGGACGTGCCACCGATCGCGATTTCCCCGTAAACCTTCGTAACTACGGCGTTATCCGGGATCGCGTCCCTGCCGCGCCGATCGATCTACCATCGCGACAGGATGGCGCACGGAGGACCAGCGCTCGCGAGTCGCGGCACGCTTTCGCGAATGGTTCCGGGCGGATCGCGTAACTGCGCAGGGATCGTTCCGTCAGGACCTTGACGGAGCGCGGCGTTCCCTCGGGAACGACACCGAACGCACGGGGCCGGGCACTTCTTCGTGCGACAGCTCACACGTCGGCGTACGAGATCACGCGGACCTCGCGCACGCCGGGCAGCGCCGCGAGCTTACGGCGGAGCTCCGGCGTCGCCGTCGCGAGCACGGCGATGGTGAGGTCGTCGCGCGAGAGGCGCGCCCGGACGGCCGCGTTCGCCTCGTCGCGGGTCACCGCGCCGATGCGCTCGGGGTAGCGCTCGAACCAGTCGGGCGGCAGCTCGAGCGCGGCGGTCTGGAGCTTGGGCTCGAGCCGCTTGCTCGCCGTCTCGAGGTCGAACGCGTGCCCCTTCACCAGGTAGCGCTTCGCGCGGCGGACCTCCTCGCGCGTCAGCCCGCGGTCGATCCAGCGCTCGTAGAGCTGCAGCTCGAGCGCGAGGCAATCGACGAGCTGCTCGGCGCCTGGGTGCGTCCACATGGACCACGCCTCGCGCTGCCGGTCGGCGCCGAGCTTGCTGTAGGCGCCGTAGCTCCAGCCGCGATCGCTGCGCACCGCCTTCATCAGGCGCGCGGTGAACGTCCCGCCGAACGCGGTGTTCGCCACCATCATCGCGTGGTGGTCGGGCTCGGCGACCTTCATCCCGAGCGTGCCGACGTAGATCTGCGACTGCGTGCGCTTGGGCTTGTCGACGAGGAACACGCGGCGGCCCGGGCGCTGCCGCGGCTCGCGCACCGGCGGCCGGCGCGCGGCGCCGCGCGGGAGCTCGGTGAGCGCATCGCGCACGAGACGCTCCGCCTCCTCCGGCCGCACGTCGCCGGCGAGGCCGACGATCGCGTGAGGCGCGCGGAAGCGCGCGGCGTGGCAGGCCCGCACGTCGTCGAGGGTGATCGCGGCGACCGACGCCAGCGTGCCGCCGGCCGGTCTGCCGTACGCGTGACGCCCGAAGAGGAAGCGCCGGAGCGCGCGGGCCGCCAGGCTCGCGTCGTGGTCGCGCAGCTGCACCAGCTCCGACTCGATGGTGCGCTTGACCTTCGCGAAGTCGTCCTCGCGCAGCGCCGGCGCCCGCAGGATCGCGGCGAGCTCGTCGAGGAACGCCGGCAGGTTGCGGCGGATCACCGTGCCCTGGACGCGCATCGACTCGGGCCCGACCGAGAGGCTGAGCGTCGCGCCGAGCCGGTCGAGCCGCTCGTCGAACACGTCCGCGTCCACGCCCGCCGGCCCGCGCCGCATCAGCCGCGCCGTCAG
Organism: Sandaracinaceae bacterium; assembly: GCA_019637095.1. Classification (GTDB taxonomy): domain Bacteria; phylum Myxococcota_A; class Polyangia; order Polyangiales; family Sandaracinaceae; genus JACKEC01. Next base: position 41,749 of record JAHBWG010000040.1, on the reverse strand, counting down.
GCGGGTCAGCCCCTCGCGGCCGACTGGATCCAGGATGGAGCCGCGCGTGATCACCACGTCGACGTCCACGATCGGGAGCGCGTGCGATACCTCCAGGAACACCGGGACCCCGCCCGGCAGCCGGAACGCGGGCGCGATCACGCGCCCTCCGGCACCACGTGGACGATCGATCGGCGCGCGGTGCGCAGCACCGAGCTCGATACCCGGCGGACGTCCTCGGCCGTCACCTCGCGCGCCTCGTCGAGGCGGGCGAAGACGTGGGCGGGGTCTCCGACCACCGTCTCCCCGAATCCCACCTGATACGCCTTCTCGTTCATCGTCTCGACGGCCCCCAGGGTGAAGAGCTCGGTGCGGGCCTTGACCTTGTCGAGCTCGTCCGCCGGCACGAGCTCGCCGGCCAGGCGGGCGACCTCCGCGTCGACGACGGCGAGCGCGCGGGCGGCCTCGACGCCCTCGCGCAGCTCGATCCAGAGATCGAACAGGCCCGCGTGCGCGAGCCCGCCGACGTGGCCGCGGATGCGGGTGACGATCTCGAGGTCGTCGACGAGGCGCTTGCGGAGCCGCCCGCTCCGACCGCCGATCCAGAGGTCGTGGATCAGCTCGGCGACCGCGTGGTCGCGCTCGCCTTGCGCGGGCCCGTGCCACCCGATCAGGAGCTTCTCGGACGGCGTCGGCCACGGGAGCTTCGCGCGGCGCTCGGCGCGCTGGCGGCTCGGCGGCGGCGCGGCGCGCGCGGGCAGCTTCACCGGGCGCAAGGCGCCGTACGCCGCCTCGATCCGCGCCAGCGCGTCCGCCGGGTCGAAGTCGCCGGCGACGACCACGGTGGCGTTGTTGGGCGCGTACCACGTCCGGTAGAACGCCTTGCAGTCGGCGACGCGGTAGCCCTCGATGTCCGCCATCCAGCCGATCGTCGGCCAGCCGTGCGGATGGTGACGCCCGTACGCGAGCTCGGCGAGCAGCTCGTCCGCCTTGCCGCGGACGCTGTCCTCGACGGCCATGCGCCGCTCGTTGGCGACGACCTCGCGCTCGGACTCGACCTGCGCCTTCTGCACGACCAGGCGGCCCATCCGCTCGGCCTCGAGCTCGATCGCCAGCCCGAGCCCGTCCTTCGGCAGCGACTCGTGGTAGTAGGTCCAGTCGATCCAGGTCGCCGCGTTCGTCTCGCCGCCCGCCTCCTCGATCCGCCGGTCGAACTCGCCCCAGGCGAGCCGCTCGGTCTCGTTGAACATCATGTGCTCGAAGAAGTGGGCGAGGCCGGTCTTGCCCTCCTCTTCGTAGCGGGAGCCGACCCGGAACCACGTGTGGTAGCTGATGAGCGGGGCGCTCGGGTCGGGGAGTAAGAGGACGGTGAGGCCGTTCGAAAGGCGCCAGCGCTCGACCACGAGGGCCGCGCCGAACGGGACCACACCAACTCGTTCGCTCGGGCGGCGCATCCGGAAGCACGGGAGCATACAGTGTGCTATCGGCGCACGCGATGTCGTCCGTCAGGGTCCGCTTCGCGCCCTCGCCCACCGGCTACCTCCACATCGGCGGCGCCCGGACGGCGCTCTACAACTGGCTCTGGGCGAAGAAGACGGGCGGGACCTTCATCCTGCGGATCGAGGACACCGACGTCGCGCGATCGACCGAGGCGAGCGTGCAGGCGATCTTCGACGCGCTCGACTGGCTCGGCCTCGACTGGGACGAGGGCCCGCGGGTCGGCGGCGCGGACGGGCCGTACTTCCAGCGCGAGCGGCTCCCGATCTACCGCGCGCACGCGGACCGGCTCGTCGAAGAGGGCCGCGCCTACCGGTGCTACGCGACCAAGGCGGAGCTCGACGAGGCGCGCCGCGCGCACGAGCGCGAGCACGGCGGCAAGCGCGGCTTCAAGTACCCCGGCTGGTGGCGGGACAAGACCGAGCGCGACTGGCCGGCGGGTGACGTCCCGTTCGTCTATCGCCTGAAGGTCCCGCACGAGGGGGCGACCGGCTGGGACGACCTGGTGAAGGGCACCATCGAGATCGGACACCGCGAGCTCCAGGACGAGGTCCTGATGCGCTCGGACGGGATCCCGCTCTACAACTTCGGCTGCGTCGTCGACGACCTCGAGATGGGGATCACGCTGGTCGCGCGCGGCGACGACCACGTGATCAACACGCCGATGCAGATCTTGATCTGGCGCGCGCTCGGCGCCGAGGCGCCCGCGTTCGCGCACCTGCCGATGATCCTCGACGAGCGCCGCAAGAAGATGAGCAAGCGCGACGACGCGGGCTCGGTGGAGGTCTACCGCGAGCGCGGCTTCGTGCCCGACGGCCTGCTGAACTACCTGGCGCGCCTGGGCTGGAGCCACGGGGACGACGAGCTCCTGACGCGCGAGGAGCTGATCGAGAGGTTCGACTGGTCCGGCGTCGGCAAGGAGGGCGCGGGCTACGACGAGAAGAAGCTCGCGCACGTCCAGGCCCACCACCTGCGGCGCATGCCGGGCGACGTGATCGCGGCCGCGGCGCTGCCCTTCGCGGAGGCGCGCGGGCTCGCGATCGCGCCGGACGACCCGCGGCTCGTGCCGGCCGTCGAGACGGTGCGCCAGCGCGCGGTCACCCTCGCCGACGTCGCGAACATGATCGACTACTACTTCCGCGAGCCGCCCGAGCTCGACGAGAAGGCGGCCAAGCAGCTCGCGCCGTCGGTGCTCGCGCCGCTGCGCAGCTTCCGCGCGCTCACCGCGGGGCACGAGCCGTTCGAGCGCGTCTCGCTCGAGGACGCGGTCAAGGCGTGGATGGAGGCCGAGGGCCTGACCTTCAAGGACTACGCGCAGGCGGTGCGCGTCGCGCTCAGCGGTCGCACCGCGACGCCGGGCCTGTTCGAGGTCATGGAGGTGCTGGGCAAGACGCGTTGCCTCGCGCGGCTCGACGCGGCGATCGCGAAGCTCGAGGCCGAGGGCTGACGGCGATGGGCGCCGCCGGCGCGCCGAGCCCGCGGATGGACCACCGCGGCGAGTGGATCGCGCGCGCGGGCTGGGCGGGGCTCGCGGTCGGGCTCGCGCTCGTCGGGCTCGAGCGCGGCGCGGAGCTCGGCGCCTACGGCGCGCTCGGCGTGCTCGGCGGCGCACTCTGCGCAGTAGGCGGCCGCTTCTACCGCGATCGCGACGCGCGCGCGCGGCGCCTGCCCGCGCGCCCGGCGCCGTGGGCCTTTCCGCTCGGCGCGCTGTTGCTCGGCGCGGGCGCGGTCGGGCTGCTCTACCCGGCGTTCCTCACGCGCCCGGAGATCCGCGAGGTCATCGCCGCGCACCCGTACGGGCCGCTGGTCGCGGTCGCGCTCGGGTTCGCCGGGATCGCGTTCTTGATCGACGGGCTCGACCGCGCCGCGCCGGCGGACCCGCCGTTCGCGCTCGAGATCCACGGGCCCTTCTGGGAGAAGGCCCGCGACCTCGATCCCCGCCGCTTCTTCGTCGCGACCTGGCGCGAGCTCGACGCCGAGGCCGCGCGCGCGCGCGAGGCAGACGGCGGCGCGGGCTACGCGTGGGGCCCGATCGTCGCGCTCTCGACCGGCGCGGTCTGCCTGGCGCTGATGGAGTACTTCGGCCACGCGCCGACGCTGCGCGAGATCGTCGACCACTACGACCCGCCCGGCCGCCTCGCGCCGCCGGAGACCTTCTTCGCGGTCGTGCGCGACTCGCCGTTCCGCCGGCTGATCGACTTCGTGTGGTGGTCGGGCTGGCGCGTGCTCGGGTTCTTCGTGCTGCCCGCGCTCGTGATCCGGCTGGTGCTGCGGCGCCCGATCGCCGAGCACGGGCTCTGTCCGCGCGGGTTCGCCGATCACGTGTGGATCTACGTCCTCTTCTTCGGCTTCGTCCTCGCGCTCGTCTACGGCGTGTCCTACGAGGACTCGTTCCGCACGTATTACCCGTTCTATCGCGACGCCTCGCGCTCCTGGTACGACTTCTGGGCCTGGGAGGCGCTCTACGCGGCGCAGTTCTTCTCCCTCGAGTTCTTCTTCCGCGGCTTCTGGCTCAAGGCGGGCAAGCGCGCGATGGGGAGCCACGTGATCTACGCGATGGTCGTCCCCTACTGCATGATCCACTTCGGCAAGCCGTTCCTCGAGACGCTCGCCGCGATCATCGCGGGGATCGTCCTGGGGACGCTCGCGATGCGCACGCGCTCGATCTGGAGCGGCTTCCTGATCCACGTCTCGGTCGCGATCAGCATGGACATGGCCGCGCTGATGCAGACCCGCGGCCTGCCGACCCAGTGGTGGCCCGACGTGTGAGCCGCGTCCGAAGAAAGAATACGAACGAGTACATTTCGATGACAATCCGTCGCGTATGACTGAGCGCGATGGAAGCGTTCGTCATCGGCGTGTACATGGTGACCCTCGGGATCCTGGCGGTTTACGGGTTCCACCGAGGCCAGCTCGTCTATCTCTACTGGAAGCACAAGAAGCGCGCGCCCAAGCCGCTCAAGCGCTTCGAGACGCTGCCGCGCGTCACCGTGCAGCTCCCGATGTTCAACGAGCTGTACGTCGCCGAGCGCCTCATCGAGAGCGTGGCGGGCCTCGAGTACCCGAAGGACAAGCTGGAGATCCAGGTCCTCGACGACTCGACCGACGAGACCGTCCAGATCGCGAAGGCGAAGGTCGACGAGCTCGTCGAGCGCGGATACGACGCCGTCTACCGCCACCGGACCAACCGCGTCGGCTACAAGGCCGGCGCGCTCGAGGAGGGCCTGCACGAGGCCAAGGGCGACTACGTGCTCGTCTTCGACGCGGACTTCGTGCCGACGCCGACGATCGTAGAGGACCTCATCCACCACTTCACCGACCCGAAGGTCGGCATGGTGCAGGCGCGCTGGGGCCACCTGAACCGCGACTACTCGATGCTGACGCGGGTGCAGTCGATGATGCTCGACGGGCACTTCGTGGTGGAGCACATCGCGCGCAACCGCTCCGGGCGCTTCTTCAACTTCAACGGCACCGCCGGGATGTGGCGCAAGGCGACGATCGTCGACGCCGGTGGATGGCAGCACGACACGTTGACGGAGGACATGGACCTGTCCTTCCGGGCGCAGCTCGCGGGCTGGCGCTTCGTGTACGTGCCCGACGCGCTCGCGCCGGCCGAGATCCCGTGCGAGATGAACAGCTTCAAGACGCAGCAGTTCCGCTGGGCGAAGGGCTCGGCGCAGACGGCGAAGAAGCTCCTGCCGATCGTGCTGCGCGCGAAGCTCCCCTTCCACGTGAAGCTCGAGGCGCTCTTCCACCTCACGAACAACTTCGCGTACGTGTTCCTGATCGTGCTCGCGCTGCTGCAGCTCCCGAACATGCTGATGCGGCAGTCGATGAGCTCGCCGGAGCTGCTCCTGCTCGACGTGCCGCTCTTCGCGGCGACGAGCGGCTCGATCGTGCTCTTCTACCTGACGACCCACCACGCGCTCTACAACGGCCTGTGGGAGGCGCTGCGCCGGCTGCCGATGATGATGGCGCTCGGCATCGGGCTGTCGCTCAACAACGCGCGCGCGGTCGCCGAGGGCATCTTCGGCACCGACAGCGAGTTCGTGCGCACGCCCAAGCACGGCGTGGTCAAGCGCGACGAGAGCTGGGTGAAGAAGCGCTACAAGGCCGGCAAGAACCTCTTCGCCGTGCTCGAGTTCCTCTTCGGGCTCTACTTCGTCGGCACGATCGTGCTCGCGGTCTCCATCGGCGCGTGGATGAGCATCCCGTTCCTCTTGTTCTTCATGTTCGGGTTCCTCTACGTCGGCGGGCTCAGCCTCTACCAGGCCCGTTGAGCGCGCTCGTCGCGATCGATCGGCGCCTGTCCGCGCGCGTCGACGCGCTCGCGTTCGGCGCGCCGACCGCCTACGTCTACAACCCGCTCGCCTACGCGCGCGCCCCACACGAGGACTACCTGCGCCGCTACGGCGAGGGGCGCCGCGAGGTGGTGCTCGTCGGGATGAACCCGGGCCCGTTCGGGATGGCGCAGACGGGCGTCCCGTTCGGGGATCCTGGGATCGTGCGCGACTGGATGGGCATCTCGGGCGCGGTCGGCGCGCCGGCGCGCGAGCACCCCAAGCGCAAGATCGTCGGCTTGTCCTCGACGCGCACCGAGGTGAGCGGGACCCGCCTCTGGGGCTGGGCGCGCGATCGGTTCGGCACCCCCGCGGCGTTCTTCGGACGCTTCTTCGTCCTCAACTACTGCCCGCTCGTGTTCATGGAGGCGAGCGGGCGCAACCGCGTGCCCGAGAAGCTCCCGCGCGAAGAGCGCGAGCCCCTGTTCGACGCCTGCGACGAGGCGCTCGCGGCGAGCATCGCGGCGCTCGCGCCGGCGCTCGTCGTCGGCGTCGGCAAGTTCGCCGAGGACCGCGTGCGCGCCGTCCTGGGCGAGCAGGTGCGCGTCGGCCGGATCCTCCACCCGAGCCCGGCGAGCCCGCTCGCCAACCAAGGCTGGGGCGAGGCGGTCGACCGCGAGCTCGCCGCGCTCGGCGTCAAGCTCGCTTGAGCTCGTCCACCCGCGCGCCGGTCGGCGCGGCGCCGGCGTTCACGAGGATCGCGAAGCCCCGCCCGCGCTCCGGGTGCACGTGGAGCTCGGCGCGGAAGCCGCCGGCCTCGCCGCCGTGACCGATCCAGCCGTCGCCGTGGAGCCACGGCCCGAGCCCGTACGCGCCCGCCGGGCCGCTCGCGGCGCGCGCGCGCATCGCCCGCAGCGTCGGCGCCTCCAGCACGAGCCCCGGGGCGAGGAGCGCGCGGCCGAGCGCGACGAGATCCTCGATCGAGCCCACGAGGCCGCCATACGCCTGCCCCTCGATCGCGAACGGCGAGAGCCCGACCCAGCCCTCGCGCACGTACGCGACGAGGCCAGGCGTGCGGCGGCCGAACAACGCGGCCATGACGAGCGTGCGCGCGCTCGCGAGCGCCTCGTGCCCGCGCGCGGCGCCGTCCACGGAGAAGCTCGCGCGGTGCGCGCCCGAGCGCGCGAGGACGGCGGCGGCGGCGCGCTCGTAGCCCCCCTCGACCTCGGCGAGCAGCTCGCCCAGGACGAGGTAGCCGAGGTTCGTGTACCGAGCGACCGCGCCGGGCGCCGAGCGCAGGCGCGGGTGGCGCGCGAAGGTCTCCCTCGCGAGCACGCCGGGCGGGCGCAGCGCGCGCCCGGGCGGGTGGACCCAGCCCGTCGCGTTCGGATCCGCGAGCCCCGACGCGTGCGCGAGGAGGTGGCGGACGGTCACCGGCGCGCTCGGACGGAACCAGTCGAGCCGCGCCCGCACGTCGTCGTCGAGCGCGAGCCGCCCGGCCTCGACGGCGCGGAGCGTCGCCATCGCCGTCACGAGCTTCGTCACCGAGTACCAGCGGAAGCGCGTCGCGCGCGTGACGGCTTCATCCCGCGCCAGATCCGCGCGGCCGCCCACCTCGATCGACGCCGGGCCTTCGGGGCCGAAGACCGCCGTGGCCCACCCGGGCGCACCCTGCACGCGCGCGATCCTACGCCGTCGGCGCGAGACGTGCTCGGTCAGGGGCCGTGCACGTCGAGCACGCGCCACTCGCCGGACTCGCGGACGAGCTCGATCGAGCCCCCGCCGCTCGTGCGCACGCGGGCGCGATCGCCCTGCACCTCCACCTCGAGATCGTCCGCGTCGGCCGTCGCGTCGAGCAGCCGGCGCAGCTCCGCCTCCCACTCCGCGCGCGTCTGACGGGCGAGCACGCGCTCGACGCCGGACAGGTCGCGACGGGAGAGCGCGCGCCGGAACGCGGCGACCGCGTCGAGCGGGGTCGCGAGCCCGGTCGCGTCGAGCACGCCACCCGCGACGCGCCAGCCGCCGGGCTCGAGCACCAAGAGCACCGACTCGCCGCTCGCGAGCTCGAGCCGCGCGTGCGCCGCGACGCCCTCCCCCGCGCGCGCGAGCGCCTCCCCTTGCTCGCGCAGCTCGGCCGCGTTGGTCGCCATCAGCGCGTCGTGCGCGCCTCGGCTCCGGCCGTGGCGCGCCTCCTCGTCGAGCGAGTCCCACGCGCTCGCGCCGTCGCCGCGCTGGAGCGCGGCCGCGTAAGCCGCGACGGCGCGCGCCGGCCCCTCGTCGCGCGCGCCGCCCCCGCAGGCGCCGAGCACCGAGACCAGGACGAGCGCGGCGGCGCCTCTCACGCGCGGGATGGTAGCAGGCCGCCTCGTGCCGCGGGGTTCACTGCCGCCCGCGTGGCGCGTGAACCCGCGTTGACGATGACGCCGAATCGAACGCGATCCCGTGGAGTGGGCGCCATGGCACGGATCCTGGTACACCCGGGATCGCCCCCGCCCTCGCTCGCGTGGGAGAAAGGTACGTCGTGCTCCACCGCCTCGCCTTCATCTCGTTCGTCACCCTCGGCGCCGCCGCGGCGCTCGGTGGCTGCGCGCAGGAGGACTACTACTGCGACGCGGCCGGCTGCTACTACTGCGACGGCGTCGGCTGCCGCGCGGTCGACCCGCCCGATCGCACGCTCTGCCGAGGGGACTTCGAATGTCCCACCGGCGAGCGCTGCACCGATCTCGGGTGCGCCTACGCCGGCTGTCGGAGCGACGACGACTGCGTCGCCGGCACGGTCTGCCGTGAGGGCTGGTGTGTGGCCCCGACGGAGCCGACCCCGACGCCGACGCCGGGCACCTGCGAGACGAACGCGGACTGCGACGCCGACCTCGAGTGCCTCGACGGGGTGTGCACCCCGCGCGTGTCGCCGCCCGCCTGCGAGTCGGACGCCGGCTGCGAGTCGGGTCAGGTCTGCGTGGACGGCGAGTGCCGCGCGACCGACGACACCTGCCGCTTCAGCTCCGAGTGCGGCGAGGGGCGGATCTGCGTCGACCAGACGTGCGCCCCGGCGTGCGGCGAGGCGAACCCGTGCCCCTCGGGCTTCGGGTGCACCGATGAAGGCTACTGCGTCGAGATCCCGCCCGTCGTCGGCTGCGGCACCAACGCCGACTGCGCCTCCGGCCGTGTCTGCCTCGACGGGATCTGCCGCGACGTGTGCTCGACGGACAGCGAGTGCGGCGAGGGGCGCTACTGCGCGTCGGGCCGCTGCCGCGTCGATGACCGCCCGCGTCCGTTCTGCTCCTCGGACGCGGAGTGCATGGCCGGCGCGGTCTGCCGCAACGGCACCTGCCGCTCGCCCTGCACCATGCACAACGAGTGTCCGTTCTTCGACGTCGCGCTGACCTTCTGCCTCGAGAACGTCTGCTCCACCTCGAACGAGGCGACGAGCGACTGCGCAGGGCCGAGCGACTGCATGAGCGGCCAGTCCTGCATCGACGGCGTCTGCCGCTCGTAGCGCGACCCCACGACACCCGCACCGCAGGCGCCCGCTCCGAACCCTCGGAGCGGGCGTCGCCGCGTTCACGGGGGCGGCGTGAGCACCTCGCAGCCGGTCGGCGTCACGACGACGGTGTGCTCGAACTGCGCCGACGGCGAGCCGTCGAGGGTGCGCATCGTCCAGCCGTCGGCGTCGAGCCGCACGCGGGCCGGGCCGAGCGTGACGATCGGCTCGATGGTGATCGCCATCCCGGCGCGCAGGCGCGGGCCGCGACCGGGCGGGCCGAAGTGCTCGATGTGCGGCGGCAGGTGCATCGCCCGCCCGATGCCGTGGCCGCCGACCTCGCGCACGATGCCGCAGCCCTCGCGCGCGGCGAGCGCCTCGATCACCGCGCCGACGTCGCCGACGCGCACCCCGTCGCGCACCGCCGCGATCCCCGCGTCCCGGCAGCGGCGCGCGACCTCGAGCACGTGCCGCGCCTCGGGCGACGGCTCGCCGATCGCGAACGTCGCGCAGGTGTCGCCGTGCCAGCCGTCGAGCTCCGAGGTGACGTCGACCGCGATGATGTCGCCCGCCTCGAGGCGCTCGTCGTCCCGCGGGATCCCGTGGCACACGACGTCGTTGCGGCTCGTGCAGACGGCCGCGGGGAAGCCGTGGTAGCCGAGCTGGCTCGGGCGCGCGCCGCGGCGCGCGGTGTCCTCGCGCACGAGGCGGTCGAGCTCCGCGGTGCTCATGCCCGGCCGCAGGTGCGCGGCGACGTGCGCGAGCGTCGCGGCGGCGGCGCGCCCGGCCGCGCGCATGCGCGCGACGTGGCGAGGCGCGAGTCGTTCGATGCCCACGCGCGACAACCTGCGCGCCCCCGCGCGCGCGATCCAATACCGATTGGGTATGAAGCGCCGCGCGCGAACGCGGGTATGCTCAGGGGCATGAGCCTCGCGCAGCTCGAGTACTTCGTCGCGGTCGCCGAGGAGGCGCACGTCGGCCGCGCCGCGCAGCGCCTCCACATCGCGCAGCCGCCGCTGAGCCGGCAGATCCGACGGCTCGAGGACGAGCTCGGCGCGCCGCTCTTCGAGCGCACGCCTCGCGGGATGCGCCTTCTGCCCGAGGGGGAGGTCTTCCTCGCGCACGCGCGCGCGATCCTGCGCGCCGTCGGCGACGCGCAGCGCGCGGTCCGCGCGCGTCACGGCGTGTAGAGCGGCCCGATGTACTCGGTGGCGGCGACCACGTCGTCGTACCACTTGAACGTCTCGCTCCGCGTGTTCGAGCCGATGTGGAGCGAGAGGTTGAAGCGGTCGATGCGCAGCGTCTCGACGTCGCGCAGGCGCAGGTTGCGGAAGTCGGCGATCAGCTCCCCGTCGAGCCACAGCGCGACGCGTCCGTCCCGCATGCCCGGCGTGTTCGCGCGCAGCATGACCTCGTAGGCGTACCAGCGGCCGAGCTCGGGCGTGCGATTCGCGCGCGCGACGAAGTCGGGCCCGAAGTCGCCGCGCACGCTCGAGTTGGGCAGCACCGTCCCGTCCGGGAAGAAGTGGTCGCCCCACATCGAGCGCTGCTCCGGGTGATAGATGTAGACGTTGAGGAGCCCCGGGCTCGCGTCCGAGGCCTCGCCGCGCCAACACTCGTACTCGATGAGGAACTTGTTCGTGCCGTTCGCCGGCACGCCGGGCGTCGCGCGCCCGTCGACGTAGTAGCCGCCGGAGATCCCGCCACCGTTGTGCGACGAGCCGACGGCGTCGAACGATCCGTCGAAGCGCGAGTGGAAGCGGAGGAACAGGACGTCGAGCCGCTCGCCCAGCATGCGGGCGACGGCGTTGCTGAGCTCCTCGCTCTGGCGGGGGCTGCGCATCTCGAGCGCGCGCGCGCCGGCGTGGACGTTCGCCGGCTCGGTCGCGATGCGCAGGTGGTGGTACGCGCCGCCGTTCCAGTTGCGCGTGAGCTCCGAGGCGCTCGCGTAGCCCTCGAAGTCGTCGTGGAACACCACCGCGTCGTCGCCGGCGACGCCGACGTCGCCCGGGTAGCGCGCGGCGATCCCCATGTCGCCGTAGGGGAGCTCGCCGGGCGCGGGCGGCGCGCCCGCGTCGCGCGCGCCGCCGTCGCGTGCGCCGCCGTCGGGAGGCGAGCCCGCGTCGGGGCTCGAGCCGCCCGCGTCGCGCGCGCCGCCGTCGGACCCAGTCGCCGCGTCCGTGCCGGGCTCGCCGTCGTCGCAGCCGCAGAACGCGAGCGTGAAGGCCAGCGTGGTCACCCAGAGCGTGCGAGACATGACGACATGATGCGCCGATCGAAGAGCGCGAGGTAGGGCGCGCGGCGGGCGCGCGCGGCGCCGAGGAGGCCACGCGCCGAGAACCTCGCCCGCCCAGGACATCCGGTGGTCTCGAGTGAACCGGCGCTCTAGGCTGCGCGCGGTGACGATCGACCCGGCGACGCTGCGCCCGCACTACTCCCGGTTTCTGCGCGAGGACCGGATCCTCCTGACCGGTCACAGCCACCAGGCGTGGCCGGACGTCGCGCGCGAGGGCGTGCTCGAGGCGTTCGACGACGCCGCGCGCCACGTCGACGACAAGTGGGCCGCCGCGGCCGAGGCAGCCGACGCGGTCCGTGCCGCCGTCGCCGGGGCGATCGGCGCGCACCCCGACGAGATCGCCCTGGGCGCGAGCACGCACGAGCTCGTGACGCGGTGGCTGAGCGCGCTCGATCTCAGGGCGCGGCCGCACGTGGTGACCACGGGCGGCGAGTTCCACTCGCTGCGCCGCCAGCTCGCGCGGCTCGAGGAGGCCGGCCTCGAGGTGAGCTGGATCGCGCCCGAGCCGCTCGAGACGCTGAGCGCGCGGCTCGCCGGCGCGATCACCGCGCGCACCGCCGGCCTCGCGGTCTCGACCGTGCTCTTCGAGACGAGCGCGCTCGTGCCCGACCTCGACGTCGCGATCGACGCCGCGCGCGGCGCGGGCGCAGAGGTGCTGCTCGACACTTACCACCACCACGGCGTCGTCCCGCTGTCGCTGCGCGCGGACGTCTACGCGACGGGCGGCGGCTACAAGTACCTCCAGTGGGGCGAGGGCAACTGCTGGCTCCGCGTGCCCTCGGGCTCGACGCTGCGGCCGATCTACACCGGCTGGTTCAGCGACTTCGCGCACCTCGCGGCGCCGCGCGGCGCGCGGGTCGAGTACGGCCGCCGACCCGCAGATCGTTTTGCGGGATCCACGTACGACCCGACGAGCCACTACCGCGCGCGGCGCGTGATCGACTTCTTCGTGCGCGAGGGCCTCACCATCGAGCGGCTCCGCGCGCTGTCGCTCGCGCAGACGGCGCGCCTGCGCGCAGGGCTCGCCGGCTACACGGTGCGCACGCCGGAGGCGCGCGGCGGCTTCGTCACCGTCGAGCTCGACGACGCGCCCGGCGCGGTCGCGCGGCTGCGCGAGCGTGGCGTCTTCGTCGACGCGCGCGGGCGCCTGTTGCGGTTCGGGCCGGCGCCGTACGTCACCGGCGACGAGATCGAGCGCGCGCTCGCGATCTTCCGCGACGTCGCGCGCTGAGCGACCGGCGCGGTATCCTCGCCCGATGGGAGACCCGCGCCAGTACGTCGTCGAGAGCCCCTACCTCGTCCCGTTCGACGGGACCTTCCGCGTCGCCGACGCGCCGACCGCGCCGCCCAAGGGCGAGGGCGGCAAGAAGCGGAAGAAGGAGAACCGAGAGGCGCTCGAGCGCACCGTCGCCGCGATCTCCGAACGACAACGCCCGTTGCACGCGCACGACTCGCACGCGATCTTGCTCGTGTTCCAGGCGATGGACGCGGCGGGCAAGGACGGCACGATCCGCGCGGTGATGAGCGGCGTCGACCCGGCGGGTTGCCAGGTCTCGTCGTTCCGGGCGCCCAACGCCGAGGAGCTCGACCACGACTTCCTGTGGCGCGTCATCAAGCACCTGCCGGAGCGCGGCCGCATCGGCATCTTCAACCGCAGCCACTACGAGGAGGTGCTCGTGGTGCGCGTGCACCCGAAGTTCCTCGACGGGCAGCGCATCCCCGATCGGCCGCCGCTCGAGGCGCTCTTCGAGGAGCGCTACGACTCGATCCGCGACTTCGAGCGGCACCTCGCGCGCAACGGCACGGTGATCGTCAAGTTCTGGCTCAACGTCGGCCGCGACGAACAGCGCGATCGCTTCCTCGCGCGCATCGACGAGCCCGACGCGAACTGGAAGTTCAACCCGCGCGACGTCGTCGAGCGACGCAAGTGGGACGCCTACATGGAGGCGTACGAGCGCGCGCTCAACGCGACGAGCCGGCCCTGGGCGCCGTGGTACGCGGTGCCCGCGGACGACAAGGCCTTCATGCGGCGCGTCGTCGCGGACATCTTCCTGCGGACCCTCGACGCGATCGACCCGCGCTTCCCCGCCGCCGACGACGAGTCGGTCGCGGCGATGCGGGCGCTGCGCGAGGAGCTGGTGGCGAGCTAGAGGACGATGCGCACGGCCGCCGCGGCGCGGCGGGCCTTGTCGCGCGCCTCCTCGATCGTGGCGCCGCGCGCGAGCGCGACGCCGAGGCGGCGGTGGCCGCGCACCTCCGGCTTGCCGAACAGGCGCAGCTGCGTGTCGGGCTCCTCGAGCGCGCGCTCGACGCCCTCGAACCTCGGCGCGTCCGAGTCGCCCTCGGCCAAGATCACGGCCGACGCGCTCGGCCCGTGCTGCCGGAGCGGCGCCGGGATCGGCAGGCCGAGGATCGCGCGCGCGTGGAGCGCGAACTCGCTGAGGTCCTGCGAGATCATCGTGACCATGCCCGTGTCGTGCGGGCGCGGCGAGACCTCGCTGAACCACACCTCGTCGCCGCGCACGAAGAGCTCGACGCCGAAGAGGCCGCGGCCGCCGAGCGCGCCGGTCACCGCGTGGGCCATGCGCTCGGCCTCGGCGCGCGCCGCCTCGCTCATCGGCTGCGGCTGCCAGCTCTCGACGTAGTCGCCGTGCACCTGGCGATGCCCGACGGGCGCACAGAACGTGGTGCCGCCCGCGTGCCGCACGGTGAGCAGCGTGATCTCGTAGTCGAACTCGACGAAGCCTTCGACGATCACGCGCCCCGCGCCCGCGCGCGCCTGCTCGTTGGCAAAGGAGTACGCCCGCGCGACGTCGTCTGCATTGCGCAAGGTGCTCTGCCCCTTGCCGGACGAGCTCATCACCGGCTTGACCACGCAGGGCAGCCCGATCTGCGCCACCGCCGCGCGGTACTCCGCCTCGCTCCCCGCGAAGCGGTAGGGCGAGGTCTGCAGGCCGAGCTCCTCCGCCGCGAGCCGGCGGATCCCCTCGCGGTCCATCGTGAGGCGCGCCGCGCGCGCGGTCGGGATCACCGTGAAGCCGTCCGCCTCGAGGCGCACGAGCTCGTCGGTCGCGATCGCCTCGATCTCGGGGACGATCAGATCGGGGCGCTCCGCCTCGATGATCGCGCGCAGCCGCGCGCCGTCGGTCATCGGCGCGACGTGCGCGCGGTGGGCGACCTGCATCGCGGGCGCGCCCGCGTAGCGATCGACCGCGACGACCTCGACGCCGAGGCGCGTCAGCTCGATCGCGACCTCCTTGCCGAGCTCGCCCGAGCCCAGGAGCAGGACCTTGGTGGCCGACGTCGTGCCGGCAGTTCCGAGCGTGGTCACGGGGAGCGCTCTCCTTCCATGTTCAGTCACCGAGGGGATGGACGGGGACGCGCGGCGCGCGGACCGACGCGACCTCGGCGCGCTCGAGCGCGGCGAGCACCGCGAGCACGCTCGCCTCGTCGAACGCGTCGCCGACGATCTGCAGGCCGACCGGCAAGCCCGCCTCGCCCGTGCCGACGGGCGCGGTCCCACACGGCAGGCCGGTGAGGTTCCCGAAGAACGCGAAGCGGCACGCCGCGCCGAGCGCGGGCGTGTCGGCGAAGCCGGCCTCGAGGTCGAGCGCGGTGACCTCGGGCGCGACCGAGGCGGTCGTCGGCAACGCGAGCACGTCGACGTCCCGGAGCACCTCGGCCGCCTGCTCGCGCAGCCGCGCGCGCAGGGCCTGCGCGTCGAGGTAGTCGCCCGCGCCGAACGTCGAGAGCAGGCGCACGAGGAGCTGCAGGTCCGGGCCCATCGCGTCGAACGAGGCGCGCCGCGCGTCGAGCAGCGACGCGTACGTCTCGAGGCCGATCGTCAGGTAGCCGATCCCCGGCGCGTGCTCGGCGAGCAGGATCTCGACGTCCACGAGGATTGCGCCCTCCTTCTCGAGGGCCGCGAGCGCCGCGCGACACGCTTCCTGCACGGCGCCGTCGGCCGCGGCGAGCTCGCGCGGCAGGACGCCGATCCGGAGCCCGCGCACGCCGCGCCCGATCGCGCCGACGAGCCCGCCCGGCGCGACGGGCGGCGTCCCGCGCGTCAGCTCGTCGAGCGGGTCCTCGCCTGCGCACGCCTCGAGGAACACCGCGAGGTCGTGCGCCGACGCGCCGATCGGGCCGAGGTGGTCCATCGTTCCGTCGAAGCCGTCGCCGTGCCGCGAGATGCGACCGAAGGTGGGCTTGATGCCGAAGAGGCCGTTGAAGCACGCCGGGATGCGGATCGAGCCGCCGCCGTCCGAGCCGAGCGCGACCGGCGCGAGCCCGGACGCGACCGCGATCGCGCTGCCCGTGGAGCTGCCGCCGGCGAGCCGATCGATCGCGTGCGCGTTGCGCGGCATGGGCCGCTGCACGTTGCCGCCGAGCGGCGACATGCCCATCTCCGTCATCAGCGTGTGGCCGAGGAGGATCGCCCCGGCGGCGCGCAGCCGCGCCGCGCTCGTGCCGTCGGCCGCGTCGGTCGAGGGCGCGATGAACGCGGTGCCGAGCCGGTGGCGCAGGCCCGCGAGGTCGACCTCCTCCTTCACGGGGACGACGACGCCGTCGAGCGGCCCGAGCGGCGCGCCCTTCGCCCAGCGCGCCGCGCTCGCCTCCGCGTCTCGCAGCGCGCCCGCGTCGTCGAGCACGCTCATGCAGCTCATCGTCGGACGCGCGGCGCCGAGCCGGCGCGCCTCCGCGAGCGCGCGCTCGACCACCTCGACCGGCCGCGCCTCGCCCGCGGCGTAGCGCGCGTGCCAGCGCGCGACGCTCGGGATCGCCGCCGGCGGCCTCGGCACGCCGAGCTCGAGCGAGTCGAGCGCGCGCGGCGCGCGCCCCGCGAGCACACCGGCCGAGAGCGGCATGCGCGAGCGCGTCGAGGCGGGCAGCGCGAGCGCGGCCTCGATCCCGAGGTCCTTGCGCATCACCGCGGCGATCGCGCGACGCACGGGCTCGGCGGCGGTGGCCGCGACGATCGAGCGCAACAGTCCGCCGCTCATGCGCGGCGCGGGAGGGAGCTGGAACATGGGCGGGGTCATATCACGGCGGCGCGCGGTTGACGCGACGCGCGCCGGCTCCCTACGGTGCGCGCGATGTTCCGACCCAGGACCGCGCGATGAGCCGCGTGCTCGGCGTCGACCCAGGCACGCGCCGCACCGGCTGGGGCGTCGTCGAGCGCGCCGGCGGCAAGCTGCGCGCGGTCGCCGCCGGGATCGTGAAGCTCGACGCGAGCGCGCCGCTCGCGGACCGGCTCGAGATCGTCTACGACGCGCTCGACGCGGTGATCGAGGAGCACCACCCGCGCGCCGTCGCGGTCGAGGACATCTTCTACGCGAAGTACCCGAACGCGGCGATCCAGCTCGGGCACGTACGCGGCGTCGTGCTCTTGCTCGTCGCGCGGCGCGGGCTCGCGCTCGGCGAGTACCCGCCCGCCCTCGTGAAGCGCACCGTCGCGGGCCGCGGCGCGGCGGACAAGCGCCAGCTCGGCCGCGTCGTCGCCGCGATGCTCTCGCTCGAGACGGAGCTCGGCGCCGACGCGACCGACGCGCTCGCCGTCGCGATCACGCACCTCGCCGCGACGCCGCCGCGCCGCTGACGGCGCGCTACTGCGGGAGCGTGCGGCGGGCGAGCGCGATCAGGCTCACCGGATCGATCGGCTTGACGACGAAGCCGTCGGCGCCGAGGGCGGAGAGCAGGCGCCAGTCCGGCGCGCCGCCCGTCGCCGTCACCACGAGGATCGGCGTCTTCTCGAGGTGGGGCGTCGCGCGGAACGCGGCGGTGACCTCGAGCCCGTTCATCCGCGGCATGTCGAGGTCGATGACCGCGAGCGAGACGGGGCCCGCCTCCGCGGCGCGCACCGCCGCCTCGCCGTCGGCGACCGCGACGATCTCCGCGTCGGGGAACGCGTACGAGAGCGTCTCGACGACGAGGGCGCGGAAGTCGTCGTCGTCGTCGGCGACGAGGATGCGCAGCGCGCGCTTGGCCGAGCTCACGCTCTCGCGCGCCTCGAGGAGCGCGCGGCGGAAGGCCTCCGCGCCCTGCGTGCGCGCCGTCGGAGACTTCGCGAGCGCCGCGAGGATCACGCGGTCGAACGCCTCGGGCAGATCGTGGCGCAGCTCGCTCGGCACCGGCGGCTCCTGCTCCACGTGCGCGAGCATCGTCTCGGTCGGGCTCGGGAAGTTGAACGGCAGCCGGCCGGTGACCATCTCGAACGCCATCACGCCGAGCGCGTAGACGTCCGCCTGCTGCTCGAGCGCGCCGCTCAGCGGCGTGCCCATCACGACCTCCGGCGCCATGTACGCGGGCGTCCCGCTCACCGTGTCCTTGGGCGCGCTCGCCGGGCGATCGAGCACCTTCGAGAGCCCGAGGTCCATCACGCAGACGCGGAACGCCGGCCCGATGAGGACGTTGGTCGGCTTCAGATCGCGGTGCACCGCGCCGGCGGCGTGGATGGCGGCGATGCCGCGGCAGGTCTGATCGAGGATGCCGATCGCCTCGTCGACCGACAGGTGCGGCCGGCCGTGCTCCTCGAGCCAGTCGTACACGGTGACGCCGCGCACGTACTCCATCACGAAGTACGGCGTGCGCGCGATCTCGCCGTAGGCGTAGATGTCGACGACGTTGACGTGCTTCACGCGCGCCATCGCGCGCGCCTCGTGCAGGAAGCGCTCGTGCGCCTCGTCGCTGCGCACCATGTCGGGCTGGATGAACTTGATCGCGACGGAGCGCTGGAGCTGGACGTCCTTGCCGAGATACACGACGCCCATCGCGCCCTCGCCGAGCTCCTCGACGAGCTCGTACTTGCCCTCGAGGGTCGTACCTGGCCCGATGCTCGGCGGCATCGAAGCGGGCGCGGTGCTCCTCCGTCGAGGCGGTACCGTGGTGGAGTCGGGACGGCCGGATCGGCTCATCGGATCGTCCGCTCAGGGTGCCCCCCCGCACCAATCCGTGCAACATTGCGGAGAGGGAGCACGGGGACGCGAGCCCGATGAGCAAGTTGGCCGAGCTCGAGGCGCGCCTCGCCGCGCTGCACGCCAAGACGGAAGCCGGGTTCGCGGATCGCGCGCGCGCGCTCGCCGAGGCGGCGGCGCGGCTCGACGCGGGCGACGAGAGCGCGCGCGACGAGGTCCGTCGGCTCGCGCACCGGCTCCGCGGCGTCGCGGGCGGCCCGGGGCACGAGGCGCTGTCCGAGCGTGCGGGCCGCCTCGAGGCGGCCATCGCGGCGGGCGCCTCGTCGATCGTGATCGTCGAGGGCGCGCGCCGGCTCGCGCGCGCCGCCGAGCGAGCGAGCACGGGCGCGACGCAGGCGGCGGCCGCGGCGCCCAAGGTCGAGGCCGATCGGCCCGACGCGCTCGGCTGGCGCGTCGTCGCGCTCGACGACGAGTCGTCGACCCGCCGCCTGCTCGAGATCACGCTCCGCACCGCGGGCGGTTGCACCGCGCACGTCGTCGAAGATCCGAGCGCGGCGCTCGGCGCGATCGCCGCGGCGCCGACCGACCTCGTGATCGTCGACGCGATGATGCCCGACACGGACGGGCTCTCGTTCTACCGCGAGGTCCGCGCGTGCGCGGGCGCGGAGCTCCCCGTCGTCATCCTCAGCGCGGCGAGCGTGGAGGAGCTCGGCTGGGCCCTGCCCGACGACGCGCGCCTGTGCTGGATGCGCAAGCCCTTCCGCCCGGCGAGCTTGCTCGCGGAGCTGCGCGCCTTCGTCGAGCGATCGCGAGCGACGTGAAGAGCAGCGCGAGCGGCGCGAGCGGTCGCGCGCCCGGCGCCGCGGCGGCACACCCGCTCGACAGCTCCGTCCCCGGCCGGCGCACCGCCGCCGGCGTGAGCCGCCCCTCGGGGTAGATGAAGCAGAGGCCGTCGCGGTCGTCCTCCGAGAGCGTCCGCTTCGCGAGATCGCCGGGCAGGCTCAGCGAGTACATCGTCGCCTCGGGGTCCTCGACGTGCGCGAGCCCGATCAGGTGACCGAGCTCGTGCGTGAGCGTGTTCTGCACGTCGACCTCGGCGAGCTCCGGATCGTCGACGTCGGTGAAGAGGTGATGGACGCCGTTGAAGTCGATGTCCGCGTCGACGATCTCGCCGCTCGAGCGGCGGTACACGAGCGTGGTGAGCGCGAGCGTCGCCGCCGGGACCTCGGGCGGCCACGCGTCCTCGCGCCACACGATCCGGTTCTCCATGTCGGGCATGCCGCGCTCGAGGTTGGTCGTGAGCCCGCCGGGGTAGCCGGCGTCGACGAGGGAGAGATCGCTGCACCCGACCGCGGCCGCGTTCCACGTCGCGATCGAGCGCGCGACCGCGCGCTGGACGGCGTCGGCGCCGAGGTCGCGCGAGGTGTCGATCGCGGGGCTCACGCGGACGACCCGGAAGCGCCAGTACACCGCCTTGTCGGGGTCGGTGTCGACGCGGGTGCGCTCGAACGCGCGCGCCGGCGCCGCGAGCACCGCGAGCGCAGCGAGCGAGACGACCGGGACGAGCGCGCGCACGACGTGGAGAGGATAGCGCGCGGACGTCGCGATCGACTGTAACCGGCGCGAAGACAGCTCCGCGGGGTCGCGCGGAGCACGCCACGCTCCGCGGGGTCGACGGTCCTCGGGATCGAGTGCGACACGAACGCGGCATGGAGTCTGCACTCGGGGTGCGTCGAGGAGACCCACCATGCGCGCGATTCGCCCTCTCTGGTTCGTGATCTTCGCCTCGTTCGCGCTGCCGGCGTGCGTCGGCGGCTTCGGCAACGGGACCGACCGCTTCGGCCAACCCGACCCCGACACGATCGGCGAGGTGCCGACGCCGGCGTGCCCGATCGATCCGGACTGCGCGATCGGCGGCGACTGCAGCCTCTACGAGTGCCCCGACTACTGGATCTGCGAGGACCAGCCGAACGGGCGCAAGCGCTGCGTCAACCCGGGCCCCGACTACCCGGACGGCGGCGACTGGGAGTGCGAGGACACCGGCGGCCGCACCATCTGCCGCCGCAACGGCGACTACCCGGACGGCGGCGGCGGCGGCGACTGGAACTGCGAGCGTCAGGGCGACCTCGTGGTCTGCACCGACGAGACGCCGAACTATCCCGACGGCGGCGCGGGCGGACCGTACAACTGCTGGTTCGCCGACGAGTTCAGGATCTGCGAGACGATCCCCGGCGGGCCCGGCGACGGCGGGGGCTGGAGCTGTTACGACCCGGGCGACGGCTCGGTGGAGTGCCGAAACAACACGCCCGGCTACCCGGACGACGGCGTGTGGACCTGCTGGGACCAGAACGGCACGACGTACTGCCGGCGCCACGGCCGCGACCTGCCCGACGGCGGCGGCGGCGGCGACTGGGACTGCGAGCGCCAGGGCGAGTTCGTCGTCTGCTCGGACGACACGCCGGACTACCCGGACGGCGGCGGAGGCGGGCAGTGGGACTGCTACTTCGGCGACGAGTTCCGCATCTGCACGCCGGATCGGCCCGACGTCCCCGACACGGGCCGCGGCGAGTGCGTCCCCGGCGTCGAGCGCTGGTGCGATGACGACGTCTACTGCTCGTGGGGCAAGCAGACTTGCATGCCCGACGGCCGGTGGGGCCGCTGCGTCGAGCCGCGCGTGACCTCGGCGGGCCTGCCGGATCGGCCGGACACGGCGTGCGGTTGTCGGTTCTTCTACTTCAACTACGCGTGTTGCGAGGACCAGGCCGACCGCGACGGCGACGGTCACGCGGACTGCATCATCCCGGCCGACCACCGGCCGCCCGCGTGCACCTCCGACGGCGGCCTCTGCTCGTACTGCGACACGCACACGGGCTGCGGTGGCAGCGCCGACCTCTGCATCTTCCGCTCGGACGGCTACGCGATGTGCGGCCGCCAGTGCTCGGGCGCCGGTGATTGCCCCTCCGGGTACGATTGCCGCACCATCGCCACGCGGTCCGGGTCCTCGCGCCAGTGCGTGCCGACCACCGGATCGTGCGAGTGAGACCCCGAGCCCTCGAGGAGCCGACCACGATGCCGTACAAGAGCCCCGTCTTCGCTTCCCTGCTCGCCGCCGCGGCGCTCGCGGTGCCCGCAACGACTCGTGCGTACTACATCGAGATCCGCGGCACGGACGTGCAGGTCCCCATCCGCTACGCGGACACCGATGACCCGCCGGCGGGGACGGTCGACGTGACCTATCGCGTCAACGACTCGACCTTCCCGGCGGGCGTCGCGGGCGTGGGCGCGGCGATCCAGGACGCCTTCGCGGCGTGGAGCGACGCGGCGTGCAGCACGCTGCGCTTCGCACCGGGCGCGGCGAGCACCTCGACCAACCGCGCGCACTGGGAAGGCGACATGGGCGAGATCTACGTCCTCGTCTACTTCACCAACTCGAACGAGGAGTGGACCGGCGGCCCCGCCGTCGGCCACTTCTACTTCGCGCACGACGGCACGGGCCGCCTCATCGGCGGCACCGTGGTCCTCAACACGCGTGACCACCAGTGGGCGACCGACGGCGACGCCGACTCGCTCGACGTGCAGAGCGTCGTGACCGCGCTGATCGGCCGCTCGCTCGGCATCACCTCCGCGATGGAGATGAACGCCACGTTCCCGCGCTACGCGCCCGGCGACCAGAGCAAGCGCGTCCTCGGCAGCGACGACCTCGCGGCGATCCAGTTCCTCTACCCGAGCGAGGAGGCGAGCTGCGACATGCCGCCGGCGCCGGAGGCGGAGTGCAACGGGATCATGCTGCCTGGCGCGGAGCCCTGCCCGCCGCGTCCGACGACGATGCCGGGTGACGGCGGCACGATCATGCCGGGCAGCGATGGCGGCACGATCGGCGTCGACGCGGGCTCGGTGGCGGACGGAGGCACCACACCCGCGGACGGCGGCACGATGGGCGGCTCCGAAGGTTGCTCGTGCCGCGCCGTCGGCGTCGCGAGCGCGCCGAGGAGCGCCGCTTGGATCGCGATGTTCGTCCTCGCGTCGATCGTGCTCTCGCGACGTCGCCGGTAGCATCGCAAATCGACTTGCACACGACCGAACGGCGGGCGCGAGAGCGTCCGCCGTTCGTCGTTGAGTCCAGCTTGATACCTGTCGCGCGGACTTGTGGACGAGCACCGCAACGGTGGTAGTCTCGCCCCGATGGTCCGCGCGCGGATCGGGCTCCCCTCGGAGAGCGCCTCCGGCTCCCCGCCCGAGAGAGAAGCCCCGACCTTCTTCGAAGCGTGCGTCGACACGCTCTCGAGAGCGCTGTCCGATCTCGCCGGGAAGGTCGAGCCGATCGCGCTGAGCTGCGTGCTCGCGCTCGGCGGCTGCGGCCCGGGTCCGCTCGTCGACGTCGGCGGCGTCGTGCGCGACGGCCGCACCGGCGCGCCCATCGCCGGCGCGATCGTCTCGACGGAGCGCGGCGCGACCGCCGAGACGGACGAAGCGGGGCGCTTCACCGTCCCCGTCGAAGAGGGCCGCGGTCGCCGGCTGACCGCCGAGGCCCCCGGGCGCTGCCCCGCGAGCGAGACGATCGACGTGTCGCGCGCGCGCAGCGCCGAGGTCACGATCCACCTCGCCACGAGGCTCGAGCCCCCGCAAGATCACGTGCAGGTGGGCTTCGACTCACTCGTACGGCTGGAGGCGCGGCTACGCTGCGACGAGGACGCCGCCCTCGAGTGGGCTCAGGTCGGTGGCCCCGAGCTCGGTGATGAGCGCCTGCGGACGGAGGATCGCGGCCGCGTCGCGACCGTCCGCACGCACCGCCTCGAGGAGCTCGCCCGCCTCGACGATCGGGTGTCCGTGATCGCCCTCGATCGCCGCCAGCGCGGCGAGTACCGCCTGCGCCTTCGCGCCCGCTTCGGCGCCCAGGTCGAGGAGCACCACGTGCGCGTGGTCGCCGCGCCGACGTCCACGGGCCTCTACCAGGTGCCGACCGGCGCGGACGTCCATTTCAACGGGGGAAGCGGCCCTTCGCACGAGTGGACGCTCGCGAGCCGACCGCAGAACAGCGAAGCGGAGCTGCTCGACGCGAGCACGCGCACACCGACGCTGCGACCCGATCGCTTCGGCACCTACGTCGTCGAGCACCAGCCAAGTGGAGTGCAAATGTCGTTGCAGGCTGGCGCATACGATCGCGTCCCTCGCGACTGCGGTCGCGAGGGGTGCCACGTCGCCGAGGCGGAGGCCTGGGAGTCGACTGTACATGCGCAAACCTTCCGGCGGGGCATCACCGGCGCGCTCGGCGCCGAGTTCGATGAGCGATGCTGGAGCTGCCACGCAACGGGAGTTGACTTCGGCATCGACAACGGTGGGCTGCATCACACCGCCGCGCGCTTCGGCTGGGCGCAGCCCGCGCCCGGCGCGGAGCGGTGGGACGAGATGCCGCGTCGCGTGCGCCGTCACGCGTCGGTGTGGTGCTCCGCGTGCCACGGCCCCGGGCGCATCGTCCCGCCGCAGTTCCGCTGGCAGTACGGCGCGAAGTTCGACGTCGGCGTGTGCGCGCGCTGTCACGACGTCGACGAGGACGACGCCGACGCGAACCACCGCTCGCCGCACGTCGACGAGTGGCGGCTCTCGCCGATGGCCCGCTTCGTCCGCGGCCTCGACGCGCGCGACCCCGCCGTCCGCGACGAGTGCACGCAGTGTCACAGCGCGCAAGGCTTCGTGTCGTGGCGCCGCACCGGGCGCGTGTCCGGCGTCGACCCGCTCACCGTCAGCGCGATCACCTGCGCGACGTGCCACGACCCGCACGACGCGACGCGCCCGCGCGGCCTGCGCGTCGACGACACGTCGGACCCGATCGCCGGTCGGCCCGCGGACGATCTCGGCTCCGGCGCGCTCTGCGCGTCGTGCCACCGGCCCGCGGTCGCGTGGAGCAGCGAGCCGAGCGCGGCGCCGCACGCTGCGCAAGCCGCCTTGCTCGTCGGCCGCGGCGCGCGCACGGCGCCGGAGATGCCGGACGGCGCGCACCGGCGCATCGCCGACACGTGCACGCGCTGCCACATGACGCGCCCCGCGCCCGACGACCCGAGCTACTCGTTCGTCGGCGGGCACACGTTCGCGGTGCGCGCGCGGCGAGGCGACGGCGAGCTCTCGCGCGCGGCGTGCAGCCCCTGTCACGGCGGCGTCGAGCCTGGCGCCGTCGGCGCGCGCGACCACAACGGCGACGGACGCGCGGGCACGGTCGCAGAGGAGCACGACGCGTCGATGGCGAGCGTGACCGAGGCGCTGCGCCGCGCGATCGCGCGCGCCGCGATCGCCGACGGCTGCACGCCGGCGCGGGTGGCCGCCGACGTGATCGACCTCGACGCGCGGCTGCACCTCGTCGACGACGCGGGACGCGTGCTCGGGGACTGCGACGCCGACGGCGTGCTCGGCGAGAGCGAGCGCCCGGTCCTCTCGGCCGCCCTGCCCGCCGCGCTCCGCGACGTCGCCTACGACGTCGCGCTCCTGCGCGCCGACGGATCGCGCGGCGTCCACAACCCCGCGTACACGTTCTCCGTCTTCGCCGCGGTCGCCGCGCGCCTGCGTTGACCGCGCTTCGTGCGCGCTGCCGGGGGGCGTGCGAGCGCGGGCGCCGTACAATGGACGCGATGGACCTCGTCTTGTTGCTCGGGCTCGGCGGCGCGATCGCGCTCCTCGCGTACGTCGTCGTCACGCGCGCCAACGAGCTCTTCTGCGTCTCGATCCGCGACGGCGTCTGCCTGACGATCCGCGGCACCGTGCCGCCGAAGATCTGGCGCGAGCTCGTGACGACCGCGCGCATGGCGGGCATCCGGCGCGGGACGATCCGCGCGGTGAAGCAGGGCGGCGGCGCGCGCCTCGTCACGGACGGGATCTCGCCCGAGGTGACGCAGCGGCTGCGCAACGCGATCGGCTCCGCGGGCCTCTCCGCGATGAAGCTCGGGACGACCAAGGCGAGCGAGCCGACGCGCAACCTCGGCCAGCTCCTCGGCGTCGCGTGGCTCGCGTGGATGCTCACGCGCCGTTGATCGCGCGCGCCCGCCGCGCCGGCGCGCCGTGCTAGGAGACGAGTGAGATG
Organism: Sandaracinaceae bacterium; assembly: GCA_019637095.1. GTDB lineage: Bacteria > Myxococcota_A > Polyangia > Polyangiales > Sandaracinaceae > JACKEC01. Next base: position 16,236 of record JAHBWG010000040.1, on the reverse strand, counting down.
GGCGTGCCGGGATCGTCGAAGGGATGAACGCCGCCTCGCTGCCGCCGCTCGACGACCTGACGGTCCCGCGCTCGACGGCGACGGCGCGGGCGGTGCTCTCGGCGAGCCTGCGGCGCCTGGCGGCGGACCTCGCCGCGATCGCGCCCGCGCTGCCTCCCGCGCTGCGCGCGCGGCTGCGCGAGCTGAGGCGAGACGATCCCGGCCGCGTGCTCTCGGCGCTGCGCCGCGCGACGGTCGGCGTCTTGATCCGCACGAGCCGCGGCGGCGCCGTCCAGCCCGCGCTCGCCGGTGTGCTCGCGCGAGAGCTCGGCGCGCCGCTCGACGCGCGCGCGCCGTGCCTCTCGGCGCGCGCGCCCGAGGGCGCCTACCACCCGATCGCGCGCGAGCTCGTCCTCGCCACCGTCGACGTGAACCCGCTCGCGATGCTCGAGGCGCACCCCGACAAGGACGGCAACGCCGTCGACCTCGGCGGCGTCGCGCCCGAGCGCTGGTGCGACGCGCTGCGCGCCGCGCTCGACGTCGTCGAAGCGCACCTCCCGATCGTGCGCGAAGAGATCGATCTCGTCGTGCAGCAGGTCGTCCCGGTCGGCTACGACGCCGAGCGCCACCTCTCGGCGAGCTACGCGGAGGCCGTCGGCACGATCTACCTGACGCTGCACCCGAGCCCGATGACGATGGTCGAGGCGCTCGTGCACGAGCACCAGCACAACAAGCTGAACGCGCTGCTCGATCTCGATCCGATCCTCGAGAACCATCCGTCGGAGCGCTACGCCTCGCCGGTGCGGCCGGACCCGCGGCCGCTCTTCGGCGTGCTGCTCGCGGTGCACGCCTTCTTGCCCGTCGAGGCGCTCTACCGGAGCGCGCTCGACGCTGGCGAGGCTCGCCTCGAGGCGCGCTACCGGGCCATCGTCGCGAAGAACCGGGAGGGCGCCGCCGTGCTCCTCGCGCACGCGCGCCCCACCCGGATCGGCCGCGGGCTGCTCGACGAGATCGCGCGCCTGTCGTAGAGCGGCGCCCATGATCGTCCTCGTCACCGGCTGCCGCTCGGGCTTCGGGCTCCACATCGCCGTGCGCGCCGCGCGGGCGGGTCACACCGTCTACGCGGGCCTGCGCGACCTCGCGACGAAGGACGCGCTGCTCGAAGCGGCGGCGGGCCTCGACGTGCGCCCGGTACAGCTCGACGTGGTCGACGAGGCGCAGCAGCGCGCGGTCGTCGACGCGATCGTGGAGGAGCACGGGCGGCTCGACGCGCTCGTCAACAACGCGGGCGTCGCGCTCGGCGGCTTCTGGGAGCAGGTGGAGGAGGACGAGCTGCGCCGCCTCTTCGACGTGAACGTCTTCGCGCCGTGGGCGCTCACCAAGCGCTGCCTCCCGCACCTGCGCGCGGCGGGCGCGCGGGGGATCGTGATCAACGTGACCTCGATGGCCGGCCGGCAGGCGATGCCCGGCCTCGGGATGTACGCGGCGAGCAAGTTCGCGCTCGAGGGGATGACCGAGGCGCTGCGCCACGAGCTGCGACCGTTCGGCGTGCGCGTGGTGCTCGTCGAGCCCGGCCCGTACCGGACGGACATCTTCGGGCGCAACCGCACCATCGCGAAGCACGCCGACGAGGCGAGCCCCTACGCGCCGTACATGGCGCGGCTCGAGGCCGTCGTCGCCAAGCTCGAGACGAAGATGGGCGACCCGACCGAGGTCGCCGACCTCGTGGTGCGCCTGTTGACCGATCCGCGCCCGCGGCTCCGCTACCCGCTGGGGCCCGGTGTGCCCGCGCGCCTCTGGGCGCGCCGCGTCCTGCCCTTCGAGGGCGTCGAGAAGATCATCCAACGCATCGTCGGGTTCTGAGCGTGAGCGCCTACGACGCCGACACGACGAGCCCGGGCTTCGCGGCGCTGCGCGCCGCGCTCGCGCGCATGAGCGCGCTCGCGGACGAGCCGCGGGTGAACCTCGTCGAGCTCGCCAAGGCCTACCAGGCGCTCGCCGCCGCGATGGCCCGGCTCGCGCGCGACGCGGGCCGGCCGAGCCTGCGCTTCGACGCGATCGAGCGCGCCCTCGACCTGCGCACCCCCAAGTCGGCGCTGCGCGCGTTCCTCGAGGGGTGACGCGGGCGCCGGTTGGATCCACCATCCGCCCGCCCGATGCAGCGCGCCTATCACGTCGTCGTCCGCAGCCTCCTCGCCACGGCGGTCCTCTTCCCGATGTGGCTCGCGTACGCGGTGCCGTTCTTCCTCGAGCGCCGCTTCGGCCGCGCCGTCGCCCCCGAGGCGTGGGAGCGCAAGCACGAGCGCTACGCCAAGCGCTTCTACTGGCTCGCGGTGCGGATGCGCGGCGGCCTGATCAAGGTCGGCCAGATCCTCTCGACGCGCGTGGACATCATGCCCGCCGGCTGGACGCGCGCGCTCTCGGGCCTGCAGGACGAGGTGGACCCGCTGCCGTGGTCGCGGCTCGAGGGCCACCTCGAGCGCACCTACGGCCGGCACCCCGACGAGCTCTTCGCGAAGATCGAGCGCGAGGCGCACGCCGCCGCGAGCTTCGGCCAGGTCCACCGCGCGCGCACGAAGGACGGCCGCGACGTCGCGCTCAAGATCAAGTACCCGGACATCGAGCTCAAGCTGCGCATCGACCTCTGGTTCCTCGGCCGCGCGGTGCGCCTCTTCAACGTCTTCCTGCCGAGGATCAGCCTGCGGCCCATCTACGAGGAGATCTCGCGCGCGCTCTCGACCGAGCTCGACTACGAGCAGGAGGCGCGCTTCACGCGCATCGTGCACGACAACTTCCGCGGCCGCGAGGGCGTGGTCATCCCCGAGGTGATCGACGCGCTCACCACGCGCGACGTGATCTGCACGACGTGGTTCGACGGAGAGAAGATCACCAAGCCCTCGCTCCTCGCGCGCGAGGACCTCGACCGCGAGCGCCTGCTCGAGCGCTTGCTCCACACGTGGATCGACATGATGTACGTCGACGGCGTGTTCCAGAGCGACCCGCACCCGGGGAACCTGCTCGTGCGCGTCGAGGACGGCGCGCCGATCCTCGGCGTCGTGGACTTCGGGCAGGTGAAGGTCCTCACCCGCGAGTTCCACCAGAAGCTCGTGGGCAGCGTGATGGCGTTCGCGATGGGCAACGAGAGCATGTTCGTCGGCTCGCTGATCTCGTTGGGGCTCTTCCCCGAGTCGGAGCGCGAGAAGCTCGCGCCGCTCGTCGGCGCGCTGATGAAGCGGCTGCGCGAGCGGCGCCCGGCCGAGGGGGACATGGACTTCGCGTCGCTGCGCGACGAGGTGCTCGGCGCGCTCGACGAGATGGAGGGCATCGTGATCCCGCAGGAGATCGTGCTCTACGGGCGCACGTTCGCGCTGCTCGCCGGCGTGACGCGCGCGATCGCGCCGGGCCTCAACCCGATCGCGGTGGCCAAGCCGCTCCTGACGCAAGCGCTCCTCGCGGGCGGACCGCCCGCCGATCCGACCGCGCAGGCGGCGGCGGCTAGCTAGAGGCGCGTGAGCGCGTCGGCGAGCGCGCCCCAGGACGGGCCGGCGTCGACGACCGAGTAGCCGGGCGTGCCCTCGATGGCGCGGCGCTCGGCGGCGTCGAAGCCCCAGAGCGCGACGCGGCAGCCGTCCGGGACACGCGGCAGGAACGCGGCGAGCACCGAGAGCTCGACGACCGGCCGGTAGCCGTCGACGACGACGAGCACGGGGCCCTGCCGCGTCTCGATCGCGGTGATGAGCTCGAACGCGTCGGACGCGCGCGCGACGTCGGCGAACGCGCCGACGGAGCGCCGCAGATCCTCGAGCGAGTCCGCCGTGACGACCAGGATGCGCAGCGGCGCACCCTCGCGCCGCGGCGGGAAGCTCGAGGAGCGCGACGGCGGGAGCACGGAGCGCGGGCGGTCGGAGTCGGGCTTGGTCTGCACGCCGCTCGAGATTACGTCGAGGATCGGCGCCAGGTCGCGCACGAACGAGTCGGCGATGTCCACGCCGGCGATCTCGATCACCGCGTCGTGCAGCGCGCCCTCCGCGAGCTCGCGCACGCGGCGGGGGTTCTCGGGCAGCGCGGTGCGCCCTGCGCGCGCGAGCGCGCGGGCGAGGATCGCGTCGGCCAGCTCGCGCGTCACGAGGCTCCCGAGCACCTCGAGCACGGTCTGGCCCACCGGGCCACGGGCCCTGGACTGCGCTGCGGGGCTCACGGTGCGCGAAATATACGACCACAGCCGAGCGGACACCACCGGACGTTGCGAGGCCGCTCCGGCGCTCGCATCCTGTGCGCATGCGTCGGCTCGCGCTCCTCGTCACGCTCGCGCTCGCGGCGTGCGCGAACCACGTCGGGCCGGACGGCCGCGTGATCGGCGCGCCGTGCGTCGACGTGTTCGACTGCGCGATGGGCTCGTTCTGCCTCCAGCGGCCCGAGACGCCCGGGGGCCTTTGCACCACCAACTGCCGCGACGACGCCGGCTGCCGCGGCGACGCGCGCTGCGTCGCGCTCGAGTCGGGCGTGTGCCTCTTGCCCTGCGTCGACGACGAAGACTGCGGCCGCCCCGGCTACGGCTGTCGCCTGCGCGAGCCGCGCGAGGGCGGTGACGCCGTCTCGGTCTGCGTCGGGGGTTGAGGCGGCGGGCCGAGCGCGAAGGGCGCGTCCGGGTCGAGCTGCTTGGCCACGACGAGGAGCCCGTAGAGCCCCGCGAGCAGCATGTCGACGAGCCCGACGCGCGCGACGTCGCGGTGCTCGAGGTGCTCGAGGCAGGCCGCCTCGACCGCGCCGATCCACGCGCGCAGCGCGGCGCGGAACGCCGGCCGCGGCGTGGTGATCCCCATCCCATCGAGCGCGCGCCGCACGATGCGGGTGCGCGTGGCCTCGACGATCGCGGCGACCTCCGGGTCGTTGCCGATGCCGCTGCGCATGAGCGCGACGTACGCGGTCGCGTGCTCCTCGGCGTAGTCGAAGTACGCGTCGAGCCCGGCGCGCGCGCGGTCGGGCTCGGGGATCTCGTCGGACATGTGCGTGCGCTCGACGAGCGCCTCCGCCGCGTGCGCGACGCACGCGACGTAGAACGCGCGCTTGCCGCCATAGTAGTGGTAGAGCAGGCCCTTGCTGATGTTGGCCGCGCTCGCGATGTCGTCGATCGAGACCTCGTCGTACGCGCGCTCCGCGAACAGGCGCAGCCCGAGCTCGAGGAGCTGGGCGCGCCGCTCGTCGACGGAAAAGCGCGCGCGGTGCGGCTCGGTCACCCGCACGAGCTTCGCGCACGGTTGACTTTCGTTCAACTCGCCCGAATACTCGCGTTGAACCTGGTTCAACAAAGGAGCCGACGTCATGGAGACCACGCCCGCGACGAACGCGCGCCCGCCGATCCGCGTCCGCAAGCTCGACTTCCCCTTCGCCGACGAGGACGTGCCGCGCTGGTGGTTCTGGAACAACCCGCTGATCACGCACGGCTCGAACGGGCTCAACCTGCTCTTCCCGGAGGGCGAGCGCTTCTTCATCCGCTCCGTGAAGCACTACATGGATCGGATCGAGGACCCGGAGCTGCTCGCGCGCATCAAGGGCTTCTTCGGCCAGGAGGGCCGGCACGGGCGCGAGCACGAGCGCGCCAACGAGATCCTCGAGCGCCACGGCTACGACCTCTCGGGGTTCCTGCGGCGCTACGAGCGCTGGGCGTTCGGCTTCCTCGAGAAGCGGTTCCCGCCGATCCTGCGGCTCTCGACGACGGTCGCGTGCGAGCACTTCACCGCCACGTTCGCGCACAACGCGTTGACACACGAGTTCGTCGAGGGCGCGCACCCGATCATGCAGAGGCTGATGAAGTGGCACGCCTGCGAGGAGATCGAGCACAAGTCGGTCGCCTTCGACGTGCTCGCGGCGGTCGACCCGCGCTACTCGGTGCGCGTCCTGGGGCTGGTCATCGCGACCACGCAGCTCGTCGGCTGGTGGATGCTCGCGACCAAGTCGCTGCTCGATCAGGAGCAGCTCTCCCCCGAGGAGCTCGCGCGCTACCGCGAGGAGGCCGAGCGCGTGCGCGGCGAGGGCGGCGCCGTCGACTGGGAGCTGATCCGCGGCGCGTTCGTCGAGTACCTGCGGCGGGACTTCCACCCCGATCAGCGCGACGACTACCACCTCGCGCGCGCCTACCTCGAGAGCATCGGCGAAGTGTGACCTTGTCTGCCGCGCCGCCGCTCGGCACGATCCCGGGGTGCGTCACCTCGTGCTCGCGTGCGCGATCCTCGGCTCGGGCTGCGGCATGGTGCTCGATCTCGACCCACGGCCCGACGGGTCGGTCGCGAGGATGGACGGCGGGCTCGCCGACGCGGGCGAGGTCGGGATGGACGGCGCGGCGCGACGCGACGCGGGCGGACGCGACGCCGGCCCGCCTGCGCCGTGCACCACCGACGCGGAGTGCGACGACGACCTGACGTGCAACGGGCGCGAGCGCTGCGTGCGCGGCCTCTGCGCGCCGGGCCGCGCGATCGACTGCGACGACGCGATCCCGTGCACCGAGGACACCTGCGTCGAAGGCCGCGGCTGCGCCCACGAGCCCCGCCACGACCGGTGCGCCGCGCCCGGGGTCGTCTGCCTCGGCGCGCGCTGCGACGAGGTCCTGGGCTGCCAGCCGACGCGCGACGACGCGGCCTGCGACGACGGGATCGGCTGCACGATCGACTTCTGCGCGACGACCGGGTGCGAGCACGCGATCGACGACACGGCCTGCCCCGAGGGCACCGCGTGCGATCCGCCCGGGACGGGCGGCTGCAAGCCGATCCCGCCGAGCTGCGTGGACGACGTGGACTGTCCGCGGCGCCAGTGCCGCGTGGCCTCGTGCGACGAGACGACCGGGACGTGCTTCTACCGAAACGCGCTGAGCGACGCGAGCTGCACGCACCCCGACCCGTGCGTCGAGGCGTTCTGTGAGGAAGGCATGTGCCGGATCGCGCCGCCGATCGTGTGCGGAGGCGAGCTCGACCCGACGAGCTGCCGCGTGCGCGCGTGCGAGCGCGACGGCGCCGGGCGCGTGAGCTGCGTCGACGCGGCCCGCGACGGGACGTGCGCGGCGCCCGCGTGCCACCGCGGGGTGTGCGTCGACGGTCGCTGCGAGCAGACGAACAACTGCACGACCACCGACGCGTGCCACGAGGCGATCTGCTCCGGCGGCGGCTGCACGTTCGCGGCGCGCTGCACGGGCAACACGACGTGCGTCGTCGAGGGCTCCGGCGCGAGCTGCGTGTGCGACCCGGGCTTCGAGCCGTGCGCCGGGAGCGACGACGCGTGCTCCTGCATGAGCGCCGACGCCGGCGCCCCGATGACGCTCGACGCGGGCACCGTGCGCCCCGACGCCGCGGTCTCCGCGTGCGCCGACGACCGCCGCGACTGTGACGGCGACGGCGTCTGCGAGTGCGACCTGTCGGTCAGCCGCTGCTCGTCGGGCGGCCGGTGTGTGTGCCTGGGCGTCTGCCCCATCGGCCGCACGTGCTGCGAGGACCGCCTCCTCGGGCTGCACTACTGCGGCCTCCTGGGCACCTGCCTGTTGTAGCGCGCGGCTCGAGGTGCGCGGCGCGGCGCCTACTCGGCGGCTGGCTCCGCCGCGCGCGCGGCGCGCACGCGCGTGAAGACCTCGTAGGCGAGCATCCCACCGATCATCGCGCCCACGAAGGCGAGCGCCTCGGCGCCGAGCGTCGGCAGCGACGCGAGCCCCGGCCCCGGGCAGAAGCCGCCCAGGCCCCAGCCGATCCCGAACAGCGCCGCGCCGACGACGAGCTGCGGCGTGAAGTCGCGCCGCTTGGGGATCTGGAACGCCGCCTCGAAGAGGGGGCTCGCGCGGCGGGTGACGAGGCGGAACAGGAGCGCGTGCACGGCGATGGCGCCGGCCATGACGAACGCGAGGCTCGGGTCCCAGTCGCCGAGGAAGTCGAGGAAGCCGATGACCTTGGACGGCTGCGTCATCCCGGCGACCGCGAGCCCGACCGAGAAGAGCGCGCCCGCGCCGAACGCAGAGGCCGCCGCCTTCACGACGCACCCCCCATCAGGAGCCGGACCGCGAGCACGGTGAGCGCGCCCGTCGCCATGAAGGTCACGGTCGCCACCATCGAGCGCGCGGAGAGCCGGCTCAGGCCGCACACGCCGTGGCCGCTCGTGCAGCCGCTCCCGATCCGCGTGCCGACGCCGACGATCACGCCGGCGGCGATCACCATCGGCAGCGTGCGGTCGTAGTCGACCGCGAAGAGCTCGGGGGCGACGAGGAAGGTGGCGAGGCCGCCCGCGACGAGCCCGCCGAGGAAGGCCCAGCGCCACCCTGCATCCCCGCTCGGCGCCACCGCGCCCGCGAGGATCCCGCTGATGCCCGCGATGCGCCCGTTGAACAGCAGCAACATCGTCGCGCTCAAGCCGATCAGCAGGCCGCCGACGGTCGAGGCGAGGGGAGTGAAGTGATCCATGTCAATCGTTCCAGCATGCGCCATACCAGCCCGGCGCCCCGAGAGTCTGGGGACCGCTGCATCGCGTCGCAACCTGCGCTGCAACGCCGTGGCAGGCTGCGTCCCAGGAGACAGAGCCATGGTCGAGCGCAAGCACATCATCACGTCCGTCCGCGACGCCGAGGAGGAGGCGCAGCTCGAGGGCGCGCACTGGGGCGGCGCGTGGCGCGTGCTCACGCCGTTCATGCGCGAGCGCGGCGGGCGGCTCGGGGTCGCGTACAACCGGCTCCCGCCGGGGCGCGCCGGGTGCCCCTTCCACGCGCACCAGCGCGAGGACGAGGTGTTCTTCGTGCTCGAGGGCGAGGGGGTCTTGCGCTACGGCGACGAGGTCCACCGGATCGCCGCGGGCGACTGCATCGCGTGCCCGGCCGGGACCGGCGTCGGCCACCAGATCGCGAACACGTCGGACGTCGATCTCGTCTACCTCGCGATCGGCCCGCACGATCCCGACGAAGTCTGCGTCTACCCGGACACCGGCAAGGTGATGGTGCGGAGCCTGCGCCGCGTGGGCTGGCTCCACGGGACGCCGTACATGGAGGGCGAGGCGGAGCGGCCGGCGATCTTCGAGATGGCCGAGCGCCTCGAGTAGCCGCAACGCATCGCAACGGCGCCCGCAACACGTGAGCGCGGCGCCCCGCGCACTCCTGCGCGCCGCGGGCGCCGCGCGGATCGTGGCCCGGATCGTGATGTGGCCGCGGCCGTGGCTCCGCGCCTCGCCGTCCCGCTCGTGCTGCTCGCGCTGCTCGCGCCCACGCGCGGCGCGGCGCAGGTCCCCGAGCAGCTCGGGCCGTACTGGTTCGGCGACGCGCGCGCGCGCGTGCGCCCCGCGCTCTTCGTCCAGCTGCAGCTCGCCGGCGAGGGCGCGGACCTCGGCGCGCTCGCGTGGGAGCCGCGCCTGCGGCGCCTGCGGCCGGTGCTCCAGAGCTCGCTGTTCGAGGGCCGCGTGACGACGAGCCTGCACCTCGAGCTGCGCCCCGACGCGCCAGAGCTCGTCGATCTCTGGGCGGACGTGCGCGCGGACGACGCGCTGCACCTGCGCGTCGGGCAGCTGAAGACGCCGTTCACCCGGTTCTACCAGCAGCCGTTCATCGAGCTCGCGGTGGACTGGCCGCTGACGAGCCGCTGGTTCGGCGGCGAGCACCAGCTCGGCGCGATGGTCCACGGCGAGCACGCGGCGAGCGGACTCGGCTACGCCGCGGGCGTCTTCGGCGGTCAGGCGCGGCGCAACGGCCTCGCGCGCGAGCTCGCGCGCGCCTACGGCGAGCAGCTCGGCAATCCGTCGCGGCTCGACGCGCCCGCGCCGTCCGAGCCCGCGCACCCCGAGCTGGTCGCGCGGCTCGACCACGCCGGCCGAGAGGGCGCGCTGCGCCACGCCATGTCGTTCAGCGCCTCGTGGGACCTCGCGCCGGCGCGCGGTCGCGACTTCGCGCTGCGGCTCGCGCCCGAGCTCGACCTCGAGCTCGGGGCGCTGCGCTGGACGCTCGTCGGCTACGCGGGCTGGATCGAGGACGCGCGCGGGGGCCTCGCGCTCGGCGCGCTCGGCGCGCTCTCGGTCCTCGCGTGGCGCGCGGACCGACACCTCGCCCTGGTCCTGCGCTACGCCCGCGTGCACGTGACCCGCGCGCTGCGCGACGACGCGCGCGCGCACGCCGACGCGGTCCACGCGACGATGGACGACGAGGCCTGGCAGGCGCGCTACGCGCGCGCAGGGCGCGAGCACGCGCACCACGAGCTCGGCGTCGCCGTCGAGGTCCTGGTGATCGGCCGCAGCCTCACGTGGCAGACCGACCTCTCGTGGCTGCACGACGAGGCCCCCGGCGAGGCCCGCGAGGGCTGGCGCGTGCGCTCGCAGCTCCAGCTCGCGTTCTGAGGCTTCGGTCGCGGGGCGTTGCACCGTCGCATGCGCGCGGTTGCACGGCGTTTCGAGAGCCCCGTGCGCGAACGCGCGCACGGCTGGCTCGCGCGATGCAAGAGTGGCCGGACATGAAGCGGCTCCTCGCGTTCGTGCCCGCGGTGGGCTGGCTGCGCACCTACGACCGCCGGGCCGACCTGCCGGGCGACGTGAGCGCCGGCCTGACCGTCGCCGTCATGCTGATCCCGCAGGCGATGGCGTACGCGATGCTCGCGGGGCTGCCGCCGATCGTCGGGCTGTACGCGTCGGTCCTGCCGCTGTTCGCCTACGCGCTGCTCGGCACCTCGCGACAGCTCGCCGTGGGGCCGGTCGCGATGGTGAGCCTGCTCGTCGCGAGCGGCCTCGGCGGCGTCGCCGAGCCGGGCTCGGAGCGCTACGTCGCGCTCGCCGTGGTGCTCGCGGGGTTGGTCGGCGCGATCCAGCTCGGCATGGGCGTGCTGCGCCTGGGGCGGCTCGTGACCTTGCTCTCCCACCCGGTGATCGCCGGCTTCACGTCGGCGGCGGCGATCGTCATCGCGCTCAGCCAGCTCGGCCACCTCCTCGGCGTCGAGCTCGGGCGCAGCGCGCGCTTGCACGAGCTCGTCGCGGCCGCGGTCCCGCGCCTGGGCGACACGCACCTGATCACCCTCGCGCTCGGCGCGGCGGCGATCGCGGTCCTGCTCGTCGTGAAGAAGCGGTGGCCTCGGCTCCCCGGCGCGCTGATCGTCGTCGCGCTCGGCACGCTCGCGACGTTCCTCCTGCGGCTCGACGAGGCGGGCGTCCGGATCGTGGGCGCCGTCCCCGCCGGGCTGCCGAGCCCGTCGCTGCCCGCGTTCGAGCTCGCGGACCTCGGCGCGCTCGCGCCCACCGCGGTCGCCATCGCGCTCGTCGGTTTCATGGAGTCGATCAGCGTCGCCAAGGCCTTCGCGCGCAAGAACCGGTACGCGATCGACGCGAACCAGGAGCTCATCGGGCTCGGCGCGGCGAACCTCGCCGGCTTCGGCTTCGGCGGCTACCCGGTGACCGGCGGCTTCAGCCGCACCGCGGTCAACGCGCAGGCGGGCGCGCGCACCGGCCTCGCCACCGCGATCACCGCGGCGGTCATCGCGGTGAGCCTCCTGTTCCTGACGCCGCTCTTCCACTTCCTGCCCAAGGCGGTGCTCGCCGCGATCGTGATGGTCGCCGTCGCCGGGCTCGTCGATCTGCGCGAGCTCGGGCACCTCTGGCACGTCAAGCGCACCGACGCGGTCCTCTGGCTCGTGACGTTCGCCGGCACGCTCTTCTTCGGCATCGAGGAGGGCATCGCCGCCGGCGTGGTGCTGTCGATCGCGATCTTCGTGCGGCGCAGCACGCGCCCGCACCACGCGGTGCTCGGGCGCCTCCCCGGGACGCGCAGCTACCGCAACGTGAAGCACTTCCCCGAGGCCGAGACGGTCGAGGGCGTGCTCGTCTGGCGCTTCGACGCGAGCCTCTACTTCGCCAACGCGAGCTTCTTCCGCGAGGAGGTCGACCGGCTCCTGCTCGATGACGCGGGCGTGCGCGCGGTCGTGCTCGACGCGAGCGGCATCAACGACCTCGACGCCTCCGGCGAGGCGCTGCTCTCCGAGCTCCACACGGCGCTCGAGTCGCGGGCGATCCGGCTCTACGTGGCGAACGTGAAGGGGCCCGTGCGCGAGGTGCTCGCGCGCGGCGGCTTCACGGCGGCGCTCGGCGAGGACCGCTTCTTCTTCGACCTGCACGAGGCGGTCGAGGCCGCGATCGCGGGCCTCGCGCCGGCGGGCGAGCCGGCGAGCGAAGCGCGCGCGCGTTCCACCTCGTTGCAGGACGCCGCGCCGGCGCCGGCGTCCGAGGTTGGCACGCGATCCGCAACTGGATGAGGCAAGGAGTTTTGCCCATGGCCCACGTCAGAGCCTTCTTCGACCCCCGCACCTACACCCTCACCTACGTCGTCTGGGACCCGGACACCCGCGACGCGGTCGTGATCGACCCCGTCCTCGACTACGACCCCGCCGCGTCGCGCACGTGGACCGAGTCCGTCGACGAGGTCAGCGCATTCATCCGCGCCAACGCGCTGTCGCTGCGCTACGTGCTCGAGACGCACGCGCACGCCGACCACCTCAGCGCCTCCCAGATCCTGCGCCGACGCTTCGACGCGAAGGTGGTCATCGGCGCGCGGATCACCGAGGTGCAGGACGTGTTCAAGGGCGTGTTCGACCTCGGCGCCGGCTTCGCGGCCGACGGCAGCCAGTTCGACCGGCTGCTCGCCGACGGCGAGGTCCTCGAGGCGGGCGCGCTGCGCGTCGAGACGATCGCGACGCCCGGCCACACGCCCGCGTGCGTGACCTACAGGATCGGCGACGCGATCTTCACGGGCGACGCCCTCTTCATGGACGACTACGGCACCGGCCGCTGCGACTTCCCGCGCGGGAGCGCCGCCGCGCTGTTCGACTCGGTGAAGAAGCTGTACGGGCTGCCCGACGAGACGCGCGTGTTCGTGGGCCACGACTACCAGCCGGACGGCCGCGAGGTCCGCTTCGAGACCACCATCGGCAAGAGCAAGACGAACAACCCGCAGCTGCGCGCGAGCACGACCAAGGAGGAGTTCGTGCGCTTCCGCGAGGAGCGGGACGCCACCCTCGCGGCGCCGCGGCTCCTCTTGCCGAGCGTGCAGGTCAACGTCGCCGCGGGCCGGATGCCCGCCGCGCGCGAGAACGGCCACCGCTACCTGAACATCCCGATCAACCTGATGCACCCCGCGGACGAGCTCGGCGAGCCCACGCCGAAGAAGTAAGCCCCGGGCGCGGATCCGTTCAGGCGGGGCACCGAGTGGGTTGCCCTTGCCCCTGCCCCTTGCCCGTACCACCGAGCCCTCCGCCTGCGAACGCTGACCACACAGGGCAAGGGCAAGGGCACGCGAGCTGCCCCGATCGCCGGGAGCCGCGCCCCCGCGGCCCCCAGAGGGACTTCACTCGAGGGCGGCGCGGTCGAGGCCGTGCTTCTTGAGGCGCCGCCACAGCGTGGTGCGCGACATGCCGAGCGAGGCGGCGGCGCGGCTCATGTGGCCGCCCGCGCGCTCGAGCGCGTTGAGCAGGCGGCGCGCCTCCGCGGGGAGCTCGGCGCGCCGCGCCGCCTCGTCCGCGTCGGGGCGCGCGATGGCGACCGGCTCGATCCCGCGGACCTCCGGCGGCAGGTCCGCCTCCGTCAGCACCGGGTCGTCTCCCATCACGAGCGCGTACTCCACCACGTTCTGGAGCTCGCGGACGTTGCCCGGCCAGTCGTAGCGCACGAGCGCGTCGAGCGCGCCGGGCGTGATCCGGCGGGCCGGGCGGTGCGCTCTCTCCGCGAACCCCGCGAGGAAGTGCTCGACCAACAGCGGCACGTCGTTGGGCCGGTCGCGCAGCGGCGGCAGGAACAGCGGGATCACCCGCAGCCGATAGAGCAGGTCCGCGCGGAAGCGCCCCGCCTCGACCTCGGCGCGCAGCGCGCGGTGCGTCGCGGACACGATGCGCACGTCGACGGGGACCGGGTCGCGCCCGCCGACCGGGATCACCGTGCGGTCCTGTAGGACACGGAGCAACTTGGCTTGCATCTCGAGGGGGAGCTCCGCGACCTCGTCGAGGAACAGCGTGCCGCCGTCCGCGAGGCGGAAGTGCCCGAGCGCGTCGCGCACGGCGCCGGTGAACGCGCCGCGGACGTGGCCGAAGAGCTCGCTCTCGAGGAGGTTCGGCGGCAGCGCCGCGCAGTTGAGCGCGCGAAACGGCGCGCCCGCGCGGCGGGAGGCGAGGTGGATCGCGCGCGCGATCAGCTCCTTGCCCGAGCCGGTCTCCCCGCGCACGAGGACGCTCGCGTCGGAGCGCGCGACCTTCTGCACCTCGACGAGGAGCTGCCGCATCCGCGCGTCGCGCGTGACGATGCCGAAGGCCTCGGTCGCGTCCGCGCCGAGCGCGTCGCGCTCGGACGCCGACAGCGTGAGGAGGAAGCCGCGCGAGGGGCCCTCGCCGAACGGCAGCGCGCGCACGCGCACGAGGCGGTTCTCCCCCGTCGTCGTCGGGCGCAGCACGTCCGCGGTGACGGCGCGACCCGCGGCGAGCGCCTCGGCGACCGGGCGCTCTTGGCCGTGGCCGCAGAGGAGCTTGGGCGCGCTCACGCCGAGGGGCGCCTCGACGCCGAGCAGCGCGTGCGCGTCCGGCGTCGCCGCGACGACGCGCAGCTCCGCGTCGAGGACGAGCGCCGCGCCGACGAGCTCGCGCAGCGCCTCGAGCACGCGGGTGAGCGGATCCACGAGGGGCATCATACGCACGCGGGCGCGGTTGCAACCCGTTTCAGCGCCGCGGGGTGCGCAGCGCCGCCGCGCGTGGCACGGGCCCTGCGATGCATCGAGGGCATGTGGTCTCCCCATCCCAAGCCCCGAACGCCCACCGACGCGTGGGCTCCCATCACCCGCGCCGCGGGCGTGCCCGAGGTCAGCGCCGCGTGGACGCGCGCACACGCCGGCGAGGTCGTGATCCTCGACGTCCGTGAGCGCGCCGAGCTGCTCGGCGAGCTCGGCGCGATCGACGGCGTCGTACACCTGCCGCTCGGTCGCCTCGCGGAGGCGAGCGCGCGCTACGCGCCCGACACGCCGCTCGTGATCGTGTGCCGCAGCGGCGCGCGCTCGGGCGCCGCCGCGACCGCCCTCGAGCGCGCGGGCTTCACGCGCGTCGCGTCCATGCAGGGCGGGATGCTCGCGTGGCGCGCCGACGAGGCGGGCGCCCGCCGCGCGACGCGCGGGTGACGTCGGGCGTTCTCCTCTTGCCACGGCGGGGTTTTCGCGTGAGGAAGAGGGGGTGCGCCTGATCGCCCTCGCCATGGTGTTCGTCTCGGGCTGCATGCCGCAGCCGCGGTCCGTGCGCTCGGACTCGAGCGCCCTCGAGCCCATCGAGCGGCTCGGCCGCTGGGACGGCGACTCGTTCGTGGCGGTCGCGCCGAGCACCGTCCCGCCGAGCCACGCCCACGTGCTCGTGCACGGCTGGGCGCCGGGCTGGAGCCGCGCCGCCCGCGCGACGCCGGACCTGCGCGCGTGGGAGGCGGTCGACGCGCGCGGCCGCCCGTTCGAGCCGTGGATGGCCCGGATGGCGCGCGCGATCGTCGAGGCGGACCCGCACGCCGTCGTGCTCGTGTACTCGTGGCTCGATCACTCCGCGACCTCGCGCTCGCCGCTCGCGCAGCGCAACGCCCTCGCGCGCGCCGAGATCCACGGCGACGGGCTCGCCGCCGCGCTCGAGGAGGCGGTGGATCCCTCCTTCTTCGAGCGGCAGGGGCGCATCCACCTGATCGGCCACAGCTACGGCGCGCTGGTCGCGACGCTCGCCGCGGTGCGCATGCCCAAGGCGCCGCGGCAGCTCACGCTCTTCGACGTACCCGACGCGCCGATGACGCGCATCACGGGCGGCCACGCGAGCCTCGCGCTGCTCCTGAGCCGGCTGCCCATCGGCGGTGAGACCGGGCAGACCTTCGTCGACAACTACTTCTCGATGATCGGCGAGCGCTACGGCGACACCGTGCCCGGCGTGGTCGACGTCGCGCTCACGCCGCCGTACAACCTGTTCGACTACCGGCGGCGCCACCTGTACGGCCCCTGGTTCTACACCCAGAGCGCGCACCACGAGTTCGGCATGGGGTGGTCGCCGCTGATCGGCCGCCCGCCCGCGCCCGGCTGCTACGAGCAGCCCTGGGGCGAGATCGACCTCGCCCGCGGCTGCGACGACATGCGCTGAACGCCGGCCCGCACGCGGGCCGACGGCCCCATCGAGACCAGCCCGTCGCGCAGCGAGCCAGCGACGGGCCGCCATCGAGCGCGCACGCGGGCCGACGGCCCCATCGAGACCAGCCCGTCGCGAAGCGACGGGCGTT
>JAHBWG010000004.1 GCA_019637095.1 Sandaracinaceae bacterium | reverse complement strand
CGGCGGCGTCACCGGCGTCCGGCGGCGCGGCGCTCCTCTCGGCGTTCGCGCTCGCCTGGTGGGCGCGCCGCCGACGGCGCGGCGCGCGCGGCGGCGTGTGATCAGATCCAGTCGAAGTCGGCGAGCGAGCCGAGCACGCGATCGGCGATCGCGAAGCGCGCGTCGGGTCGCTCGGGCACGGCGACGCACGTCATGCGGGCGGCCTTCGCCGCGATCACGCCGTTGAGCGAGTCCTCGAACACGAGGCACTCGGTCGGCGCGACGCCGAGCAGCTCCGCGCAGCGCAGGAACACCGCCGGGTGCGGCTTGCCGTAGCGGTCGTCCTCGGCCGAGGCGATCACCTCGAACGCGTCGCTCAGCGCGAGCTCGTCGAGCGTCGCGGCGATGATCCGGCGCGGCGAGCTCGACGCGAGCGCGAGGCGCAGCCCCCGCGCGCGACACTGCGCGAGCGCGTGCGCGACGCCCGGGAGCGGGGCGCCATGCGCGGTCACCAGGGCGATCAGCCGATCGACGATGCGCTCGACGATGACGGACCGCGGCGGCTCCGCCCAGGGGTGCTTCGCGTGCCAGTGCGCGACCACCTCGTCGATGCGCAGGCCCGTCGTCTCGACGCAGTCGGCCTCGGTGATCACGAGGCCGACGGTGCGAAAGACCTCGACCTCCGCCGCGCGCCAGAGCGGCTCCGAGTCGATGAGGAGCCCGTCCATGTCGAAGATCGCCGCCCGCAGCATGCCGCACAGCATGGCACGCGCGATCGGCTCGCCACGCGCGTCAGCGCGCGAAGCGCTCCCAGGCCGGTGGCAGCGGGCCGCCGAGCAGGCGCTCGGCGCCCCGCCGGTCGAGCAGCACGAAGCGCAGGTCGCCCTCGAACGCGCGCGCACCGTCTTGCAGCAGCTCGACCTCGACGCCGACCACGCGCGCCCCCGGCTTCGCGATCCGGCCGCGGCCCACGACCTCGGCCCCGACGCGGATCGGACGACGCAACTTGCATTGCATCTCCGCGGTGAACCCGAACTTCTCGAGCAAGAGGATCAGCGCCCACGCGCCGATCTCGTCGGCGAGCGTGGCGACGAGCCCGCCGTGCATGATCGAGGGGGGCCCCTGGTAGCGCTCGCTGGGCGTGAAGTGCGTGACCACGTCGTCGCCCTCGCGCGCGAAGCGGAGCCGAAAGCCGGCGGGGTGCTCGGGAGAGCAACCGAAGCAGGGTTGGCCGGGACCGAAGATGCCGCCGTCGACGAGCTCGCTCATGGCCGCAGCATGGCACGGGCGGCTGGGCGCCGGGCTCCGCCCCTTGGTTCCTGTGGTGTCGAGCGAGCCCGTGCTCTACGCTCGGCGCCTCATGGGGGCGTTGGTCTTCGCGATGGGACCCGTGCACCTCGACGCCGAGGGGGCCGAGGTGCGGGCGCGCCTCGGCGCGCGGCTCTCTGCCGCGCTCGGGGCGGGCGTCGAGGTGGTCGCGACGCGCTCGTACGCCGAGCTCGCGGCGCGCATGAGCGGGGGCTCCGCGCACCTCGGCTGGATGCCGCCGGCGGTGTTCGTGCGCACCGAGGCGAGCGCGGGGCTGCGCCTGCTCGCCGCGATCGAGCGCTCGCTGGGCGACGGCTACCGCGGCGTCCTCTTCGTCCCGCGCGACTCGTCGATCCGCACGCTCACGGACCTGTCCGGCGCGCGCATGGCGTGGGTCGATCGCGACTCGAGCGCCGGCTACCTCTTCGTGCGCCACGCGCTGCGCGCGGCCGGCTTCGAGCCCGGCGAGCTCTTCGGCGACGAGCGCTTCGAGGGGAGCCACGCCGCGGTCGTGCGCGCGGTGCTGCGCGGTGACGCCGACGCGGGCGCGACGCACGCGCAGACGCGGCCGCGCCCCGCGACGGCGCCCGCGCCTGCGGCGGGCCCGCAGGGCACGATGATCATCCCCGAGCTCCAGGTGCAAGGGCGCCCCGACGAGATCGTGCTCGCCGCGTGGGCGCCCTACGCCGGCGCCGACGGAATGCGCGCGCTGCTGGTGAGCGCGCCGATCCCCTCGGACGTGATCTGCGCGTCGCGCGCGCTCGAGCCCGCGCTCCTCGAGCGCGTGCGCGATGCGCTGCTCTCGCTCCACGAAGGCGGCGACGACCCGGACCTGCTCGACGAGGTGTTCGGCGGCGCGCGCCTGCTCCCCGCTTCCACGCGCGACTACGACCCCGTCCGCGAAGCCGTCCGCTGATCAGCGGACCCGAACGCTCTGGGCCGCCGCCGTGAAGCGCGGCCTCCACCGCGCGAGGCCCGACTCGGCGACCGTCGCGGTGACGAGGATCGGCGTGCCCTCGTGGAAGAGCAGCGCCGCGTACGCGACGACGTACCCACCGTCCGGCAGCGGGGCCCGCGCCACGCGCTCACAGCCGCGCATCGTGCCGGCGGTGATCTCGCCCTCGTGCGTCACGTCGTCCTCCTCCGCGGGGAGGAAGCGCGCCGCGAGCTGCGGACACAGACCCATCGCGCGATCCTCGGGGACGCGGGCCGGCAGCGGCGAGACGGTCACGACGACCTGCCCCGGCGTCGGCGGGAACTGCGCCCCCGGCTCGAGCAGCATCAGGTTCGCGGTGGACCGACGGCTCAGCTCGAGCCCCTGGACCGGCCCGATCTCGAGCCCGAGCGCGGCGGCAGGATCGAGCGGAGCGGTGCGATCCCAGGTGACCGCCTCGAGCGCGCGCCGGATCGGCCGCCGGTAGCCGCGGGCGCGCTCCCCCTCGTAGGTCACGACCACCGCGAGCGCGCGCGTGCCGTCGTGCGCGAGCAGCCACTGCCGCTCGAGCGAGCCCGCCTGCGTGCGGATCTCGTCGCGGCCGACGCGGCCCTCGACGTCGGACACCGTGTGCGGCGACTGTGCGGCGGGCTCGGGCGCGTTCGGGTCCCCGCCCGTGCGCAGGGCCTCGAGCACGTCGGGGCCGCCCTCGACGACGGCGACGGAGATCTGCACGCGCTCGCGCAGCGAGAGGAACCCGGCGGCGAACGGCATCGGCGAGGCGCCCGCGGGCGGTGGCATGGTGACGCCGGTCCCGGGGACCTCGACCGGCGCCCCGAGCTCGAGCTCCGCGAGCAGCCCGCGCATCGCCGCGGCGTCGAGCGGCCCGTCCGCGGCGCCCTCGTCGCCTTCCTCGGGCTCCTCGTCGATCGTCTCGTCCTCGTCCTCCTCGTCGCCGGACGAGCGCGGGGCCTGCGCAGTGTTGGAGGGCCCGCCTCCGCACGCGCAGAGGGAGAGGGCACAGACCAGGAGCCAGCGAAGGGGGTTCTGCATCGGTGTGTCGCCGGGGCGTACCCACCGCCGGCGCCCGCCGCAACCCGCGGCGCGGCGGCTGATTCCCGCCGCGCTCGCCTCCGCGCACCCAGACGCTATCGTCCGTCGTTCGATGAACGCGCCCCGGGACGAGGCAGAGGACGCCGCGCTCGACGAAGATCTCGAAGGAGATCTCGGCGAGGACGAGGAGGCCGAGGCGCCCCCGGGTCGCTTCCGCGCGTGGTTCGAGCGCAACCGCCGCCGCCTCGCGAAGATCGCGCTCGTGGTGTTCCTCGTCGCGGTGGCCGTCGAGATCGGGAGCGCGCTGCCGCGCGACGTCGAGGTGGGCCTGCGCTTCCCCGACCACGGGGCGGTGGTCGAGGCGCGGATCGAGTACCTCGAAGAGGACGAGACCGTCCGCGAGGTCACGCTGCGCTGGTCGGACGGCGCGCCAGCGCTCGTGCGCGACACCGTGGAGCTCAGCCCTGGCGAGTACGACGTCGCCGTCGTGCTCCTCGACGCGGCCGGCCGCGCGCGCGAGCTGCGCGGACGGCTCCACGCCCCCGCGGACGGCGTAGTTCAGGTTAGACTCCACGAGTGACTGAAGCGCCGCGCACCGCCCACGTCGGCGACCCTCGCGTCCTCGAGCTCCCGCGCTGCGCGCTGGTGATCCTCTCCGGCGACGCGCGAGGCCGCGAGAAGACGATCGAGGGCGACCTCTTTCGCATCGGCAAGGCGCGCGAGAACGAGCTCGTGCTCCTCGACGAGACCGTCTCGCGCGCTCACTGCGAGATCGTGCGCGAGCGCCGCGGGTACCTCCTGCGCGACCTCGGCTCGACCAACGGCACGCTCCTCGACGGCGCGGAGATCAAGGAGGCGTGGCTCAAGCCGGGCGCCGTCATCACCGTCGGCAAGGTCGAGCTCAAGGTCCGCCCGTTCTCGGAGCGCATCGAGATCCTGCCCTCGGACTCGACGACCTACGGCGAGGCGGTCGGGCGCTCGGTCGCGATGCGCGCCGTGTTCGGCCTGCTCGAGCGGCTCGGGCCGACCGACGCGACCGTGCTGATCGGCGGGGAGACGGGCACCGGCAAGGACGTCATCGCGCGCTCGATCCACGCGCGCAGCCCGCGGGCGCGGGGTCCGTTCATCGTGGTCGACTGCGGCGCGGTCGTCGGCTCGCTCATCGAGAGCGAGCTGTTCGGCCACGAGAAGGGCGCGTTCACCGGCGCCGCCGCGGCGCGGCAGGGCGCGTTCGAGCTCGCGCACGGCGGCACGCTCTTCCTCGACGAGATCGGCGAGCTGCCGCTCGACCTGCAGCCCAAGCTCCTGCGCGTGCTCGAGACGCGCAGCTTCCGGCGCGTGGGCGGCAACCAGGCCCACGCGGTGAACATCCGCGTGATCGCCGCCTCCAAGCGCAACCTCAAGATGGAGGTGGAGCGAGGGAAGTTCCGGGAGGATCTCTACTTCCGGCTCGCCGTCGTGCCGATCGAGCTGCCGCCGCTGCGCGAGCGGCGCGAGGACATCCCGTTCCTCGCCGAGACGCTCCTCGATCGCCTCGCGGCGGCCGACCCGACGGGGACGACGCCCGGGCGGCTCGGGACGCACGTCCTCGACGCGCTGAGCGCGCACGACTGGCCGGGCAACGTGCGCGAGCTGCGCAACGTGCTCGAGCGCGCGGCGTTGCTGTCGGGCGCGGCCGGGCAGTCCGAGGTCCAGCTCGGGATGCTCCCGTTCGCGGGCCGCGCCCAGGCGGGCCCCGCCACCGGCGGCGTCGGGCTGCCGGCGTTCGAGGCCAGCAAGAGCTACCGGGACACCAAGGCCGAGTTCGAGAACCTGTTCGAACAGCTCTACGTGACGTGGCTGCTCGAGAAGGCGGACGGGAACATCTCGGCGGCGGCGCGCGCGGCCGACATGGACCGCAAGTACCTGCACAAGCTGGTGCGCAAGCACGGGCTGCACCCCAAGGGCTGAAGTGGGTCGTCGTCGTTGACAGTCCCCGGACGAGATCGGACACTTCGCGGGTCGCGAGCGGTAGGCGCGACGGGGGAAGCATGACGGTGTCGGAAGCGAAGAAGCCCACTTCCGTCGAGGCACACAAGGCCTACTCGCTGGTCGCCATTCCGCCGCAGCCGTTCGACAAGTACACGTTGATCGGCAAGCTCGGGCACGGCGGGATGGCCGAGGTGAACCTCGCCGTCGCGGACGGCAAGGGCGGCTTCCGCAAGCTCACCGTCATCAAGCGTCTGCACCGCCACCTCGCCATGGAGCCGGGCTTCGTCGAGATGTTCCTCGACGAGGCGCGGCTCGCGGCGCGGCTCAACCACCCGCACTGCGTGCAGACCTACGAGGTCGGCGACCACGACGACAACCACTTCCTGGCCATGGAGTACCTCGACGGCCAGGGCCTCGAGCGGCTCCTGCGCATCTCGGGGCAGCTCGGGCTGCCGATGCCCATCGAGGAGAGCGCGCGGATCGTCGCGGACGCGCTCGACGGGCTCGCGTACGCGCACGAGCTGACGGACTTCGACGGCACCGAGCTCGGCGTCGTGCACCGGGACATCAGCCCGCAGAACATCTTCGTCACCTACAACGGCGTGGTGAAGCTGCTCGACTTCGGGATCGCCAAGGCGGCGACCCACATCGTCGAGACGAAGACCGGCGTGATCAAGGGCAAGTACGCCTACATCGCGCCGGAGCAGGCGCTCGGACAGCAGGTCGACGCGCGCTCGGACCTCTGGTCGATGGGCGTGGTGCTCTGGGAGTGCCTCACCGGACGCCGGCTGTTCAAGAGCGTCAACGAGCTCGCCACCCTGCACGAGACGTTGCAGGGAGAGATCAAGCTGCCGAGCGCGTTCCGGCCGGAGCTGCCGACCGAGCTCGACACGATCTGCATGCGCGCGCTCTCGCGCGATCCGCGCGAGCGCTACCAGAGCGCGGGCGAGATGAAGGACGATCTCGAGCGCTGGCTCGCGGCGCTGCCCGAGCCACCGGGTCGCCGCGACATCGCGCAGCTGATGAAGGAGCGCTTCGCGGACGTCCTCGCGCACCACAAACAGACCCTCGCCGACTGCCTCCGCGGGTCGGGCACGATGGGCAGCGCGACGATCGAGCGCATGGTCCCCGCGAGCTCCGGCTCGCAAGAGCTGTTGACGCCGTCGATCTCGGGGGTGCTCGCGCACGGCAGCGTGACGCCGACGCCGACGCCGGCGCCGCTGCTGATGTCGAGCTCGACGCCGCCCGCCTACGACGTCTCCGGGGCTTATCCGCAGGCCGCGCAGGAGCCGCGCGGGCTCGGCTGGATCTGGAAGCTGGGCATCGTCGTCGCCGTCGTGCTGCTGGCCCTGATCCTGGGGATCGTGCTGCCGCTGAGCTGGAGCGACACCGGCGCGACCGTGGCGGGCGCGGGTCGGATCGAGGACCGGCCGGGAGGCGCGGAGCACTCCGGCAGCGAAGGCACGACGAGCGCGAGCCCTCGGCCCCCCGAGCCGACCGAAGCGCGCGACACGACCTCGCCGACGCCGGACGAAGCGCGCGACCACGACGTCGTCGCCCCGCCGGATCCGATCGCCACCCCGACCGCCGACCCCGCCGACCCCGAGCCCGCGGTCGAGCCGCCGCCGAGCACGAGCGACGAGCGGCCGACGACGACGCGACGGGGCCGCCGCGACGTGCGGCGTGACCCGGTGGCGAGCTCGGGGACCGAGGCCGTCGTGGCGCCGCCGCCGCCGCCGCCGCCGCCGCCGCCGCCCCCCACGCGGGCCGAGAACGGCTACCTCACCCTCGCGACGACGCCGTGGACGTCCGTGAGCTTGAACGGCCGCCCGCTCGGGACGACGCCGCTCGTGCGGCTGGAGCTCCCCGCCGGGACGCACGTCCTGCGGCTGGTGAACGGCGAGCGCGGGATCGACCAGACCTACCGCGTGACGATCGTCGCCGGCGAGACCCTGGTCCGCCGCATCGGTCTGTGACGAGCCCGGCTGGGGTCGCGTTCGCAGATCTCACGCGGCTCGGATTTGGGGTAGAGTCGCCGGCGGGGTGAACGCCATGACTCGTCGAACGTTCGTCGCGATCGCGGCCGCAGGCCTCGCGTGCGCGTGCGGGCCCGAGCGCACGCTGCCGCCGGATGCGTTCGCGCCGATCCGGATCGGGGTCGTCGTGTCGCGCACCGGCGGCCTGGGCGGCGCGGGACCCGGCTGGGAGGACGCGTCGCGCCTCGCCGCGCTCGAGGTCAACGCGGCGGGCGGGCTCCTCGGTGGCCGCCCGGTCGAGCTCGTCTCCGTGGACGACGAGACGAACACGGGCGACCCGGACTTCCACGCCTCGCTCGCCAACGGGCTGATGAACCAGGGCGTCGTGGGCGTCGTCGGCGCCGCCGCGAGCAGCATCTCGCTGGGGCTCGCCGCCGTGCTCACCCCGATGCGGATCCCCCAGCTCTCGTGCTGCTCCACGTCGGACCGCATCACCGCGTTCAACGAGGCGCTCGAGCCGGACGCACGCTACTTCTTCCGCACGATCCCGCCCGACTCGTTGCAGTCCGAGGTGGTCGCGGTGGCCGCGGGCGCGCTCGGCTGCATGAACGTGGCGATCCTCCACCTCGACGACGACTACGGCCAGCCCTTCGGCGAGGCGATCGAGGCCGCGCTGCGGACGGACATGATCCCCGTCGCGATCCGCGCCCCGTTCCGCGAGGGGCTGCCGAGCTACTCGTCGCTCGTCTCGATGGTGATCGCCGCGAGCCCCGACTGCGTCTCGCTGGTGGCGTTCCCCGGCTCGGCGGGCGCGATCTTCCGCGACTGGAACAGCGCGGGCGGCCCGGCGGTGACGTGGATCGGCACCGACGGCATCCGCGAGCCGGCCTTCGTCGACGAGGTCGGCGACGCGTCGATCATCCGCAACGTGTTCGGGACCTCGCCGATCACCGACGCGCCGACGCCCGAGTACAACGCGTACAGCGAGCGGTTCCGGGCGAGCCTGAGCGGCGCCGCGCCGATCCCGTTCTCCTCCAACCAGTACGACGCGACCGCGCTGTTGATGCTGGCGATCGAGCGCGCGGGCACGACGGACGGACCCGCGGTGCGCGACGCCCTTCACGAGGTCTCCAACCGGATGAGCGAGCCCGGCTTCGAGCGCGCGGGGGCGCTCACGAGCGCGCTGAACCAGCTACACCGGGGGCGCGACATCGACTACCAGGGCGCGAGCGGCAACTGCGACTTCGACGCGCTCGGGAACGTCGTGACCCCGTACGAGATCTGGCGCTACGACCGGCCGGGCTCGACCGACGACTGCCCCGGACCGCGCTCGGACGCGGGCGGAGGGCGCGGCTCGTTCTGCCGCTTCCGCACGATCGCCGCGGAGGACATCCGGCGATGAGAGGGACGGCGCTCGGCGCGATGCTGCTGCTCGCAGGAGGCTGCGGCTTGACCCCGGTGGAGGTCGAGCTCGTGTTTCCGCGCGAGGAGAACTTCCTCTACTCCGAGTTCGGACAGCTCCTGGTCTACGACGTGAGCCCGGAGGAGCGGCTCGGCGACTGCTCGACGCGCCTCATCGAGGTCGAGAGCACCGGCGTGGGCTCGCCGATCCTGTCGACGCAGCGCAGGCCGATCTGCGAGTTCCGCGACGGCGGCATCCGCTTCCCCGACATCCCCGCCGGGCCGCACGCGTACGTGATGCTCGCGTACGACGACGCGGACAGCCTCCTGCTCTCCGGGTGCACCATCGCCGAGGCCTACGAGGGCGCGCCCGACGTGACCGTCCGCCTCTTCCCGACGGCCGGCTACGCGCGGGCGACGCAGGGCCGGACCTTGACCTGCGGCAACGTCACGCAGAAGTGCGCCACGGGGTGCCGATGACACGCTCTCTCCTCACGCTCACCATCGCCGCCGGCGCATGGCTCCTCGCGTCGGCCGCGGACGCGCAAGCCTCCTCCCACCTGCGCGCCGCCGAGGAGGCCTACCTCGACGTCGACTTCGAGCGCGTGCGCAGCCGGGCGCTCGAGGCGCTGCGCGGCGGCGGCCTCACCCCGCCCGAGCTCGTGCGCACGTACGAGCTGCTCGGCGTCGCGAGCTCGGCGCTGCGCGACAACACCGTCGCGCGCGACTACTTCGTGCGGATGCTCGGCATCGACCCGGACCACGACCTCGACGCGAGCGTGAACCCGGAGATGCGCGACCCGTTCCTCGAGGCCCGCGGGCTGTGGGCGGCGCGCGCCGGCCGCCTGCGCATCGAGGTCGGCCTCGACCGGCCGACCTCGTCGCTGCGCATCCAGCTCGTCGACCCGACGGACATGGCGCAGCGCGTGCGCGTGGCCGCGCGGATCGAGGGGGCGGCCGAGTACGTTACGCAGGAGCACGCGGCGAGCGTCGAGCTCAGCACCGCGGTCACCGGCGCGAACAGCGCCGATCGCGTCGAGTACTACGTCGAGGTCCTCGACATGCACGGCAACGTGATGCTCGCGGCCGGCAGCCCGTTCGATCCGCGCGTCGTCGGCCGCATGCGGATGGAGGGCGGCGGCGGCGGCGGCTCGTTCCTCGAGGAGCCGGTCTTCTGGTTGGTCGTCGCGGCCGTGGCCGTCGTCGCGGCCGCCGTCACGATCGGGTTCGTGGTCGACGAGCGCAGCCGAATCGGCGCGCAGACCGGCATCTCCTTCGGCGTGCCCTGAAGGCTCGAAGCGGCGGCGAGGGCACGCTATGCTCCGCGCCTTCTCTTCGCCGAGCCGGCCGTGAGCGCACCCAAGCCCAAGCAAAGCAAGCGCAAGCCCGAGGTCGACGAGCCGGCGCAGCCCCCCGCGAGCGAGCCGGCCGAGGCCGCGTCCTCGGCGCCGCCCCCCGCGCGCCGGGCTCACCTCGTGCGCGGCGCCATCGTCGCGACGCTCGGCTTCGGCGGGACGTTCCTGCTCATGGCCAACGACGCGCAGGTCGCGCACGGCCCGGGGCTCGGCATCCTCACGATGCTCCTGGGCACGCTCGGCCTGCTCGACGCGATGGGGCTCTTCGTCGGCCAGGGCGGACCGCGCACCTCGCTGCGCGAGACGGCGCTCTTCGCGCGTGACGGCGAGCCAGCGTTCCTCGCGCCGGTCGTCACCGTGCCGCTCGCGCTCGCGGTGTTCGCGGGCGCGGTGCTCTTCGGCGGCGGCGTCCCCGGCGTCCCGCTCGCCACGCTGCTCGCGCTGCCGATCCTCCTGCTCTCGGCGCTGCGCCGGCCCGCGCTCCTCGTCGTCGTCGCGGGGACCGGCATCCTGCTCCCGTTCCTCGGCGCCTACGGCCTGTGGGACCCGTGGGAGACGCACTACGGCGAGGTCGCGCGCGAGATGCTCGCCCGCGACGACTGGATCAGCCTCTGGTGGGCACAGGAGGACTGGTTCTGGTCCAAGCCGATCCTGATCTTCTGGATCGAGGCGCTGAGCATGGGCGCGCTCGGCGTGGAGTTCGCCTCCGACGCCAACCCGGCGCACCCCGAGCTGGCCATCCGTCTCCCGCACTTCTTCTTGACGATGGGCGCGCTGCTCTCCGCGTACGCGCTGGTCGCGCGGACGTGGAGCAAGCGCGCCGGCGTCATCGTCGCGTGCGTGCTCGCGACGATGCCGCACTTCTTCTTCCTGTCGCACCAGGCCATCACCGACATGCCCTTCGTCTCGACGATGACGATGGCGATGTGCATGCTCGGGATCGCGCTCACGTCGGACGCCGAGCGCGAGGTCACGCGCTACGCGATCGGGCCGTTCTCGGTGAGCGCGCGCGAGCTCCTGCTCGGCGCGATCACCCTCGTGGTCCTGCCGCAGGTCCTCTACCTCGCGTCGCGCAACCTCTCGTTCCTCGGCGGCTTCCCGCCGTTCGGCTGGCACGGCGACGTGTTCATGAGCGGCTCGGCCGGCAACCACGGGGTGCCCGGCAACTCGCCGATCCGCAACGTCGAGCCGTTCCTCGGGGGGCCCGGCGCGCAGCCCGTCGCGCAGGCTCTGCTGTGGCTCTGCGGCTACCTCGGGATCGCGTGGCTCGTGGCGCGCGAGAAGCGGGCGCGCTCGCTCGCGATGTTCGCGTTCTACTTCTTCTGCGGCCTCGCCTTCATGGCCAAGGGCATCCCCGGCTTCGCGCTGCCGGGCATGGTCGCCCTGTTCTTCCTGATCGGCACCGGCCGGTGGAGCCTGCTCTCGAGCGGCGAGCTGCGCGTGGGCGCCGGCGCGCTGACCGTGCTGACCGTCGGCATGCCGTGGTACGTGGCCATGTTCATCCGGCACGGCACCGGGTTCACGGACCGGCTGCTCGTGCACGACCACCTGAACCGGCTGACCTCCGGCGTCCACGGCGACAACGCGTCGGTCGAGTACTTCGTCGAGCAGATGGGGTACGGGATGTTCCCGTGGATCGCGCTGGTGCCGCTCGCGCTGGCGGCGTGGATGACGCGAGGGACCGCGAGCGGGCCCGCCGCCGAGGGGCGCCGCGACGTGACGATCCTGGCGGTCCTGTGGCTCGCGTCGGCGTTCACGCTGTTCTCGGCGATGACGACGAAGTTCCACCACTACATCTTCCCGGCCGTGCCCGCGGCGGCGATCCTCGTCGGCGTCGTCGTCGACCGGATGCTCCGCCCCTCGGACGGCGCGTTCGACCTGCGGCGCGTCGTAGTGACCGGCCTCGCGCTCGCGGCGCCGGTCCCGATGGTCCTGGGCGTCGCGGGCCGCTGGGGCGACGTGCGCGGCGTCTTCCTCGGCGAGGGGGAGCCCGAGACCGACTGGGTGCTCGGCTCGAGCTGGGCCGCGACCGACACGACGCTGCTCATCCTGTCGGGCGCGGTGCTGCTCGGCGGCGCATGGTGGATCGGGCGCGACGACGAGACGCGCGAGGCGCCCTCGAGCTGGGCGCGCGGCGCGATGACGACGGGGCTGCTCGCGGCGACCCCGGTGCTCGCGCTCGTCGGCCGCGACCTGAGCTGGGTGACGGACGCGCGGCCGCAGGGCTACGAGCGGCTCATCCACCTGTTCGTCTACAACTACGGCCGCCCGTGGCCGACCGGGCTCGACTACCGGCCGATCCTCACCGGCTTCGCGATCGTGGCGACGGCGATGGTGGTGCTCGCCGCGTTCCGGCCGCTGCGCGACGTCGCGCTGCGCTCGTTCCTCGGCGTCGCGCTCCTCTTCTCGGTCTGGGCGCTCGACGTCTACATGATCGACCTGTCGCCGCATTGGGGGCAGCGCGAGCTCGTGCAGCGCTACTACGAGCTGCGCACCTCGCCCGAGGAGCCGCTCGTCGCCTGGCAGATGAACTGGAAGGGCGAGAACTTCTACACGGGCAACCGCGTGCACG
Source organism: Sandaracinaceae bacterium (assembly GCA_019637095.1). Lineage (GTDB taxonomy): Bacteria > Myxococcota_A > Polyangia > Polyangiales > Sandaracinaceae > JACKEC01. The sequence continues at coordinate 181,548 of JAHBWG010000004.1, read as the reverse complement.
TGTTCGTGCAGCTCGACAACCGCGCGCTGCGCGAGTGGCTGGGGAACAACCGCGGGCGCACGACGTACTTCCTGCTGGAGCACTCGCGGCTCGCCAACCTCCGCAACCTCATGCGCGACACCGACCTCGAAGAGCTGACCGACGCGCGGCTCTGCAACAAGTTCGTCCTCGTGCGCGGCCGCATCGGGGGGCGCGGCCCGACGCGCGAAGAGCCGTGATCGAGCCGGCCGAGGCCCCGGCGCCCGGCGTGACCGGCGCGTCCGAGCGCACGCCGTGCGAGCGCTGCGGCGACTTCGCCGAGCTCGTCGACTACGACGGACATCGCCTCTGCGCCGACTGCATGGGTCGGCTGAGCGAGATCGAGCGCACGCCGCCGACCGTCGGCAACCTCCTCTGCGACACCGCGCGGATCCTCGGGCGCGTCGGCCCGACGGCGGCGCTGATCGTGATCTGCTTCGACCTCCCCATGGTGCTGCTCGAGGTGTTCGTCCCCGACCTGCCCTCGATCGCGAGCACGCTCTGGGGCGCGACCGTCTCCGTCGTCGGCTCGGGCGCGGTGCTCTGGCTCGCGCACCGCGCGATCCGCGGCGAGGGCGCCGATCCGCGCGTCGCGCTCTCGCGCGCGGGCGAGCGCGCGTCGGGCCTGATCGGCGCGAACTTCCTCTCGGCGATCGTGACGCTGCTCTACTCGCTGCTCCTGATCGTGCCCGGCATCGTGCGCGCCCTCTCGCTCGCGCTCGTCCTGCCGATCGCGCTGCACGAGGGCGCCGACGCCAACACCGCGCTGCGCGCGAGCACCGACCGCATGAAGGGGCACCGCGCCGTCGCGCTCGTCGCGTACCTGCTCTGGGGCTCGCTCGGCGTCTCGGGCATCGCCCTCTACCTCGGGCTGAGCTTCCTCTTCGAGCCCCCGGCGATGGTCGTGATCCCCGAGGCGCTGACGCGCGCGCTGCTCGTCGGCGCGGGCGCGCTCTTGCCCGTGTTCATGCTGCCCGTGTCGTGCACCACGGCGGTGCTCTACGCCAAGACGCTGCGCTACCGCGTCCATTGACGCGCGCGGTCAGTAGCTGAAGCGGCGGATGCTCACGTTCATCAAGAGCCCGATCGCCATCATCGACGTCAGCACGCTCGAGCCGCCGTAGCTGAAGAGCGGCAGCGTCACGCCGACGACGGGGGCCATGCCGCTCACCATCGCGAGGTTGATGATCGTGTGCCAGAAGAAGTACGCGCTCACGCCGACCGCGACGACCGCGCCGAAGCGGTCCTTGGCCTGCGAGGCGACCTTGAGGCCCCACAGGATCAAGAACACGTAGAGGAAGAACAGGAGCGCGACGCCGAGGAAGCCCTGCTCTTCGGCCCAGACGGGGAAGGGGAAGTCCGTCGCCTGATCGGGCAGGAACCGGTGCTGGTTCTGCGTGCCCATCATGAAGCCCTTGCCGAGCGTCCCGCCCGAGCCGATCGCGACGATCGACTGGTGCGCGTGCCAGCCGCTGCCGAGCAGATCGGCCTCGCGATCGAGGAAGGACGTGAGCCGCCCGCGCTGGTAGTCCTGGAGCAGATACGTCCAGGTGAGCGGCGCGCTGATCACGAACGTGAGCGCGAGCGCGGCGAGCGAGCGCAGCTTCAGGTTCGTCAGGAGCATGATCGTGCCGAAGATGAACGCGAGCATCAGCGCCGTGCCGAGGTCCGGCTGCGCGAGGATGAGCGCCATCGGCACCGCGAGGATCGCGCCCGGGATCACGAGATCCTTGAGCGTGCGCCCGTCGGTCTTCGGGTCGTTGTGGAGGTACTTCGCGAGCGCGACGATCAGGATGATCTTCATCATCTCGCTCGGCTGGAGCGAGAAGGCGCCGATCTTGATCCAGCGCTGCGAGCCTCGGATCTCGGGCGCGATCAGGAAGACGAGCACGAGCGCCACGACGCCGACGCCGTACGCGGCGTAGCCGAAGCGCTCGAAGTGGCGGTGGTCGATCGCCACGATGAGCACGGCCGCGCCGGCGCCGAGCACGAGCCAGTAGATTTGCTGGATGTAGCGGTCGGAGAGCGCCTCCGACGCCGCGCTGGTCGCGCTGTAGAGGTTGGCGACGCCGATCACGCAGATCGTCGCGACCGTCACGAAGAGCGGCCAGTCGAAGTTGTCGCGCAGGCCCTTGCCGATGGTCTGCATCGCTACCTCCGCGCCACCCGCGTCGCGCGCGCGCTCCGGGCCGGGGGCAGGGGGGGCGCGCTCGCCGTGCTCGCCTGCCCGCCGAGGTACTCCTCGAGCACGTTGACCGCGATCGGGGCGGCGTTCGTGCCGCCGCCGCCGCCGTGCTCGACGAGCACCACGATCGCCACCTGCGGGTCGTGCGCCGGGGCGAAGCCCGCGAACCACGCGTGCGGGCGCCGCGTCCACGTGCCGCGGTCCGGGTCGCCCGGGCGCACGCGCTGCGAGACCTGCGCGGTCCCCGTCTTGCCGGCGATCGCCACCGTGCCGCGCACCTGGTGCGCCGCCTCGTACGCCGTGCCGCCCGGATCGTTCACGGCGCCGTAGAGCCCGTCGATCAAGAGCCGCAGGTGCTCGGGCGCGACCTGCACGCGCCGGCGGACGCGCGGCTCGAACTCCTCGACGGTCTCGCCCGAGGGCGTCGTCACGCGCTCGACGAGCTGCGGCACGTAGAGGGTGCCGCCGTTCGCGATCGCCGCGTAGGCCATCGCCACCTGCACGAGGTTGGCGCGCGTGTCGCCCTGTCCGATCGCGGTGTTCAGCGTGTAGCCGAGCATGAAGCGGCGGCCCGCCGTCTCGTACCATCCGCGCGTCGGCACGAGCCCCGCGGCCTCCGCGTTGATGCCGATCCCCGTGCGCCGGCCGAGCCCGAAGTCCCCCGCGAGGTGCGCGAGCTCGTCCTGCCCGACCTGCTCGGCGAGCCGGTAGAAGTAGACGTTGCACGACTGCACGATCGCCTCGCGCATGTTCACCTCGCCGTGCGACTGCGTGCAGTGGAAGCGCCGGTTGCCGAGGTCGATGTGACCCGTGCACTCGATCCGCTCGTTCGGATCGAGCGTGCGGTGCTCGAGCGCCGCGAGCGCCGCGAACGGCTTGAACGTCGAGCCGGGGAACCACGACTCGTAGATCGTCTTGTCGATGAGCGGGCGAAACGGATCGTCGCGCAGCGTCGCGTACTCCGCGTGCGTGAGCCCGCGCGTGAACGCGCCGAGGTCGTAGCTCGGCTTCGAGTAGAGCGCGCGCACCGCGCCGGTGCGCACGTCGACCACCACCGCCGCGCCGGACGGACGCCCCGCGAACGCGCGGTGAATGATGCGCATCAGCTCCATGTCGAGCGAGAGCGTGAGGTCGCGGCCGGGGACCGGGTCGCGGCGCGTGGGCCGGTCGTCGGTCGGCAGCGCGTCCTCGACCTCGCGGCCGCGCACGTCGACGAACACGCGGCGGTAGCCGCGACGCCCGCGCAGGTAGCTCTCCCACGCGCGCTCGAGCCCGGTGCGGCCGATGCGGTCGCCGAGCCGGTAGCCGGCGGGCGCGAGCCGCTCGAGCTCCTCGCCGCTGAGCTCGTTGAGGTAGCCGATCGCGTGCGCCCCGAGCTGCTCGTAGGGGTACGTCCGCACCGGCTCCGCCGCGGTGTACAGGCACGGGAGCCGGATCGGCCGCTCACTCGTGCCCGCGCGCGCGCAGAGGTCCTGCTGGTGGGTCTCGAGCGCGGCGAGCTGGTCGCGCGTGACGTCGGTGAAGACGCGGATCTGGTGCGCGCGCCGCGGCGCCGGCACCTCCTCGACGCGCCGCGCGAGCGTGGCGCGCGCCTCGGCGTCGAGGCCCATCAGCTCCGCGATGCGCGCGAGGTCGCTCGACGCGAGGTACTGCGGCGTGAGGTACACGTTGAACGCGGCGCGGTTGGTCGCGACGATGCGCCCGCCGGTGTCGCGGATCACGCCGCGCGTCGCGGGCAACGTGATCGTGCGCGTGATGTTGTCGCGGGCGATCGCGGCGTAGCGGTCGTGCTCGACGATCTGCAGCTGGATCATCCGGCCGAGGAGCGCGCCGAAGACCGCGATCACGACGAGCGCCATCCACTTGTAGCGCTTGCGGAACTCGCCGACCTCGCGGCGAACCGAGAGCAGGCTGCTCACGCGGGCGTCTCCTCGCGGCGGCGCGTCACGAGGCCGTCGATCCGTCGCACGAGGAGGAAGATCGGCGGGCCGGCGAGCCCGGTGATCGCGGCGCCCGCGACGAGCGTCAGCGCGGTGTGGCCGACCGTGTCGAGCGGGAACGGCGCCGGCGCCTCGAAGATCGCGCGCAGCGCGAGCATGGCGCCGCCCGACGCGAGGCCGAACACGAAGGTGGTCAGCCCTTGGAGCGCGGGGCCGCGCATGAACAGGTTGAGCCCGGCACCGCGCGCGATGAGGAAGCAGGCGACCATCACGAAGGTCGCGAGGCCCATCGCCGAGCCGGAGAACGAGTCGAGCAGGTAGCCGAGCGCGAAGCTCGCGAGCGCGCCGCGCACGAGCGGCACGTCGTTGGCGACCCCGAGGAACATCACGATCGGCAGCACCGGGTTCGGCGCCCACGGCCCGAGCGGCGCGAGCACGCCGAGCGCGGCCTGCAGCACCAAGAGGACGGACCCGAGCGCGACGAACGCGACGCTGCGCACGGCTCAGAGCTCCCCGCCCGTGGAGGTCCCCTCGCCGGCCTCCTCCACCAGGGTCTGCGTGCGCGAGCCCTCCGTGAGGATGAGCACCTCGTCGAGGCTCGAGAAGCTCACCGAGGGCGTCACCTCCGCCTCTTGGTTGAGCCCGAACTCGCGCCGCACGATGCGCGTGACGCGCCCGACGAGGATCGACGCGGGGAAGCGCTGGCCGAGCCCCGAGGTGTGGACGAGGTCGCCGACGCGGATGTCGTCCTGGCGGCGCAGGTACTGGATCTGCGCGAGGTAGCGGTCGTCCTCGCCGGTGCCTCGCAGCATGCCGCGCGCGCCGGTGCGCTGGACGACCACGTCGATGGCGCTCGTTCGGTCCACGGTCAACAGCACGTCACTGTAACGACCCCAGGAGCGGCGCACCTGCCCGACGAGCCCCTCGCTGGTGATCACGGGCATGCCCGGCCGCACGCGGTCGCGCTCGCCGCGGTCGAGGCGGATGCGGGTGACGCGGAAGAAGCGGGACACGTCGCGTCCGATCACCTGCGCGCCGACGAGGTCGCCGCCGATGCGCTCGCGCAGCGACAGGAGCGAGCGCAGGCGCCGGTTCTCGAGCGCCTCGTGGCGCAGGCGCCGCGTCTCCTCGGCGAGGCGCGCGTTCTCGGAGCGCAGCCGGTCGTTCTCCTCCTTCACGTCGACGAGGTAGACGTAGTCCTGCCAGATCCCCGAGAACCAGCGCGCACCGGTCGCGGCCACCGTCTGGATCGGCGCGCTGACCGAGAGCACCGAGCGGTCGAGCGCGTTCGTGGCCTCCGGGTCGTCCGGGTCCTTGAGGTTCGCGTTCAAGAAGAAGAACGGGATCGCGAGCAGAGCCACACAGATGGCGGCGTCGCGAAATCGCTTGAACGAGGTCATCGGCGAGTCCCGGGCCGGAGCCCCAACCCCGCCCGCGGGCCCGATCGTTCCCGGGGGAGAAGCAAATGGACGTAGATCACCCCCGCGGCCGCCGCAAGCCGCCGCCGGTACCGGACCCGCCGCGGACGTGTCATGATGCGGCCCGTGGCGCAGGCGCTGGCGGACGAGAGCGGTCGGCTCGTCATCGAGCTTCACGGAGCGTTGCAGGACCTGGATCCGGCGCGCTGGGACGCGAGCGCGGCCTCGACGCTGCGCACGCGCATCGAAGCGATCGCGGACGGGATCCACGCGCTGACGGAGGGCGAGTGGACGTCGGAGGCCGCGTCGGACGCGCTGCGCGCGCGCCTCGTCTCGGTCGGGGAGGCCCTGCGGACGGTGCCGGCCGCGGACGGCTCCTTCGCCTCGGCCAAGAGCGCGTGGATGGCGTTCCGGCGCGAGCTCGTCCCGCGCTACGAGGCGGCGCGCGCGGCGCTCTCCGCGTACGCGGTGCACGTGCCGAGCCTGCGGCCGACCAACCACCGGCGCTCGTTCTTCCACGCGCTGATGGGCACGGTCACGCTGGCGATCCTCTACGCGCTGCCCGACCCGAGCTGGGGCATCGCGATCACCGGCGCGTTCCTCGTCTGGGCCTGGACGATGGAGACCGTCCGCCGGACGAGCCCGCGGCTCAACGCGCTCCTGATGAAGGCGTTCGCGCCCGTCGCGCACCCGCACGAGACGCACCGGGTGAACTCGGCGAGCTGGTACGTGACCGCGCTCTTCCTGCTGTCGCTGACGCGCGCGCCGCTGGTGTGCGCGATCGGGGTGGCGGTCCTCGCGTTCGGCGACCCGCTCGCCGCGCTGGTCGGCCGGCGGCTCGGGCGCATCAAGCTCGCGCACGGGCGCACGCTGGAGGGGAGCCTCGCGTTCTTCGTCGCCGGCGGGCTCGCCGGGCTCGCGGCGGCGGCGCTCTTCGCGCCGGGGCTCGCGTGGCCGGCAGCGCTGGCGATGGCAGGCGCCGGCGCGCTCGCGGGCAGCCTCGCCGAGCTCTCGAGCCTTCGGATCGACGACAACCTCAGCGTCGCGCTCGCCGCGTCGGCGGCGGCGGCGGCGACGGGCTGGCTCCTGGGCATCCCGTTGGCGTGACGCGCGGCTCGGCGTGATGACGCTCACGGGGCGACTGGCCTCGATGCGCGGCGTGACGTGCCGGCGGCTTGGCCCTCGGGGAGCGCGCGTGTAGTATCCGCCCTCCCCCGGGGGATCGCGCGTGATTTCCCCCAGAATCCGCAGCAATTCAGGACGGATCGCATGAACGCCACGACGGAGATCCTGCGCGGCGAGCTCGAACGGTTGTTCGATCTCGACGAGCTCAAGAAGCTCAGCGACGAGCTGCTCGGCCTCGACCCGGAGGCGGTCGGGGGAACCGAAGGCAAGGGCGCGTTCGCGCGCGCGCTGATCGAGACCTGTCGGACGCACGACGCGTTGCTCGCGCTCGCCGACGCGGTGCTCGCGCAGAAGGTCGGCGTCGACGCGAAGGTCGAGCGCCTCTTCGACGCGGAGCCCGGCGAAGAGCTCAAGCCGGGCGCCGAGGTCGCCGGCGTGCGCATCCTGAAGAAGCTCGGTGAGGGCGGCGTCGGCGTCGTGTACCTCGCCGAGCAGAAGGGCGACGGCGCCGAGAAGGTCCGCGTCGCCGTCAAGGTGCTGCGCCCCGTCCACACGCGCGACCGCGCCGCAGCGCATCGCTTCCTCACCGCGCTGCGCCTGCTGCGGTCGGTGACGAGCCGGAGCCTCGCGCCCGTGCTCGACGCGGGCACCCTCGCGGACGGCCGCGTCTACTTCACGAGCGAGCTCGTCAACGGGCAGCCGCTGAGCCAGCGCATCGGCCGCACGGGCCCGATGCACTACAACGAGGTGCGCCCGATCGTCCGCGGCGTGCTCGAGGCGCTCGCCCTGTTGCACGCGCGCGGGCTCGTCCACGGCGACGTGAAGGCGGAGAACGTCTTCATGGTGCGCCCGACGGCGACGGACAAGATGACGAACGAGCCGACCGGCGTGCTCGTCGACCCGGCCACCGATCGCCTCTTCGCGCGCAGCCCGGTCGGCGCGACGCAGGCGGGCCTGCACCCGGTGTTCGGCACCGCCAAGGCGATCGCGCCCGAGCTCGCGCGCGGCGGCCGCGCCACCCCCGCGAGCGACCTCTACGCCGTCGGCTGTCTGATGTACGAGGCGCTCACCGGCCGCGCGCCGTTCGTCGGCGCCACGGGCATCGACGTGGTCGCGCAGCACCTCGTGAAGGCGCCGGACGCGCCGAGCCAGCACGCCCCGCGCGGCTGGGTGTCCAAGGAGCTCGACGCGATCGTCCTCAAGGCGCTCGCGAAGGACCCCAAGGATCGGTATGCGAGCGCGGACGCGCTCAAGGAGGCGATCGAGTCGATCGGCCGCGCGTCGATCCCGCCCGAGGCGCGCGACAAGAAGCCCCTCGACGAGGCGGCGTTCGACACGGCGAGCGCCGCGCTGCTCGAGGCGCCCGGCGACGAGGAGCGCGCGATCGCCCTCGAGCGCATCGTCGAGCCGGCGCAGGCCTGGGACAAGGCCGCCGAGGTGCTCGCGATGGCCGCCGAGGACGCGGAGGCGGACGCCAAGAAGGCGCTCCTCTACCGCATCGCGCGCATCCGCGAGCAGGATCTCGGCGACGCCGCCGGCGCCGAGGACGCGTACCGCGCGATCCTCGAGCTCGACGCCGGGGACGACATCGCGCGCGCCGCGCTCGAAGAGCTCAAGCGCTCGACCGGCGACGCCGAGGGGCTCGTCGAGCTCCTGCTCGAGAAGGTCGAAGGCGAGGAGTCGGCCGAAGAGCGCGCCGCGATCCTGCGCGAGATCGCGCAGACCTACGAGAGCAAGCTCTCCGACCGCGACAACGCGTTCGTCGCGTGGGTGCAGGCGCTCGCGGAGGAGCCGCGCGACGAGACGGCGATCGAGGCCGTGGAGCGGCTCGCGGGCGACTCGACCGACAACTGGAACGAGGCGATCGCCGCGCTGAACGAGACGCTCGAGTCCATCGAGGACGAGTCCGAGAAGCCCGCCCTCTACGTGCTGCTCGGCCGCTGGTACGCCGACAAGCTCGGCCGGCCGGACTTCGCGATCCCCTGCTTCGGCCAGGCGCTCGCGATCGACCCCTCGAACGACGCCGCGATGGAGGGCACCATCGCGCTCTACCGCAAGGCGCAGAGCTGGCAGGAGCTCGTCACGATGCTCGTCCAGCGCGCCGACGCGTCGAGCAGCCCGGTCAAGGCGCGGGACCTGCGCGCGGAGGCCGCGCAGATCGCCGACAAGCGCATGGGCGACCGCGACGCCGCGGCGGCCATGTACGAGTCGATCCTCGCGGACGACCCGGGTCACCCGGTCGCCGCCGACGCGCTCGAGCACATCTACTCCGACAAGAAGGAGTGGCGCCCGCTGGTCAAGCTCCTCGAGAACAAGGCCAAGGGCCAGCGCGGCGAGGCGCGCGTCGCGACGCAGTGCGCGATCGCGGAGATCTACGAGGACCGCCTGAGCGACGACGACCAGGCCGCCGCGCACTACGAGGCGGCCCTGCTCCACGACGAGCGCCACGTCGCCGCGCTCAAGGGCCTCGAGCGCATCTACTCGCGCACCGACCGCTTCCACGAGCTGCTCGCCAACCTCGACAAGCAGCTCGAGGCCGCGGCGACGCCGCGCCAGCGCATCTCGATCCTCGAGCGCATGGCGGGCCTCCACCTCGAGGAGTTCGTCGATCACGAGAAGGCCGAGCACTGCCTCGCGCGGATCGTCGAGATCGAGCCCGGGCACGAGGGCGCCAACGTCATGCTCGTCGGCGTCTACCGCAAGCTCCAGCGCTTCGACGACCTCGCCAAGACGCTCGAGCGCCACGCGCTCGGCAGCGAGGACGAGACCCGCAAGATCGACCTCTTGCTCCAGGCCGCCAAGGTCCTGATGGTCGACGTCGGCGCGCCGGATCGCGCGCTCAAGATCGTGGAGCGCGTCACCGCGCTCGACGAACACCACACCGAGGCGCTCGAGCTGACGAGCCGGCTGCAAGCGCAGACCGGCGACGCGCACAAGGCGCTCGAGGCGACCGACCGCCTCGCCCAGGCGGAGAACGACCCGGCGAAGAAGGCCGACCTCTACGTCCGCGCGGGCCGGATCCTCGAGGACAAGGGCGACAAGGACGGCGCGATCGAGCGCTACAAGCGCGCGCTCGACGCGCAGCCCGATCACCCCAAGGCGGCGACCGCGCTGCGCTCGATCTACGCCGGCCGTGGCGACGCGCACGGCGCCGCCGAGCTGCTCGTGCGCGAGATCGAGGTCACCGAGGGCAAGATCTCCAAGGCCAAGCTCTACGCCGAGCTCGGCACGCTGCAGCGCGACCGGCTCGAGGATCCGATCCGCGGGCGGATCTCGTTCGAGAAGGCGCTCGAGCTCGACCCGACCTGCACGCCAGCGGCGCGCGGGCTCGGCGAGATGGCCTACGAGAAGGGCGACTTCGCCGAGGCGGTCCGCCACTACGAGCCGCTGCTCGCGCGCACGAGCGAGATGCCGGCCGACGTCGCGCGCGACGTCTCCGTCCGCTGCGGCGACGCGTTCCGCAAGCTCGAGCTCTACGACAAGGCGCAGCGCGCGTACCTCAACGCCAAGGCCTTCGCCGCGGACGACCGCGAGGTGCTCGAGCGCGTCGCCGAGGTGACGTTCGACATGGGCGCGCCCGACGAGGCGGCCGAGCTCTACCGCGACGTGTTCAAGCAGTTCGGCAAGCACCTCGTCGGCCAGGAGAAGGGCCGCGTGCTCTGGCGCTTCGGCGAGTCGTTGCGCAAGGCGGGCGAGCTCGCGGAGGCCAAGCTCCACCTCAACGAGGCGGCGGACCTCATGCCCGACGACCCGGCGCCGCTGCGCTCGCTCAAGGAGCTCTACGCCGCGCAGGGCAAGTGGGAGGACGTCGTGCGCACGCTGCGCCGCCGCATGGAGTCGGCCCCCGACGAGGAGCGCTACGGCCTGCTCGTCGAGACCGGCGACGTCCTGATGAACGAGATCGGCGACAAGGCGAAGGCGTCCAAGAGCTACGTCGCCGCGCTCGAGCTGCGCGCCGACGACCGCAACCTCCTGACCAAGCTCATGGCGGTCTACTCGGAGAGCAAGGACTGGTCGCGCCTGGTCGAAGTCATCCTGCGCATCGCCGAGCTCGTCGACGACTCGCGCCAGCTCTCGAAGTACTACCACACGGCCGCGGCCATCTGTCACTTCGAGCTGAACCGGCTCGAGGAGGCGGCCGACTACTACGAGCAGGCGCTCGAGCACGAGCCGACCTCGCTCAAGAGCTTCGACGGCCTCGTCACCGCGCTCAACACGCAGGGCGACTGGGACCGGCTCGAGGAGGTCTACCGCGACCGCCTCAAGGGCCTGCCCGCCGACGCGCCCGCCAAGGACCGCGCGCACCTGCAAGACCAGCTCGGCGAGCTCCTGCTCCACCGCCTCGAGCGGCCGGGCGACGCGACCGAGGTGCTCGAGGAGGCGCAGAAGCTCGACCCGGGCAACCGGCGGCGGCTCGAGCAGCTCGCGTCGGTCTACGGCGCCGAGCCCAAGCGCTACTTCCAGAAGGCGGTGAAGGTCCACGGCGAGCTGCTCGAGCTCAACCCGTACCGGATCGAGAGCTACCAGGCCCTGCGCAAGCTCTACACCGAGGCCAAGAAGCCCGACGAGTCGTGGTGCACCTGCCAGGCGCTCAGCGTGCTCAAGAACGCGGAGCCCGACGAGTTGACCTTCTACAAGAAGCACCGCACGCGCGAGCCCGCGGCGGCGACGAGCGCGTTCACCGCCGAGATGTGGGCGCGTCACCTCCAGCACCCGACGCAAGACGTCTTGCTGACGGACATCTTCGCCACGATCACGCGCGCCGTCGTCGCGACCCGCGCGCAGGGGCTCGACAAGTTCGCCATCACGCCCGCGGACAAGCGCGAGCCGGCGAGCGACGAGGCCGACCTCGCGCGCACGCTCGTCTACGCGGCGGGGGTCACCGCGATCACGCTGCCGGACGTGTACTACCGCACGAAGGATCCGGGGGGCCTGAGCTTCGTGTTCACCGACCCGCCGGCGATCGGCCTGGGCAAGGGCGCGCTCGCGGGCGGTCCGAGCAAGGCCCTCGCGTTCGTCGCGGGCCGGCACCTGAGCTACCTGCGCCCCGGGCACTACCTGCGCATGCTGGTGCCGACGGGCAGCGGCCTGCGCGCGTGGCTGCTCGCCGCGATCAAGACGGCCGTCGGGCAGTTCCCGATCCCGAAGAACCTCGAGGCGGCGGTGGCCGAGAGCCTCGCGGCGTTCGACAAGCAGCTCTCCGGGCCCGACAAGGACCGGCTGCGCAGCCACGTGCAGAAGCTCCTCGCCGCCGCGCCGGAGCTCGACCTCAAGAAGTGGGTCGCCGCGGTGGACCTCACCGCCGACCGCGTCGGCTTCGTGCTCTCGAACGACCTCGAGCTCTCGACGGCGATCATCAAGGCGTCGCCGGAGGACTCCGCCGGCGTCGGCAGCAAGGACCGCCTGAAGGAGCTCCACACCTACGCGGTCAGCGAGGACTACCTCTCGCTGCGCCACAAGCTCGGCATCGCCATCGGCGGGTGAGCGCCGCCCCGCGCGGCGCCGCCGCGCGGGGCCGAGCGCGCTCGCTCAGCCACCCCGCGTGTGAGGCAGCGCTTCGTCTCCGTGGTCTCGGCGAAGGAGCCGAGCGCGCCCCCGCGCTTGCGCGCACCCCGGACAGCCTTCACGGTGGGTCCTTTGCCTGGGAGGCCTCGCGTGCGTCTTCATCCGATCGTCTGGTTGTCTCTGTGCCTGGCCGCGTGTGGCGGCGAGGCGGTGCCGCCCGACGGCGACGCCGGCGCGCCGCCCGCGCGGCTGCACGACGGCGCGGAGGTGAGCTACGCGGTCGTCTACGAGGCGGTGGAGCGCTCGCTCGGCTTCGCGGGCACGCGGCCGTGGATCCCCGTCGACGTCGCGCCGCACCCCGCCGGCGAGCTCTGGGTGGTGCAGCGCCTCGCGCGCGATCCCGCGTTCGACGACGAGAGCGAGTGCACCTCCCGCGGCCTCTTGGGTGGCGCGAACGACTGCGCGAGCCTCGAGGGCAGCACGGTCGCGATCCGCGAGCCCCGCGCCGCCGAGCCGGCGACCGACGCCGCCGGCCGCGCGAACCTCGTCGTCGACGCGAACGCGTGGCACTTCATGCGCCGTCCGTCCGCGATCGCGTTCGGCGCGCGCGAGCTGCGGCTCGAGCCGAGCGACCCGGGCGCGGATGGCGCGAACCTCACCGAGACCGCCGTCTTCACCGACACGTTCGCGACGTGCCACGAGCACTGGACCGCGAACCCGACCGACCAGCTCCCCTTCATCGGGCCGACGCTCTGGACCTCGGATCCCGCCATCTACAACGGCGTGAACGGTTCGTTCGAATGGTCCAACGGCTCGCACCTCGACATGGTGCACGCCACGCAATACTGCATGGGGATCGCCTACGAGCGCGACAACGTCTACTGGACGCTCAACGGCCCCGAGGGCACGCTCGACCGCTACGACTTCGCGGCGCCGCACTTCCCCGGTCACCACGATCACGACGACGGGGACGTGACGCGCTTCTACCTGCGCGGCGGCGCGACGATCGCGCGGCGACCCGAGGTGCCGTCCAACGTCGTCATCGCCGGCGCCGACCTCTACGTCGCCGACACCGGCAACGGCCGCGTCCTTCACATCGACGTGCGCGCGCCGGCCACCGAGTTCGGGACCTTCCGGACGCACGAGGGCTACGAGGCGACGGCGATGGAGGACCTCCCGTTCGACATCGTGCTCGACTCCGAGGCGCTGCGCGCGGCGTGGGGTGGCGCCGAGGTCGAGCCGAGCGGGCTCGCCCTGCTCGACGCGGACACCCTCGTGGTCGCCAACCACGCGAGCGGCCACATCTCCTTGTTCACGCGCGCGGGCGCGCACCTGCGCACGCTCGACACGGGCACCGGTCGCGGCATCGGCGGGCTCACCGTGCTCGATGGCGTCGTGTACTTCGTCCAGATGCAGGCGCGGCGCGTGCTGCGCATCGACGTGCGCGGTTGAGCTCGTCGCGTCGCGGCGGCGCTATGATGACGGCCGTGCGGTCCGCCGGCGCGCTCGTGGTCCTCGTGCTGCTCGGCGCGTGCGACGCGCAGGGAGCGCCCGACGCGGGCGCGTCCGACGTGATGGACGCGAGCGCGTCCGACGCCGGCGCCGACGCCGCGATCGACGCGAGCGCGACCGATGCCGGCGCGTTCGACGCGAGCGCGTTCGACGCCGCCGCGTTCGACGCGAGCGGCGCGGACGCAGGCACGCCGTGCGCCGTCGGCGGAGTCCCCGGGACGTGCGAGCACGTCGACGACTGCACCGGCGAGCGCATGGCGACGCCCGGCTTCTGCCCCGGCCCCGCCGAGATCCAGTGCTGCACGCGGCGCGACGCGTCGATGTGCGACCCGAGCGCGATGCCGCTCCCGAACGAGGGTCTCACCGAGGCGGCTGGGATCGGCGGCTGCCCGCCCGGGATGACGCGCGTCGACACCTTCTGCGTCGACCGCTTCGAGGCCGCCCTCGAGCTGGTCGGCGGCCCGAGCTGGTCGCCGTTCCACAACCCGGGCGCCCGCGCGGTGCGCGCCGTCTCGATCGAGGGCGCGATCCCGCAGGGTTACGTGAGCGGGACGCAGGCCGCCGCCGCGTGCGCCGCCGCGGGCAAGCGCCTGTGCACCGACGCGGAGTGGCTGCGCGCGTGCCGCGGCCCTGGCCTCGCGCGCACCTACCCGTACCCGGGCGCGCGCGACGACGGCCGCTGCAACGACGCGCGCGCGGTCCACCCCGCGGTGGAGCGCTTCGGCACGAGCGAGAGCTGGATCTGGTCGCGCCTCGGCGACGCATGCATCAACCAGCTCCCCGACTCGGTCGCGCCGACCGGCGCACACGCGGGCTGCGTGACCGACGAGGGCGTGCTCGACCTGATGGGGAACCTGCACGAGTGGACCGCCGATCCGAGCGGGACCTTCCGCGGCGGGTACTACGTGGACACCTATCGCAACGGCGAGGGCTGCCTCTACCGGACCACCGCGCACACGATGGGCCACTGGGACTACTCCACCGGCTTCCGCTGCTGCGCCGATTGAGCTCCTGAGGCGAGCGGGATGGATCAGAAGGTGGCGCGCACCACGCCCGGGCCGAGCTCGAGGCGCAGGCGCGGCGCCTGCGCCTCGGGGACGCTGAGCTCGAACGCGAGGACCGAGAGCGTCGGAGGAAGCAAGGCCGCCACGGCCGCGCCGAGGTACACCCAGCCGGTCGTGACTCCGTCGTCGGGGTTCGTGTCCGTCGCGTCGCCGATCCAGAGCAAGAGGGCGCTCACCCCGCCGCCGAGCACCCCGGCGAAGAGCGTCCAGAACGGGTCGCCTTCCGCGCCGGTGAGACGGCCGGCGAGCAAGACACCCGCGGACGTGCCGAGCGTCGCGCCGAGCACCATGCCCACCGCCCAGTACGGGAAGGGGCTCCCCGCGCCTGCGGTCTCTCCGATCAGCGCGCCGCCGAGCGCGAGCCCGCCGCCGAAGAGGACCGCGCCGAGCGCCTCGAACGCCACGCGCTCGCCGACGGGCGGGAGCTCCGAGGTCTGCGCCGCCGGCGATCGGATCTCGCGCGCGGCGACGCCCGCCCGGAGCGCCACCGAAGGCGGCGGCTCGGCCGAAGGCGCCTCGGGCAACGGGGCGAGCTCGCGGCGCGCCTCGCGGATCGGCGGGGCGAGCCGCGCGGCGAGCGCGCGCGCGGCGGGTGGGGGCCGGGCGATCGGCTCGGACACGGCCTCGAGCAACGCGGAGGCGAGCAGCGCGAGGGCCCGCGGCGAGCGCATGGCACCGGGGTCGACCGGCTCGCGCCAGATCCGTTCGCGCTCGAGCCGAACGAGCGCGCCGCCGGCTCCCTCCCGGACCAACGCGATCACCTCGCCCTCGCCGTGCGCGGCCAGGCCGCGCAGCGCCTCCGGGTCCCGCGCGATCCCGCTCATCACGTGGACCCGGCGACCCGAGAGCTGGAGCTCGATACGGATCGAGTCGCGCACGTCCTCGGAGACGTCCTCGGAGACCACGAGGATCGTCCGAGGCTGCGCCGCGCACGGGGCCGCGCCCGCGGACAGCCAGGCCACGAGCGCGACGCTCGCGCTTCGAGCGAGCCGGCTCACCGTGGGCCCAGGCGGGCGTCCAGCAGCTCGGCGGCGCGGCGCACGGGAGAGCCCGCGAGCAACGCGCCGCTCTCGTCGAGCAGCTCGCGAGCCTCCGCGGGACGAGCCAGCGGGCCCGCGAGCAACCGCGCTCCGCTCAGCCCCGCGACGGCGCGCTCCGACGCGTTCGTCGCGCGCTGCATCGCCTCTCGGTACGCGCCGAGCGCCTCGGGCGGGCGGCCGAGCCCCCGCAGCGCATCGCCGCGGACGAGCCACGCGTCCGGGCCCACGACGCGCTCGGCGATCGCGAGAGCCTCGTCGTAGCGCCCGGCGGCGAGCGCGGCGCGAGCCTCGTCGAGCGGCGGCCGTCGTGCGTCGAGCGCTCGATCGTCTCGACCGTCTCGCTCGACGCGAGGCGCCGCGCTTCGCGTCGGCCCTCCGGCGGTCGGTCGGCCGGGCGCCATCGGCTCGGCAGCCTCGCTCGGCGGGTCGACGTCGTCCGGCGTGTCGACGCGCGGGCTCGGCTCGCGCGCGGGCCCCGCGTCGACCTCGCGCGTGCCGACGGAGCGGTGCGCGAAGCGATCGCCTGGCCCGAGCCGGCGCTGGACGTCGCCTGCGGTGACGCGCACGGCGCCCTCGACCACGTGCACGTCGACGAGGTCTCCCTCGGGGCTCGGCTCACGCCGCACGGTGAAGGCGGTGCCGGTCACCTCGACGCGAACGTCGCCAGCCTCGACGCGGAAGCGCGATCCGGAGACCACTTCGAAGCG
Organism: Sandaracinaceae bacterium; assembly: GCA_019637095.1. Lineage (GTDB taxonomy): Bacteria > Myxococcota_A > Polyangia > Polyangiales > Sandaracinaceae > JACKEC01. Next base: position 165,034 of record JAHBWG010000004.1, on the reverse strand, counting down.
CGCCAGGCCCACCTCGAGCACGACGCGCACCTCGTCGCCTCGCTCGTCGAGCGAGAGCCGCGCGTCCGGCGCAGCGCGCACGACGTGTCCTGCGGCGAGGTGATGCACGAGCTCACCCTCGGGCGCCGGCGTGGTGCCGCGGCGCGCCCAGAGGCCGGCGCCGACGGCGACCAGCGCGACCGCCGCGGCGAGCCAGCCCCACGCGAGGCGGCGCGAGGTCCGACGCGAAGGCGAGCGGATCGGGACGACGTCCGCCGTGCGTCCGGGCTCCACCGGCTCGTGCGCCGCCTGCGTCGCCTCCCGCAGCGCCTGCGCGGCGAGCCGCGCCGCAGAGACCTCGGGCGGAGACGACGCGGCGAGCGCGCCAGCGAGGGCGTCGACGAGCGCATCTCCCTCGGCAGCCTCGATCGCGTGCCTCACCAGCGCCGCGACTCCACGCGCGTCGAGCGCGGGCGGATCGGCCCGCAGGCGCTCGGCCGCGCACGCGAGGAGGCGGTCGTCGTCCCCGGCGGCGTTCACGTGCGCCCCCCGAGCATGCTCGCGAGCTCCGGGTCGGCGCGGAGGCGACGCGCGAGCTCGGCCTTCGCGCGCTTCAGCCGAGCGCGCAGCGTCTCGACCGACACGCCCTCGATGGCGGCCGCCTCCTCGTGCGCGAGCCGCTCGACGGCGCAGAGCACGAAGGCCACGCGCGCCGTCTCGGGGAGCTGGCCGAGCACGCGGTGGAGCCGGTCGAGCTCCTGCCGGTGAGCGACGCGACGCTCCGGGTCGTCGGTCCCGGCCACGGTGTCCGGGTCGCTCGGAGCCACCTCGCGCGGGGCGCGCATGTAGCGGTACGCGGTGCGCACGACGATCGGGTGCGCGAACGTCGTGACCTTCGAGCGCCCCTCGAAGCTCGGCAGCGCCTTGGCCAGCTCGATCAGCGCGTCCTGCACGGCGTCATCGTAGTCGACGCGCGGCCCGAGGAGCCGCCACATCCACGCGCGAACCACCGGCACCAGCTCCGTCAGCGTGACCTCCAGGTCCAATGGAGCGGCTCCCGGCTCGGCGTGAGGGAACTCGAGCACCTTGGCGAGCATGTCACATGAGTGTCGGCCGCCGCCCGAAGTGAGACGAAAAGGTGCGAGGCGACGATCCGCGAGGACCTGCGAAAGAAAAACGTCCCACGACGGCTCGCCGCGCGCACCCATGGGGCATGCGAATCACTCTGCTCCCCGTCTTGCTCTCGGCTCTCGCCACCGGGTGCCTGCTCCCATCCCTGGGCGAGCCCGTCGACCTCCGCGAGGAGCGCGTCGTGGTGCCGACCGAAGACGAGCGCGACTGCGCGCCCCACGACCTCGACGACGCGCTGCCTCCCCCTGCGCTGCTCGCGACGAACCGAGGGTGCGACGCGCGAGACGAAGCGTTCTGCTTCGCGCTCGCGGCGGACCTGCGCGAGGTGGCGGCGCTCGCGAGTCCCCGCGAGGCGCTCGCGCGCGCGGCGCACGCCTACGACACCGGTGACCTCGAGCGGGCCCGCGCCTTCGCCGACCTCGCGGTGAGCGGCGCGCGGAGCTACGCCGCCTTCGCGGCCGATCCACCGATGCCCGGAGCCATCGGCGGCAGCGCGGCGGCCGAGGCGTTCGCCCTCGAGCGCGCCTACCACGTCGCGTGGGCGCTCCGCGGACCGGCGGCGCACCGCGCGCGGGCGCGCGGACCGCTGGGCTGGATCGCCGTCTCGCCGGAGGACGACGCCCCAGGCCGACCGATCGCCGTGCACGCGGCGCCGTGGCCGCAGCACGACGTCGTCGTCGACGTCCCGACGCCGGTCGAGCCTCGGGCGGTTCGCACCCGCGTCGTCATCGCCTCCACCGACCCCGCGCCCGAGCCCGCGGTCCCCGCCGAGCTCGTCGGCGCGATCCCTCCTGCGCGACCGCCGCTGATCCCGGCCGACCACGAGGTCATCCTCTTCGTGCACGGCCACACGTCGCTCGCCGAGGAAGGGGCCGGGCTGTTCGCGGCGCTGATCGACGAGGCGGGCGCGCGCGGCCGCGCGCTCAGCATCGTCGCGATGGACTTGCCGTCGAACGCCTACTCCGAGCGCGTCGACCCGAGGGCGATCGTGGACACCTTCGGCGGCGACGACGCGGTCCTACGGTTCCTCGACGCGTTCCTCGTCGCGCTCGTCGACGCGCTCGGCGTACGCGATCGCGTGCGCGCCGCGATCGGAGGGAGCCTCGGCGGCAACCTCGTGCTCCGCCTCGCCGAGGGCGGGCACGGTTGGCCGCGCGCGATCGTCGCGTGGTCGCCGGCGTCGATCGACTTCTCGTGGTCGCTCGCCCGGCTCCCGTTCGCCGCGCGCGACGGCGAGATGACCGACGTCGTCAAGCACGAGGCGGTGCGCGTCACTCGCGAGGCGTGGTCGGCGCCGGAGACCAGCGAGAGCCGGCGCGACTACTTCGTCGGCGGCCTCTCGTCGCTCCGAGACCAAGCCGCCTACTGGTACCGGCCCGGCTGGTCGTGCAACGAGCGGTTCGTGCGCGAGGGCCTCCGGCAGGTCGGCGAGACCTACGGCGAGCACCAGCGTCGCTGGCACTATCGCGTGGCCTACGAGCAGCTCGTGTTCAGTCACCTCGCCGTCGAGGAGGATGGGGAGCGGCGCTTCTCGCGGATCACCGCGCCGCTCCTCTTGGTCGCGGGCGACGCCGACGACCTGGTCCCCATGACGACGTACTCGTTCGTCCGCCGGCTGTCGCGACACCTCACGGCGGACGGACCGACGCTCCTGCTCGCCGACACCGGCCACGCGCTCCACTGCGAGCGACCGCGCCTGCTCGCCGCGGAGATCGCCGCGTTCCTCGACGCCCACTGACCGCCATCCACGCGAACCACGAACCCCGCTCGCCCGCGCGAGCGGAGAAGGCACCTCCATGTCCCGAACGATTCTCGTCCCGCTCTCGATCGTCCTCGCGCTCGCGCTCCCCGCCCTCGCCGAGGCCCAGCTCGCCGTCGCGCTCGACGAGCCAGGGCCCACCCTGCTCGAGCCTCCGGGCGCGCTCGAGCTCCCTGCGAACACGCCGTCGCCCGGCTGGGAGCGCGGGCTCTTGGTCACCGCCGGAGCCGGCGTCGGCGCGGTCCTCGCGGGGCTCGGAGGCCTGCTCGTCGCTTCCGTCGCGTACCCCGCGTGCCAGGCGCCCCCGTGCGGATACGCGCCCCTCGAGGCGACGATCACCGCCGTGCCGCTCACCGCCTTGCTGACGATCCCCGCGAGCGTCTTTCTCTTCGGCAACCTGAGCGGCCGTGGCGCCGACTTCGGCTGGACGTTGCTCGGGTCGTTCCTCGGCGCGCTGCCCGGCGCCGCGCTCATCGTCGGCGGCTTCTTCGCCGACCAAGCGGACCGCCTGGACCCAGGCGCCTTCTACGCGAGCGGCGGTGTGCTCGCGGGCGTCGGCGCGATCACCGGATCGATCATCGCCTTCGAGCTCTCGAGCCGCCCCGCACCGCGCGCGGCGAGCGTCGGCGTCAGCGCCGGTCTGGGCTCGCTGAGCCTGCGCGGCACCTTCGACTGAGAGCTCAGCGCCGACGCGAGCGGCGACGCCACGCGCCGGAGCGTCGGCCTGGCTCACCGCCCGATCTCGGAGACGCTCCGACCACCGAGCGGGCCGGGCGGGGCTCCACGCGCGTCGGGGTCCTCGGCGACCGCGTCGCTGCGTCGCCGATGGATCGGGTAGGTCAGCGGCGGAGCAGCACGAAGCCGAGGTCGCGGGTGCCGAGCGCCTGCGCGGCCAGGACCCACACGACCATGAGCGGCTCGAGCAGGCGCGCGCTGGCGAGCGGGCCCGCGTCGATGGGCGCGAAGCCGATGTCTCGGACGAGGCGACGGACGGCGTCCTTCGCCGCCGCATCATCTCCGCAAAAGAAATTGACGGCGGGGACGCCATCGTAGACCGGCGCGGCGAGGTTCTCGGCGCCCTGCGCGTTGAACGACTTCACGACGTGGGCCCGCGGGAGCCGGCGCGCGAGCTCCTCCGCGGCGCTCGTGGTGTGCGCGTGGACGAGCGAGAAGCCGGGGCCTACCGCGTTGGTGCAGTCGATCACCACGCGCCCGGCGAGCTCACCCGCCTCCGCGAGCACCTCGTCGAGCGCGCGGTGCGGCACCGCGAGCGCGACGACGTCGGCGCCCTCGGGCGCCGCGCGCACGGAGGCGAGGCGCGCGCCGAGCGCGGTGGCGAGCGCGCGTGTCTCGGGATCCGTCTCGTCGCGCACGCCGAAGACGACGTCGTGACCGGCCCGCGCCCACGCGCGGCCGAGCCCCGCGCCGATGCGGCCGCTCCCGAGGATCGCGACAGAGAGCGGCGGACCCTCGCTCGGCGCCGCCGCCGGCGCCTCCGCGACACCCTCGCGGCGCAGCAGCCCGAGGGCGACGTCGCGCCCGTGCCCGAGCCCCATCGCCAGCCGGATCCAGAGCATCGCGAGCGGCTCGAGCACCCGCGCGCGAGAGAGGCCGCCGACGGACGCGGCCTCGAACCCGAGATCGCGCGCGAGCCCGAGCGCGAGCGCGCGCGCCGCCTCGTCGTCGCCCGCGACGAACATCGCCGCGCGCGCCGCGCCGTAGCGCGGGTCGGCCATGTTCTCCTTGCCGGTCGTGTTGAACACCTTCACGACGCGCGCGCTCGGCGCCCAGCGCGCGACCTGCTCGCCGCCCGAGTCGTCGCCGCCGTGGGTGAGCGTGAAGCCCGGGCCGATCGGGTTCGTCGCGTCGAGCAGCGGCCTGCCGCCGAGGTCCCCGGCGCTCGCGAGCGCCGCCTCGGCCGCAGCCCAGGGCGTGGCGAGGATCACCGCGTCGGCCTCGCGGACCGCGTCGGGCACCGCGAGCACCTCCGCGTGGGAGCGCGAGACGTCGTGCTTGGGATCGCCTGGCGCCCGCACGGCGTAGGCGATCCGGTGACCTGCGGCCGCGAGGCCGCGGCCGAGCGTGGCGCCGACGTTTCCGGCGCCGAGGATGGCGATCTTCACTGGGTCCTCCGAGGCTGGGGTCGAGGGTCGCTCCGTCCGATGCACGCTCACCAGTACGCCGGCCGCTCGGGCAACGCCGCCGCGCAGCGGCTGCACGCGCGGTGGTCGTCCGAGACGTCCTCGAGCGCACCGCACGCGGTGCAGCGCACCCAGAGCCGGTTGACGCGCGTCGGCGCCCACACGCTCGTCCACACGCTCGCGACGAAGTCCTCGCCGAAGAGCTCGCGCATCGCCGCCGCGTGGTGCTTGCCGAGCGCGCGGCGCATGGCGTCCTCGTCCTCCCAGGCGGTCACGGTGAAGCCGCGCAGGCCGATGAAGCCGGTGACGATCGAGAGGAAGCCCGGCTCGGCGAGGAAGTCCTGCACGTTCTGGCGGCTGTGGGCGCGGATGCGCTCGCGCTCCGCCTCGTCCTTGCCGGTGATCCACGTCAGCGCGATCACGCCGGGCGGTCGGCGGCTCTCGGAGGCGACGCGCATGGAGTAGCCGTACTGGGCGGCGCCGCTCTCGATGGGCGCGGCGAGCGCGAGGGCGACGAAGTCGTCGGGGCTCATCGGCGTGCCTCCGCTCAGCGCCCGAGCGCCTCGATGACGAGGCGCGCCGCCGCGGCCCCGGAGTACTGCTGCTGGCCGGTGACGAGCAGGCCGTCGCGCACGGCGAACGGGCGGAAGCGCTGGTCGACGACGAAGTTGGTGCCCTCGATGCGGCGCGCCTCGTCCTCGATCCAGAACGGCTGGATGCGCTGGCCGACGAAGTCGTCGGCGAACTTCTCCTCGGCGTTGGCGAAGCCCGTCCACGTCTTGCCGGCGATGAGGAGCGAGCCGTCGGACAGCCGCGTCTCGAGCAGCGCGCAGGTCGCGTGGCAGACGAGCGCGGTGACCTTGCCCGCCTCGTAGAACCCCGCGACGAGCCGCGCGATCTTCGGGCTCTCGCGGAAGGTGAACATCGGCGACTGGCCGCCGGCGAGGAAGAGGGCGTCGTAGTCGGCGGGGTCGACCTCGTCGACGCGCTCGGTCGCCTCGAGCAGCGCGCGGTGCGCGGGCGAGCGCTTGAACCCGAGGCTCAAGAGATCGTGCGCCGAGTAGCCGCTCGCGTCCTCGGGGTCGCTGTAGCCGTCGGCGACGAGGGCACCCCCGTCGGGGCTGCGGATCTCCACCTCGTAGCCGACCTCCGTGAAGGCCCAGTACGGGTGGGACAGCTCGGCCCACCAGAAGCCGACCGGCCATCCGGTGACGGTCGAGGTCGCGGGGTTTGCGGCGACGAGCAGGATCTTCTTCTTGCGGGTGACGTCGAGGTTGGCGGTCATGGGGCTCTCCGGGAAAGGGGCGCGACGGCGCGCCGACCCCGTGACTGTGGAGACGCGCCCATGTTGCAACAACGAGGGGTTGGGAAATGACTCGTTGCACGCGATGCAATCATCTGCGGGGCCGCCGGCGCCGCCCGGCCTCACCGGCGTCGAGGCGGCGCCGCGCGCCCTCGTGCCGCACGGGAGCGACCTCGGACGCTGCGTCGACCAGCCGCTCGCGCAGCCACGCGTGCGCGGCGTCGGCGTCGAAGCGGGGATGCCACACCATCGAGAGCGCGAACGGCGCGAGTGGGAGCGGCGGCTCGACGATCCGCAGCCCCAGGCCGGGCGCGAGCGCGCGGGCGATGCGCTCGGAGACGGTGAGCACGTCGTCGCTGGCGGCGACCATCGCGAGCGCGACCTGGAAGTAGGGGACGGCGCGCACGACGCGACGCGCGAGCCCGCGCTCGGCGAGCGCGTCGTCGAGGTAGCCGCCGGGCTGGCCGCGCGGCGCGACCTGCACGTGATCGAGCCGGACGAACGCGTCGAGACCGAGCCGACGCCCGACCCGCGGGTGCCCCTCGCGCACGACGCAGACCAGGCGGTCGGTCAAGAGCACCCGCGTGCGCAGCTCCGGCGGGAGCTCGCCGTAGATCCCGACCGCGAGATCGGTCTCGCCGCGGCGCAGGCGCTCGGCGTCATCGACCGCGTTCGGGACGAAGCGAAGGTCGAGCCCGGGCGCGCCAGCGCGCACGCGCGCCTCGAGCGCGGGACCCACGACCACGAGCACGTAGTCGGTCGCGCTCAGCGCGAAGGTGCGCGAGAGGCGCGCCGGGTCGAACGGCTCGGGCCGGGTGAACACGCGCGCGGCGACGGTCACCGCGTCGCGCACTGCGGGGCGCAGCGCGAGCGCGCGCGGGGTGAGCACCATGGTGCGGCCCGCGCGGACCAGGAGCGGGTCGTCGAAGCGCTCCCGCAGGCGCGCGAGCGCGTGGCTCACCGCCGGGGTCGAGAGCCCGAGCCGCCGCGCGGCGCCGCTGACGCTCTCTTCCGTCAAGAGCGCGTCGAGGGTCACGAGCTGAGCGAGGTCGGAGGATTCCATATCCTCGAATGATACGCAGGAACATTGCACCTCGTGCAATCACGGACGCGCGCGCAGCGCCTCGACTCAGGGTCCGACGTGCACGGCGAACGCGCAGAACCCGAACGCGCACACCACGTCCGGAGGGCGATCCCACCCCACGCGGTTGCGGCACTCGCGCTGCAGCCTCGGGAGATCGTCGAGGTAGGGTCCGGCGGCGCTCGCGTTCATCGCGGCGGACTCGCGGCAGCCGAGCATCACGGCGACGCACTCGTCGGATCGCCCGCAAGCGTGCCGCTCGGGCTCGACGAGGTGGGGCAGCGCGCGGCACGTGCCGGCCTCGCAGCTCGGGTAGGCGGGCGAGACGCGGCGCGATCCCGTGCACCTCACCACGCGCGCGATCCGGCGCATCCCCTCCGAGCGCTCACGCGCCTGCGAACGCGGCACCGCGATCGGGTTCCCGCACGGGTCGCCGATGAGCACGCACGGGTCGCCGGAGCCGCACTCGGCGGCGCCGTGATCGGCGCTCGGCCCGGCGGGTGGTGTGGGGTCGGCCGGCGCAGGAGCGGGATCCTCCGCGTGCTCGACGCGCGGGGCGCCGGTCGGCGGACCAGGGGTCGGCGGAGTGCGCTCCCGCTCGGGCGCTCGGCTGCACCCGAGGAGCACCGCGAACACCACGCGGACGAGCCAGCTCCCCACGACAGGACGCTACCATCCCCTCGACGCGCGGGCGCGCGAGAGCGCCGATCCACTCGGAGCGCCGAGAAGGCACGGGGCGCCGCGGTCCCGCCCGGGAGCTCCGGTGGTTTCGAGCGGGTCTGTGCTCTAGAGTCCGCCCGCGTGCGCACCCTCGGACCGGCCTCCCTCCTGCTCCTCTCGGGCTGCGTGCAGCTCGTCGCGTTCGACCAAGCGATCATCGGGCAGCCCGACGAGGTGCCGAGCGGGCGCCAGGGCGCGGGGCTCTGCGATGGGGACGTCGCGATGGGCGCGAGCGCGCTCTGCACCGAGTCGTGCGAGATCGACACCGTCACTGGCGAGAGCTCGTGCGGCGAGCGCGTCGCGCTCGACGGATCACGCGGGACGGTCGACGTCTCGGGCCTGCACGAGGTCGAGCTCACCGTCACCGCGTGCCGGCGCGACGGGATGCTCCTGCGCATCGTCGGAGAGAACGGCGCCACCATCGCGCTGCGAGACCGCAGCCTCCACGTCGCGGCCGCCACCGAGGCCAACGCGCGCCCCTTCGAGGACGAGCGCTTCTGGTCGGCCTCCGACGAAGAGTGCGAGGAGCGGAGCCTGCTCCTGCAGACGGGGCGCATGGCGCTGACGGACAGCGGGCGCCGTCTCTGCTCGGCCCACCTCGTTCCCGTCGAGGGCAGCTGGCAGCTCCGCTACTCGCGCACCGGGGTGCGCTCGATCGAGCTCTGCTTCCGCGCGCGGAGCTGACGCGCGGCTCGAGTCTGTCGATGAATCTCCATCCGAGGCGTCGCCGCGACGGACCTTCAGCGCGACGCGTCGAGCGCGACCCCGAGCTCTCGGGCGCGCGCCCGCAGCTCGCTCGACGCGGGGTCGCGACGGAGCGCGTCCTGTGCGAGCGCCCACCGCGTCGCGACCGGCGCGCCCGACCAGGCCAGGTGGATGTCGCGCAGGACCGCGCCGTACGACGCGCGCGCGCGGCGCTCCGCCTCGGTGGCGCCGTCGACGGAAGAGACACCCGCCGCGAGGAGCCGGCCGAGCGGCTCCGGACCGCCGCGGTGGGCGTTGCGCGGCGCAGAGAGCTCGAGCCAGTTGTGGTCGTCGCGCAGGGGCCGCGCGCCTCGCGTCAGCGCGGCGAGCTCCTCGGGCCCGAGCCACGCGGTCGCCGCCACGCGCGCCGCATCGTCGAGGTGGATGCGCGCGAGATCCGCGCGCGCGGCCGCGGGCGCACGGTCGAGGTCGAACGACGACGCGCGCCCGAAGGGCCGCGTCGCGTCGCCCGCGTGCCCGATCAGCACCGCGTCCATCCCGGCGAGGTGGACGGTCGCGGCGGGGAACGCGCGCTGCCAGGCGCGGAGCACCGCGTGGACGTCCTGCCACGCGAGCTGGTAGAGCGGCAGCCAGTGCGCCGCGACGCCGCCGGGGCGCAGACGCGAGCGCACGAGCCGGAAGTAGTCCTCGGTGTAGAGCGCCGCGGCGCCGGCCACCGACGGATGGATCGGGTCCCCCGAGATCACGTCGTAGCGCTGGGGGCGCGTGCGAAGAAAGGTGCGCCCGTCCTCGACGTGCACCCGGACGTTCGCGCGATCGACGACGCCGTGGTTCAGGTCGGCGAAGAGCCGCGCACCGGCGACGACCTCCTCGGACAGCTCGCAGACGTCGAGCGTCGTGGCGTGCAGCGCGAGCGCGCCCGCGGTGGTGCCGGCGCCCAACCCGACGACCAGGGCGTCTCTCGGGCCGCCGTGGAGCAGCGCGGGCAGGTGGCCCAGGAGGTACTGGTTGCGCAGGTCGAGCGCGTCGCTCGAGGCGACGGGCTTGCCCCCGATCGAGATCGAGCGCACGCCGCGCACCTCCTCGACGAAGACGACGGTCTCGGCGCCCTCCGCGGCGTAGAGGAGCCGCCCGGTCGCCGTGCGCGCGTCGATCCCTTCGCGCGCGATCCGCTCGCGCATGCGCGGCGGGAGCATGTGGAGCGCGCTGGCGAACACGCGCACGTCGAGCGCGGGCACCGTCGCCGCGGCGAGGGCGAGCGCGACGACGCCGAAGCTCGCGGCGCCCCAGCGCGCGCGCGCCGGCCCCCTGCGCGCGACGAGCGCCGCGACGATCGGGACGCCGCCCCCGAGCGCGGCGAGCGCGATCGCGGTGCCGCGGAGGCCGAGCGCGCCCAGCCCGAAGAGCCCCGCGCCGAGCGCACCGCCGATGCCTCCGAGCGTGTTGGCGGCGAGCAGCCAGCCCGCCGCCGAGGTGACCCCGCCGCGCGCGCTCGCGGCCCGCACCCCGATCGGGAAGGCGAGCCCCGACGCCACCGTCGAGGCCAGCACGAGGACCGCCGCGAGGAGCGCGGGGAGCACCAGCGCGCGCGCCCACTCCGGCGTCGCGTCGTCCCAGAGCCGCACCGCGTAGGGGACCAAGGAGGGCAAGAGGTGGAAGGCGGCGATCGCGCCGAACGCGGCGAGCCACGCGAGCCGTACGAAGGCGCGCTCCGGGTCGCGCACGCGCTCGCCGACCAGCGCCGCGAGCCAGGCGCCCGCGGCGAGGCCCACGAGCACGCTGCCGAGCACCGCGGAGAAGGCGAAGACGCTCCCGCCGAGCATCGGCACGAGCGCGCGGGTCCACACGACCTCGAAGCCGAGCACGAGCCCGCCCGTCGCGGCGCTCGTCGCGAGGAGCGCGAGCGGCGGGCGGGCGCCACGCGCGTCCGCCGGCGCCGCGGGGGCGGCGTGGTGGCGCAGCCGGCCCGCGACCGCCGCACCGAGCGCCGCGGCGAGCAGGCTCGCGGCGGCGGCGATGCGGGTGGTCGCGGTGTCGCCCAGGGCCGGCAACAGGACGAGCCCGGTGAGGTACGAGCCGAGCAGCGCGCCGCCGACGTTCACCGCCTGCAACACCCCCACGGGTCGCGCCGTGCCGGTCGCGAGCACGTCGAGCGCGCGGGTGAGCAGGGGCAGGCTCGTCCCCATCAGGAACGTCGGGGGACCGAGCGCGAACAGCGCGACCGCCGCGCGTGACAGCGCGCGCGCCGCGCCGCCCGTGCCGATCAGCGCGCCGAGCGCGGCGTACGCGTCGGACGACGCGAGCAGCAGCGTCGGCGCGGCGAGCCCCGCCGCCGCGACGGCGACCTCGACGAGCGCGTACGCGTAGAGCGCACGTGAGGGCGCGAGCCTGCCCGCGCGGCGACCGGCGAGCAGCGCGCCGAGGCCGAGCCCGCCCATGAACACCGCGAGGACCGTCGCGATCGCGGGCGCGGTGGCGCCGAAGGAGCGCCCGAGCATCCGGCTCCACGTGATCTGGTAGGCGAGGCCCGCGAGCCCCGACACGCCGAAGGCGGTGAGCAGGGCGAGGCGCACCCCCCAGCGCTGCGCGGTCGCCGCCATCTCCGGTCGCACGTCGCGCGAGCGTATCGGAGGCGGCGCCCGCGCGCGCGCCGCATTCCGCACGATGCGCGGGGTGCGGTATCCTGCGCCGATGCCGCGCTTGCCTCGAAGCCGCCACGACCTGACCCGTTGCCTCGCGTGCCGCGCGCACGTCCGGGTCGCGCCCGACGCGGCCTGCCCGCTCTGCGAGGCGCCGCTCGGGGCCGCGGCGAGCGCGCGGCCGTTCGGGCGCGGAGGGCTGCTCGCCGCGGCGCTCCTGGCGTTCGGCGCGACCGCGTGCGGCGCCGGGAGCGACGGCGGCGCCGACGAGCCGGTGGCCGAGGACACGAGCGGCGAGGACACGAGCGGCGACGAGCGCGCCGGTGGGGACGATGGACGAGACGGCGAGCCCGGCGGCGGCGGCGTCGAGGGCGATCCCGAAGACGCGCCCGTCGTGGCCCTCTACGGCGTCCCGCCCGGCCGAGAATAGAGTCGCGGGCGCGCCGGCCGGGCCTACTTGTACCTCCGAGCGCGGATGGACTCGCGGTGACGGCCAAGGATCGGATCGCCCGCGCGCTCGCCGCCGCGCTCTCCGTCCGTGAGGGCGAGGGTCACAAGACCGCGCTGCTGTTCACGCACCTGCTCGTCGCCTCCGCGATCTTCATCCTCGGCCGGACCGTCCGCGACACGCTCTTCTTGAGCCGCTACCCGCTCTGGGCGCTGCCGTGGATGTTCGTGCTGTTCGGCGTGGCCTCGGCGTTGACCGTCGTCGTCTACGCGCGCTTCGCCGACAAGCTCCCGCGGCCGCGCCTCATCGCGATCAGCTGCGCCATCGGCGCGGTCACGTACCTCGGCACCTACGCCGCGGTGAAGCTCGGCCTGCGCTGGATCTACCCGACCTTCTACGTCTGGTCGGAGGTCGCGGCGAACCTCTTCATCGTGCAGTTCTGGACGTACGCGAACGACCTGACCGACGCGCGCAGCGCGCGCCGCCTCTTCCCGGTCGTCGGCGCGGCGCGCGTGCTCGGCGTCGTGTTGATCGGCCTCGCGGCCGGCGCGATCGTCGACCTGGTCGGGACGGAGCAGCTCCTCTTGCTCCTGGTCGCGCTCATGGGGCTCGTCGCGTGGCTCGCCCAGACGCTCGCGCGCTTCGCGCGGCCCCCTGGGCCCGCGCGTCCCCACGCGCGCGGACGACCGACGCGCGAGCCCCGGGTGACGCGCGACCCGTACGTGCAGGCGCTCGCCGCGTTCCTGCTCTGCGCGTTCGTCGCGCTGACGATCGGCGACTACCAGTTCAAGGCGATCGCGCGCGCCACCTTCCGCGAGGACGCGCTCGCCCGCTACTTCAGCCTCTTCTACGCGGGCACCGGGATCGTCTCGTTCCTGTTCCAGGTGTTCGTGACGCCGCGCATCCTGCGGAGGCTCGGCGTGGGCTGGGGCATGGGGGTGATGCCGGCGGTGTTCGGCGGCGCGAGCCTGGGCCTGCTCTTCGTCCCGCACCTCGCCGTCGCGACGGCGATGAAGTTCGCCGACAACGGGTTCCAGTACACCGTCCACGACACGACCCTGCAGGCGCTCTACGTCCCGTTCGCCGAGCGCGTGAAGGCGCGCACGCGCGCGTTCCTCGACGCGGTGATCAAGCCGGCGAGCTACGCCGTCGGAGGCCTGGTGCTCGCGCTCGTCGCGCCGCGGCTCGACGTCGTGATGCTCTCCGCGATCGCGCTCGGCGTGGTGGCTCTCTGGCTCCTGACGATCCCATGGGTGCGGCGGCGCTACGTGCGCGCGCTCGAGACCACGCTCGGCCTGCACGGCGCGTTCGAGGAGAAGCTGGCGCACGAGCTCGGCTCGGAGGCGCGGCGCGCGCTGCGCTCGCTCCTCGCGTCCGGCGACGCGCGCGCGGCCGCCGCGGCGCTGACGCACCTCGACGGGCCGCTCCCCCAGGACCTGGTGAGCGCCGTCGAGCCGCTCGCGCGCCACGCGGACCCCAACGTCCGCCGCGCCGCGCTGCGCGCGATGTTCGAGCGGTCGGACGGGCCGCGCGAGCCGCTGCTCGAGGCGCTGGGCGACCCGGACCCGGAGCTGCGCGCGCTCGCCGTCGACGCGGTCGGGCCCGCGCTCGGCGACGAGTGCGTCGAGCCGCTCGAGGCGCGCCTCGCAGACGAGGACGCGCAGGTGCGCGCGCGCGCCCTCGCGGGGCTCTTCCACCACGGCGGCGTCGAGGGCGCGATCGCCGGCGCGCGGCGGCTCTCCGAGCTCCTGCGCGCCGAGACGCCTGCCGCGCGCGCCGAGGCGTGCAGCGCGCTCGGCGCGCTCGGTGCGGCGGCGTACCGCCCGCTCGTCGAGCTGCTCGACGACCCGTCGAGCGAGGTGCGCTCGCGCGCGCTCCGCGCCGCCGCCCGGGTCGCCGATCCGCGGCTCGTCCCGCGGCTGATCGAGGCACTGCGCGAGCAGCGCACGCGCGGCGCGGCGAGCGCGGCGCTCGTCGCCATCGGCGCCCCGTCCGTGGCCCCGCTCCTCGCGCTGCTCGACGACCCGAGGACGCCGCGGGCGCTCACCCTCGCGCTGCCGCGGACCCTGCGCCGCATCCCGTGCGCGGCCGCGTTCGAGGGGCTGCGCGCGCACGCTGGTCACGTCGACGGACACGTGCGCCTGCGCGTGCTGGCCGCGCTCGCGGCGATCCGCGACGCGCTCGGCGCGGAGCCGCTCCCGCTCTCGGACGTCGAGGCGCTCGTCGCGGGCGAGCTCGCGCGCGGCTACGGCCGCATCGCCGCGTGGGCGGACGCGCGGCGCGAGCTCGGCACCGAGCTGCTCGAGCTCGCGCACCAGGCCTACGAGGACCGCACGAACAAGCGCGTCCTTCGCGCGCTCTCGCTGCGCTACGACAAGCGCGCGCTCGATCTCGTGCGCGCGGGCCTGCCGCATCGATCGCGGCGCGGCAACGCGCTCGAGCTGCTCGATGGCGTGCTCGAGCCGCGCCTGCGCGGCCCGATCATGGCGTGGCTCGACGACGCCTCGCCCGAGGACCGCCTCGCCCGCGCGCGCGCGGCCGCGGGCGAGGTGCCGCCGCCGCTCGAGTACCTGCGCGCGAGCTGCGCGCACCAGAACCCCTACTACGCGGCGCTCGCGATCGAGGCGTTCGGGCGGCATCCGCGCGCCGCGAGCCGCGAGCTCGTCGAGCCGCACCTCACGCACGAGAGCGCCCTCGTGCGCGAGGTCGCCCTCGCCGCGCTCGAGGCGATCGACCCCGACGCCGCCGCCGCGGCCGCGGCGCGGATGCGCGACGACCCCTCGGCCGTCGTGCGGGCGCGCGCCGCCCACGCCACCGACCCCGCTCGAAAGGCAGAGCCCATGCGCACCACGCTCGAGAGAGTCCTCTTGCTCCGCACCGCGCCGGTGTTCGAGAAGGTCGACCCGGAGGACCTCGCCCCGATGGCGCACGCCGCCGAGGAGCGGACGTTCGATGCCGGCGAGACCATCCTCGAGGAGGGCGAGGTCGGCGACGAGCTGTACTTCGTCGTCGCGGGGCGCGTCGCGGTGCGCCGCTCGGGCATGCTGCTCGCGCGGCTCGGTCCGGGCGAGACGTTCGGCGAGATGGCCGTGCTCGACGCCGAGCCGCGCAGCGCCACCGTCGTCGCCGAAGAGCAGACCGAGTGCATCGCGATCTCCAGCGACGACTTCTACGACGTCCTGCGCGAGCAGTCGGAGATCGCCGAGGGCGTGATCCGCGTGCTCACGCGGCGGCTGCGCGCGTCCGGCCGCGCCGTCGACCCGGTCTCGATGATGCCGCCCGCGCCGGAGCGAGGCGCGTGAGCGCCGGCGGGCGCGAGCCCAGGGTCAGCGCTCGAGGACCATCACGCGGTCGGCGGCGAGGATCCACACGCGGCCCGCGCGATCGACCTGCACGTCCGACAGCTCCGTGGTCGGCAGGCCCGAGCTCGCGTCGAGCACCGACCAGCTCTGCCCCTCGCGCAGGATCAGCCCGTTCGGCGACGTGGCCCAGAGGTGACCCGAGAGGTCCATCGCGAGGCGCGTGGGCCGCAGCGCCTGGATGTGCGGCGGCTGGCGCGTGAAGTTGAACTCGTTGCGGTCGTAGGTCGCGAGGCCCTCGGCGGCGGCGAGCCAGAGCAGCCCGTCGCCGACCACCGCGTCGCTCACGACCTCGCCGCGCACCCCGCGCGCCTCCCCGAACACGACCGCCTGCGAGCCGCCGACGCGCACGAGCCCGGAGAGCGTGGCGAACCACGCGTTCTCCGTGTCGAAGTCGATCGAGCCGATCTCGTCGGGCAGCTCGAGCCCGCCCGCCGCGCGGTCCGCGCCGCGGTGGTGGTAGATGACCGCCGGGCTCGACGGGTCGATCACCGCGGCGCCGCGCATCCGGTGGCCGGTGCCGTCCTCGTGCACGACCTCGAGGGCGAGCCAGACGCGGCCGTCGTTGGCGACGCCCATGAACGGGACGCGCACGAGCGGCGTGCGCAGCTCGAGCGTGCGCTCCGCCACCTGCGTCCAGTCCTGCCCAGCGTTCTGGTAGACGCGCACGGTGTTGGGCCGCGCGGTGACGCGCGTCACGAGGTACGCGCCCTGCGGGCCGCGCGCGACCGCGTCGGCGACCTCGCCTTCCGGGACCGGCGCGCGCCGCAGGCGATCGTTGGCGAACCGCGCGAGCTGGTGGTTGCGGGCGACCGTCCACACCGAGCCGGTGCGATCGGTGGCGATCTGCAGCGTCCCCTCCGGCACGAGGCTGCGCGTGACGAGCGGGCGCGCCGGACCCGACGCGGGCAGCTCGAGCACGCCGTGGTTCGCGAGCGCGAGGAACGCGTCGGCGCCACGGACCCACGCGCCGTAGATGCGGCCCGGCAGGGTCACGTCGAGCGGGCGCGCGAGGAAGCTCGGCGCGCGGAGCGTCGGCGCGTTGGGCGGCCGCTCGATGATCCGCTTCGGCTCCGAGACCGCGTCGCGCGCGGGGAGCTGACCCGGTGCGTGGCTCGCCGCCGCGACGCGGCGCGCGCGGTAGCTCCGCACGGTGCCCGGCTCGGCGTGCACCGCGACGAGCGGCACGCCCTCGCCGCGCGGCCCGATCGCGAGCAGCCGGTTCTGGCTCACGAGCACGACCTGCGAGCCCCGGCGGACGAGCCCGATGAGCGGGTCCTCGAGGCCGAGGATCGTGTACCCGTACCAGCTCTGGCCGTCCCAGTGCGCGATCTGCGAGGCGCTCGGGCCATCGACGATCGCGAGCACCTGCCCGGGCAGCACCGGCACGACCGAGCGCACGTAGCCCTCGGGGATCCCGCCGCTGATCGGGTGCTCGCGCACCACGTCGCCCTCGACGTACCAGAGGCCGTGGGTCGTGCCGACCCAGAGGTGCCCCTCGGGCGTCGGCGCCAGCGTCGTGCAGCGCGCCGACTCGCCGAAGATCTCCCACGCCTCGCCGCGCGCGCGCCGCGCGACGCCCCCGACGCCGCACGCCCAGAGCGTTCCGTCCGCCGTGTGCGCGAGGTCGACGAGCCCGCCCAGGCGCGGGCTCCCCGCCACCGGCGCGAGGCCGCTCGCGCCGAGCGTGTACAGCTCGTCGCCGATCGCGACCAGCAGGTCGTCCCCGTCGACGGTGATCGCGCGGACGTCCGGGCTCGGGAGGCCGCCGACGACCTCGAGGGTGACGTCGGCCTCCGGATAGCGGAGCAGGCCTCCGTCGGTCGCGACGTAGACGTACCCGCGATGCTCGACGACACCGCGCACCTCTTCGAGGTCCGTCAGCGTCTCGACGCGGCGGATGGCCGTGCTGCCGAGGCGCAGCGCCTGCGTCGTGTCGGTCGGGCGCAGCGCCGCGGGCCCGCAGGCCGCGAGCGAGAGAGCGATCAGGCACAGGCAGAGTCGGCGCACGTTCACCTCGGGGCCACGCGATAGCGAGAGACACCGCACGATGTCAATCGCGTTCGCCGCGAGCGAGGGTCGGCGCCGCCTCGCGCCGCGGGCTCACGCGCCCGACTTGGCCTTGCTCGGCTCGCCGGCCTTCGCGGCCTCCGCCTCCTTCTTGGCCCGCCACTCGGCGAGCTTCTTCCTGCGCTTGGCCTTCTCGCGCTTGCGCGCGCCCGGGTCTTGGGGAGCACTCATGCGCGGGAAGCTAGTCCGCTCCGAGCGCGCCCACAAGCCGCTCACGCGCATCGACGCGAGGAGCCCGAGCCGAGACGCGCCTACTCGGGGGTCGCGCCTTCCGCGCTCTGCTCGGCGCTCTGCTCGGCGCGCGGCGAGAGGCGCGGCGCGAGGAACGCCGCGATCCGCGCGAAGTACTCCTGGCGGTGCGTGATCATGAGCCGCACGTGCTCGCCGTCCTCCCAGCGGTGCGCCTCGACGCCGCGCCCGCTCGCGCCGAGCCGGTGGACGAACGCCTCGACGAAGTGCGGCGGCACGAGGCGATCCGCCGCGCCGTAGAGCACGAGGTGGTCCCAGCTGCCCGTCTCGCGCACCACGCGCAGGCTGCGCTCCGCCGCGGCGATCGCCGTCGGGTTCGCGTGGTACCAGCCGCGCATGAACGCCCAGACCGCCGGCGTCAGGAGCGGGTGCGTGAGCGCGGGCGGCCGGCGCAGCCCGCGCAGGACCGCCGGCATCATCGCCATCGTGCTGTAGCGCGCGTAGAACCACGGCTCGATCCGCTCCGGGAAGCCGGGCGCCGAGTCGAGGATCACGGCGCGCACGCGCGCGTGCATCGCCGCCGGCAAGGCCTCGAGCGCGGTCGCGTAGGTCCAGAAGCCGGCGTTGCTGAAGACGTGCAGGACGAGCTGCGCCGGATCCGCCTCGACGAGGCGGGCGGCGAGCGCGCGCCCCTCCTCGGCCCAGCCCTCGGGGCGCGCCATCGCGCGGAACACCTGGGCGCTCGCCGGGATCACCTCGGCGCCGGCCCGGCGGTAGATCCCGCCGACGCCGCGGAGCTGGCGCACGGTCGAGCCGGCCCAGCCGAGGATCGCGACGTGCGCGCCGCTCAGCGCGAGGCTCGGCTCGTCTCCAGCCACGCGATCACCTTCGCCTCGAGGTTCTCCCCCGCGAGCCGAGAAGCCTGCTGGATGCCCGTCGGGCTCGTGACGTTGACCTCGGTCAGGTAGCCGCCGATCACGTCGAGCCCGACGAACGCGAGCCCGGCCGCGCGCAGCCGCGGACCGACCGCGGCGACGATGCGGTGGTCCGCCTCGTCGAGCACCGCCGCCTCGACGCGGCCGCCGACGTGGATGTTGCTGCGCAGGTCGCCGCGCTGCGGCACGCGCAGGATCGCGCCGAGCAGCGCTCCGTCGAGCAAGAGGATGCGCTTGTCACCCTCGCGCACGGCGGGCAGGTAGCGCTGCACCATGGCGAGGCGGCGGCCCTCGCGCGTGACCGTCTCGACGATCGCGTTCTTGTTCGAGTCGTCCGCGCGGAGCGCGAAGATCCCCTCGCCGCCCTTGCCGTCGAGCGGCTTGATCACGGCGTGGCCGCCCACGCGCTCGACGAACGCGTCGATGCGGTCGCGGTGGCTCGTCACGAGCGTCTCGGGCATCAGCTCGGGGAAGTGGAGCGCGTAGAGCTTCTCGTTCGCGTCGCGCAGCGCGCGAGGGTCGTTGACGAGGAGCGGGCCGCCGCGGGCGAGCTCGAGGATCTGCGTGGCGTGGAGGTAGTCGTCGTCGAAGGGAGGGTCCTTGCGCATCAGGACGACGTCCACGTCGGCCAGGGGCACGTCCTCGGGTGGGTCGAGGACGATCGGCGGCGTCGTCTCGCGCGAGCACGTCGCGCGGCGCACGCGCGCCCACGCCTCGCCGCCGTCGGTGAAGAGGTCCTGGTGCTGGGCGTACTCGACCTGGTGCCCGCGCCGCTGCGCCTCGAGCATCAGCGCGAACGTGGTGTCGGCGTCGACCGCGACGGTCGAGACCGGATCCATGACGACGACGATCCGCACCCGGCTCATGTGGAGCGGGCGCGCGCCGCGGGCAAGCCGCCCTTCTCACGGGGTGTGGCGATCCGGCGGCGAGGACGGCAAGGTGCGCACATGCACGCGCGCACGGCCGACAGGCCCCCCCACGCTCGGGCGCATCGATGGCTCGGCGCGCTCGCGCTCGCCGCCCTCTTCCCCGTCCTGCTCGCGCAGCGCGCGGACGGCTCGGGCGCGATCGTGTTCACGGAGCACGCGGTCGCCGCCGACGACGCGCGCGCCTCCGCGGCGGGCGCCGAGATCCTCGCCGCGGGCGGCAACGCCGCCGACGCGGCCGCCGCGACGATGCTCGCGCTCGGCGTGGTCTCGCCGGCCTCGAGCGGCCTCGGCGGCGGCGGCTTCGCGCTCTACTACCGCGCCTCGGATCGCACGCTGCACTACCTCGACTTCCGCGAGCGGGCGCCCGCCGCGGCCACCGCCGACATGTTCGCGCGCCGCGAGGGCGACGACGCGGAGACCGCGGCGAACCGCTCGCGCGCGGGCGGCCTCGCCGTCGGCGTGCCCGGAGAGCCCGCGGGGATCGCGGCGATGCTCGAGCGGCTCGGCTCGGGGCGCGTCACGCGCGCGCAGGTCGCCGCGCCCGCGATCCGCCACGCGCGGCAGGGCTGGGAGACGAGCGCGGTGTGGGAGCGCTTCAGCCGGTGGCTCGCCGAGCCGATGCGCGCCGACCCGGTGTTCGGCCGTTGGTTCCCGCCCGGCAGCGCGTTCATCCCGGCCGGTCACCGCGTCGACAACCCCGCGCTCGCGCGCACGCTCGAGGAGTTCGCCGCGCGCGGCGCCGAGCCGTTCTACCGCGGGCGCATCGCGCGCGAGATCGTCGCCAGGGTGCGCGCCCAGGGCGGCGTGATGACGGCCGAGGATCTCGCCGCCTACGAGGTCCGCGCGCGCGAGCCGCTCGTGGGCACGCACTTCGGGCACCGCTTCGTGACGGCGCCGCCGCCCTCCGCCGGCGGCGTCTCGCTGCTCGCCTCGCTGGCGCTGCTCGAGCGCTGGCTCCCGCCGAGCCACCGCGGCCAGGACTCGGCGTACTTCCGCCACGCCCTCGCGGAGAGCTGGAAGGGGCCGTACGCGGACCGACAGCACTACCTCGGGGACCCCGACCACGTGGACGTGCCGACGGCGGCGCTGCTCGAGCCGGCGCGCGTCGAGGCGCGCGCGCGCACCTTCCACCCGATGCTCGCGCAGCCGACGGGGCGGTTCGAGCAGCCGCTCGAGGGCCGCGCCCACCGGCCGGCGGTCCCCGGCGGCGACGCGGGCACCTCGCACCTCTGCGTCGTCGACGCCGAGGGGAACGTCGCCGCGGTGACCACGACCGTCAATTTGCCTTTCGGGGCACGATTCAGCGCGGCGGGCATGGCGATGAACGACGAGATGGACGACTTCGCCCGCGAGGTCGGCGCGCCGAACGCGTTCGGCCTCGTCGGCGGCGCGCCGAACCTGCCGGGCCCCGGGCGCCGCCCCCTCTCGAGCATGACGCCGACGATCGTGTTCGAGGGCGAGCGGCCGATCCTCTGCGCGGGCGCGGCGGGCGGCTCGCGCATCATCACCGCGACCGAGCAGGTCCTCTTGTTCGCGATCCTCTTCGGCGACACGGCCGGCGAGGCGATGGCGCGCCGGCGCATCCACCACCAGGGCGCGCCGAGCACGCTCTACTACGAAGAGGGGATGGACGACGCGCTGCTCGAGGGCCTGCGCGCGCGCGGCCACGCCGTGGCGTCGCTCGATCACTCCGCGGTCGCGCAGATGATCCGGATCGTCTACGGCGAGCACGGCGTCGCCCAGCTCCAGGCGGCGAGCGACCCGCGCAAGGGCGGGCGCCCCGCCGGGCGCTGAGTCTTCGGAGGGGGTGCTTCGCACCCCGTCCTCCTGCTCAACGCAAGCTGTCGGCGGCCATGTACGCGATGAGCACGAGCAGCGCGGCGATGGACACCGGCATCAGCGCGAGCAGCGCCATGTCGATCGACGAGGTTCCCTCGTTCCGGGGGTGCGACTTCACGTTGCCTCCACGCGGCCTGCCAAGAGGCCCTTCTCTCGGATGTAGTCGTTGGTGAACTGCGACGCCTTCACGTAGCTGTCGCGGGTCGTCTTCTCGATGAACTTCTCGATCGCGCCGCCGACGCCGAACACGCGGACGTCGACCCCGATCTCGGCGACGCGCTCGACGCCGGCCGCGACCGGCTCCGCCCAGAGGCGGCCCGCGATCGTGACCTTGTCGGAGAGCTTGCTGGTCTTGATGTCGTAGGTCCACACGCCGGTCGAGGGATCGAAGGTCCCCTTCTCGGTGTAGGTGAGGGTGTCGCCGATCAGCTTCTTGACGACCGCCGGCGCCTCCGCGGCGGGCTCCGTCCGCATCGTCCGCGTGCGCACGCCGCCCGGCTCTCCCGTCAGCTCCACGACCTCGAACCCCTTGAACCCGAGCGCCTCCGAGTAGAGCCGGCGGTTGTACTCGGGGCTGAAGAAGATCTCGTTCCAGTACGTGTCGAGGTCGGTGTGGAACACGTGGCGGACGGTGAACTGCATGCGCGAGGAGCCTTGTCAGCTCACTCGGTCACGCGCAAGAGGACCACCGTCACGTTGTCCTCGCCACCGTTCTCGTTCGCGCGATCGATGAGCGCCTTGGCCGCCGCGTCGAGCTCCTCGTTCGCGATCACCGTGTCGCGGATCTGCTGGTCGGTCATCATGCCGCTCAGCCCGTCGGAGCAGAGCACGTAGACGTCGTGCGTGTGCGGCTGCTCGGGCACGAGGTCGACGACCACCGAGTCCTGCATCCCGAGCGCGCGGGTGATCACGTTCTTCGGGAGCTCGTCGCGCTGCTCCTGGGTCATGTCCGGCATGACGAGGAGGTAGTCGTTCAGGAGCGAGTGGTCGCGCGTGAGCTGGGTGATCTCGCCGTCGCGGATGCGGTACGCGCGGCTGTCGCCGACGTGCGCGACGTACATGCGCTTGCGCTCGCGGGCGAACAGGGCGCCGACGACGGTGGTGCCCATGCCGTGCACCTCGCGGTAGCGCGCGGAGGCCTCGTAGATGCGCTTGTTGGCGACCTTGATGCCGGTGATGAGCCGGTTCTCCTCCACCGACAGGTGCGGGTCGAAGTGGAAGGGCCAGGTCGCGTCCTCCTTCGAGGTCGCCTGGAAGAACGACGCGATCGTGTGCGTCGCCATCTTCGACGCGACGTCCCCGGCGCGGTGACCGCCCATCCCGTCGGCGACGATGAACAGATCGTAGTCCGGCAGGATGCAGAAGGAGTCTTCGTTGTGCTCCCGCTGCTGGCCGACGTCCGAGAGCCCTGCCGCGATGATGTTCATGCTCGCTTCGCGCCCAGAAGCATCGATGTGCAAAAGCTCGCGTGCGCGGCGCCAAGTGTCAAGGAGGCTTTTCGGTCCGGGCGCCGACGCGCTAGAGGCTGAGCCCGATGCGCCGGCGCGCGGCGAGACACCCCTCGGAGCCCGGCGCGAGCTCCCGACAAGCGCGCGGGCGCTCGGCGTACGCGGCGCACGCGTACGGCTCGGCGTGCCCGTCTCCGCGCAGCGGTGGGCAACGACCGCCGGGGCGCCGCAGCACGAGGCGTCCGTCGACGCGATCCACGAGCGCCCCGTGCCGAGCGAGGAACGGCTCGTCCGGCGCGAGCTCGACCACGTCGAAGCCCTCGCGGCAGCACGCGCCGCACGCGCGGCAGTCGAGCGCGCCCGTGAACGCCTCGCACCCGGGCCACGCCTCCTCGACCGGCGCGGCCGCGACGACGCAGTCCGCCGCGTCGCGCCACGCGCAAGCGCCGCAGCGGACGTCCGCGCTCGGATGCACCCAGCCGCCCGCCGGGTGGAGCGCGCGCGCGCGGTCCACGTCGGCGAGCAGCGAGCCCTCGGGCGCGAACGCCGCGGCGGCGCGCACCACGGCGGCGCTGGCCTCGAGCGCGGCGCGCAGGTGCGGCGCCCACGGCGGGCGCTCGGCGCGCGCGAGGGCGATCCGCGCGAGCGCCACCGACGGGTCCTCGCGCGGCGCCCCCGCGTCGAAGAGCGGGTCGGGGCCGAGCGCGTCGAAGAACGCGCGGTGGTCGGTCGTCGGCGCGAGCACCCGGCGCAAGCCCACGCGCGCGGCGAGCGTCGCCTGCGCGCGCAAGCACGCGTGCTCGCGCGAGAGGTCGCGCGGGTCGGTGTTCTCGAGGCCCCAGTCCGGCTGCTCGAACGACTCGACGCCCTGCACGAGCGAGTGGCAGAGCTCGTGGAAGATCATCTGCGCGAGGCAGTCGTCGGCGTCGAGCGAGGCCGCGTCGCCGAGCGCGAGCGCGCCGCGCCCGTCGGTCGTCGCGAACGCGTCGGGGGTGCGCGTCACCGAGAGGCCGATGCGCGCGGCCGTCTCGATCCAGATCCGATCGAGCGGGTCCTCGTAGCGGCGGGTGACCGCGCGCACCGGCTACTCCGCCCTCGGCTCGACGTGGGTGGGCAGCGCGATCGGCCAGCCCCCGTCCGGGCTCTCGAGGTAGCGGTAGTGCGCAAAATGCGTGGTCACGCGGCGGGTGTAGTTGCGCGTCTGCTCGAACGGGATGTGCTCGACGAAGAGGTCGAGCTCGGTGCGACCGCGCGCCCGCAGCCACTCGTCGACGCGGAAGCCGCCCGCGTTGAAGCCGGCGAAGCCGAGCGGCACCCCGAAGCGCGAGACGAGCCCGCCGATGTACGCCGCGGCGATCCGCGTGTTGATCTCGGGGTCGAAGAGCATCTCGCGCGTGACCTCGAGGCCGACGCGGCGCGCCATCGGGATCGCGGTGCGCGGTAGGAGCTGCATGAGGCCGATCGCGTCGGCGTAGCTCACGACGTCCGGGTCGTAGCCGCTCTCCTGGCGCATCACCGCGTACATGTGCGCCGGCGTGAGGCCGCCCACCGGCGCCGCCGCCTCGACCTCGCGGGCGTACGGGCGCGGGAACGCGCCGTCCCAGCGCCAGCGATCCGCGGGGCCTGGCGCGTTGCGGCGCCGGAGCGTGCTCGCGCCGCCGACGAGGCGCAGGACCCGCGAGGCCTCGCCGAGCGATTGGTAGGCGACGACCAGCCGGTGCGTGCCGTCGCCGGGCCCACGACGGATCTGCGCCTCGGCGCGGCGCACCGCCTCGACCGCGTCGTGTCGCAGGCCGAGCGCCGCGAAGAACTGGGCCTCGGCGGGCAGCGTCACCGCCGGCGTCTCGGCCACGCCGGACAGCGGTGGCTCGGGGAACGGCGGCGGCGCGACCTCGCCGAGCTCCTCGATGCGCTGGCGCGCGAGCAGCGCATACCAGTGGAGCGGCTCGACCTCGAGGGCCTCGCGGTACGACTCGAGGGCGCCGTCGCGATCGCCGCGCGCCTGCCGCGCGCGGCCGAGCCAATAGTGGCCGCGCCCGCGCACCATCGCGCCCGAATCGGTGCGCGCGTACTCGACGAGGTGCCGCTCGGCGAGCGCGTAGCGGCGCGTCTCGAACGCGCGCAGCGCCAGCTGCCAGATCGCCTCGCGCCGCTCGGCGGGCGCGCGCGCGGCAGCGGCGCTCCGCGCGAAGCGGACCATGTTGGCCTCGCCGCCCGGCAGCCCGAGGCGCAGCTCGAGCCACGCGGCGAGGTACAGCGCCTCGGCCGCGAGGCGGTGGCTCGGGTGCTCGCTCGCGAAGCGCCGGTACGCGACGATCGCCTCCGGGTCGCGGTCCGAGCGCGAGAGCGCGCGCGCGGCGTGGAACTGATCGTCGGCCGCGTGCGGGCCTCCGAGGGTGGCGCTCTCGGCGAGCACGACCGCCGCCTCGGCGTAGTGGTGCCGGCGGGCGCGGAAGAGCGCCATCCCGCGGGCGTGGAGCCACTGGCGCAGCTCGGGCGCGCGGGCTGGCCGACCCGCCGCGGCGAGCGCGGCGGCGGCCTCCTCGTAGCGGTGCGCGTCGTAGAGCCGCTCCGCGCGCCGCACCTGCTGGGCGAACGAGAGCTCGACGGGCCGGCCTCGCAGAGCGAGGAGCGCGGCCTCGGCCCGCTCGGCCTCCGGGTGCTCGACGCGCTCGACGATCAGCGCCGTGAGCTCGCGGACCGCGTCCTCCGTCCGGCCCGCGCGCGCGAGCGCCTCGGCGAGCGAGAAGCGCACCGCGAAGCCGTCGACCTCGCGGGCGCCGCGCGCGGCGACCGCGGTCAGCTCGCGGATCGCGCGCTCGAGCTCGCCCTCGGCGAGCGCGCACTCGGCGAGCCGCGCCTCGGCGAGCGGGTCGCGGGAGGGCTCGAGCAGCGCGCGGGCGCGCGCGCACTCACCTGCGCGGACGGCCGCGTGCCCGGCGCGGCGTCGCGCGTCGGCCTGCACCGCCTCGGGCAGCGAGGCCGCGTCCTCGCCGGTCGGGAACGCAGCGAGCGCCTCCGCCGCGCGGGATCGCCGCTCGAGGAGGCGGCCGTCGAGATAGCGCGCCCGCGGGCTCGCGCGCTCGGCCTCCGGCAAGGTCGCGAGGGCGCGCAGCGCCTCGTCGTCGGCGTGGCGGCGCACGGCGTCCGCGATGGGCCGAAGCGGATCGTCCTGGGCGGCGGCGCGCCCGGCGGTCAACAACGCGAGGGCGAGCACGGCGGCGCGCATCGCCTGCACGAACCGATCGGGGACCGGCCGCGATTCCGGGACGAAGCCCACGCCCCGAACCTCGCACGGCGAGCCCGCGGAGGCGAGCCTGGCCACCGCCTGCCCGTCCGCTATGCTGCGCCGCCTCGATGCGCTCGACCCCCGCCGTCGCTCTGCTCCTCTTCGCGTGCGCGCTAGCTCTGTTGCCCGCATGCGCGCCGGCGATCGGCGACTCGTGCACGTCGGACTTCAACTGCTCGATCAGCCTCGATCGCCGGTGCGACCGCGCGCGCCCGGGCGGCGCGTGCACGATCTTCGGCTGCGAGGCCGACACCTGCCCGAACGACGCGCTGTGCGTGCGCTGGCGGCCGGAGCCCTCGCGGCTGACGTTCACCGCGTGCATGGCGGCGTGCGAACAGGACGGCGACTGTCGCGTCGACGATGGCTATCGCTGCCTCGCCGCGGACGACATCCGCGAAACGGCCGAGGGCGGAGACGTCGTCGCCGAGGTCGTCGACGTCGAGCGCGGCGGCCGCTTCTGCGTCTCGACCGACCCGAACCCCGGCGATTGAGCTCCAGCTCGCCGCGAGCGATCGATCTACGAGAGCTCGGGGATCGGGTGGCGCGGCGCCTCCCCCAGGAGCACGCGGACCGCGTCCGTGAGCGCGGTGCGCGCCATCCGCTGGCGCGCGGCCTCGGTGGCGCTGCCGAGGTGCGGCAGCAGCACCACGTCGTCGCGCTCGAGCAGCGCGGGGTGCACCTCGGGCTCGCGCTCGAACACGTCGAGGCCCGCGCCGAACAGGTGCCCGCGGGCGAGGGCGGCGGCGAGCGCGGCCTCGTCCACGAGCGGCCCGCGCGAGGTGTTCACGAGGATCGCCCCCGGCCGCATCGCCGCGAGCTCCGCCGCGCCGAAGCGCCCGCGCGTGGCCTCGGACAGCGGCGCGTGCAGCGAGATCACGTCGCTCCGCGAGAGGAGGGCGTCGAACGAGACCGCCTCGGCCTCGAGCGCCGCCTCGAGCGCGGCCGGCGCGCGGGAGCGCGAGCAGTAGACGATCCGCATGCCGAAGCCGCGCGCGCGGCGCGCGACGGCGCGGCCGATGCGGCCGAAGCCGTAGAGGCCGAGCGTGCGGCCGGCGAGCTCGACGCCCAGGAGCATGGTCGGCGACCAGCCGCCGAAGCGTCCGCTCCGCAGGAGCGCCTCGCCCTCGCGCACCCGCCGCGCGACGGCGAGGAGCAGGGCCCAGGTGAGGTCGGCGGTGGCGTCGGTGAGCACGTCGGGCGTGTGCGTGACGAGCACGCCACGCGCGCGACAGGCGGCGACGTCGACGTTGTCGTACCCGACGGCGACCTGCGCGACGTGCCGCACGCTCGGCAGCGCGTCGAGGAGCGCGCCGTCGACCGGGTCGCTCACGAGCGTCAAGATCGCTTGCGATCCTCGAGCACCGTCGATCAGCTCTGCGCGCGTCGGCGCGCGATCCTCGCCGAACACGGCGACGTCGAGCTCGGGCGCGGTCTCGGCGCGGACGTCGATCGGGAGCCGGCGCGTCACGAACAGGCGGCCCACCGCGCTCACTCGGCCTTCTTGCGCTGCTTGTTCCACTCGTCGACGAACTCCCAGTCGGCGATCAGGCCCTTGCGCAGCAAGAGCGACAGCAACGCGGCGACGAGCGGCTCCCACGAGTCCTCGGGCAGGATGTCGCGCACGTCCTTGCCCTCCGCGCGCGCGACGAGGGCGTGCACGAGGTCGCGGGTGGTGAGCCGATCCTCGGCCTTGGGCGCTGCGGCCTGGCGGGCGGAAGGGAGCTTGACCTGCGTTCCGTCGAGGAGCGTGAGCGTGAGGAACCCCGGACCCGGCCGCGCGGCGGGGGGCGGAACGGACGGGGTCACCGCGGGCGGCTCGGGCGCGGGCGCGTCGGCGGGCGCGGGCGGCGCGGGCGGCGCGGACGGCGCGACGGCGACGGGCTCCGCGACGGGCGCCGGTGGTGCGTCGACGGCGGGCTCGGCCGCGGGCTCCTCGGTCTCGCGCATCGGCGGGAGCCCCAGGTAGTAGACGCGGATCGCGTTCTTGATGTCGGTCGGCGAGGCGACCATCGGCTTGACCGGCAGGCCCGATCCGTCGGCGACCTCCTGCATCGCGGCGACGTTGAGCGGGTCCTCCATCGCCACGTAGAGGGTGTCACCCTGGCGACGCACGTGGCGCACGTAGACGGGCACCAGGCACTGGCGCTCCGCGACCTCCGCGCTCACGAGCCCGAGCAGCTCGCGGGAGAAGTCCACGTGATACAGATTCACCCAGGGGATCGACAGCTGGTTCGAGAGCACCTGGGTCATCTGGCCCTCGGTGACGTACCCGAGCCGCACGAGCGTCTCGCCAAGGCGCTGGCCGGTGCTGCGCTGGGCGGCGAGCGCCTCCTGCACCTGCTCCTCGGTGACCATCCCGGCGACCACCAGCATGTCCCCGAGCCGCAACCGCTCCGCCATGCGGCGAGCATAGGCCGAAACGCGTCGGGCGTGGCGCCTCGCGGACGCGCCGGGTATGAAATGCGATCCATGGACGCCCCCGCCTCGACGGACCGGACGACCACCGCGGTCACCCACGACGGGGCGTTCCGCGTGATCGCGCTTCGAACGACCGACACGGTGCGCCAGTGCATCCTCGCCCAGGGCGCCGAGGGTGACGACGCGCGCCACCTCGCGGACGTGGTGACCGGCACGATCCTGGTGCGCCTGACGATGGCGCCGACCCTGCGTGTGCAGGGGATCGTGCGCGGCGTCGGCGGGCGCGCGACGATCGTCGGCGACAGCTCCCCCGACGGAACCACGCGCGGCTTGCTCCAGCGCCCGGGCGGTGCGTCGATCTCGCTCGGCCCCGGCGCGCTCATGCAGATGATGCGGACCCTGCCGACCGGCGCGGTCCACCAGGGCGTCGTCGAGGTCCCCGACGGCTCGGTGAGCGGCGCCCTCATGGGCTACCTCTCGATCTCCGAGCAGATCACGAGCGTCGCGATGGTCACCTCGCGCTTCGAGGACGGCGCGGTGCGCGGCGCCGGCGGCTACATCGTGCAGCTCCTCCCCGAGGTCAGCCGCGCGCCGCTCGCGGTCATGACCGAGCGGCTCGCCGCCGACTTCTCGACCCCCGACGCGGTGCTCTCGCTCCTCGCCGACGACCCGGCGACGCTGATGGCGGAGATCCTCCACGGGATGGACTTCGCGCAGACGCAGGAAGGCGCGTTGCGGTTCGGCTGTCGCTGCAGCTCGCTGCGCGTGCTCGAGAGCCTCGCCACGCTGTCCAAGGACGACATCCGCGAGCTGATGACCTCCGACGAGCAGCTGCACATCACGTGCGACTACTGTGGGCAGACGTACGAGATGTCGCCGAAGACGCTCGCCGGGCTGCTCTCCGCGAGCTGACCCGCCGCAGCGCGAAGCCGGTGAGCACGAGCGCGCCCATGGGCGCGCCGACGTACGCGGCGGGATAGAGCAGCTCGCGCGCCCGACCGAGCCGCAGCGGTTCGCGCCCAGGCGAGATCGGCGCGCGCGCCGGCCCATCCGCGGCGAGGTCGTCGCCGAGCGCGCTCGCGACGCCCTGCACCTCGACCGCGTGCTCGGGCGGCGGCGCGATCACCGCGAGGTGCGTCATCACCTCGCGCTCCACGCCGCGCACGAAGACCTCCTGCTCGCCGCGCACCGTCCGCACCCGATCGCTCGCGGACGGCTCGAGCCCCATCATCGCGACCCAGCGGCCGGGCGACGGTGAGCTCACGATGCCGCCGGCCTCCCGCACGTACATCACGCTCGAGCCGCCGCCGTCGAGGTTGATCGCCCGCCACGCGCCGAGCTCCACGAGCGTGCGCGCGAGCTGGTAGAGCGTGAGCCCGCGGCTGTGGCCCTGGCGCCCATCGCTCACCACGAAGACGACGCGCCGCCCGTCGCGCGAGACGCCCACCGCCGTCCGCGGCTGCCGTTGGTTCGCGGTCGCGAACGCGTCGAGCGACGCCTCGTCGACGGCGCCGCGGCTGACGAGCACCGGCCGCCCGCTCACCGCCTCCGCGACCTGCGCGAGGCTCCGCGCGTCCTCGCCTTCGCCGGGGCCGTTCACCACCGCGCGTCCGTGGCGCAGCACCGCGAAGTGACCGAACTCCTCGTTGGGCTCCGAGGTCGTCCAGAGCGCGCCGCCGCCGGCGGTGACCCCGCTCGGGCGCTGCCACATCCCCCAGAAGCCCCCGTTGATCGCGGCGGCCGCGCCCTCGGCGTGCGCGAAGTCGGTCACCGTCCCCCAGCGGCGCCGCTCGGGCGTCGCTGCGATCCGCACGCCCTCTCGCTCGAGGTCGATCACGAGCGCGTGCACCGAGATCCGCGGTTCGTCGTGCGTGCGGTGCAGGTAGCGCAAGCCCGCCGTCGGCTCCGACCACGAGTCGACGGGCGGGCTGAGGCGGCGAGGGACCTCCTGCGCGCCGGCGAGCGCGGGGACGAGGGCACACGCAGCAGCGAGCAGGGCGACGCGGTTCACGAGCGAGCGACGAAGCATGGATCGCGCCGTGCAGATCCCGCTCTCTACGGGCGAGAACGCCCAGAACGGGAGCGCGAGTGCGGACGCAGAGAGACGGTGGTGCGGCTCGGTGGACACGGTGGGGTTTCGCGCTCGGGCTCGCCGCGAGCGCGGCGTGTCACGGTCCGGTCGGTGCACGCAAGGCGGCGCCGCGCGTGGGGGACGAGGCCGCCGCGGCGCTCGCCGCCGACGCGGGCGCCGGCGCAGGGACGCTCGCCGACGCGGGGCACGACGCAGGGCACGACGCGGGACACGACGCAGGGCGCCCGCCGCCCCGGCTGCGCGGCGCGCGCTTCTTCGACGTGCCCGACGCGCCGATCCGCGACGCGCTCGCGAGCGAGCCGTTCGCCGCGGTGGAGCGCGGCGGCGGCGGCCGGAGCCTGGGCTTCCGCGTGACGCTCGCGGACGGAACGCGCGCCTACTTCAAGCCTGCCCAGAGCTTCTCGGGGATGAACTGGCGCGCCGAGATCGCCGCCTACCACCTCGACCGCATGCTCGGCCTGGGCCGCGTGGCCGCGTCCGTCGGGCGACGCGTCGCCTGGGCCGAGCTCGAGGACGCGGCCGGCGACGACCCGCGCGTCGCCGAGCTCGAGCGCGACACCGACGAGCTCGACGGCGCGCTGATCTGGTGGGTCCCGCAGCGGCTGCGCGCGGCCGCGCTCCCCGACGGATGGGAGCGGTGGCTGCGCCTCGACGACGCGCTCGCGCCGGTCTCGCCGTTCCAGCCGGGAGGGCACTACCGGAGCGCGCGCGAGGCGTTCGACGCGGGCGCCGCCGCGCGCGAGGTGCCGCCGATCCCCGTCGCGGATCGCGAGGACCGCGCGGCGGAGCTCAGCGATCTGATCGTGTTCGACTACCTCATCCACAACGGCGATCGCTGGAGCGCGAACCACTCGAACGTGCGAACGCTCGAGCACGGCGGCCCCCTGATGTTCCTCGACAACGCGGCGGGCTTCACCATGCGCCGCGCGCGCACCGGGCACCTCGACGCGCAGCTCGCGAGCGTGCAGCGCTTCCGCCGCGCGACGATCGAGGCGGCGCGGCGGCTCTCGGTCGCGCGCTTCGCGGAGCGCCTCGACGCCGACCCGCTCGGCCCGCTCCTCGACGAGGAGCAGCTCGCGCACCTCGAGCTGCGCCGAGCTCACCTCCTCGCGCACGTCGACGGGCTGATCGAGCGCTTCGGCGAGGAGCGCGTCCTCGCGTGGTGAGGCATCGATTGTGAAAACGCACGCGAGACGGCGCGAACCGCGGGTATTCCGTCGGACATGCGCTGGCCGTACCATCTCGTCGTCCTCTCTCTCGGGATCGCGCTCTTCGCTGCCGGCTGCGCCGTGCGCTCGGACACGTCGAGAGACGGCGGCGGCGTCGCCACGGACGCCGGGCCGTGCGTGGACGGACAGCTCTACTGCGGGCCGGGTGAGCGCGTGCAGCGCTGCGTCGGGGGCGAGCGCGTCGACGACGAGCAGTGCACGGGCGAGCGCGTGTGCGCAGAGGGCCTGGGCTGCGTCGTGTGCCGCCCCGACTACTACCGCTGCGTCGGCAACGACCTGTTCGTCTGCAACGCCGACGGCTCGGGCTACACGCCGTCGATGACGTGCGCCGCCGATCAGCTCTGCCGTGCGACCGGCCGGGTCGGCGAGTGCGTGCGCGCATGCGACGACGCCGTCGCGAACCGCTCGAACATCGGCTGCCGCTACTGGGCGGTCGACCTCGACAACGCCGAGTCCCGCGGGTTCGTCACCGAGAACGCGTGGGCGCAGCCCTTCGCCGTCGCGATCGCGAACCCCTCGAACGTCACCGCGACGGTGCGCGTGTTCGTCAACGACGCGCCGCTCGGCACGGCGCCGGTCGAGCGCCAGGTCTTCGAGGGCCGCGCGATGCCGCGCGACGTGCTCGAGATCGTCCTGGGTCAGCGCGAGGTCGACGGCCCGATGACCGCGCGACCGGACGACCGCGGCACGTGGCTGAGCTCGCACGCGTTCCGCATCGAGAGCAACTACCCGGTCGTCGCCTACCAGTTCAACCCGATCGTCCAGGACTTCTCGAACGACGCCTCGCTGCTCCTGCCGGAGAGCGGGCTCGACAACCACTACCGCGTGCTGGGCTGGCCGACCGCGAACCCGGTCGAGCCCGTCGGCAACATCGACGGCATCCCCGACCACTCGTACGTCACGATCGTCGGGACCGTCCCGAACACCACCGTGCGCGTCACGCTCGGCGGCCCGATCATCGGGGACAACTACGGGCTCGGCATCGGCCCCGCCAACGCCGGCGACGTCATCGAGCGCGTCATCGGCCCCTACGACGTCCTGAACCTCGAGAGCACCGGGATCCCCGGCGACATGACGGGCACCGTGGTCGAGTCGAGCGCGCCGGTCGCCGTGTTCAGCGGCGGCGAGCGCGGCATCGCGCCGGTCGCGACCGACGGCGTGCCCACCCCGCCCGGCGGCCGCCCCGAGAGCTGGTGCTGCACCGAGCACCTCGAGGAGCAGGTCTTCCCGACGACCGCGTGGGGGCGCGACTTCGTGATCACGCGCTCGCCGCAGCGTGGGCGCGCGTGGGCCGAGCCGGACATCTACCGCGTGATGGCCGACCGCGCGCGCACGACGATCACCACGAACCTCCCCGGTGGCGACGCGAGCTTCACCCTCGAGCCGGGTCAGTGGCGCGAGTTCTACGCGCAGCGCAGCTTCGTCATGCGCGCCGACGCCCCGGTCAGCATCGAGCAGATCATGGTGAGCCAGGGCTGGGTCGACGACTGGCGCCCCGGCCACGGCGGGGACCCGTCGATGATCCTGTTCCCGCCCTACCAGCAGTACCGCGAGAGCTACGTGTTCCTCACGCCGAGCACGTTCAGCGCAAACTACGTGGTCGTCAGCATGCCGACCGGCACGACGGTGCTCCTCGACGACGCGGACATCCTCGGCGACGAGTTCATGATGCTCTGCACCTACGAGACGGCCGGCGAGCTCGACGGCACGACCTACCAGGCGGTCACCTGCCCGGTCTCCGCCGGCGCACACACGATCGACGCGACGCTCCCGGTCGGCATCTTCGTGTACGGCTACTACAACGTCGGCAGCTACGGCTACGCCGGCGGCTCGGAGCTCGAGCGCATCAACCCGCTGATCTGACCGACGCACGAGCCGCGCTCGATCGAGGCTGGCGCCGCGCGCTGGGCGAGCCTACCTTCGGGCCCGCCATGCGCGAGGAGAGGACGCCGGCGCGCGCCGGTCATCGCCAGCCCGCCGAGTGGGAGCCGCACGACGCCGTCTGGATGGCGTGGCCGAGCCACGACGCGCTCTGGGCCCAGCACCTCGGCGAGGCCCAGCGCGAGATCATCGGCCTGTGCGAGGCGATCGCCGACCTCGACGAGGAGGGACACCCGCGCGGCGAGCCGATCCGCATGCTCGTGCCGGACGGAGTCCGGCACCTCGAGGCGTCCGAGGCGCTCGAGCACCTCGGCGTGAGGTGCGCGCGCATCCCGTTCGGCGACATCTGGATGCGCGACATCGCGCCGATCTTCGTGCGCAACGACGCGGGCGAGGTCGCGGCGTGCTGCTTCGCCTTCAACGGCTGGGGCGGCAAGTACATCCTCGACGGGGACGACCTCGTCGCCGCGCGCGTCGCAGAGCACGCGGGCACCGAGGTGTTCGCGTTCGGCATGGTGCTCGAGGGCGGCGCGATCGAGCCGGACGGCGAGGGCACGCTGCTGACGACGCGTCAGTGCATGCTCAACCCGAACCGCAACCCCGGGATGGCGCAGGCGACGATCGAGGCCCGCTTCGCGGAGGCGTTCGGCGCGCGCCGGGTGCTCTGGCTCGAGCAAGGTCTCTTGCACGACCACACGGACGGACACATCGACACGCTCGCGCGGTTCGTCGAGCCGGGACGCGTGGTGTGCATGGCGCCGAGCGGCGACCACGATCCGAACGCGGCGGTGCTCGACGCCATCGCGCGCGACCTGGCGGCGATGACGGACGCGGCGGGCCGCAAGCTCCAGGTCGAGCGAATTCCGTCCCCCGGCCTCGTCGAGGACCACGAGGGTCTCGTCATGCCGGCGAGCTACGTCAACTTCTACATCGCGAACACCGCCGTCGTGGTGCCGACCTACGGCTCGCCGTACGACGACGCCGCGGTCGAGGCGATCGCGGCGCTGTTCCCGAGCCGGCGCGTGGTCGGCCGCCGCGCCAAGACGATCCTGACCGGCGGTGGCGCGTTCCACTGCGTCACCCAGCAGCAGCCCACGGGAGCCCGGCATTGACCACCCGCAAGAAGAAGCGAACGAGCAAGGCGACGAGCGACGACGAGCTCTCGGTCGCCGTCGTGCAGTGCGCGCTCGGCGACGCGCGCGAGCTCAACGTGGCGCGCGTCGTCGGTCACATCCGCGACGCCGCGGAGCTCGGCGCCCGCATCGTGCTGCCGCCCGAGCTGTTCCATGGGCCCTACTTCCCGAGCGGCCACGACGAGGCCCACTTCGCGTGGGCCGAGCCCGCCGACAACCCGACGCTCCGCCGCTTCTGCGCGCTGGCCAAGGAGCTCGACGTCGTCATCCCCTACTCGTTCTTCGAGCGCGCCGGGCAGGCCTACTACAACAGCCTCGCGATGATCGACGCGACCGGCGAGGTGCTCGGCGTCTACCGCAAGGCGCACATCCCCGAGGGCCCCGGCTACCACGAGAAGTTCTTCTTCCGCCCGGGCGACACGCCGATCACCGTGTGGGACACGCGCCACGGCCGCATCGGCGTCGGGATCTGCTGGGACCAGTGGTTCCCCGAGCTCGCCCGCGTGCTCTCGCTCCGAGGCGCCGAGATCCTGCTCTACCCGACGGCGATCGGGAGCGAGCCGCGCAGCGGCGAACGGACCAAGGAGCCGTGGCAGCGCGTGATGGTGGGCCACGCGGTCGCCAACTCGATCCCGGTCGCGGCCGCCAACCGCATCGGCGACGAGGGCAAGCTGGTCTTCTACGGCGCCTCGTTCCTGTGCGACCCGCGGGGCAACCTGCTCGGCGAGCTCGGGCCCGACGAGAGCGGCGTGCTCGTCCACGCGTTCGATCGCGTCGCCCTCGCCGAGCGGCGCGCGTCGTGGGGCTTCTTCCGCGATCGCCGGCCCGACCTCTACCGCGCGCTGCTCGCCGCCGACGGCACCGAGCCATCGCGATGAGCCCTCGGAGGTCATCCGAAGCTCACAGCGGGACGCGGACGCTGTTCGGATCGTCGGGCTCCGGGCGCGCGCCGCTCTGACGGATCAAGCCCACGCGGAGCTCGCCGCGCTCCGCGGCGGCGCGCAGCGCGCGGCCGAGCCGATGACGGCTCGCGACGAGATCGCCGCGCTCGAGGTGGACGGGGCTCAGCCAGCCGCCGAAGAGCAGATCGGTGCGGCGCGGCCGCTCCGTCACGCCGACGCGGAGCGCGAGATCGCTCGGGCAGCGCGCGCGCGCGACGAACCGCAGCTCGAGGACGTCCTCGCGCAGCGTGCCGCCGAGGAGCGCGAGACACGCCGTGAGCGGCTCCCCCGCCTCGGGGTCCGCGCGGCCCACGATCGCGTGGCCGCCGAGCCCCGAGCGCGGAGGGTACCCGCGCTCGAGCAGGAGATAGTCGCCGCCCGCGTAGACGAGGCGGTGGTCGTCACGCGCGAGCCAGTCGCGCACCGGCGGCTCCTCCGTCGTGCGCACGAGGTCCTCGTTCGCCGCGAAGCGGCGGCGGTGCGCGACGTCGAGGACGTAGTAGTCCGTGCCCGACTCCGGGCTCGTCGTCCGGCGCAGGAAGGGGCGCTCGGCGAGGTGGGCGAGCAGCGGGTACGGCGCCTGGACCGACGCGCGCGGCGGGATGTGCTGCGCGATCGCGCGCGCCGCGGCGGTCCGGTGGTCGGGCCGCATCGCCTCCGACGGATGATCGAGCGAGAGCGGGGTCCCGCCGGCGACGACGTGGCCCGTCAGCGCCGCGATGGCCAGCGCGGCGGGCGCGGCGCGCGGCGCTGACCGAGCCATGCGCCCCGCGCCTTCGAGCGCGCCGGCGACGAGGAACGGGAGCGCCGGCGTGAGGTACTGGACGTCGAGGTCCGTCGCGGTGGGCCACGCGCTCAGGAGGTTCACGGCGAGCGCGGGCAGCGCCGGCAGCACCCAGCGCGGCGCGAGCAGGGGCAAGAGCGCGAGCGGCGCCAGGATCTTCGGCAGGTAGAGGAGCCGCTCCGGCGCGGCGAGGTGCGCCACGAGCTCGCCCGGGTGCGTGGCCACGTGCGTGAGCACGGCGGGGAGGCTGTCGCCGAAGTGCCCGAAGTGGAGCTGCAACGATCCTTGCGGTGGTGCATGGCGAGGGTGCAGCACCACGAAGAAGTAGAGGACGTACGCGAGCGCGACGAGCGCGACGGCGGCTCCGGCCCGGCGCCCGGCGGCGTGACGCCACGCGAACAGCGCCGCCGCCGCGACCACACCGAGCGCGAGATCCTCGCGGCAGAGCAGCACGCCGAGCGCCCCGAAGACGAGCGCGCGCGCCGAGCCCGCGTCGACCGCCCACGCGATCCACGCGAGCGGGAGGGCCGCGATCACGCCGGGGTGCGCCTCGTAGCCAGCGACGTGCCCGAGGTTCGGGTGGAAGAGCCACACGAGCGCGCCGACGAGCGCGCCGGGTGCGCCGAGGTGGCGCACGCCGATGCGCGCGAGCGGGAAGGCCGCGAGCGCGAGCGCGGCGGCCTGCGCGACGAGCAACACCGCCGCCGTGTCGGTCACCGCGCCGAGCGCGCCGAGCGGGATCAGGATCGGCGAGAGATGCAGCCCGTACACGTGCGCGTCGACCAGCGGCTCCCAGTGATCGTTGCGCGCGAGCCCCCACGCGATGCGTGCGTAGAACGCGAGGTCGAACGTCTCGTTGTGGAAGGACGCGTAGCGGGCCAGCCCGAGCGCGGCGAACAGGACGCCCTGCGCGGCCACCAGCGCGACGAGCGCGCGGCGGACCGCCGGCGGCGGGACCGAGGCCTCCACGGCGCGCCGAGCGTAGCCGCTCGAGGGCGCGCGCGCCGCTTGTGAAGCGTGCGCGGCCGAGGTAACCCACCCGCCATGAACGCGCGCGGGCTCTACGCGATCGTGGATCCGGCCGCGACTCGAGGGCGCGATCCGGAGCGGATCGCCGCCGCCATCCTCGCGGGCGGGTGCGCGCGCCTGCAGCTCCGCGCCAAGGACGGGGCCGATCGCGCGCGGCTCGCGCTCGCGGAGCGCCTGCGCGCGCGGTGCGCGGCGGCAGGCGTCCCGTTCGTCGTCGACGACCGGGCCGATCTCGCGGCGCTCGTCGGCGCGGACGGCCTCCACGTCGGGCTCGACGACCTCCCCATCGCCGCCGCGCGGCGGATCGTCGGCGGGATCGAGATCGGGCGCAGCAGCCACGACCCCGCGCAGGCGCGTCAGGCCGAACGCGATGGCGCCGACCTCGTCGCGTTCGGACCGGTGTTCGAGACCGCGAGCAAGTCCGCGCCGGACCCGGTGGTCGGCCTCGACGCGCTCGCCGCCGTCTGCGCCGGGGCGCGCCGCCCGGTGGTCGCCATCGGCGGCATCACGCTCGAGCGCGCCCCCGCGATCCGCGACGCGGGCGCGGCGTTCGGCGCGGTGATCTCCGCGCTCTGCGCGGCGGACGATCCGGAGCTCGCCGCGCGCGCGCTGCACCACGCGCTCGGAGGCGCGCCGTGATCGTGGAGATCCTGATCGGGGCCGGCATCGTCGCGGCCGGGGCCGCGGCCGCGCGGGTGATCACGCGGCGGCGCGCGGCGAACGCCGAGCGCGCGCGGGCGCCCGAGGTCCCCGAGGCGCCGCGGGGCCCGCGCGGGCTCCGGGTAGGCGACGTGCTGCTCTACGCAGACTCGGAGCTGTGGCTCGCGGGCTGCGTCGAGCTCGACGAGGAGGGGCTCGTCGCCCGCGTGTTCCCGACGCCGGGGAGCCCGCGCGCGGAGTTCGTCGTGCAGCTCGACCCGGAGGCGCGCGACCTCGTGGTGGCGCGCGCATGCGACGAGGTGCCGGACGGGCCGGTGCCCGAGTCGCTCCCGATCGGAGGGCGCCGGCTCGCGCTCGAGCGGCGCGGCCACGCAGCGGCGCGCGCCGAGGGCGAGCACCTGCCCCGGACGACGGAACGAGCGAGCTACACGATCCTCTCGGACGTGGGCGGTCGAGTGCTCGTCGTCGCCGACTTCGTGAACGGGCGGCGCCTCGCGCTCGTCGGCGACCGCGTCAGCGAGCACATGGTCGACCTGCTGCCGGGCGGCGATCTCGAGTCGAGGTGAGCGTCAGGCCGAGCGCGCGCGCCAGCCGCCCCGGGCCGACTCTTCCTGCTCGAAGAAACGCAGCGCGCTGTTCATCGACGCGATCAGCGCCTCGGTCACGATGCGCGCGGTCGCGTCCTCCGACGTCTTGAGCGCGTCGTAGTATCTCTGCCGCTCCGTCGCGTGGATGATGGCGGGCGGATAGCCACCTCGGATGAGGATGAGGTTCATCAGCAGGCGCGCCACCTTCCCGCTGTGCTTCGGGAACGGGTAGATGTGCAGCAGCTGATAATGGGCCTTCGCCGCGAGGCGCAGCGTGTGGGTCGAGCGCCGCGTGTCCGCCGCGTTCATCCACGTCACGAGCTGGCGCATCTTGTACGAGATCTTCTCCGGCTTCGAGATGTCGTGGAAGTACATGCGGTGGAGCGGCATGTCCTTGCGGTACTTCGCCGGCCCGCGGCCCTCGACCTCTTCGGGCGCGAGCATCGCGTAGATGCGCTTGATGACCTCGAGCGAGATCGTCAGCCGCTTCTTGTCCGCGAGCTCGCGGATGAGCTGGATCGCGCCCTGGTTCTGCTTGATCTCGTCGTAGACGGGCCCGAGCGCCGGGTCGGGGAGCTCGCTCGCCTCGAGCGCGGCCTGCAGCTCGTCCATGTTGTAGACCACGCCCTCGAGCGCGGAATCATGGTAAATCCACGAGAAATCGAAGATCTTGTGGTACTCGGAGAGGGTCTCCGCGTCCGCCTTCTCGAGCTCCCCGTGGAGGACGTGGAGCGTCTCGTCGAGCCGTTGCGCCTGCACGCAGCCACCTCCCAATCGAGCCACGGTAACAAGACCGCTGGGGGGCGGATTCTATCGAATCGGGCTCAGCGGATCAATGATCCGTACGTGAAACGACACCCCGGGTCAGAGGAGGTCGTCGATGGCGTCGCCGACGTCGCCCGGATCCGGAACCCCGCGCGCCACATAACGAATCACCCCCGCACGGTCGATCAGTACCAGGGTCGGGATGCTCGTGACCCCGAACGCGGACTGCGCCGCGCCGCCGGAGTCGCGGACGGACGGGAACTCGGCCCCGAACGCGCGATGCGCGCGCGCGACCCCGGCGGCGTCGAGCCCATGGTCGAGGTTGACACCGAACATCTGGATCCGTCCTTGGTATCGACTGTGAACCGAGTTCAGCGCGGGGATGGACTGCCGGCAGGGCCCGCACCACGACGCCCAGAAGTCGAGCAGGACCACGTCGCCGCGCAGGGAGGTGAGCTCGAGCGGCGGCCCGTCGAGGCGTGGCAGCGAGAGGGTCGGCGCCTCGGTCCCCACGAGCGGGTTGCTCGGGCGGCCCTCGAGGCCGAGCGTGCGCGCGAGCGCGATGGCGGCGACGATCGCCGCGACGAGCCCGAAGAACCCCAGCGTCCAGAGCACGCGCTCGCGGCGGGTCACGCGGCCTCCGGCGCGAGCGGGAGGCGGATGCGGAAGCACGCGCCGCCCTCGGGCGCGGCGACGCACTCGATCGAGCCGTCGTGCTCGAGCACGACCTTCTTGACGATCGCGAGGCCCAGCCCGGTCCCGTCCGACTTGGTGGTGTAGTACGGGTCGAACACCCGCTGGCGGTCGGCCTCGGCGATGCCCGGTCCGTCGTCGCGGACCTCGAGGACGGCGCTCGCTCCGTCCCGCCGCGCCGCCACCACCACGCGCCCGCCGCCGTCGGGCGCGGCCGCGGCCACCGCCTGGACGGCGTTGCGCACGAGGTTGTCGAGGGCGCGGCGGAGCATCTGCGCGTCGATCTGCACCGGGGTGGGCCGCTCGTCCACCTCGACGATCAGCGCGGGCGCGGACGCGGTCGGCGCCGCCTCGCCGAGGAGCGCCTCCGGCTCGAGCCCGCGCAGGGCGCGCTCGACGAACCCCGTGAGCTCGGCCGGCTCGAGGGCGGCCACCGGCAGCCGCGCGAACTCGTGGAACTCCCCCACGAGCCGGCGCAGCGTGGCGATCTCTTCCTCGACGATCGCCGCGGCGTCGTCGAGGGTGCGCCGGTAGCGGGGATCGTCGCCCTGGTACGTACGGTGGACCTGCTGCACGGCGAGCTGGATCGGGGTCAGCGGGTTCTTGATCTCGTGGGCGAGCCGGCGCGCGAAGTCCTGCCACGCGCCGATGCGCTGAAGGTACTCGATCCGATCGCGGCTCGTGCGGATGTCGCGCACCATCGCGTTGAACGCGCGCGTGAGCTCCGCGATCTCGTCCTTGCCGTCGGAGGCGACCTCCACGGAGAGGTCGCCCCGGCCGACGCGCTCGGTGGCAGACGCGAGCACCGCGACGCGGCGGGTCACGCGGCGCGAGACGACGATGCCGACCGCGAGGGCGACGATGATCACGCTCAGGAGGAACGCGATGTAGACGGCGGTGTAGAAGCCGGAGACGTACGTCGCGCCCTCGACGAGCTGCGCATAGACCTCGACGAGCTCGGCGGCGCGCTGGTGCGCGCGGAACGGCTCCCAGTCGGTGGCGAGCGTGACCGAGAAGCGCCCGCCGTCCCCGGCCGGGCGCTCCAAGACGAGCAGGCGGTTCTCGTCCTCGTCGAGCCGCGCGGCGCGCTCGGCGCGGGCGCGCTCACGGCCGTCGGGGTCGAGCGCCACGACGCGCGCGACGTTCGGGTAACGGTCGAGCGCGTCCTCTGCGAACGCGCCGAGCGCGGCGTCGTCGGACGCGTCGATCGCGCGCTGCGCGCGCCGGTCGTAGGCGACCGCGTCCGCCGTGCGCTCCGCGTCCTCGCGCAGCGCGACGAAGTGCCTCTGGTAGACCTCGAGCGACGAGCGGAGCTGGTCGAGCACGCGCTGGTTGACCCCGACCGCGTACGCCTCGCTCACCGCGCCTTGGCCGAACCAGAGCGCGCCGCCGAGCGTCACGAGCGCGACGGCGACGATCGCGCCGAGGATGCGGCGCTCGAAGCGGGAGAGCCTCACGGGACGGTCACCCGCTGCGAACGAAACCGGAGCGAGCGCTCCGCGGAGCCGATCCGGCGGTTCACGAACAAGCTCACGAACGAGCCGAAGAACGCCTCGCCGCCCACGCGCCCGCCGCCCGCAGGCCGCGCGAGCCACCGCCGCAGCCGGTGGATCTGCGTGGGGGTGAGCGGGTTGAGCTCGATGAGCGCGGCGAAGTAGATCGAGCGCCCGGTCAGCCCCGCGTAGTCGGCGGCGCGGCCGACGGGAGCGCGACGCGCGACGAGGCAGCGGTCGAGGACGGCGTCGAGCGTCTCGTGCGTCTCGTCGGCGTCCTCGTCGGTGCTGCGGTATTGGACGACGAACACCTGCGGCCACACGTCCCAGCGCACGCGACACGTGCGGACGGCGACCGCGACGGGCTCACCGTCCGAGCGGTACGCGAAGAGCTGAACGACGAGGCGCTCCCAGATGCCGCTGCGCAGCCGCTCGCGCAGCGCGTCGTCCGCGAGGTCGACGGCGGACACGTGGACGGTGGGTGCGCCCTCGCGCCACTCGACGCCGAAGCGGCGCTCGGGCACCTGGGCCTCTGCGCTCGAGGCGGCGCCGACGATCGCGAGCGCGAGCGCGAGCGCGCGGGTCACAGCTGGATGAACCCCAAGAGCGTGGAGAAGCCGAGCTGGAAGACGCCGACGATCGTGTCGAGCCGCAGGCCGACGTCGAAGGTCAGGTCGATGGGGGCGCGCGCCGCGCCCTCGTAGCCCGCGATGGCGACGGAGAGGTCGGCGCGGTCGAGCAGCGCGTACGCGCCGAGGAGGCCGTAC
The DNA here is from genome assembly GCA_019637095.1 of Sandaracinaceae bacterium. GTDB lineage: Bacteria > Myxococcota_A > Polyangia > Polyangiales > Sandaracinaceae > JACKEC01. The sequence continues at coordinate 122,598 of JAHBWG010000004.1, read as the reverse complement.
AGCACGAGCCCGCGCACCTCGTCGCGGCCCTCGTAGAGCCAGATCGAGTACTCGACGTCCACGCGCCCCGCGAGCTCCTGGGCGCGCATCTCCCGGATCGCCGTGCCGAGCAGGTTCGGCGGCGCGCGCCGATCGAGGTTGAGCTCGAGGACGCGCGCAGGGATGAGGTCGCTCATGTCGGCGACGTAGAAGCGGTAGAAGAACGGCGCGTCACCCACCGCGGCGCCGACGAAGAGGCCGAGGCGCAGCGTGTGGTGCGCCTCCGGCAGCCGGAACCACTCGCGCCAGCCCGCGCGCACGCGCACGAAGTCGTAGCTGGAACCGATGAGCTGGGTGCCGAGGTCGGCGTCGACGAACACGTGCCGCCCGCTCGTCGGCAGGCCCGGGTTGTCGCGCTCGTCGAGCGAGACCCCGAGGACCAGGGTGGAGACGTAGCTGAGCCCGTCGTGGACGTGGAAGTCGATGGGCACGATCTCGAGGCCGCGCCGGTGGCTGGCCGCGGCGGGCCGGTCGACCATCTCGAGGACTTCGAAGTGCCAGTCGAGCGTGAAGCGCCACGCGTCGGCGAGGTCGACGCCGGTGCCGATGGTGCCGCCGTAGCGCCGGTACTCGAGCACCGCGTTGCGCGCCGCCTCGCAGGGCAGCTCGCCCGGCTCGCGCACGCAATCGTCGAGCGCGACGAGGACGTCGTCGTTGCCGAAGAACTCGCGCCCGTTGTTGAAGAAGAGCGAGCCGGTGAGGCCCCAGTCGCCGCCGAGGAAGCTGGCCTGGCCGAGCCGCAGGCGGCCACCTTGCTGGAAGAGCGACAGGAGCGCGGTGGCCTCGAGGCTCACGCCGGTGCCGAAGAGGTTCACCTCGGCGACGCTGATGCCGAAGTACGGCTGCGCCTCCGAGTCGACGGCGCCGCTGTTGAGCAGCCCCTCCGAGAGACCGAGCGCGATGCTCTGGATGACGAACGTGTTGCGCTCGACGACCTGGACGACGAGCACCACGCGCCCCCGCCGCGAGCCGCGCTCGATGCCGAGCCGCACCTCCTCGAACCAGCCGGTGCCGAGCAGGCGCCAGCGCAGCGCGTCGAGCCGCGGGTCCTCGAGGTCGAGCGGCTCGCCCGGGCGAAACGGGACGTACCCGCGGATCACCCCGGTGTCGGTGCGGCCGTTCCCGCGCACGTCGACGCGCTCGAGCTGGTACGCGGGGGTCTCGTCGTCCTCTTCCCCGTCGACCGAGTCGTCGCGCTCCGCGTCCTCGGGCGCGCCACCATCCGCGTCGCTCGTGGCCGGAGCGTCCTCGGGCGCGGCCGCGTCGGGCGCGTCTTCGGGCGCAGCGTCCCGCTCGGGCGCGACGTCGGCGTCAGCGCCGGGCGGTGCGGTCGGCTCGTCCGGTGGGTCGGCTCGCACGGGCGAGGCGAACGCGAGCGCCCACCACAGCCCGAGCGTGACCGCGCGTCGACCCGCCACGCGCGAACCCTAGCAGCCGCGCGGCCCGCGGGCTCAGTGCACGGGAGGGAGGCTCCCGAGCACGTAGAGGATGGCGAGGCCGAGCACGAACACGAAGAGCGCCCACGCGCTCGCGCCGCCGATCTGCTTCAAGGCCGCCGCGAGCGGCGGCTCGTCGGGGCGCGCGACGGTGGCGCCTCCAGAGGCCGCGGGCGCGCGCGGGGCGCGTGCGGAAGCGGCCGCCGGCTCGGGGGCGGGCTCACCTGGCTCGGCTGCCTCGGCCGTCGGGGGCTCCGACGCCGCGGCTCGGCCAGGCGGCTTACCGGACGGGTTGTTTCGGCGCTTCTTGGCCATCGGGTTCCTTTCGTCGTGATCGACTTCGACGGGCTCGGCGCGTGCGCCGACCACCTCGGCCGGCACGTCCGTGCGCACGTGCCGCGTGCTCTCGCCCGCCTCCTCGCGCCGCACCGGCGAGGGGTCGGCGCTCAGGTAGACGAGGCGGACGGTCTGGTCGGCCGTGCCCCGACGCCGCGGCGGCGGCGGGATGCTCTGCGGCCGCGGGCGCTTGGGCGGGGGCGGCGGGAGCGGCGGGCTCGTCCGCGTCGGCGAGCGCGCGCGCTCGCTCCGGTCGAGCACGTCGACGAGCGCCATCTCCACGACGCGCAGGAACTGCCGCGTGCTCTCCCGCTTCTGCGGCGGCGCGGGCGACCAGCCGTCGTCGGACGGCTCCTCGATCGGCTCCGGCTCCGCGGCCACGCGCGCGGGCGCCTCGAAGTCGAGCGAGACGCGGAAGCGACCTTGCTCCCACGCGAAGACCTCGTGCAGGTCCGTCGCGTCGCGGCCGTCGAGCTCGATCGCGAGCAGCTCGCCGCTGTCGTAGAACGCCTCCGCGCGCCGCCCCTCGTGCGTCAGCTCGAGCACGCCCGTCAAGCCGGCGTGCTCGCAATAGCTCATGAGGTCGACCGGCACGTGCACCGCGAGCGAGCCCGTCTTCTGCACGTCGTCGCCGCGCGACACGGGGAGCGGAGGCAGGCTCGGCGCGAGCTCGTAGCGCCCCGACTCGAGCTCGAGCAGCACGCTCACCGGATCCTGTCCGTCGTCGCGCTCGGGCTGCTCGACGGCGATCTCTCCGCCATAGAGGCGGACGGCACCATCGACGCCGTCGTCCGGTCCCGAGCCCCAGAAGCGCAGGAGCCCCGTGAGACGACGGAGCTCGCACTGACGCAAGAGCTCGACCGCGCCGCCGTCGTTCAGCTCGCCGCGCAGCGTCGGGGGTCGCTCCGCCATCGGGGCGCATCATCACCCGCCGCGCCGCGCGGCTCAAGCGCGCGAGCCGGGCGCCGGCGCGCGTGATAGGCCTCGGCGTGCGGACGCGCGCCTGGCTCGCGGTCGTGGTCGCGGCGTGCGGGGCTCCGCCGGCCCCGCGCGCGGGAGGCCCCTCGGGCTGCGCCCCGGCCGTCGCAGAGGCGAGGGGCGCGTGGACCGCGCTCGCGGCGAACCTCGCGACCGAGGCGGCGCCCTCCGCGCCGACCCCGATCGACGACGCGCTCGCGCGGCTCGGCGCGCACGTCGCCGACCTCCGCCAGCGCGCGCCCGAGACCGTGGAACCGGAGGCGAGGATGGCCGTGTCGGGCGCGGTGATGGACGCGCTCGACGCGCTGGGCGCGCTCGACGACGCCACCCGCGCCCGGGTGGACGACGCCGCCGAGGCGCTCCTCGCCGATCCCTCGCCGGTCGGCTCGGTGCGCGCGGCGCGCGAGGCGTCGAGCGCGCTGCGCGACGCCCTCGAGGCGTCCGACCGGTCCGCGTTCGACGCGCGGCGCGAGCGCGCGAGCGCGGAGCGGCTGCGGCGCGCGGCGCAGGGCGCCGCCGCCGGCTACGACGAGGGCGTGGCCGTGGGCGACCGCCGCGCGGCCCGGGCCGAGGCGGTCCCGGTCCCACGCGAGGCGCGGCCCGCCCACGAGGCCGCGGCGGCCGCGAGCCGGCGCGCGAGAGAGGCGTGCGGCGTCTCGCGCGCGCTCGCCGTCCCGTCTCCCTGAACGCCGCAGCTTCGAGCAATCAAGGCCAGGGCATCGCGCGGCAATGGCCGTTGGCCGAGAGACTCAGACGGCGGGGAGCTCCGGCACGCGCGCGTCGAGGTGGAGCACCCACGTCGTGTACGCGAGGGTCACCGTGGCCGTGAACATCAGCGCGTCGATGCGATCGAGGAGGCCGCCGTGCCCCGGGATGATCTTCCCGGAGTCCTTCACGCCCGTGCTGCGCTTGATCACGGAGACGCAGAGGTCGCCCGCCTGTCCGGTCGCACCGGCGACCAGCGCGAGGACGATCGCGTGGAGCGGCCCGAGCGCGGGCAGCCACACGAAGTGGACTACGAGGGCCATCGCGACCACCGCCGCCAGCCCGCCGATGGCACCTTCGATCGTCTTCTTCGGGGAGATCTTCTCGTAGAGCTTGTGCTTGCCGAACGCGCGACCCGCGAAGTAGCCGCCCGTGTCCGAGCCCCACGCGAGCGCCATCGCGAGCACGACCCACGTCCCGCCGCCCTCGGTGATGTGATGCAGCTTCGCGATCGCGGCGATCGCGCCGCCGACGTAGATGGGGCCGCCGATCAGCCAGCCCATCCGGAGCGCGGCGCGCTCGAGCGGGTCCGGCCGGAAGAGCACGAGGAGCGGGCCCGCGACGAAGAGGCCGAGGAGCAGCGCGGTCAGCGCCTCGCCCGACGGGACGAAGGTGAGCACCGCGGTGACCGCGGCGGTCGCGAGCACCATCCAGGTCGAGAGCAGGCGCTCCGAGTCCAGCGTCATCGCGGCGAGCTCGGTCGCGGCCACGCCCGCGGCGAAGACGCCGAACCCCGAGAAGACGTAGGCCGGAGCGTAGAAGAGCATCCAGAGGATGATCGGGATGCCGACCGCCGCGGTGAGCAGGCGCAACGCCAGGTTGCTCATCCCCGGCTTCTGCCCCTCGCTCGGCTCGGTCTTCTTCGGGGTGGGCTCGCTGGACTCAGACATGCACGCCGCTCGCGACCGGCGCGGCGGCAGGGGGCCGCTCGCCGGTGGCGGCGGATGCTATACGACCGAAGCGGCGATCACGCATTTGATAAGCGGCGATCGCGTCGTAGAGGTCGGCCTCGGTGAACTCCGGCCAGAGCCGCTCGGTGAAGTGCAGCTCGGCGTAGGCGGTGGCCCAGAGCAGGAAGTTGCTGATGCGGAGCTCGCCGCTCGTGCGCACGAGCAGGTCGACCGGGCCGACCTCCATGCTCGGCAGGACGTTGCCGAACGAGCGGACGTCCACGCGCTCCGGGTCGAGCGCGCCCGCGGCCGCCTGACGCGCGATCTCGCGGGCCGCGTCGGCGATCTCCTCCTGGCCGCCGTACGACAGCGCCAGGGTCAGCGTCATCCGGTCGAGGTGCTCGGTGTCCTGCATGACGCCCTCGAGCACCCCGCGCACCCGGGCGGGGAGCCGATGGCGACGTCCGATCGTGCGCAGGCGGATGCCGCGCTCGATCAGCTCGTCGCGCTCGGACACGAGGAAGTCCTCGAGCAGGTGCATGAGGGCGTCGACCTCGAGCTGCGGGCGCTCCCAGTTCTGCTCGCTGAACGCGTACAGCGTCAGCGCGTCGAGGCCGAGGCGGCGGGACGCACGGACGATCCGGCGGACGCTCTCGCTGCCCTCGCGGTGACCGAGGGTGCGCAGGAACCCCTGGCGCTGCGCCCAGCGGCCGTTGCCGTCCATGATGATGGCGACGTGGCGGGGGAGGGCGCGGAGATCCACTAAGCTCACGGTGCATCGGGTACCATGCACCGCTCGCCCGGTCGAGATCGACCGCGCGAACGGTCCCCCAGGGGCTCCGACCGGGCATCGGGCGATGGCGAGTCGCGTTATCTACGGTGATACAGCGGCGGCGAGGATCCGATCGCCGCGCTGGATGGCGTCGATCGCCTCCATGCCCTCGGTCACGAAGCCGAAGGCGGTGTACCGCCCCTCGAGGTGCGGCTGGGCGCCGTGGGTGACGAAGAACTGGGAGCCGCCGGTGTCTCGGCCGGCGAGCGCCATCCCGACGGTGCCGCGCTCGTACGGGAGGCGGTTGTCCTCGCAGCGCTGCGACCAGCCCGGCCCGCCGTAGCCGTCGCCGCGGGGGTCGCCCCCCTGCACGACGAAGGCGGGCACGACGCGATGAAAGACGCGACCGTCGAAGAAGCCTTCGGCGACGAGGCCCAAGAACCGCGCGACGGTGGTCGGCGCGACGTCGGGCCGGAGCTCCATGACGACCGGGCCGCGGGTGGTCTCGAGCCGGACGCGCGGACGGGCGGACGCGTCGGGGACCGCGCTCACCTCCAACGCGCCCTCGACCGGCGGGCGCCCGGTCGGCACGCCACGCGACCAACTGCGGAGCACGGTCCCGGCGCGGTCGCGGACGCCGCGGTTGGGGTGACCGGCGAGCGCGTCGACGAGGGGCACGAGCTCCCGGGCGTCACACGCCTCGACGGCACCGAGCCAGCTCCCGAGCGTCTCGAGCTCGTCGTCGGGCGTCGCGGCGCGGACCGCGCGCAGGGTGTCCCGGGTGCGCGCGGCGGGCAGCGGAGGCGGGACGCTCGTCTCGGTCGGCCGGCGGGCGGCGACCACCGAGAGCGCCTCGAGCGCCGCCGCGCGCACGCCGGCGTCGTCGACCGCGAGAGCGTCGAGGACGAGGTCGTTGGCCTCGGAGTGCACCAGCTGCGCGGCCGCCGTGACGACCGCCTGATGGACGACCGGGCCTCCCGCCTCGCGCAAGCGTCGCAGCCGGGCCAACCGCTGCGGCTCGGCGCCCTCGAGCGCGCCCAGGATCGCGGCCTCGAGGACCGCGCGCTCCCAGGGCTCGACGTGCGCACCGCCGCACGAGGCGACGCGCGACGGCCAACCCCTCGCGCGGTCGACCAGCTCCGCCGCGGCGCAGTGCGCGAGCGCTTGGTCGCGGCTGGCCGCCGCGCGCCCGAGGGTCGTGTGCGCCTCGACGGCGACGTCGAGGATGGCGCCGGCCCTCGCGACGGGCCCCGCCGCCTCGACCCCAGCGAGCCACGCGTGGAGCGGGCCGCCGGAGCGCACCGCGCCCTGGTCGATCAGGTCCTCGCGCACGCCTCGGAGCGCGCGGGCGAGCACCCGGGTCCCCGCGTCGCTGCCGGCCGCCACCCCGCCGAGCGCCCGCAGCGCCTGCACCCGGACCTGCCAGTCGTCGTCGCGAGCGCCGTGCGCGAGGACGGCGGGGTCCACCCCTGGCGTGCGGGCGAGGGCGCGGTAGGCGTGGGCGCGGACCCGCGAGCTCGCGTCGCCGACCGCGCCGGCCAGGGCGACCGCCTCGGAGCGGAGCTCGTCGGGGGCGGCGCCGAGCGGGGGCACGCGCGCGAGCGCGTAGGCGCAGGCGAAGCGCACCGGCTCCGGCTGCTCGGTGCCGAGCAGGCCCGCCGCGCGCGCCCGGATTTCACGTGAAACGGGGCGCCGCGCGAGCCCGCGCTCCGCGACCGCGAGGCAGGCCCCCTCTCGGACGGCGGGCTGCGGGTCGCGCAGGAGCTCTCCGATCGCGCCGAGCGCGCGGTCGGTGGCGAGCCGGCCGAGGTCGCGGACCATCCGCCCGCGGACGCTCGGCTCCGTCTCGGCCGCGATCGCCCCGGCGAGGGCCGCGTCGGCGCCGCTCGGCGCGGAGGTCCCGGGGGCGCCGAGCCCGAGGGCGGCGGCGTCCCGGACCGACGGATCCGGGTCGCGCAGCCCCGCGAGCAGGATCGCCGAAGCCGTCGGCGAAGGGTCGTGGAGCCGCGCCACCGCCAGGACGGCCTCGCGCCTCGAGGACGGGTCCGGACCGCGAGCGGCCTCGACGAGCGAGGCATCGAGCGTCCGCCGGTCGGCCGCGACGACGAGCTCGGCGCGCCCCACCGCCCGCGTCGCCTCGACGGGCTCCCCCTCGCCTCGGTCGGCGGAGGGGGAAGCGGGAGCCGTCGCGGCCGGCTCGGCGCAGGCCGCCAGCACGAGGGCCAGGACATGACGATACATGGCAGGGCACGCGCGGGATCGACGAGATGTTTCACGTGAAACGGTGGCACCCCACGACGCGCGCGGCGGCGTGGTGATCCCAGTCCCCCTCGGCCCGCCGCCCCGCATGGCAGGACTCTACACGACCCGAAACCAAGCCGCCCGCCGGCAGCTTCGCCCGACCGGCGCGGGCCTCGCGAGCGCGGGTGTTTCACGTGAAACGCGCGCGCCGAAGTGAAGGTTTGTCGAACGGTTCCAACGTTCCAACTCTCCTCGTCTCCCCCTCTCTCCTCGTCTGCCGTGAAAGGCGGGAGGCGAGGAGACCCGGAGGGGAGGAGAGTGCGCCTTCGGCGCAGGGGGGATCTCGGCGCAGCCGCCTCGACGGGCGCTCGACCGCGTGGGCGCTCGACCATTCGACAGTCGTCCGAGCGCATGCAGGCGAGCCCGCCATCGACGGACCCCTCGCCGCGACCTTCGTCTGAGAGCGACGGACCCCCGAGTGTGGCAGCGAGCAGACCGGACGGACACCCGGTCCAGCCCGACCCGCGAGGCGAGCCCGGGTCGGATCCGGCTGGCGAGCGGACGACGAGAGCGACCGTCGCCGTCGGCACCTTTGACGCTCGGGCCCTCGGCGCCCATGCTCCGGCCGATGTCCTTCGAGGACGACCTCGACGAGCGCCTGCGCGAGCTCACCGCGCGCGGGCTCCTGCGCGATCCCCCCGCGCTCGATGGCGCGGCGCGCCGGGAGGGTCGCGCGGGCGAGCGAGACGTCGTCGTCTTCTGCTCCAACGACTACCTCGGCCTCGCGGGACACCCCATGCTCGTCGCCGCCCTCCGGGGCGGCGCCGAGGCCCACGGGGCGGGGGCGGGGGCGTCGAGGCTGATCTCCGGCACCCACATCGCGCACCGGGCGGCCGAGCAGGACCTCGCGGCGTGGGTCGAGCTGCCCGCGGCGCTCCTGTTCTCGTCCGGCTACGCGGCCAACGTCGGCGCGCTGTCGACCCTCGTCGGCCCTGGCGACGTCGCCTTCAGCGACCGCTTGAACCACGCGAGCGTGATCGACGGCCTGCGCCTGAGCCGCGCGACCGTCCACGTCTACGAGCACCGCGACACCGCCCACCTCGCGGCGCTCCTCGAGGCCCATCGCCCGCTGGGAAAGCGCGCGCTCATCGCCACCGACACCTTGTTCTCCATGGACGGGGACCTCGCCGATCTCTCTGTCCTGCGAGGGCTCGCCGACCGTCACGACGCCGCGCTCTACGTCGACGAGGCGCACGCCCTCGGCGTGCTCGGCGCCGGCCGCGGCGCCTGCCACGACGCCGGCGTCCGTCCCGACGTCCTCGTCGGGACGCTCGGCAAGGCGTTCGGCCTGTCGGGTGCGTTCGTCGCCGGCAGCGCGCGCCTCCGCGCCCTCCTCGAGAACCGGGCGCGGTCCTACGTGTTCAGCACCGCGCCGCCGCCCGCGATCGCGGCGGCCGTCCGAGCCGCCGTCGCCCTCGTCGCCGGAGGCGCGGACGCCCGCGCGCGCGCCCTGCGCCACGCCGATCGCGTCCGCGCTCAGCTCCGGCGCGACGGTTGGCAGGTCCTCGACGGCCGCTCCTCGATCGTCCCGGTCATCGTCGGCGACCCCGCCGCCACGATGGCCGCCTCCCGGGCCCTGCTCGAGCGCGGCTACTTCGTCCAGGGCATCCGGCCCCCGACCGTCCCGCCGGGGACGAGCCGCCTGCGCGTCGTGCCGACCGCCGCGCATACCGACGCGCAGGTCGACGGCCTCCTCGCCGCGTTCGCCGCCCTGCGCGCCGCGCGGCCCCTTGCAGGCGCGCGATGACGAAGGCCGTCCGGCTCTTCGTCAGCGGCACGGGCACCGGCGTCGGCAAGACCGTCGTCACTACGGCGCTCGCGGCCGCGCTGCGTGCGCGCGGCGAGGCGGTCGTCGCGCTCAAGCCGATCGAGACCGGGTGCGCCCCCGAGCCGCTCGACGCGCTCGCGCTCGCCGCCGCGTGCGGCCGCCCCGAGCTCGCGCACTTGTCCGGCTCGTACAGAGCGCGGGCCCCACTCGCCCCGTTCGCCGCGACCCTCGCCGGCGAGCCGGCGCTCGCGTGGGACGCGCTCGTCGGAGCCGTCCGGCCGCACCTCGGCGCACCCCACGTCCTCGTCGAGGGCGCGGGCGGGCTCCTCGTCCCGCTCGACCCGACGCGCACCATCGCCGAGCTCGCCGCCGCGCTCGAGCTCCCGCTCCTGCTCGTCGCTCGCGACGCCCTCGGTGTCCTCTCCGACACCCTCGCCGCCGTCGAGTGCGCGACGCGACGCGGCCTCGAGATCGCCGCGGTCGTCCTGCGCACGCCGCCCGATCCCGACTCGAGCATCGCAAGCAACGTTGACATCCTCGCCGCGAGGATCGACCCGCCGGTGTTGCGTTTCCCGAACCTCGCCGAGGGCGCCGACCCGGCGGCCGCCGGCGCCGCGCTCCTCGCGGCGCTGCGATGAGTCTTCGGAGGGGGGTCTCGGTGGCGCGGCGTGGGCGCTCCATCGACCGACAGCCGCCGCGGCGTACGGATCACTCGAAGGCGGCGAGACCGGTGATGTCCTGTCCGACGATCAGCGTGTGGATGTCGTGCGTGCCCTCGTAGGTGTAGACCGTCTCGAGGTTCATCATGTGCCGGCCGATCGGGTACTCGAACATGATCCCGTTCGCGCCGAGGATGTCGCGCGCCACGCGCGCCACGTTCAGCGCCATCGCCACGTTGTTCCGCTTGGCGAGCGAGATCTGCGGCGGCCGGATCTTCTTGGCCTCCTTGAGCCGCCCGAGCCTCAGGACGAGGAGCTGCGCCTTGGTGATCTCGGAGACCATCTCGACGAGCTTGTGCTGGACGAGCTGGTAGCCCGCGATCGGGCGCGAGAACTGGACGCGATCCTTCGCGTACTCGAGCGCCGACTCGTAACAGCTCATCGCCGCGCCCACCGCGCCGAACGCGATCCCGAAGCGCGCCTGCGACAGGCACGAGAGCGGCCCCCGCATGCCCTCCACGCTCGGCAGGATCGCGTCGGCGTCGAGCTCGCAGTCCTCGAAGAACAGCTCCGAGGTCACGCTCGCGCGCAGTGAGAACTTGTCGTCGATCTTGCGCGTCGAGAACCCCGGCGTCCCCTTGGGCACCAAGAACCCGCGGACCTTCCCGCCGTCGAGCCGCGCCCACACGATCGCCACGTCGGCGAGGCAGCCGTTCGTGATCCAGCGCTTGGTCCCGTTCAGTCGGAAGCCCCCGCCCGGCAACGACTCCGCGCGCGTGAGCATCCCGGTCGGGTTCGAGCCGAAGTCCGGCTCGGTGAGCCCGAAGCAGCCGATCGCCTGGCCCGCCGCCATCCGCGGCAGCCAGCGCTCCTTCTGCGCCGGCGAGCCGAACGCGTGGATCGGGTACATGCAGAGCGAGCCCTGCACCGAGCAGAACGAGCGGATCCCGCTGTCGCCGCGCTCGAGCTCCTGCATCGCGAGCCCGTACGCCACCTCGCCCATCCCCGCGCAACCGTAGCCCTGGAGGTTCGCCCCGAGCAGCCCGAGGTCGGCGAACTTCGGGATCAAGTCCATCGGGAAGGTGCCCGCCTGGTAGTGCGCGCCGATGACCGGCACGATCGCCTCCTCGACGAAGCGCCGCACGTTGTCGCGCACGAGCCGCTCCTCCTCGCTCAGCTCGTCGTCGATGCCGTAGTAGTCGAGTCCTCGGAACGCCATGCTCGTCCTCCGCTCGGGCGTCTAGCACGTCACCCGTCCTTGCGAGGGGTCGCGCCGTGTGTATACTCCGCGCCTTCGCATCGGGGCTGTAGCTCAGCTGGGAGAGCGCTAGAATCGCACTCTAGAGGTCAGGGGTTCGATCCCCCTCAGCTCCAACCGAACCAAGTTCCCAACGATTTCGAGGGGTTGCGGCACACACCGCGACCCCTCGCGTCGTTTTCGGCGCGAGGTCATGGTTGCCGGGCGCGATACCTCGGGCTGTCGTGGTAGACGAGGTCGCACCAGCCGTCGACGCAGAGGTACGCGTGGGTCCGGCAGCCGCCGGCGGAGATGCACCCCGCGCGCGCCTCGGGGGTGCAGGTGCGCTCGAGCTCGGACGCGATCCGCGCGGCGGCCTCGCGGTTCACGACGTGCGCGCTGCAGGGCGGCGGACAGCACGAGGGCGCGGGGACGCAGTCGGCGTCCGCCCGGCACGCGCGGTTGGGGTCCCGACGCGATCGAGGCCGCGCCGCGGAGTCCGGCGGCGCAGCGACGGAATTGGGAGGCGGCTCGTCGGGTGCCTGATCCGGCGAGGGGTCCGTCGGCGCGTCGTCGGTGGGCGCGGGCTCCGTCGGCTCGGGGTGGATCCCCTCGGTGGGCTCGGGCTCCCGCTCCTGCTCCGGTGTCGCGACGGGCGGCGAGCAGCTGAACGCCAACGCGACCACGAGGAGCCAGGACCCAGGCCGCGTCACGGTGTGGCGACGCCTCGCACCCGCAGGATCACCCAGTAACGCATCTCGGAGCCGACCCTCACGCCGATGCCGCAGCTCGGCCGCCGCTCGGCGCCGCCGCGCGCGGGCGCGATCACGATCTCGGTCCAGTCCTCGAAGACGCCCTCCGGGCTCGGCAGGCAGCCAGGGCTCGGGCCCGGGCGATCGGAGTAGTAGTAGGCGAGGTCGCGCGAGGGGAGCGCACCGCGGACGTTGCGGAACGCGACCCCCGCGGTGCACCCGCCGCCGCCGCAGCCTCCCCCACCGGCCCGGCGCACCTCGAGCGTGACCTCCGGGGCGCCAGGCGCGGCGAAGCGCACGGCGTCCGGCACGGGGCGCCACGACTGCGCGGCGACGCCGGTCGCGGCGCCGAAGACGACGAGGGCGAACAGCCCGACGATCGAGCCCGACGCGAGGGGCAGAGAGCGGTGCACGCCGAGGAGGATACCCTCTCCTGAGAAGCGAGCCTTCTCGGGCAGCGACCGCTCGACGAGGCTCGAGGTCTGTCGATGAATCGCACCGAGCACCGGGGTCGAGGTGGGTCCAGCCTCGAGGCGACGCGAGGAGTCGTGCGAAAGCACGGCGAGCCGCGGCAACGCCGCGGATGGGCCCGCATCGGCCGCGGGGGCGACGGGAGGTTCATCGACAGACCGTCAGCCCGTCGCAGGCGAGGCGCTCGCAGTCGTGAAGCCAAGGGAGCTATGGGCGGCCGGGTCGCGCGTCGCTCGGCGGCGGGCCGGGGACGTGCTCGGCGAAGGTCGCGCTGAAGAGGAGCCCGGCGGAGAGGGCGTCGCAACGATCCGGCGCGTCGGGTCGGGGGAGCAGGTCGGCGCGCGCAGCGACCACCGAGCGGACCGTGTCCTCGCCGTGTGGCGGCGGGGTGTAGAGGTCGTCGACGAGCGCGTGGCCGCCGACCACGCCGCGGAGGAGCGCGCCCTCGCGCACGTCGAAGCGCAGCTCGACGTCCCGAAGGGGGAGCTGGAACGAGAGCCCTCCAAGCGCGTCGCCGAAGTCGAGCGGGAGCGAGGCGGTGGTGATCCGCGCGCGGCCCTCGAAGATGTCGCCGGCGCCGGGCTCACCGATGGGGAAGGACATGAAGGTCTGTCCGGCTGCGAGGCGCCCGTCCGGCCCGAGCGCGGGGCTGCCGCCGACCAAGCGGCCGGCGTAGAACCGGAAGCTGATCCGCGCGTCGTGCTCGAGGCTGTCGACGCCGCCGAGCGCCACGAGCCAGAGGAGCGCGCCCTCGGCGATGCGCTGCGCGATCGTGGCGTCGAAGCAGCCGTCGGAGACCCCTCCGGGGCACCGCTCGGCCGGAAGGAGCGAGTCGAACGTCGGGATGTACTCGCAAACCACGTTGTCGACTCCGCGGTGGAGCGGGTCGTACGTCGCGCGGTGGTCGCGCGCGCGCTCGACGCATGGGGCGTCCGCGTCCGCCAGGCCGTCACCGGAGTCGAGGCCGTCGAGATCGAAGCCGGGCGCGCCCTCGTCGCAGCGCGAGAACGCCAGCGTGTCGAGCACGAAGGTGAGCGTCCGACCCTCGCCATCGGGCGGGACCAGGACGGTCCGCGCCTGCCCTTCGAGCGCGGGCTCGGTCAGCGCGCACGGCGCGGAGACGCCGGCGGCGCATGTGAAGTCACGCGGTGGGAGCTCGGCCGGCGCTCGTCGATCGGGCGGCTCGCAGCCGACCCAGCCCAGCGCGACCACGACCGCCAGCACCCACCCGCGGACCCGCCGCGCCTGTCCGCCCCCGTCGCCCAAGCGTTCAGCATACCGGAGAACCGGTCGGCGAGCACCGCGTCCGGGCTCACGCTCGCGGGCGACGCGCGCGGGCGGCGCGAGGCATGCTCGGCGTGGCATGTGGCGGATCAGCACCAAGCTCACGCTCGCGGCGGCGGTGGCGATCGCCTCCGTGATGGCGGTCAACGGGGCGAGCCGGCTCGAGCGCGAGCGCGAGACCTTCCGCGCGGACATCGAGCACGACCACCTCGTGCTCGGGCGGGCGCTCGCGGAGACGACGGGGACGCTGTTCGACCTCGCGGGGCCGGAGGAGGCGCTGCGCGCGGTCGAGCAGGCGGACCAGCGGCGCCAGCACGTGCGCATCCACTGGCGCACGACGGCCGAGGAGTCGATCGCGAGCGAGGAGCAGACGGAGGGCCGCGAGCGCTTCCTGGTGACGCGCGTCCCGGTGGTGACCGAGGCGGGCGCGGTCGGCGCGATCGAGCTGCGCGAGAGCTTGGCGCCGCTCGACGAGTACGCGCGCGGCACCCTCGCGCGCATCGCGTGGCTCGCCGCGCTGAGCGTGGCCGTGTGCGCGGCCTTGATCCACCTGGCGGGTTGGTTGGTCGTGGAGCGGCCGCTCCGGCGGCTGATCGCCGCGATCCGCAGGATCGGGCAGGGCGAGCTGACCGCCGCGCTCCCCGTCGAGGGTCGCGACGAGCTCGCGCTGCTCGGGCGCGAGCTCGACGAGATGCGACGCCAGCTCGACGCGCTCGGGCGCGAGGCGGCGCGGGAGAGCGACGCGCGGCTCTCGGCCCTCGAGCAGCTGCGCCACGCGGACCGACTCTCCACCGTGGGCAAGCTCGCCGCGGGCGTCGCGCACGAGCTCGGCACCCCGCTGAACGTGGTCGCGGCGCGCGCGAAGATGATCCGCGCGGGCGAGTCCACCGGCGCCGAGATCCCCGAGGACGCGCGCGTCATCGGCGAGCAGGCCGAGCGCATGACCAAGATCATCCGCCAGCTCCTCGACTTCGCGCGACCGCGACCCGCCGACCGGGCCGAGCACGATCTGCGCGCGTTGGCCGAAGGGGCGGCCGAGCTGTTGGCGCCGGTCGCCAGCAAGGCCGGCGTGTCGCTCGCCGTGGTGGCCCGCGAGCCGGTGCCGGCGCGCGTGGACGCGGGTCAGATCCACCAGGTGCTCACCAACCTCGTGCTCAACGCGATCCAAGCGCAGCCCGACGGAGGCGAGGTGCAGGTCGCGGTGCACGCGACGCCGTCGGCGTGGACGGTCGAGGTCCGGGACCGCGGGCCCGGCCTCACACCGGAGGCGCGGGAGCGACTGTTCGAGCCGTTCTTCACCACCAAGCCGATCGGCGAGGGGACCGGGCTCGGGCTCAGCGTGGTACACGGCATCGTCGAGGAGCACGGAGGCTCGATCGAGGTGAGCGACGCCGAGGGCCAGGGGACGGTTCTCACGATCCGGTTGCCGCGATCGCCGCGGGGTGAGGGGTGAGCCCGCCGCGCGTGCTCGTGGTGGACGACCAGGCGGCGCTGTCCGAGACGCTCGCCCGCGGGCTCACGCGCCGCGGCTTCGAGGTGACGACGGCCAGCTCGGGCCCCGCCGCGCTCGCCTCGGTGGGCGAGGACGCGTTCGACGCGGTGCTGTCGGACGTGGCGATGCAGCCGATGAGCGGGCTCGCGCTGTGCGAGCAGATCCGGGCGGTGCGGCCCGACCTGCCGGTCATCCTGATGACCGCGTTCGGATCGATGGAGACGGCGATCGACGCGCTGCGCCGCGGGGCCTACGACTTCCTGCAGAAGCCCGTCGACGTGGACCTCGCCGCGCACGCGCTGCGGCGGGCGGTCGAGCTGAAGGAGCTGCGCGGCGAGCTCAAGCGGCTGCGCGAGGCGACGCCGCGCGCCGCGCCCGGCGGCCTCGTCGGCGAGAGCGTCGCGATGCGCGAGATCCTCGACACGATCGGGCGCGTCGCGGGCTCGGACGCGACGGTGCTGGTGACCGGCGAGAGCGGCGTGGGCAAAGAGCTCGTCGCCCGGGCGCTCCACGAGGCGAGCGCGCGCGTGAGCGGGCCGTTCGTCGCCGTGAACCTCGCGGCGCTGCCGGACTCGCTCCTCGAGAGCGAGCTGTTCGGGCACGCGAAGGGCGCGTTCACCGACGCACGCGCGGCGCGCACCGGCCTGTTCGTTCAGGCGGACGGCGGGACGCTCTTCCTCGACGAGGTCGGCGAGATGCCCGCACATATGCAAAGCAAGTTGCTCCGCGCGCTCCAGGAGCGCCGGGTGCGCCCCGTCGGCGCGGACGGCGAGGTGCCGTTCGACGCGCGCATCGTCGCCGCGACGAACCGCGATCTGCTCGAGGCGGTGGAGCGCGGCGCCTTCCGGGAGGATCTCTACTTCCGGCTCGCGGTGATCGAGCTCGAGGTCCCGCCGCTGCGCGACCGCGGAGGGGACGTGCTGCCGCTCGCCGATCGGATCCTGCGCGGGGTCGCGCAGCGCGCGAACAAGCCGATCGAGGGCTTCGATCCCGAGGCGGCGCGCGCGCTCTTGCGCTACCGTTGGCCGGGCAACGTGCGCGAGCTCGTCAACTGCGTCGAGCGCGCGGTCGCGCTCGCGCGCTTCGACCGGATCACGGTCGACGACCTGCCGCGCCGCATTCGCGAGTTCGAGCCGCAGAAGCACGTGCTCGTGAGCGCGGACGATCCGGGTGATCTCGTGCCGCTCGAGGAGGTGGAGCGGCGCTACATCCTGCGCGTGCTCGACGCGGTCGGGGGGCGGCGCGCGCAGGCGGCCAAGATCCTCGGGCTCGACCGCAAGACGCTCTACCGCAAGCTCGAGCGGTGGGGCCACGGCGAGCCCGACGGGGCATAACGCCCCGCCGTCGCGCGACGCGAGGCATCGTGCCCCACGCGGCCGCACGAGCGCGGCGCGGCCAGCGCGAGAGCGGATCGGCACGGCCCGTGCGGAGCGTCGCGGACGAGAAGCCGACCCGACAGAGGCTCGGCTGGAGGAAGACGATCATGAAGAGCCCCCGAATCGCCGCCACGATCGCCCTGTCCACGCTGCTGCTGGTCGCCTGCGGCTCCAGCTCCAGCGCCGAGGACGAGCGCGCAGGGAACGCCGGCGCTGGCACCGCGCAGACGAACCGCGGCACCGGCACCGCCGGTGGCGAGAACCTCGCGAGCACCTCTGGCTGCGCGATCGAGTCGGTCTACTTCGCCTACGACTCGAACACCCTGGACGCGCGCGCCCGCACGACGCTCGACGGGAACGCGCGGTGCCTGAGCCAACGCAGCGGGCGTGCCCGCGTGAACGGCATGACCGATCCGCGCGGCACCGAGGAGTACAACTTCGCGCTCGGCGAGCAGCGCGCGCGCAGCGTGACCCGCTACCTCGCGATGACCGGCGTCGACGAGAGCCGCCTGACCACCCGCTCGCTCGGCGAGGAGGTCGCGAGCGGCACCGACGAGACGGGCTGGGCGCGCGACCGCCGCGCCGACATCGAGGTCTACTGATCCCGGGACCCGCCCCTGATCGAGCCGACCGCCGATCCCGCCGAACGGTCGGCCCCTCCGCGGCGCGATCGCGGTACGCTCTGTCTCGCGCCCATCAGGAGCACGAACATGGCGGACGAGGTCGAGGGGAAGAAGCGACGGCGCCGAGGGGACGGCACCGAGGAGCTCGGGCTCGAGGAGCTCCAGGCGTTCGAGCCGCCGACCGGTGAGCTCGACGTCGCAGAGCTCCAGCCCATCTCGCGGCCTCCGCCGGCTCCCGGGCTCGGCCGGCCGGGCCGACCGCCGGCGCCGAAGAAGAAGGAGAAGACGCTGAGCGGCGTCCCGGCGCCGATGCCTCCGCCCGAGCACGCGGACCTCACCGAGCTCGACGAGCACCCGACCGACCCCGCGCAGGTCGCGCCCGAGGAGAAGCCCGAGCCGCCGACGGTGCCGCCGCCGTCCCGACAGTCCGCCGTCGCCATCGCGCCGCCCGTCGCCGTCGGCGCGCCCGAGAGGCCGTCGGGGAGCAAGCCGCGCACCCCGCGCAAGCGCCCGAGCCTGCCCGAGCCGCGCACACCGTCGGTCCCCCCGCCACCGCCGCGAACCCCGGCGCCGGCACCGAAGGCTCCCGCGGAGGCGAAGATTCCCGCCGCGCCGAAGACGCCGGCGACCGAGGCGAAGGCGGTCGCGGCCGCCGCCAAGCCCGCGCCCCGAGCCACACCATCTGCGCCACCACGCCGCGGGTCGGTGGCACCGCCCCCGGTGGGGCGACCCCCGAGCGCCCCCGAGGAGCCGACCGAGGCGACGACCGAGATGCCCGCGCTCCGCTCGCCCGACGACGAGGCGCGCGAAGCGGATCTGACCCTGCGCGATCTCTGCGAGGCGGAGCTCGCGCGTGGTGCGGACGCGGATCGCTCCGCGCAGCTCCACTACGAGCTCGGCCGCCTCTACGAGCTGCGCCTCGAGGACCCGGCGCGCTCGGCGCAGCACTATCAAGACGCCTTGCGGGCGCGACCGGACCACGCCGCGGCGATCCGCGGCGCGCGGCGCATGCTCGGCGCCACCGGACGATGGGCGACGATGCCGGCGCTCTACGACGCGGAGATCGCCCTCACCCGCGAGCCTCGGGAGCGCGCGCGCCTGCTCTACCGCAAGGCGCGGCTGATGGAGGAGGAGCTGCGCCAGGCGCAGCCCGCGCTCGGCGTCTACCGCGAGGCCCTCGCGCTCGACCCGGGCAACGTGGTGATCCTCAAGGCGATCGAGCGCGCGCTGCGCCGCGACAAGGCCTGGGGCCCGCTCGAGGCGACGTACGCGCAGCTCGCCAACGCGGTCGAGAGCCCCGCGCTGCGCGCGGCGTGGACCGCCGTGCGCGCGCAGCTCACCGAGACACAGCTGCGCGACCCGGTGCAGGCGGCGGCCCTCTACGAGGCCGCGCTCGAGGCGGACCCGCACGCGTCCGACGCGCTCGCGCACGTCAAGCGCCTCGGCAAGACCCAGCGCCGCTGGCCTCAGCTCGTCGAGGCGCTCCTCACCGAGCACTCGCTCGCCGAGGACGCGAGCGCGCGGCTCTCGATGCTGGTCTCGATCGCGGGCATCGAGGAGCGCCTCATGGGCGACGCCGAGGCCGCGATCGAGACGCTCGGCGAGGCGCTCGAGGCGGCGCCCGGCGAGCCGTCGATCCTGCGCGAGCTCGCGCGGCTCCACCGCGACGCGGGCCGCCACGCAGAGGAGATCGACGCGCTGATCCTGCTCGTCGACGCGATCACGGACGCGGCCGAGCAGGCGCGGCTCTGCCACCACGTCGGGCACGTCTACGACCAGCTCCTCGGCGAGCCCGCGAGCGCGGAGCGTTGGTATCAGCGCACGCTCACGCTCGAGCCGGGCCATCGCGCCGCCGCGCTCGCGCTCACGCGTCTGCTCGGGCAGGCGGGTCGCTGGGCGGAGGTCGTCGCGGTGTGGGAGCGCCGCGTCGAGGACGGCGTGAGCTCGCCGGCGGAGCGCGCGGAGCTCCACTCCAAGATCGGCGAGCTGTTCGAGCGCGAGCTGCGCGACCCGGTGGGCGCGGCTCGCCATCACGCGCAGGCGCTCGGCCTCGATCCGGACCACCACCGCGCCTTCGATGCGCTGACGCGGCTCTACGCGGCGGCCGCGCGATGGACCGAGCTCGCCGAGCTCTACGAGCGCGCGGTCGCGCGGGCGGCGCACGACGACGAGGCGATCATGTGGCTGTTCCGCCTCGGCGCGGTGCGCGAGGACCGCCTGCTCGACGCGCGCGGCGCGCTCGAAGCGTACGAGCGCGTGCTCGAGCGCGCGCCCACGCACCGCGGGGCGCTCCACGCGATCGTGCGCGCCGGCACGCGCGCCGGCGAGCCCGCGCGCGTCGTCGCCGCGCTGCGACAGGAAGCCGAGCAGACCAAGGATCCCGCGCGCGCCGCCGCGCTGTTGCACCGCGCGGCGACGCTGACCGCCTACGAGTGCGGCGATCCCGGCGCCGCGATCCGCGCGCTCGAGGCGCTGCTCGCCAAGCAGCCCAAGCACCGCGCGAGCCTCGAGACCCTCGCCGAGCTGCTGTCGGACGCCGGGCGCTGGGCCGAGCTCGTCGCCGTCTACGGCCGCCTCCTGCCGCTCACGCCCACCGCGACAGACAAGGTCCGCCTCCACCACCGCATCGGCGAGATCCACGAGACGCAGATCGGCGACGCGGCGGCCGCCATCGCGGCGTACCGCGCCGCGCTGCAGCTCGACCCGGAGTTCGAGCCGGCGCGCGAGGCGCTGCTCCTCGCGCTCCGCCGCGTCGGGGCGTGGCCCGAGCTCGCCGAGGCGATCGAGCAGCGGATCGGTCGGCTGCGCACGCCGATCGAGCGGGCCCGCGCGGCGACCGAGCTCGGCGCGTTGGTCGAAGAGCGGCTCGGCGACACGGAGCGCGCCCTCGGGCTCTACGAGCGCGCGCTCGACGAGGTCCCGCTGCATCACCCGGCGCTCGACGCGCGCGCGCGCCTCCTGACCGAGGCGAGCAAGTGGAACGAGCTCGGTGAAGCGCTCGAGGCGGAGGCCGCGGCGCACACCGATCCGTTTCTACGATTGCAAGCCTCATTGCGGGCCGCGCTCGTCCGCGCGGAGCAGCAAGGCGCGATCGGCCCCGCGCTCGAGGCGTTCCGGCCGGTGTTCGAGCGGCACCCCGATCACGTCGGCGCGCTGCTCGCCGTCGAGTCGATCTACGGCCGCACGCGCGACGACGCGGGCCTCGCCGCGACGTACGAGAAGATGGCCGAGGTGCTCGACGACGAGCGCGCGACGCTCGCGACGCTGCACGAGCTCGCGCGCGCGCGGGCCGCGGCGGGTGCGCCGACCGCCGCCATCGCCGAGCGCATCCTTCAGACCGCCCCGCGCGACCCCGACGCGCTCGAGCAGCTCGCGGCGGACGCGCGCGCGCGCGGCGATCATGCGCGCGAGCTCGAGATGGAGGCGCGGCTCGCCGAGGTCGCGTCGGACTCGCGCCTCGGCGCGTTCCACCAGACGCGCGTCGGCGAGCTGCTGCTCGCGAAGGGGCGCCCCGTCGAGGCGCTCGCCGCCTTCCGCGCCGCGATCGCGCTCGACCCCGCGAGCCTCGGCGCGACGCGCGGGCTCAGCCGCGCCGCGCTCCTCGCGGAGGACCCCGCCGCGGCGCGCGAGGCCTCCAAGCGCGAGCGCGACGTCACGGGCGATCGCTACGCGGCGGTCGGGCTGCTCCTGCGCGCCGCGCACATGCGGCTGACGGCCGCTCAGATCGACGAAGCCGCCGAGGACTACACGCAGGCCATCTCCCTCGACCCCGACGACGCGCGCGCCGCGGCCGGCCTGCGCGCGACCCTGAGCCGCCCGGACCAGGCGCCGCTGCTCATCGAGCTGCTCGGCCGCGCCGCGCTCGCGTGCCGCCGCCGCGAGCGCGCCGCCGAGCTCCACCTCGCGGTCGCCGATCTCCAGGCGGCGACGCAGAACGACCTCGCCGCGGCCGTCGTCTCCGCCGAGCGCGCGCTCGAGAAGGCGCCCGACGACCTCGGCGTGCTCGCCAAGCTGGCCGACTACCTCGAGCGCGCGGGACGCTGGGAGGACGCAGCCCTCGCCCTGGAGCGGCTGATCCCGAAGGCGCGCGATCAGCGCCTGCTCGACGCGCACCTCAAGCTCGCGACGCTCGCCGAGACGCGCCTCGCCGACCCGGAGCGCGCGATCCGGAGCCTGCGCGTGGTGCTCTCGCGCGACGAGGACAACGAGCCCGCGCTCGCCGCGCTGGTGCGGCTCGAGCGCCTGCGCGACCGACACGAGGAGGCGCTGCGACTCGCCAAGAAGCTCATGCAGGTCGTCAAGACGGACGGGCAGAAGGCGCACGTCCTCACGGAGCTCGCGGAGCTCGAGCGCGCGCGCGGTCAGAACGCCGCGGCGGCGGCGAGCGCGTTCTCCGCGCTCGGCATCCAGGGCCCCTCGCAGCGCGCCGCCGAGGTCTACAAGGAGCTGATCGCGAACGCGCCCGAGCACGCGAGCTGGGATCACTACGCGACTGGCCTGATGACGTTCGTCGAGCGCAACCGCGGCAAGGGCGGCAACGCGCTGTCCGCGACCTATCGCGAGCTCGCGTGGGTCTTCGGCGCCGCGCACAACCGCCCGGACCGCGCGATCGCGACGTTGCGCGAGGGGATCGAGGAGTGCCCCGCCGACCCGACGATCTCGCTCGCGCTGGTCAAGGCGCTGCGCGACGTGTCGGCGAACGACAAGGCGATCGTCGAGGTGCGGCGCCTGCTCGGCATCGACGCGTGGAACGCGAACGCGTGGCGCGCGCTCGCCGACGTGTTCCGCGCGACCGGCGAGCCCGACGGCGCGGCCATCGCGCTGACGCCGCTCGTCGCGATGAAGCAGGCGACGGACGCCGAGATCAAGACGGTGCGCGCTCGCCACACCCTCGTCGCCCGCGCACCGAGCGGGATCCTCGGCCGCCAAGGCCTCGAGCAGATCATCGATCACGGCGCGCTGAACGAGACGGCGACCGGGCTCGTGCACGCGCTCGCCGACGTGCTCGGCAAGCTCGAGGGCTTCGACCACGACCGGCACGGCGTCTCCAAGCGCGACCGCATCCGCCAGGGTGATCCGCACCCCCTGCGCACGTTCGCCGATCGGATCGGGCGCGTGTTCGGGGTGCCCGAGTACGACCTCTACGTGGTGAGCTCGAGCGAGCTCGACTGGGCGGCGGTCTTCCCGGGCAGCCCGCCGACGCTCGTCGTGCCGACGCGCCTCGAGGACGCGCGCGATCCGGTGCTCGCGTTCGCGCTCGCGCGGCCGCTCGCGCTCATGAGCCGGCTGCTGCACCCCGTCGATCGCATCGACCCGATCACGCTCGAGCGCATCCTCGTCGCCTCGGTCCGCCACTTCGAGCCGGGCTTCGCGTTGCGCGAGGACGAGCCGGATCTCGAGCGCGAGACGCGCCGCGTCGGCAAGGCGATCGGCTTCTTCGCTCGCGGGCGCGTGCAAGAGGCCGCCGCGAGCTTCGCGACCGCGCCGACGCGCGACGTGGCGCGCTGGGTGCGCGACGTGCGGCGCATGGCCGCGCGCGCCGCGCTCCTCGTCGCCGACGATCTCCTCGCCGCGTACGAGGCGCTCGGCGCCGACGTCGGATCGGACGATCTGGTCGCCGACCTCGCCCGCTTCTGGGTGTCCGACCCGGCGATCCGCTTCCGGCGGCGCGTCGCCCAGCAGCTCTGAGCTCGCCGAGGCGTGCTTCGCACCCCTCCAGTCCGGCGAAGCCGCGTTCGACCCATCGCTGGCGATGGAAGTAAGATTCGACGCAGCTCGTCCCCCAGACGACACAGGAGGTCGTGGTCATGAGCGACGAATCGAAGAACGCGTGCGGGCCGTGCTGCGGTCCGGAGTGCAACTGCCCCGCCAACGGGCGCACGCCCCGGGAGGGCGAGTGCTGCTGCGGCCCCGAGTGCCGGTGCGAGCCGAACTGCGGCTGCCCGCCCGAGTGCCGGTGTCCGCGGCGCTGAGCGTCGACGAACGGCGCGCTCGGCTCGCGGCCTACGTCGCGGCCGAGCGCGGGTCGCTGCGCGCGCGCCTCGTGCGGCTGGGTCTCTCCGAGGCGGACGCGGACGACGCGCTCTCGGAGGCGACGGCCGACGGGCTGCGCGACGTCGGTCAGGTGCGCGACCTCACGCGCCTGCCGGCGTGGTTCGGGCGGGTCGTGCGCCGGGCCGGGGCGCGCGTGCGCGCCTCGCGGCGGCGCGAGCTCGTGACGGACGCGCCGCCCGAGCTGACGACCGAGCTGCCGGCCGACCCCGGCTGCCGCTGCGCGTCGCGGCTGCTCGAGCGGCTCCCGCCGCTCACCCGCGCGCTCGTCGAGCGCGTCGACGTCGGCGGCGAGCGCGTGAACGACGCCGCCGAGTCCCTCGGCCTCACCCCGAACGCCGCGTCGGTGCGCCTCTTTCGCGCCCGGGCCCGCCTACGCGAGCTGATGTTCGAGTGCTGCGGCGCCCAGAGCGCCCGCGAGGCCGACGCGACCTGCGAGTGCCCGGCGCCCTGAGCGCGCCGCTCAGGTCCAGTCGGCGCGGTCGAGCTCGCGCTCGCGGATGCGGCGCAAGAGGTCTTGCTCGAACGCGTCGAGCGAGAGCGTGCTCTGATCGCGCGAGCCGTAGCGGCGCAGCGTCACCGTCGCGTCTTGCTTCTCGCGCTCGCCCACGACGAGCACGTTCGGGACCTTCTCGGTCGACGCGATCCGGATCTTCTTGCCCATCGTCTCGCTCGAGCCATCGAGCTCCGCGCGCACGAAGTGCTTGCGCAGGCGCGCCACGATCGCCTCGGCGTAGTCGGTGAACGCGTCGGCGACCGGGATCACCCGCACCTGCACCGGCGCGAGCCAGGTCGGGAACGCGCCGCCGAAGTGCTCGATGAGGAACGCGACGAAGCGCTCGTGCGTGCCCGCCGGCGCGCGGTGGATGCAGTAGGGGTGGTGCTCGCCGTTGTCGGCGCCGCGATAGGTGAGCCCGAGGCGCGGCGGCACGGCGAAGTCGAGCTGGTTGGTGCTCGCCGTCTCCTCGCGGCCGGTGACGGTGCGGAACTGCACGTCGATCTTCGGGCCGTAGAACGCCGCCTCGCCTTTGCCGTCCTCGAACGGGATGCCCGAGTCGAGCATCGCCGCGTAGACGAGCTCCTGCGTCTTCTGCCACGCCGCCGGGTTGTCGACGTACTTCTGCTTGCCCTTCGGGTCGTCCGGGTCCCACGTCGAGAAGCGCAGGTGGTACTCGCGCAGCCCGAGGATCCGGTAGAGGTCCTCGTGCAGCCGCATGACCGCGAGGAACTCCTCCTTGATCTGCTCCTCGGTGCAGTAGATGTGCGCGTCGTTCATGCACATCCCGCGGACGCGCAAGAGGCCGCTGAGCGCGCCGGAGTCCTCGAACCGATAGACCTGCCCGTACTCGGCGAGCCGCAGCGGCAGGTCGCGATAGCTCCGCAGCCGCGCGCCGAACACGCGGTGGTGGTGCGGGCAGTTCATCGGGCGCAGCACGTACGTCTCGCGGACGACCTCCGCGCCGTCCTCGCCCTGCTCCTTGAGCTCCATGAAGGGATACATCCCCTCGGCGTAGTAGGGGAGGTGGCCGGTCTGGCGGTAGAGGTCGGTCTTCGCGAGGTGCGGCGTCGCGACCCGCTGGTAGCCGCCCGCGAACTCGAGCTCCTTCATGAGCTTCTCGATCTCTTCGCGGACGACCGTCCCGTTCGGGAGCCAGAGCGGCAGGCCCTTGCCGATCACGTCGTCGATGACGAACAGGTCGAGCTCCTTGCCGAGCTTCTTGTGGTCGCGCTCGAGGGCCTCCTTGTGGGCCTTCACGTGCGCCTCGAGCTCCTCCTTGCTCTCGAAGGCCCACGCGTAGATGCGCGTCATCATCGCGTTGTCGGAGTTGCCCCGCCAATACGCGCCGGCGACCGAGCGCAGCTTGAACCCGCCCTTCGGGAGCTCGCGCGTGTTCGCGACGTGCGGCCCCTCGCACATGTCGAGGAACGGCCCGTTCGTGTAGAACGAGAGGGACTCGACGCCCTCTCGCGTCAGGAGCTCCTCGGCGTACTCGCGCTTGTAGGGCTCGTTCATCGCCTCGATGCGGGCGAGCGCCTCGGGCCCCGGCAGGTCCTCGCGCTCGAACTTCTGCCCGGCGCCGATGATGTGCTTCATCGTCTTCTCGAGCGCGGGGAAGTCGTCCTCGGTGATCGGCGCCGAGAGGATGAAGTCGTAGTAGAAGCCGTCGGCGATCGCGGGGCCGAAGCCGAGCGTGGAGCCGGGTCGCAGCTCGAGGACGGCCTGCGCCAGGACGTGCGCGAGGCTGTGGCGGATGCGGTGCAGCTTGTCGTTCTCGTGAGGCTCTTGCATGGAAGGGCGCGCAGTATGACCCGCGCAGGGCCGATCGAGTAGGCTCCGCCGCATGACCGACTCCCCCCGACGCGCGATCAACTTCAACGCGGGCCCCGCGGCGCTGCCGCTCGAGGCGCTCGAGCGCGCGCAGCGCGAGCTCTGCGACTTCGCCGGCACCGGCATGTCGATCATGGAGCACAGCCACCGCGGCAAGGCGTACGAGGCCGTCCACCACGAGGCGATGGACCTGATCCGCCGCGTGCTGGGCGTGCCCGACGACTACGACGTGCTCCTCCTGCAAGGCGGCGCGCGCCAGCAGTTCGCGATGGTCCCGATGAACCTCCTCTCGCCCGGGGCGAGCGCCGACTACCTCGTCACCGGGACCTGGGCCAAGCAGGCGCTCGCCGAGGCGCGCCTGATCGGGACCGCGCGCGCCGCGGCGAACACCGAACACGACGGCCGCTTCACGCGGATCCCCGACACCCTCGACCTCGACCCGAGCGCCGCCTACGTCCACCTCACGAGCAACAACACGCTCTTCGGTACCCAGTGGGCGAGCTACCCGGACACCGGCGCGGTCCCGCTCGTCGCCGACATGACGAGCGACCTCGCGAGCCGCCCGATCGACGTCTCGCGCTTCGGCCTGATCTACGCGGGCGCGCAGAAGAACGTCGGCCCCGCGGGCGTGACGGTGGTGATCGTGCAGAAGAGCCTCGTCGAGGCGGGGCGCGACGACATCCCGGAGGTGTTCCGATACCGCTCGTTCGCCAAGACCGACTCGCTCTGGAACACGCCGCCCTGCTTCGCGATCTACATGCTTCGCAACACGCTCGCCGTGCTCGAGGCGCGCGGCGGGGTCGAGGCGATGGCCGCCGCGGCCGAGCGCAAGTCGAGCCGGCTCTACGCGCTGATCGACGCACACCCGGACTTCTTCCGCTGCCCCGTCGAGCCCGCGTCGCGCTCGCGGATGAACGTGGTGTGGCGCCTGCCGACCGAGGAGCTCGAGCAGCGCTTCCTCGCCGAGGCGAGCGCGCGCTCCATGGTGGGCCTCAAGGGGCACCGCAGCGTCGGCGGCCTGCGCGCGAGCCTCTACGACTTCGTCGAGGAGGCGTGGGTCGACGCGCTCGCCGAGCTCATGGACGAGCTCCGGCGCGCGCACGGGTGAGTCTTCGGCACCGCCGGCCTCGAGGGTGGGGTGGGTCGCGCGGGCGCTCGATCGGTCGACAGTCTTCGACACGCGTCACTCGGTGCTCGCCGCGAGCGCGCGCGTCGCGAGCGCACGCACGCGCGGCAGCCCGAGCACCGAGAGCACGTCGAGCATCTCGTCGCCGAGCCGGCGCATCCGCGCGACCGCCTCGGCGCCCTCGCCCGCCGCGTCGAGCGCGACCGCCTCGAGCACGCGTGCCTCGACGCGCAGATCCTCGTCGTCGAGGGCCTCCTCGCGCGCCTCCTCCGCGACGCGGCGGGCCTCGGCCGGATCCCCGGTCTCCGCCGCGATGACCCCGCGCAGGAGCCGGATCCGCAGCTCGACTCCCGCGTCCCCCGACGGCTCCGCGCCCGCGTCGAGCGCCGCACGCGCCGCCTCTGGGTCTCCCGACGACAGGTGCGCGACCGCGCGCGCGTGCCGGACGATCGCCCGCAGCGGCGGCGCGAGCCCCTCGCCGCCGACCTCCGCGAGCGCCTCGAGCGCGCCCTCCGCGTCGCCGTCCGCCTCGAGCAGCGTCGCGAGCACGAGCGTCAGCCGCGCGTGCTCCGCAGGTCGTCGCCCGCGCGCACGCGCGCACGCCGCCGTCAGCTCGCGGATCGCCCCCGGCCGCGCCGGCGGGTCGAGCACCGCGACGGCGGCGCGATCGGCGAGCGCGTCGAGCGCCCGCTCGCGCCGCGCGCGCCACCCGACGTAGCCGAGCCAGCCCGCGGCCGCGAGCCCCGCGATGGCGAGCACCAGCCACCCGAGCCCCATCGGCGCGAGCCAGCGATACGCGAGCAGCGCCGCCGCGCCGACCACGACGACCCGCAGCACCCGATAGATCCCGGCGCGCATCTGCATCGGCGCCCTCCTCATAGCCCGAAGGCGCGCCGGGCGGGAGCCGTGATAGACCCCGCGCGTGACGGATCCCTTCGCGCTGGTCACTCACCTCTCCCCCAAGGGCGATCAGCCGCAGGCGATCGACGCCCTCGTGCGCGGCCTCCAGGCGGGCGACGCCCACCAGGTCCTGCTCGGTATCACGGGCAGCGGCAAGACCTTCACCATCGCGAACGCGATCGCGCGGGTGCAGCGCCCCGCGCTCGTGATCGCGCCGAACAAGACGCTCGCGGCGCAGCTCTACGCGGAGCTGCGCGACCTCTTCCCCGACAACGCCGTCGAGTACTTCGTCTCCTACTACGACTACTACCAGCCGGAGGCCTACGTCCCGACCTCCGACACGTACATCGAGAAGGACGCGATCATCAACGACCGTATCGACCGCATGCGGCACGCAGCCACCCGCGCGCTCTTGTCGCGGCGCGACGTGATCATCGTCGCGAGCGTCTCGTGCATCTACGGCATCGGCTCGCGCGAGTCGTACGCAGAGATGCTCATCAAGCTGCGCCCCGGACAGACGGTGCGGCGCGACGAGCTGCTGCGTCAGCTCGTCGACATCCAGTACGAGCGCAACGACGTCGACTTCCACCGCGGCACGTTCCGCGTGCGCGGCGACGTGGTGGAGATCTTCCCGGTCGACGCGGAGGACCGCGCGATCCGCATCGAGCTGTGGGGCGACGAGATCGATCGCCTGAGCGAGATCGATCCGCTGCGCGGCAAGGTCGTGCGCGAGCTGCCCGCGTACGCGATCTATCCGGGCTCGCACTACGTGACGCCCGCCGACGTGCGCGAGCGCGCGATCGTCTCGATCCGCGAGGAGCTCCGCGAGCGGCTCGAGGAGCTGCGCCGAGACGGCCGCATCCTCGAGGCGCAGCGGCTCGAGCAGCGCACGATGTACGACCTAGAGATGCTCGAGCAGATGGGCTTCTGCCACGGCATCGAGAACTACTCGCGCCACTTCTCGCAGCGCGCGCCGGGCGCGCCGCCGCCCGTCCTGATCGACTACTTCCCCGAGGACTACGTGCTGATCCTCGACGAGTCGCACATCACCGTCCCGCAGCTCGGCGCGATGTACCGCGGCGACCGGCAGCGCAAGCAGACGCTCGTCGAGCACGGCTTCCGCTTGCCGAGCGCGCTCGACAACCGCCCGCTCCAGTTCGAGGAGATCTGGGAGCGCGTGCGCCAATGCATCCACGTGAGCGCGACGCCGGGCGAGTGGGAGATCGACAAGGCCGAGGGCATCGTCGTCGAGCAGGTGATCCGGCCGACCGGGCTGATGGACCCCGTGGTGCACGTGCGGCCGGTCGCGCACCAGGTCGACGACCTGCTGACGGAGATCCGCGGCCGCGTGGCGCGCGCGGAGCGCGTGCTGGTCACCACGCTGACCAAGCGCATGGCCGAAGACCTGAACGAGTACTTCGGCGAGCTCGGCGTGAAGAGCCGCTATCTCCACTCCGACGTGGACACGCTCGAGCGGATCGAGATCTTGCGCGACCTGCGGCGCGGCGAGTTCGACGTGCTGATCGGGATCAACCTCCTACGCGAGGGGCTCGACCTGCCCGAAGTGACGCTCGTGGCGATCCTCGACGCGGACAAGGAAGGGTTCTTGCGCTCGCCGCGCTCGCTCATCCAGACGATCGGGCGGGCCGCACGCAACTCGCGCGGGGAGGTCATCATGTACGCGGACAAGGTGACCGCGGCGATGCGCTACGCGCTCGACGAGACGGAGCGGCGGCGCGCGGTCCAGGCCGCTTACAACACCGAGCACGGCATCACCCCGGAGACGGTGAAGAAGGCGGTGATGCAGATGGACGCGTCGATGGGCGCCGGCGACTGGTCGTCCGTGCCCAAGGAGCGGGCGCACGACGACACCTCGCTCGAAGCGCTGCCCGAGGCGATCGAGGATGTGCGCTCCCAGATGCTCCTCGCGGCGGAGCAGCTCGAGTTCGAGCGCGCGGCCGAGCTGCGCGACGAGCTGCGCGTGCTCGAGGAGCGCCTGCTCGCCCGAGGCGGTCACCGCGCTCCGGAGCGCAAGACGCGCAAGGCGCGCGAGCGCCGGGCTTGACATCTCGGAGCAGCGCGCGACTGTGTAGAGCCCAGATGAAGTCGGCCGCCGTCCCGGTCCTCGTCCTCGCCACGCTGCTCTCCGGCTGCATCCTCGACCGGAGCGGGACCGCACCCGGGGTCCAGGACGCGGGCCCGATGCGAGACGCAGGGTCGAGCGACGCGGGCGGCGGCGACGGCGGCGACGACGACGCCGGGCCCGAAGACGCTGGCCCGCGCGACGCCGGGCCCGAAGACGCTGGCCCCGTGGACGCGGGCATGGACGCGAGCACCGACGACGCGGGCATGGACGCCGGCAGCGACGACGCGGGCCCCGAGGACGCGGGCTCGGACGCCGGGCCCGACGACGCGGGTGTGGACGCCGGTATGGACGCCGGGCCCGACGACGCGGGGACGGACGCCGGGCCCGACGACGCGGGCTCGGACGCCGGACCCGACGACGCGGGCTGCGCGCCGGTCGGCACGAGCTGCGTCGGCGACGCGCTCGTCACCTGCGCCGCCGACGGCACGGTGAGCAGCATCCCCTGCCCGTTCGGCTGCGCCGCCGCGACGTGCCGCGCGCTCGTCCCGTCCAACGTGGGCACGCGCGTCGCGCTCGACGCGGGGACGCACGCGGGCCTGGTTCCGTCGGGCGTGACGATGACCTTCAACACCGGCAACGGCGCGATCACGCGCTCGGACGGCGTCGCGGTGCGCGCCGCCGGCACCGGGCTCGATGCGACGAGCGGGATCCTGTTCCAGCCGCTCGGCTCCTCTCCCGCGGGAGGCGTCGCCCTCGGCGTGTTCGCGATGGGCTCACTCAGCGTGGCCAACGGCGGGCGGATCGCCGCGACGGGCACGCGCGCGCTCGTCCTCCTGGTCAGCGGGGACTGCACCATCGCGGGCACGATCGACGTGAGCGGGAGCGGCCGCGTCGGCGCCGCGGGCGCGGGCAGCGGCGGCAACCGCAGCGGCGCCGCGGGCACGGGCGGCGGCGCGGGCGGCGGCGGCGCGGTCGGCACCGGCGCCAACGACGCGGGCGGAGGTGGCGCCGGCTTCGGCTCGCTCGGCGGCCAGGGCGGCTCGAGCGGCGGTGGCCTCGTGGGGGGCATCTACGGCACGCCGAGCTTGGTCCCGCTCCACGCGGGCTCGGGGGGCGGCGCGGGCGCCGACAACGACGGCGGACGCGGCGGCGCGGGTGGCGGCGCGGTCCAGCTCACCTGCGGCGGCGAGGTCGAGGTGACGGGGCTCATCGACGCGAGCGGCGCCGCCGGCGAGGGCGGCAGCACGGGCTGGACGACCGCCGACTCCGGCGCGGGCGCGGGCGCGGGCTCCGGCGGCGCCGTCCTGATCGAGGGCCGGACCGTCCGCGTCACGGGCACCGTCGCGGCGAACGGTGGCGGCGGCGGCGCGGGCGCGCGCTGCAACCTGTGCAGTCCAAACGTCTACAGCGGCACCGACGGCAGCGCGGATCCGGTCCCCGCCCCCGGTGGGCCCGGGGGCTCGAACGGCGGCGCGGGCGGCGCGGGCTCGGACGCGAGCGGCGGGAACGGACAGAACGGCGCCGGCGCCCAGAACGGCGGCGGCGGCGGCGGCGGCGCCGGGCGCCTTCGCATCAACGCACACACCGGCGGCCTCTCGATCGCCGGGGGTACGTTCTACCCCAGCGCCGCCAGCGCGCTGACCACCACGGGATCCGTCACGCTCACGCCGTGACGCTTCGGCCCTCGGCGGCTACGCTCCCGCCGCGATGTCCCGAGGCTTCCCCATCCGGCTGCTCCCGCTCTTGCTCGTCACCGCGCTCGGTGGCTGCGTCACGCTCGCACCCTACGAGCGCGAGTACCTGACCACCCCGGCGATGAACGCCGAGAGCGAAGAGGGCGAGGGCGACTTCCAGGCGCACGTCTTCGACTCGCGCGAGGGCGCGACGGGCGGCCACGGAAGCACCGGCGGCGGTTGCGGCTGCAACTGATGCGCGCGCTCGCCTTCCTCAGCGTCCTGTTCGTCTCGGGGACCGCCCTCGCCGACGAAGCCTCCGGCACGTGGACCGGCGCGCTCGAGCTGCGCGGGAACTACTACTGGGAGACCTCCACCCGCGTCATGGCGCCCGAGGTGCGCGCGCGCCTCGAGTCCCCCGAGGGCGTGCGCATCGACGCCGAGTACCTCCTCGACGCGATCACCAGCGCGAGCCTCGCCGCCGGCGTGCAGGAGGACATCCGCTTCACCGAGATCCGCAACCAGGGGATGCTCGGCGTGAGCCGAGAGTTCGACCTCGGCGACGCGCAGCTCCGGCTCGGCACGAGCGGCCGCCTCTCCGAGGAGCCCGACTACTTCGCGACCGGCATCACCACGTACGGCGCCCTCTCCCTCAACCGCCGCTCCACCATCCTGAGCGCCTCGCTCACCTACATCCACGACAACGTCGGCGCCGTCCTGCGCGGCGGTCCACCGCGCGTCGACGACACCGGACGCGATCTGAGCGACCGCGGCCGCCAAGGACAGCTCGAAGGCGTCAACGCGGGCCTCACCCTCAACCAGGTGCTCTCGCCCGTCGCGACGCTGGTGGTGGGCTACTCGTTCCTCCACAACTGGGGGTTCCTGCAGAACGCGTATCGGCGCGCCGCCGTCGCGAACGGCCTCGTGCCCGAGCAGCACCCGAACACCCGCTCGCGCCACACCCTGCACGGACGGCTCGCGTACTTCGTCCCCGAGACGCAGACGGCCTTCCACCTGATGTACCGGGCCTACCTCGACGACTGGCAGGTCGCCGCGATCACCCCCGAGGTCCGCGTCTACCAGATGATCGGCCGCGACGCGGTGGTGCGCCTGCGCTACCGCTACTACGACCAGACCGAGTCGTTCTTCTACGACCCGATGTACGACGGGACGGAGCGCTTCTTCACCGCCGACCAGAAGATGGAGAGCTTCCACAGCCACCTCCTGGGCGTGCAGCTCCGCGTCGGCCTGTCGTTCCTCGGCCGCACCCCGCTCGCGTTCCTCGAGCGCTCGTGGCTCGACCTCAGCTTCAACTACTGGTTCCAGACGAGCCGCTTCGGCGACGCGATCCTCTCGCAGGTTGGATTCCGCACGCCGTTTTGACACCGCTCAAGTGGGCGCGCGCCACAGGGCGAGCCCGCCGAGCGCGAGCGCGGCGAGCAGGAGCGAGCTCGCGCGGGCGAGGAGCCCGACCGCGAGCGCCTGCGCGGGCGCGAGCGCGAGCGCGTCGGCGAACCACCGGTACGCGCTCTCCACCACGCCGAGCTGACCGGGCACGAAGTCCCCGAGGCCGGCGCCGACGAGGTGGACGCCCTGGGTCGCGAAGGCGCTCCCGAGCCCGAGCGCGCCACCGACCGCGAGCAGGATCACGCCATACTGGGCCGTCTGCGAGAGCCGCGCGGCGAACGTCGCCGCGACCGCCCTCGCGAACGTCGGGCGCCGCACGCGCAGCGCCTCGTCGAGCCGCGGCCCGTCGACCCCGAGCGCGACGAAGCGGCGCGCGAGCCGCTCGCCGAGGCGACCGCGGCGCGCCATCAGCACCGCCGAGGCGCCGAGCGCGAGCGTGACCACGCCGTTGCCCGCGACGAGCCACGTGAGCGGCGAGCGCGGACCGAGCGCCGCGCCGACCGCGAGCGCGCAAGGGACGCTGACGAGTGCGTTGCCGAGCAGCGACGCCGCTTGCACGTTCGTCGCGGCGGCGACCGCGCGTGGGCCGCCCGTGTAGCGCGCCACCGCGAGCGCGCGCGCGATCTCCGCGCCGGCCTTGCCGAGGGGCGCGAGCGCGACGAGCGCGTACGCCGCGAGGTTGGCGCGCGCGAGCGCGCCGAGCGGCATGCGAGCGCGCGCGTCCTCGAGCAGCCCGCGGTGCGCGACGACCTCGCCGACGAACCAGCCCGCGTCGAACAGCAGGATCAGCGGGAGCCACGGGCCCGCCAAGACGAGCGCGTCCCACACCGCGCGCGGCCCCGCCTCGAGGACGAGGGCGACGAGCAGCGCGACGCCGGCGGCGAGGAGCGCCCACGAGAGCGCGCGGCGCCAGCGCGGCGCGGCGCGCGGCGGTTCACTCGGCGACGTCGAGGACCTCGAGGATCGCCGCCTCGTCGCGGCCGTTCGCGGGCGGGCTCGTCGGGATCGCGGTCACGCCGCGACCGCTGAGCGGGAACGGGCAGTCGAGGTAGTCGCCCGAGAGCGTGATCGACTCGAGCCGCGCCCACATGTCGCGGTGCATCGGGCGCGGATCGACGCGCGCGTTGACGAAGCCGCGCACCCACATCGCGCGACGCACCACCTCCGCGTAGTGCGGCGGAAAGTGCTTGCTCATCATGTAGAGGAAGCCGCGGTGCGCCTCGAGCGTGTAGAGCGGCGAGGACGGCGTCGAGGCGCCGCCGACGTGCACCACGCGCTGGGGCACACGCTCGAGCCGGAAGCCGGCGCGCCGGGTGCGCAGGCACCACTCGGTGTCGTCGTTGTAGAAGTGGAAGTGCTCGTCGATCGCCCCGACCTGCGCGAGCACGTCGCGGCGCGTCATCAGGCACGCGCCCGAGAGCAGGCCGACCCGCTCGACGCTGCGCGCGGGCACGTAGTTGCGGAGGTTGATGCGGCCGAACACCTTCTCGCGGCGGCCCTCTTCGTCGACGAGGACGGGGCCGACCGCACCGACCGCGCGGTCGCCCGCGAGACGGTCCCGCATCGCCAGGATCGCGGCGCGCGTGACGAACACGTCGGAGTTGAGCAGCAAGAGGTGCTGCCCCCTCGACAGGCTCAGCCCGCGGTTGGTCGCGTGCCCCCAGCCGAAGTTCGGGAACTCGTGGAGCCGCACCTCGGGGAACTCCGCGGCGACCATGTCGCCCGAGCCGTCGCTCGAGCGTCCGTCGACGACGACGACCTCCGCCTCCGGCACCTCCGCGCGGAGGTTGCGCAGCGCCCGTCGCAGGACGTCCCTCCCGTTGTACGAGGGGATGACGACGCTCAGGTTGACCACGGCGCCCAATACATGCCAAGTCAGGGGCCATCGGCAAGTGGCGAATGCTCCCCGCCTCCGCACGCCGGTGGCGAGCCCCCCTCGTCCTCGCTGCCCTCTGGGCCCTCTGTGCCGCCCTCGTCGTGGGCAAGGCGGTCCACGTGGACGACCCCGTCCACCTCGCGATCGCCGAGCACATCCTGCGCGATCCGCTGCACCCGATGCGGGCGGAGGTCTTCTGGGGCGCCGCGCCGGCGCCCGCGCACGAGCTGAACCAGCCCCACCTGTTGTTCTATGTTTTCGCGGGCTTGCTCGCGCTCGGCGCGTCGATCGGCGGTCTGCAGCTCCTGATCAGCGCGCTGTCGCTGCTCGCGCTCACCGCCACCTACCGGCTCGTGCGCGACGCGACCGGGCGCGCCGGGGACGGCCTCTTCGCGGCCGCCGCGCTCGGGCTCGGACCCGCGCTCGCCCCGTCGCAGAACCTGATGACGGACGTGCCGCTCCTGGCCCTCTCGACGGTGGCGCTCGCCGCGCTCGCCGCCTCGCCGACGGATCGTCGAGGCCCCTCCGGCGCGCTCCTCGGCGCGAGCGCGCTCGCCCTCGCCTGCCTCGTCAAGTACACGGCGCTCGTCCTGCTTCCGATCCTCGCGTGGTGGCTCTGGCGCCACCGCCGCGAGGCCCGCTGCGCGCTCGCGATCCCGCTCGCCGCGCTCGTCGCGTGGTCGCTCTTCAACCTCTGGGACTACGGCGACGTCCACCTCCTGGGCCGCAGGATCGCCGTGCGCGAGGACGCGCCGGACGCGCTCTCGATCGTCGGCCTCACGGTCGGTCGAGCCGCGCTCTGGGTCCTCACCCTCGGCGCCATCGCGC
Source organism: Sandaracinaceae bacterium (assembly GCA_019637095.1). Classification (GTDB taxonomy): domain Bacteria; phylum Myxococcota_A; class Polyangia; order Polyangiales; family Sandaracinaceae; genus JACKEC01. Next base: position 87,143 of record JAHBWG010000004.1, on the reverse strand, counting down.
CGCTCTCCCTCGCGTTCGCCCATCGCGCCGCGGCGCGTTTCGGCGGCCGGCGCCTCCTCGTCGGCGCCGCGCTCGGCCTGCCGCTGCTCACCGCCGGCGGTCAGCTCGTCGCGGCGATCGGCCCCGAGGTGCTGCGCGGCGAGCCGCTCGCCCTGAGCTTCTCGAGAGGGCTCTTCTTCCTCAACGGCGCGCTCGTCCTCGCGCTCGCGGCGAGCGCCGCGCGGCGCGGCTGGGCCACGCCCTCCACGCGCCTCTTCGCGGGGTGGGCGCTCGCGACCGCGCTCTTCGTCGTCGTCCTCTCCCCGTTCGTCGCGGTGCGCCACGTCTTGCTCGTCCTGCCCCCGCTCCTCGCGCTCCTGCTCGCCGACCCCGACGAGCCCCCGCGCGCACCCGCCGCGATCGCCGCGCTCGCGCTCTCGTTGGCGCTGGGCCTCGGCGTCGGCGTCGCCGACCACCGCCTCGCCGGCGCGTACCGCGCGCTCCCGGAGCGGCTCGAGGGCGAGCTCGCGCCCGCAGACCGCGTCCTCTACGTCGGCCACTGGGGCTTCCAGCACTACGCCGCCGAGGCCGGCTGGGAGCCCTACGTGCCCGGCCGCACCGCGCTGGGGCGAGGCGACGTCCTCGTGCGCCCGCGCAACGTCGACCAGCCGTCGTTCACGCCCGCCGACGCCGCGCGACTTCGCCTGCGGCGCGCCGTCGTCCTCGACGCCACGCCGCTCGAGCTCTTGCGCACGATGACCTCGCGGCTCGGTTACTACTCGGTCTGGCACGGCCTGCCGTTCACGCCGACCCTCGAGCCGCTCGACCACGTCGAGCTCTACGACGTCGTCGAGGCGACCGTCAGCTCGACCAGCCCTCCGCGCCGATGAGCGGCACGTAGACGCACGCCTCGTACGCCACGCTCTGGAAGCGCGACACGCCGACCCGCGTGATCACGGTGAGCTGCTGCATACTCCGCGAGCCGATCGGCAAGACGGCGCGGCCACCGATCGCGAGCTGCTCCCCCCACGACGGCGGGAGCCCCGGCGCCGCCGCGGCGCACACGATCGCATCATAGGGCGCTCGGGCAGCCCAGCCGCGCGAGCCGTCGCCGACGACGACCTCCACGTCGTACCCGAGCGCGGCGAGCGTGCGGGCCGCCGCCCGCGCCAGCGGCTCGAGCCGCTCGATGGAGACGACCTCGAGCCCCATCGCCGCGAGCACCGCCGCCTGGTAGCCGGACCCCGTGCCGACGTCGAGCACGCGCCCTCCCACCGGCACCGCGGCGAGCTCACACGTACGCGCGACCATGTACGGCTGCGAGATCGTCTGCCCCTCGTCGAGCGGGAGCGCGCGATCGTCGAACGCGGAGCCGCGCCGGCGCTCCGGCACGAAGCGCTCGCGCGGGACCGCGCGCATCGCCTCGAGCACCCTCGGGTCGCGCACGCCGCGCGTCACGAGCTGCTCGGCGACCATGCGCTCGCGCGCCGGCCGGTAGGGGTCCACCGATCCATCCATGATGGGACGGATCTACGCCCCGTCGTCGTGTGTGGCGAGGAACCCCTCGAGCTCCGGCGGGAGCGGCGACGCGACCTCCAGCCACGCCCCGGTGCGCGGGTGCGCGAGCGCGAGGCTCGCGGCGTGGAGGAAGTGACGCCCGAGCTCCGGATGAGCACCCCCGTAGGTGGCGTCGCCCACGAGCGGGTGCCCGAGCGCGGCGAAGTGCGCGCGGATCTGGTGCCGGACCGCGGCGCAGACGCGGACCTCCACGCGAGAGAGCGAGGCGCCGACCGGCGCGACGGACACGATCTCCGTGCGGGCCGCGCGCGCCCTCGCCGGCGCCTGCCCGAGGTGGGCGACCACCCGCCGCCGATCGCGCGGGTGCGGGCCGATCGGCGCCGCGATGACGGTCCGCGGGGCGAAGGTCCCCTCGACGAGCACGACGTAGCGCTTGTCGATGGCACCCTCACGGAGCGCACCGCGCAGCGCCTCGAACGTGTCGGGATCGCGCGCGGCCAAGAGGACCCCCGAGGTGTCGTTGTCGAGACGATGCAACAGGCCCGGCTCGCGCGCCCGGTACCCGACGTCGGCCATCTCGGGGTATCGTCCTAGCAACACATTCGCGAGCGTCCCCCGCTCGCCCGCCGCGAGGGGGTGGGTGGGCACGCCGGCCGGCTTGTCGACGACGACCAGCCACGGGTCTTCGTACAGCACGACGAGCGGGCCGTCCTCGGCCAACGCTGCCGCCGCCGGCTCCGGTGCCTCGGCCAGCGTCACCCGTCGCGCGGCGCCGACCGGCTGGCCGGCGGCGCGCACGCATCGGCCGTCGGCCTGGACCGCGCCGCGCGCCACCGCCGCGCGCGCCCCGGCGCGGCCGAGCCCGGGGACCCGGCGGACGAGGAAGACGTCGAGCCGAAGGCCCCGCTCGTCCTCGCGGACCTCGAGCTCGATCGCCACCGACGGAGCGTAGCCGGCCGCAGCCGGGCGGCCCAGCGCGGTGGGCGGATCCGCGCGGTCGCCAGGTTCACACCTGGGCACACGGTTGCACGGTGCGGAGCGCGATCCGTTGGCGTCCCTCCCTGGCCTCGACCTTGCTGAAAGGGACCGAAGGCGGAACGACCGGAGGGAACGAACCGATGCGCTACCTGACTGCGATGCTCGTGATGCTCCTCGCCAACGGCTGCTTCTTCCTGCCCTCGTGGGGTGGCGGCTGGTCGGGCGACGACGACGGCTGGCGCGACGTCGATGGCTACCACGAGGTCGACGGCCGGATCGAGCAGGCCTGGCTGGGCGGCTCGATGCGGGACCTCGGCGCGTTCCAGGGGGACGCGTACGAGGCGAGCTACGTGGGCGGGTACGGCTCGTCGAGCGTGACGCTGCACGCCGGTGAGCGCGGGGGCGACGACTTCGGGTGGGCGATGCTCGCGCTGAGCACCTCCGAAGAGGGCGGCTTCGAGGGAGAGGCGTTCGAGCCCGGCTCGCAGCTCGACACCGAGAACGGGGACAGCCTGGGCGCCGTCGGCTGCACCGGCCCCTCGCATGGCAACTGGGACTTCGACGGCGGCGCGGACCGCGTGGTCGTCGAGGTCGAGGAGGGCCCGGCGCTGAACACCCGCCTGATCCACTTCCGCGCGGAGTTCAGCGGGCAGGGGGTGACCGAGGGGAGCTTCGTGCTGGTCATCGAGGCGCCCTCGGGGAGCCCGGGCTCGGGCACCGTCGACCGCACCTGACCCTCCGCTCCGAACGCCGCGCCGGTGAGCCTGCCGCTCGCCGGCGCGTTCGTTTCGAACGGGCTTCACTCGACGGTGAACGTCCCCGTGACGACCTCGACCGGGGCCGAGGAAGCGGGGACCGCCACGCGAAAGCGGTAGCCGCCGCTCAGGGTCGGGATGGTCGTGCCCGCACGCCGCGTCACCGGGAAGTGGAACGTCCACGCGAACGTGCGCTCGGTCGCGCGCGCCATCTCGGCGTACGCCGGCGTCGGGACGAGGTCGACCCAGAGGTCGTAGCTCTCGCTCGTGACCACGGTCCCGTTCGCGCGGCGCACCGGGTCTCCGGACGCCGTCTCCAGTGTCGCGATCGGCACGCCGAGCCACGGGTCGGAGCCGTGCACGGTGAACGTCACCACGTCCTCGGAGCCCGCCGTCCCCGCGACGTCCGCGGCGAGCGTCCCGAGACCGACCGGCGCCTCGGGCACGTAGGGCGCGTAGCCGTCGTAGCCGCTGAACGGCGCGACGCGCGCGGGCTGCCACCAGGGCGGCTCGGTCCACTGATCGTGGAACGTTTCGAAGCTCTCGCGCAGGCGCGCGGCCAGGTAGTCGCCCTGGCCCGGCCCCCAGAGCGCGCCGGCCGCCTCGTAGCCCCCCTGCCACCAGTCGACCTCGTTCAGGCTGTAGCCGGTGTAGTCGTTCGCGTAGCCGATGAACATCGCCTCGCCGCCCGACACCGCGCGGACGCGGTCGAGCACACCCGCCGCGAGCGCGGTCGACCACTCGCCCGGCCCGGTGACGAACGAGAAGGAGCCGATCTGGCCCGCCGTCAACACGGTTTGCTTTGGCAAGTTCTCGCGAATCGAGATCGGCACACAGCGCGTGTCGAGCCCGTCGATCGGCGTCGAGTCGACGCAGTTGCCGTCGCTCCCGATCCCGCAGAACGCGCCGCCGTGCGGGTAGCCGAAGACGCCGTCGGGATAGCCGATCGCCGCGCGTGAGAGCTCCACGCGGTAGGTCCGCGCGCGCACCGGGACGTCCCCCGCGTAGCTCATGGAGCCGATCGCCGGCACCACGACGTCGGCCACCGCGTCGCCCACGCGCTCCATGCGATCGAAGCCGCCCGGCTGCACCGGGCCCGTCGTCCCCGGCGGCTCGGGCACGCTCCCGGGGGCCATGTCGCCCCCCCACGAGTTGAAGAAGAGCACCATCACCGGGTGGTCGAACCGCTCCTCGATGCGCTGCTCGACCACCGAGCCGAAGTCGCCCGAGAGCGTCAGGTCCCCGATGCCGAGCACCGTCCCGTGGTAGCCGTAGCTCGCGACGACCGCGTCGAGGCGGCCCGCGCGGCGCACCGCGATCAGCGGCAGCTCCCCCGACTCCTGCGGCTGATCGAGCGAGTCGTTCTCGCAGCGCCGGTCGCTGTGGCCGACCGACGTGCTCGCCATCGTCAGGCCCAGCTCCGCCGGCGCGAGGTCGTCGAGCGCGCGCTCGACGACGTCGGCGAGCGCCTGGACGATCCGGTCGTAGAACTCCGGAAAGAACGTGTCGCCGAGCGCGACGAGGGCCCCGGTGGTCATCAACATGCGCCCGGGGCCCGAGTGCGTGTGGTTGCCGGCGAGCACGAGCGAGTCGTTCATGCGGCGGCCCGTGCGGCGCTCGAGCTCGTCGAGCACCGCCTCGCGCAGCTGCTGGAACACGCCGACGGTGTCCATGCGCACGAGCACGACCTCGTGCGCGTCACCGCGGGAGAGCGCGACGGCGCGGAAGCTCAGCGCGGCGTGCTGCCGCGTGGTCCCCGGGAACATCTGTGAGAACGGGGTCGGGCTCGGTGCCTGGCCGATCGCCCCGAAGCCCATCGTGCCGATCCCGAGCGGCGCGGGGATGAGCACCTGCGCCACGCCCGCGCGCAGCGGCCCGGGGGCCGGCAGCTCCTCGCGCACGCGCGGCGGGGGCTCGGACGCGTCGTGCCCAGCGTCGACGGGCGGCACGCCGCCGTCCTCGACGACCGGTCCGTCGCACGCACAGAGGACCAGGACCGACAGCAGACGAAGCGCTCGCATCCCGCCACTCTAGACCGCCCGCTCCCCTCGAATCGACGGCTCGTGCCGCCTTTTTTCGACACGCTTCTGCCGCGGCCGGCGGCCGGCCGGAGCCGCCCCGAACGCGCGATCCGCGGCGATCGCCGCGCCCGGCGTCGCCACTTCGCCGATCCGCGCGCGTAAGCACGCGAGATCACTAGCCCCGATCTCCGGCACGCGCCTCGCTGAAGGCTGCCGCGGAGGTGAGCGATGCGAGTAGAGCTTCTCTGGGTCCTGGTGATCGCGCTCGGGTGCGTGCTCGACGGCGGGCTGCGGGCGTGGCGCGACCTTCCCGACGTGCCCGCCGTCGCGTGGACGCCTGCGAGCGCGGGTGGGGGCCAGCCGATGTTCGAGTGCGGCGACGGCGGGCTCGCGCTCTGCCCGTTCGGCTGGACGTGTGTGGACCGCGCGTGCGCGCCGCTCTGCACGCCCCTGCGGCCGGCGGGGGTCTGCGTCGAAGCGGGCGCCCGCTGCGAGCAGGGCACCTGCGTCGTGCCCGAGCGGCCGAGTCGCCCAGCGGTGGGCGGATTGTCGCCGTGACCTCGGAGCGATAGGGTCCCCCGCATGCGCGCTCCGCTCCGGCCCCGAGGGTGGCTCTGTCTGCTGGTGCTCACCGGGTGCGCGTCGCCTGGAGCGCGCGCGGCCGAGCAGGTGAGCGACGCGGTCGACGCGATGACCGTGGAGGCCGCGTTCGTGATCGCGGGCATGGACGGGATGACCGCGTCCGTGACCCCGGAGATGGCGGCGAACGCCGCGGCCGCGAACGCCGCGAGCTTCTGGGGCGCCGGCTGCTTCACCTACCTGATCGACGGCGGCAGGGTCACCTACGAGCTCGACGAGTGCACCGGGCCGTTCGGCCTCGAGCGCGTCACCGGCACGGTGACCGTCGGCTATCGCTCCACCGCGAGCGCGTTCGGGCTCGACGTGACCACCGCCGACCTCACGGTCGGCGACGCCGCGCACGCCCTGGACGTGCGAGCCGACGTCGCGACGGACGGACGCAACGCGCGCGTGACCACCACGAGCAGCGGGACCGGGCGGCGCGGCCACTCCGTCGCGCGCACCGGGACCTACGAGCTGCGCTGGAACGCGAGCAGCCGCTGCGCAGGGATCGACGGCTCGTGGACCACCGGCGGCGGCTCCGAGCACCCGACCACGGTGACGAACTGGCAGCGCTGCCGCGAGGCCTGCCCCGCCGCTGGAGGCTCGGTCTCGTTCGCCGGGCCCGACGGACTCGTGACGGTCAGCTACGACGGAACCCGCTCGGCGCGCTGGTCGAGCGCCACCGATGGCTCCGGCACGGTCGACCTGCACTGCGGGGAGTGATCACGTCAGATCGTCTCGGCGAGCGCGAGCAGCGCGGCCGAGCGCTCGAGCTCGTCGATCCAGGCGCGGGGCAACGCGCGCGCACCCACCCGCGCGCCGACGAGCGCGCCCGCGAGCGTCGCGAGGCTGTCCGAGTCCCCCGGCGTGTTGGCCGCCTCGAGGATCGCCGAGGACGGGTCGTCCGGATGCCGAGCCACCAAATAGACCGCCGCGGCGATCGCCTCGTGGGCGGCCCAGCCCTCGAGGCGCGACAACGTCTCTTCCGGTGATACACCCTCGTCGGCCTCTGCCCAGGCCTCCGCCATCAGCTGCCCGGTGCGCGGGCTCCACCGGCACGCCGCCGCGACCATCTCCGAGAGCGCGAGCGGCACCGGGTCACCGCGAAACGCGCGCGCGACGCCCACCGCCATCGCGGCGCACGCCGCGAGCGCGATCGGATCGCGGTGCGTGAGCTTGCTGTGCTCCACCGCCCAGCGCTCGGCGCGCCCGAGGTCGTCCGCGTAGACGAGGCCGAAGGGGTAGGCCCGCACCACCGAGCCGCACCCGCCCGCGCGAGCGCCCCCCGCCTCGCGCCACGGGACCCCGCGCGCGAGCTCGGCGCACCCGCTCAGGCACGCGTTGCCGGGCGCGCGGTGCCCTCCGAGCGGCCGCGCCGCCCACTCGACCAAGCCCGCCGCGAGGTGCGTCATCGTCGCGTCGAGGTCCGCGTCGCGCTCCCGGCCCCAGAGGAGCGCCCGTAGCACCACCTCGGCCATCTGCGTGTCGTCGGTGTAGGGCGCGACCCGGCGGCCTTCGTCCTCGATGAACAGCACGTAGCCGCGGACACCATCCGGCGGCCAGCGCTCGCGGATCGCGTCGAGCGAGCGCACGAGCTCCGTCGGGTGCCCCATCGCGTCGCCGATCGCGGCGCCGAGGACCGCACCGGCGAGCCGGTCGGCGCGCTCGTCGAGCCCCGCGAGCGGATCGGGCGGCGAGGGCTCGCGCGCGTGCGCGAAGAGCGGCGTCGAGTCGCGCGCTCGCTCCCGGCCGCGCGCCACCGCGCGCTCCACCAGCGCAGCGTGCCGCTCGGCCCCGAGCACGCTCCGCCCCCCGAGCGCCGCGACCGCTTCCTCCGACGTGGCGCCGAGCTCCACGAGCGCCATCCCGACGACGAGCGGGGCCAGGGTCGGGTCGGCCGCGAGCACGCACGCGCGCCGTCCCGCGCGGACGTCCGCCGCGAGCGCGGCGACGTGGCGCTCGAGCGCCGCGGCGTCGAGCGGCAGCGCGAGGTGCCGCACGTCGAGGAGGTTCACCTCCGACCACGTGCCCGGCGTCTCGGCGATCACGAGCGCGATCGACGCCTCTCGCGCGAGCTCCTCCGCGGACACCTCGAGCGTCCCGAAGCCGAGGCCGCCGGGCGCCTCGTGGCGCGCCCACCGCGCCGACGCGACGCGGCTCGGCTCGGGGGCGGTCTCGTCCGCACCGAGCAAGCTGAGCTGACCGTCGGAGCCCTTCCCCATCCCGCCCACTATCGCGCGCCCCACCCGGCCCGTCACCGGCGAACTCACGGGGACGCGTCGCTGTCGCGTTGCCACGCGCGCGCGCCGCGCTTACGGTGCGGGCGCTCATGGCGCCGCCGCCTGACTACTACGAGGTCCTCGGGGTGAGCCGCAGCGCCACCTCCGACGAGATCAAGAAGGCGTTCCGTCGGGTCGCGATGGAGTCGCATCCCGATCGCAACCCCGGCGACGCCGCGGCGGAGGCCCGCTTCAAGGAGGCGTCCGAGGCGTTCGCCGTCCTGAGCGACGACGAGAAGCGCCGCCGCTACGACCGCATGGGCCACAGCGCCTTCCAGAGCGCGGGCGGTGGCACCCCCTACGAGCGCATCGACTTCAGCTCGTTCGGCGAGATCCTCGAGGGCCTCTTCGGCGACATCCTCGGCGGCCGCCGCAAGGGCCGCGTCGGCGGCGACATCGAGGTCGAGGTCACCGTCTCCTTCGAGGAGTCCGCCCTCGGCGCCGAGAAGACGATCGCGATCGAGCGGCGGCAGAGCTGCTCGACGTGCGCCGGGAGCGGCGCCGCGGAGGGCTCCCGCGTGAGCCCCTGCGCCGCGTGCCAGGGCCGCGGCGAGGTGCGCCTCCAGCGCGGCTTCTTCAGCGTCTCGCGCCCCTGCACGAGCTGCGGGGGCACCGGGCGCCGCATCGAGAAGCCGTGCCCGACCTGCGCGGGCGACGGCTCGGTCCCCTCGAGCGAGGAGCTGCGCGTCGTGGTCCCGGCGGGCGTCGAGGACGGCTCGGTGCGCACGCTCAAGGGCGCGGGCGAGCGCGGCCAAGCCGGCGCGGGCGACCTCCACGTCGTGATCCGCGTCGCGCCGCACCCGCTCTTCCAGCGCGACGGCGCGGACGTGCGCGTCGACGTCCCGATCAGCTTCCCGCAGGCCGTCCTCGGGGCGCAGATCGACGTGCCCACGCTCGAGGGCAAGGTGAAGATGCGTATCCCCGCCGGCACACAGTCCGGCAAGGTGTTCCGCCTGCGCGGCAAGGGCATCCCGGTGCTCGGCGGCTACGGCAAGGGTGACCAGCTCGTGAAGGTCGTCGTCGAGGTGCCGGACAAGATCAACAAGACGCAGCGCAAGCTCATCGAGGAGCTCGCCGCCGAGATGGGCGAGGACGTCCACCCGCAGCGCAAGGGGTTCCTCGACAAGCTCCGCGAGCTCTTCGAGTGAGCCTCGAGCGCGCGCTCGCGGCGATCGCGGAGGCCGAGCCGCTGGCCGTGACCGGGCGCGTGCGCGCGATCGTCGGGCTCGCGATCCGCGCCGCGATCCCGGGCGCGCGCATCGGCGAGGTCGTCGAGATCGAGCGCCGCGGTGGCGCGCCGCTCCTCGCCGAGGTCGTCGGGTTCGACCTCGACGACGCGACGCTCCTGCCGCTCGGGGACGCGCGCGGCGTGGGCGCCGACGACCCCGTCCGTCCGACCGGCCGCCCGCTCGCGATCCGCGCGGGCGACGACCTCCTCGGCCGCGTGCTCGACGGCCTCGGCGAGCCGATCGACGACGGCCCGCCGCTCGCGGGCGCGCTCTGGCCCGTGATGCGCCCCGCGCCGCCGCCGCTCGCCCGCGCCCGCATCACCCGCCCGCTCGTGACCGGGGTGCGCGCGATCGACGGGCTGACGACCCTCGGCGAGGGCCAGCGCGTGGGCCTCTTCGCGGGGAGCGGCGTCGGCAAGAGCACGCTGCTCGGTCGGATCGCGCGGCACGCCGACGCGGACGTGGTCGTCGTCGGCCTGATCGGGGAGCGCGGGCGCGAGGTCCGCGAGTTCCTCGAGGACTGCCTCGGCCCCGAGGGGCTCGCGCGCGCGGTCGTGGTGGTCGCGACGAGCGACGCGCCGGCGCTCTTGCGCGTGCGCTCGGCGTGGGTCGCGACGGCGATCGCCGAGCACTTCCGCGAGCGCGGCCAGCGCGTGCTCTTCGTGATGGACAGCGTGACGCGGTTCGCGCGCGCGGCCCGCGAGGTCGGCCTCGCGGCGGGCGAGCCCCCCGCGCGCCGGGGCTTCCCGCCGAGCGTGTTCGCCGCGCTGCCGCGCCTGCTCGAGCGCACCGGCACCGCCGACTGCGGCTCGATCACCGGCATCTACACCGTGCTCGTGGAGGGCGGCGATCTCGACGAGCCGGTGGCGGACGAGACGCGCGGCATCCTCGACGGGCACGTCGTGCTCGACCGCGAGCTCGCGGCGCGCGGCCGCTGGCCGGCGATCGATCCGTTGCGCAGCCTCTCGCGGGTGATGGATCAGGTGGTCGACGGCGCGCAGCTCGACGCGGCGCGCGCGCTGCGAGCACACCTGGCGATCTACGAGGCCAAGCGCGACCTCGTGCTCCTCGGGGCGTACGAGCGCGGGCAGGACCGCCGCCTCGACGCGGCGCTCGCGCGCATCGACGCGATCGAGGCGTTCCTCGGCCAGGACGCGCACCCCAGCCGGATCGAGGACACCCGAGCCGCGCTCGCGGCGCTCCGGTGAACGCCGAGCGCGTCGAGCTCGCCATCGTCGGCGCCGGGTGCGCGGGCCTGAGCCTGGCCTGGCACCTGCTCGACGCCGGGATCGACGGCCGACGGATGGTCCTGATCGATCCACGGACGAGCTACGAGCGCGACCGCACGTGGTGCTTCTTCGAGGTGTGGCCGCACCCGTTCGAACACCTCGTGACCCACCGCTGGGAGCGCTGGCGGGTGCGCGCGCCCGGCGGGCCCTGGGTCGAGCGCGGCGACCCCGAGGTCCCCTACGCGCACCTGCCGGCCGACGCGTTCTACGGCTCCGTCCGCGCCCGGCTCGCCGCAGCGGGCGTGTCCCTGCGGCTCGGCGTGCGGGCCGGCGCGATCGACGACGACGGACGCGCGGCGCGGCTCGAGACGTCGGCAGGGCTCCTCGAGGCCACCCTGGTCTTCGACTCCCGGCCTCCGCTCGGCGACCGCTCGCGCGAGGTCTCTCTATTGCAACACTTCGAGGGCTGGGAGGTCCTGCTCGAGGAGGACCGCTTCGAGCCGCGCTCGGCGATCCTCATGGACTTCGACGTACCTCAGACCGGGCGCGGCGCGCACTTCCTCTACGTGCTGCCCTTCGAGCGGCGCCGCGCCCTCGTCGAGGCCACCTGGTTCTCACCCGACCCACCCGGAGACTGGACGCTCCATCGAGAGAGTCTTCGTCGATACCTCGGGAGCGCGCGCTGCTCGCTCGTCCACCGCGAGCGCGGCGTGATCCCGATGACGACGGAGCCGGCGGCGACGCGCTGGAGCCCGCGGATCGTCCCCATCGGCCTCGCGGGCGGGCTCGCCAAGCCCTCGACGGGCTACGCCTTCCTCGACATCCAGCGGCACTCCGCGGCCCTCGCGGAGGACCTCGCCGCGGGACGACCCCTCGCGCCCAGGAGCCGGCGGTCTTGGCTGTCCCACCTGCAAGACGACGTCTTCCTGGAGTATCTATCACGAGACCCACCGGCCGCCGCGGTCGCGATGGTCGGGCTCTTCGAGCGCCTGGCACCCGACCTGACGGCTCGGTTCCTCCACGACCGCGTGAGCCCGCGGGAGCGCGTCGGGGTCATGCGCGCGATGCCGATCGCCGCGATGACGGGCGCGCTGCTCCGCGCGACCCCCCGATGGATCCGCCGAAAGATGCCGGCTTGATCTTCGGCTGACTCGGTCCATATCTCGTTCAAGATTCCTTGAACACACCGAGCCCAGGGACCGCAACGATGCTCTCGCAGCCGCTCTCTCCCGAGCCCCCGCTCCTCGGCCGGCTCCAAACGCTCTGCCGCGGCGCCGAGCTCCCCGGGCTCGCGGCACGCCTCGGCGAGCTCGCCGATCTCGTCGCCGCGGACCTCGTCGCGGTGGAGCGCGGCCTCCCGCGAACGCGCCCCGAAGCCTCCGCGGTCGAGCGGAGCGCGGGGCACCTGCTCTCGCTCGGCGGGAAGCGACTTCGTCCGATGTGCGTGGCGCTCGCCGCGCGCCTCGGCACCGGGTTCGACGCCCGCGCGGCCGAGCTCGCCGTCGCGGCCGAGCTGATCCACGCGGCGACGCTGCTGCACGACGACGTCGTCGACCTCGGCGAGTCGCGGCGCGGCGCGCCGACCTCGCGCCTGCTGTTCGGCAACGCCGTCTCCATCTTCGCGGGCGACTGGCTGCTCGTCGACGCGCTCCGGCGTGTGCGCAACGCCGGCGTGGAGGGCCTCCTCGAGCGCCTGTTCGACGTCCTCGACCAGATGATCCTCGCCGAGTCGCTCCAGCTGGAGCGGCGCGGCCGGCTCGACACCACGGCGGCCCAGTGGATGGCGATCGCCGAAGGAAAGACCGCCGCGCTCTTCCGCTGGGCGATGTACGCGGGCGCGCGCTCTGGTGGCGTCGACCCGGGCACCGCCGAGGTCCTCGAGCGCTTCGGCGCCGACCTCGGCGTCGCCTTCCAGGCCACCGACGACGTGCTCGACCTCGCCGGTGATCCCCAGCGCACGGGCAAGGCGCTCTTCACCGACCTGCGCGAGGGCAAGCTCACGTATCCCCTCATCCTGTCGCTCGAGCGCGACCCAGCCCTCGCGCCGCTCGTCGCCGACATCGTGTCGGCAGAGGTCCCCGACGCGGCCGCGTGCCTCGACGCCCTGCGCCGCATCGAGGCGACGGGCAGCCTGGAGGACGCGCGCCGCCTCGCCCATCGGCACGCGGGGCGCGCCAAGGCGGCGCTGCTGGCGCTGCCCCCGAGCGCGGCGCGCGAAGCCCTCGAGACCGTCGCAGACGCGACCGTGCACCGGCCGGTGTGACCATGGAACCGACCGTCACCTCCCCCTCGACCCTCTCCGGCCCGCTCGGCTCGGGCGCGATGTTCGACGCGATCGCCGAGCGCTACGACCTGCTCAACCGGGTCCTGTCGCTCGGTATCGATCAGCGCTGGCGGCGCCGCACGGTGGAGAGCCTCGCGCTCTCGGGTACCGGCCGCGTGCTCGACCTGGCCACGGGCACCGGCGACCTCGCCCTCGCGATCGCGCGGCGGCACCCCGACGTCGAGGTCGTCGGCGTCGACCCGTCACGGAACATGCTCGCGATCGGTGCCCGCAAGGTCGCGCGCGCCGGCCTCGACGGCCGCGTCAGCATGCGGGAGGGCGAGGCGTACGCTCTGCCGTTCGAGGACGACACGTTCGACGCCGCGACCATCGCGTTCGGCATCCGCAACGTCCCCGACCGCGCCCGCGGGATGCGCGAGCTCGCGCGCGTCACGCGCCCGGGCGGTCGGATCGCCGTGCTCGAGCTGGGCGAGCCGCGCGGTCGCGTGCTCGGCGGGCTCGCCCGCTTCCACGTGCACCACGTCGTGCCCGCGCTCGGCGCCCTCCTGAGCGGCAAGCGAGAGTACCGCTACCTCCAGCGCTCGATCGCCGCATTCCCGCCCGCCGAGGAGTTCGCCGCGCTCATGGAGAGCGCCGGCCTCGCGGACGTCACGATCACCCCGCTCACGTTCGGCGCGTGCTCGCTCTACGTGGGGAGGGTGCCCGCGTGAGCGCCCCGCTCGTCTCCGCGCCGGCCGGCGCGGTCGGCCTCGCCGACGCGGGGCGTTTCCTCGACGCAGCGCTCGCGCGCGGGCTCGAGCGCCGCGAGATCGCGATCGTGCGCTTGCCCGCGCCCCTCGCGCCGTTGACCGCGCTGACGGCGGCGGCGCGGCGCGGCGCCGCGATCACCTGGCGCGCGCCGGACGAGCCCCCGCTCGTCGCGATCGGCGCGTGCGCGTCGATCCACCTCGCGGGCCCCGATCGCTTCGCGGCGCTCGAGCCCGCGCGCGGCGCGCTCTTCGCGGCGACCGCCTCGACGACGCACCCGGCGGTGGGCGACCGCGCCCCGCGCCTGTTCGGCGGCTGGGCGTTCGCCCCGGGCGGTGCGGACCGCGAGCCCTGGGAGAGCTTCGGCGACGGCCGGTTCTTCCTCCCGCGCTGGACCTACGAGCGCACGCCGCGCGGGGGCGTCCTGACCGCGGCGGTCGACCTGCGCGACGGATGGGCCGGGCGCCGCGGGCTCGCCCACGCGGAGCTCGCGACCGTCCTCGACGCGCTCGCGCGCCCCCGCCCCGAGCCGCCGCCGCCGCGCATCCTCTCCGTGCGACACCCCGAGCGCGACCCGTACGCGGCGCGCGTGCGCGCGATCACCGCCGCCATCGCCGAGGGCGAGCTCTCGAAGGTCGTCGCGGCGCGCCGCGCGTTCGTCGCCGCCGAGGTCGACCTCGACCCCTGGTCCGTCTTGCGCACGTTGAGCGCGCGCTACCCCGAGACCTGGCGCTTCGGCCTGCGGTTCGGCAGCGGGACGCTCCTCGCGGCGACGCCCGAGCGGCTCTTCTCCAAGCGCGGCCGGCGCGTCGAGGCCGACGCCCTCGCCGGCTCGATCGCCGCGAGCGACGACGACGGTGAGGCGCGCCTCGCCGCGAGCGCCAAGGACCTGCGCGAGCACCGGCCCGTCGTCGAGCACCTGCTCGCCCGCCTCGCGCCCGTGTGCGAGGACCTCGACGTGCCCTCGCAGCCGTCGGTCCGTCGCCTGCCAAACGTCTTGCACCTGCACACACGCCTCGCGGGCACGCTGGCGCCGGGCGTCGACGCCGCCTCGCTCGTGGCGCGACTGCACCCGACGCCGGCGGTCGGGGGCGTCCCGGCGGACGCCGCGAACGCGTGGATCGCCGCGCACGAGCCGCACCCGCGGGGCTGGTATGGCGGTCCCGTCGGCTGGGTCGACGCCAACGGCGACGCCGAGATCACCGTCGCGCTGCGCGCCGGCGTCGTCCGCGGCGCGGCGGCGTGGCTGTGGGCGGGGGGCGGGATCGTCGAGGGCTCGGAGCCCGACGCGGAGTGGAGCGAGTCGGCGCTCAAGCTGCGGCCCCTGCTCGACGCGATCGGAGCCGAATGAGCGCGCCCGCGAACCTCCTCACGGTGTGGGCCGATGTGCTGCTCGGCGCGCTGGCCGCCGCGGGGGTTCGCGACGTGGTGGCGAGCCCGGGCTCGCGCTCGACGCCCTTCGTGCTCGCGGCGGCGCGACACCCGGCGCTCACGCTGCGCGTCGTCGTGGACGAGCGCAGCGCCGGCTTCTTCGCGCTCGGGCTGGCTCGCGCCGGTGGCGCGCCGCCGCTCCTCCTCTCGACGTCGGGGACGGCACCCGCGCACTACTACCCCGCCGTCATCGAGGCGTCGGAGGCCGGCCTGCCGCTGCTCGTGCTGAGCGCGGACCGGCCCGCCGCGCTCGTGCGCGCCGGGGCGCCGCAGACGACGGACCAGACCCGCCTCTACGGCGTGCACGCGCGGGCCTTCGCCGACCTCGGGCTGCCCGAGGGCACCGACGCGGCGCTCGCCACGCTCGCGCAGACCGCGCGCTGGGCGGTCGAGCGCGCGCTGGGCCCCGAGCCCGGCCCGGTCCAGCTCAACGCCCCCGCGGACAAGCCCCTCGAGCCGGTGCAGGCGCGCACCGACGAGGAGCGCGCGCTCGTCGACCGCGCCGCCGGGCTCGCGCTCGGCGGGCCCGCACCGCGCGCCCGGCCGAGCCCCGACGCGGCCGCGCTCGCCGCGCTCGCCGACGCGCTCGCGCGCGCCGAGCGCCCCGTCCTCTACGCGGGCCCGCTCGGCGCGGACGCCCCCCGCGACACCGTCCTCGACTTCGCCCGCCGCGTGGGCGTGACCGTGCTCGCCGAGGCGTCGAGCCAGCTCCGCTTCGGACCGCGCGACGGCGTGCGCACCGCGGACGCCTTCGACTGGTGGCTCGGCGAGAGCCCGACGCCCGACCTGGTCCTCGAGGTCGGCGCGACGCCGACGAGCAGCCGCACCCTCGAGTGGCTCGGTCGGGGCGCGCGAGTCCCGCGCTTCGTGGTCGGCGGAACGCGCCGGCGCGACCCGGCCGGCACGGCGCGCGCCGTCGTGCTCGGTGAGCTCGGCGACTTGCTCGACGCGATCGGAGCGCGCGTGGTCGGCGTGACGCGCGAGCGTGGGGACGACGCGTTCGCCGTGCTCGAGGAGCGCGCGTGGGCGCGGGTCGAGGCCTGCCTCGCCGACGCGCCCTTCGGCGAGGCGCACGCGACCCGCTGCGTGCTCGAGCGCGCGCCCGAGGGCGCGCGGCTGGTCCTGGGCAACAGCCTCCCCATCCGACACGTCGACCGCTACGTCCGCGGCGGCGGGCGGCGGCTGCGGATCCTGTCGCAGCGCGGCGTCAACGGCATCGACGGCACGCTCGCGGGCGCCGCGGGCGCCGCGGCCGCGAGCGGCGAGCCGACCCTCGCGCTCTTGGGTGACGTCGCGTTCGCGCACGACGTCGGCTCGCTCGCCCTCGCCGCGCACGCGCCGGGACCGCTGGTGCTCGTCGTCCTCGACAACGGCGGCGGCCGCATCTTCGAGGAGCTGCCGGTCGCGCGCGCGGGCGTCGACATGACCCTCTTCACCACGCCGACCGCGCTCGACCTCGCCGCCGCCGCGCGCACGTTCGGGCTCGCGTACGCCGAGGCGGCCGGCACGCGCGCGCTCGAAGGCGCCCTCGACGAGGCGCTCGCGCGACGCGGCGCGACGCTCGTCCGCGTGGTCGTCCCGCCGCACGGCGCCGCCGCGCTCGTACGGGCGATCCAGGAGCGCGCATGAGCGAGCGCGTCACCGTGCTGCTCCACGGCTTCACGGGCTCGCCGCTCGTGTGGGACGGGATGCTCGCGAGCCTGCCCGGGCGCGTCGTGACGCCGACCCTGCCCGGGCACGGGAGCCGCCCGGCGCCGGTCGGCGCTTGGCAGGAGGAGATCGACGCGCTCGGCGCTTGGCTCGCGGCCGAGGGCGTGCGCGGCGCCCACCTCGTCGGCTACTCGCTCGGCGGCCGCATCGCGCGCCACCTCCTCGACCGCGACGACCTCTTCACGCGCGCGACGCTGATCGGCGCGCACCCCGGCCTGACCTCGGCGTCGGAGCGCGACGCCCGCCGCGCCGCGGACGCCCGGTGGATCGAGCGGCTCGAGCGGGAAGGGATCGAGGCGTTCGTGAGTGCCTGGGAGGCCCTGCCGCTCTGGCGT
Organism: Sandaracinaceae bacterium; assembly: GCA_019637095.1. Lineage (GTDB taxonomy): Bacteria > Myxococcota_A > Polyangia > Polyangiales > Sandaracinaceae > JACKEC01. The sequence goes on along the minus strand of JAHBWG010000004.1, from coordinate 70,027 downwards.
ACGCAAACCTCATTGCCCCCGCACGTCGTCGAGCGGCAGCGCGCGATCCGTCGCTCACACACCGCCGCCGGCCTCGCGGCCGCGCTGCGCTCGCTCGGCCTCGCCGAGATGCCGGCGCCGCCTGCCGCGCGCGTCCCCGCGCGCTGGGTGGTCGGCGCGCTCGACGAGCCCCTCCGCGCCGTCGTGACGCACGCCGCGCTCCCGCTCACCGTCGTCCCCGCCTCGGGACACAACGTCGTGCTCGAGGCGCCGGCCGCCCTCGCGGAGCTCCTCGCGTGAAGCGCTGGGTCCTCGCCGCGCGGCCCGCGACGTTGACCGCCGCGCTCGTCCCCGTCGCCGTCGGCACCGCGTGCGCGCACGCCGAAGGCGGCCTTCGCTGGGGCCCCGCGCTCGCCGCGCTCTTCGGCGCGATCTGGATCCAGATCGGGACGAACTTCGCGAACGACGTCTTCGACGCCGAGAAGGGCGCGGACACCGACGCGCGGCTCGGGCCGACGCGCGCGGTCGCCGCGGGGCTCATCTCGCCGCGCGCGATGCGCGTCGGGATGGCGCTCGCCTTCGGGCTCGCGACCCTCTCCGGCGTCTACCTCGCGTGGACCGCGGGCTGGCCGGTGATCGCGATCGGGGTCGCGTCGGTCGCGAGCGGGATCGCGTACACGGGCGGGCCGTTCCCGCTGGGCTACCACGGGCTGGGCGATCTGTTCGTGATGGTCTTCTTCGGCTTCGTCGCCGTCGTCGGGACGACCTACGTGCAGACGCTCGAGGCGCCCGCCCTGGCCTGGCTCGCGGCGGTGCCGGTCGGCGCGCTCGCGACGGCGATCCTCGTGGTCAACAACCTCCGCGACCGGCAGACCGACGCGGTCGCGGGCAAGCGCACGCTCGCCGTACGCCTCGGCCGGCGCGGGGCGGTCGCGGAGTACGCCGGGCTCGTCGCCCTCGCCTATGCCACGCCGGTGGCGCTCGTCGCCCTCGGGCGTGGGCCGTGGGTGCTCTTGCCGCTCGCGTCGGCGCCGCTCGCCGCGGCGCTCGTGCGCCGCGTCGCGCAGCAGGAGGGGCGCGCGCTGAACGCCACGCTCGCGCACACCGCGCAGCTCCTCCTGGTCTACGGCGCGCTCTCCACGACGGGGATCACGCTGTCGAGTTGAGCCTGGGCCCTGCGCGGCCCACGTTTGCCGCCCGATGGAGGCAGAGCTCCAGACGCTGCACGCGAGCATCCCGACGACCGCCAACGCCCGGCAGCGCTGGCGCGCGCGCTCGAGCGTGCGTCTGTTGCTGAGCGACGGCCGCGGCGGGATCGGGATCGGCGAGGCGGCGCCGCTCGCGGGGATGTCGCCCGAGAGCGCCGCCGAGGCGCGCGAGGCGCTCTCGAAGGTGGCGTGGCCCACGCGCGCGCCGCGCAGCCTCCGGTCGATCGCGCGCGTCGTCGGGCAGATCGACCCGCGCCTGCCCTCGGCCCGGTTCGCCGCGGAGACCGCGCTGCTCTCGCTCTGGACCAGCCAGCTCGGCGTCCCGCTCTGGACGATCTGGGCCGATCGGGTCGAGTCCCTCCCGGTCGCGGTCACGCTCTGGGGCTCGAGCGAGGGCGACCTCGTCGAGTCGGCGCGGGAGGCGGTGGCGCTCGGCGCGGACGTCGTGAAGGTCAAGATCGGGCGCCCGGGCGCGTTCGACGGCTGGCTGCTCGACACCGTGCGCTCGCTCCTGCCGGACGCCGAGCTGCGGCTCGACGCGAACGGCGCGCTCGAGCCCGCGGAGCTTCCCGCGCGGCTCGAAGCGCTTCATGTGTATCGCCCGCGGTTCCTCGAGGAGCCGGCCCCCCTCGACGTCGTCACGAGCCTGGACGCGGTGCCGTTTCCGCTCGCGGTCGACGAGTCGCTCGCCGGCCCACGCGGACACGTCGCGCTGGGGCGCTCGCTCCGCTGCGCCCACATCGACACGGTGGTGCTCAAGCCGTCTCTCCTCGGGGGGCTGGGGCGCTGCGCGACCCTCGCCGCGCGCGCCCGCGCCGCCGGCCGGCGCGTGGTCTTGAGCCACCTGATGGAGGGCCCGATCGCACGCGCGGCGATCGCGCACCTCGCGCTCGCCCTCGGCGGCGAGGCGCCAGGTCTCGGCGAGCACCCGGGCCTGCTGCCCCTCTCGGACGGGCTCTGTACGCCGTGGATCGAGCCCACCTACATCGACCCGCCCGAGCTCCCGGGCCTCGGGCTGGAGCTCCGGTTTTGAGCGATCTGTCGATCCTCCGCGCGGCCGCGGAGGTGCCCGACCGACCAGCACTGATCGACGCCCGCGGGGTGATGACCTTCGCCGAGCTCGCGGCGCGAGCGATGGACCTGACGCAGCCAACCGACGGACGGGTCTGGCTCGCGCCACGGCCGGCGCGCGACGACCTCGCGCGGATCGTCGGCGCGCTCGAGCGCCGCGTGGGGTTGGCCCTGCTCCACGCGCGCTGGACCGCCGCCGAGCGCGACGACGCGCTCGCCCGCACCGGCGCGACCGAGGACGGCCACGGAGCCACCCCGGCCGCCGAACAGCTCCTGCTCTTCACGTCCGGCAGCGCCGGGCGGCCGAAGATCGTTCGTATCGCTCACGATGCACTCGTCGCGGCGGCGCGCATGCACGCCGCCGCGCTCCCTTGGGAGGCCACGGACCGCGCCGTCCTGTGCCTGCCGCTCGCCCACGCGGGGGGCCTCTCCGTCGTGACCCGCGCCCTCTACGCGCGACGGCCCGTGATCTTGGCTCCCGAACGATTCGACTCCGATACTCTCTGGGGGCTCATCGACGCCCACCAGGGGACGATCACCTCGTTGGTCCCCGCGATGCTCGCCCAGCTCACCGAGCGCGCCCCGCCGAGATGCCTGCGCGCGGTCTTGCTCGGCGGGGACGCCACGCCGCCCGTGCTCTTGACCCGGGCGAGGGAGCGCGGCTGGCCGCTGCTGCCCACTTACGGTGCGACGGAGACCTGCGGGCAGGCGGCGACCCAGCGCCTCGGGGACGAGCGCGCGGAGGGCGTCGGGCCACCGCTGCCCGGCGTGCGCCTGCGGCTGGGGCCCGAGGACGTGATCGAGGTGCACAGCCCGGCCCGCATGCTCGGCTACCTCGACGACGACAGCCCGCTGGACGCCGAGGGCTGGTATCGCACTGGAGACGTCGGACGGCTCGACCGCGAGGGCCACCTCCACGTGCTCGGGCGATCGAACCGCCGGATCATCACCGGGGGGGAGAACATCGACCCGCTGGAGGTCGAGGCCGCGCTGCTGGCGCACCCTGGGATCGCAGAGGCCGCGGTGGTGGGGATCGCGGACCCGACCTGGGGCCAGCGGGTGGCGGCGATGATCGCCGGGCCCCGCCTCCCTTCCGACGACGAGCTGCGCGCGTTCCTCCGCCCCCGCCTGGCGGATTTCAAGCGCCCCCGCGTGATCGTGCGGGTCGGTGCCTTGCCGCGGACCCCCTCGGGCAAGCTCGACCGCGCTCGGATCACCGGAGCGCTCGCGGCTCCTAGCCCTCCCCGCGGCTCCACGAACTGAGGCCCAGAGGAGACAGTCCCGAGGTTCGCGGCGCCGAGATGCCGCAGGCCGGGAGCCGGCCCGATTCCTGCGAGGCGATCACTCCATGTCCGATGTAGAGCGACGCGTCATCGAGGCCGCAGCGCGCGGCGCCGAGCACACGTGGCGCGTGGCGGAGCTGCACCCGCGCCGCGCCCTCGAGCTCCTCGCCGAGACGGAGAAGGCGTTCCGGCTCGAGATCGAGCGAGGAGGGGAGACGATCGCGGTCGAGCTCGGCAACGGGCTGGTGGTGGGCGCCGAGGCGAGCGTCGGCGGCGCGCGCCTCGCGGGGGCGCCCGCGTTCGCCCGCGCGCGTGACGTCGAGGACGGACAGGTGCGCTTGCTGCCGCTGCGCTTCCCTTCGCTCGCGAACATCCTCGCGCCGGTCGCGCCCGGCCTCGAGCTCGACGAGGAGCCCCCGCGGCCGCAGGGCGAGGACACGATCGAGGTCGCGCTGCCGCGCGCGCGGCCGTTCCATCCGCCGCCGCCGGCGCGCGAGCCCGCGACGCTCGAGCTCGAGCTGCCCGAGGACGCGATCGAGCTCGCCGTCGCCGCGCCGCCGCCCCCACCGCATGCGCTCGCCGTGGTGCTGCCGGCGACCCGCGCCCACGTCGCGCCGCCCCCGCGCCACCGCCGGGCGGCGCCCGCGCTCGCCGCCCTCGCCGCGCTCGGCCTGCTCGGCGCGGCGGGGACCGGCCTCGCGCTCATCCCGGGCGGCGACACGCCCGCGCCGGAGGCCGTCGCCCCGATCCGCGTCGATGTCGCCCCGGCGCAGGCCGACTCGTCCTCCGTCGACATGGACTTCGCGGCCGAGGAGCTCGACGAAGACGACGAAGACACCGAGGCGCAGGCGCTCGCGCGCGAGGCCCGCCAGCGCATGGCGCGGGGCGACCGCGAGGGTGGCCTCGAGGTGGCGCGCCGCGCCGCCGATCTGCGCGGCGGCGTGCCCTCGTATCAGGTGCTCCTCGGCGACGCGCTGCGCGCGAACGGTCAGCGGAGCGCCGCACGCCGCGCCTACCGGCGCGCGCTGAGGCTCCGACCGGGCTACGCGCCCGCCGTCCGCCGCCTCGAGCGCAGCGCGCCCGGCCCCGCCTCTCAGACCTGAAGGTCTGGACGAGACCCGCGGTCAGCGCCCGTACTGCTGCAGGAACGCGCGGTACTCGGCCGCGTTGCGACCCCGCGGGTGGCGCTGGACGTAGCGCTGCGCGGTGTCGAGCGCCCGCGGCGTCTGCCCGCTCGCGCGGTAGAGCTCGACGAGCATCGAGAGCTCCTCGGCCGAGCGCGCGCGACCCTCGAGCGCGCGGATGGCACACGCCCGGTCGTTGCGCGCCATGCACTCGCGAGCGGTGTTGAGCGGGGTCGCCGCGTAGGGGTCGTCCGGCAGCTCGGCCGCCGCGGGCGCCGCCGCGCCGCGGCGACGGGCGCGCGGCGTCGGACCGTACGGGTCCTCGGGGACCCCGGCCGCGGTCGGGCTCACCGGCGCGTACGGGTCGGGTGGGAGCTCCCCCGTCGCGAGCGGCCGCACCACCGGCGCAGGGATCGCCGCGCCGCGCCGGCCGTTGCCGTTGGCCGCGCTCGGCTCGGGCTCGGAGCCCTCGCCCGCCGGCTCGCCGCCGAGCGCCGGGCTCGGCTCGGTGGGGTGGGTGGGCGCCTGCGCGAGCGGCTCGCCGCCGCCCGAGCCCGTCGGCGCCTCCTCGCTCGGAGCCGCTTCCGTCGGCTCCGACGGAACGGGCGCGGAGACCGGCTCCGCGACCGCCTCCACCGGCGCGCCGGGCGCGGACGGCGCGCTCGTGGCCACCGTATCGCCTCCTGCGCTCGGCCCCGAGCCGAAGAGGACCACGACCGCCGTCGTGAGGATCCCGACGAGCGCGAGCGCTCCCGCGATCGCCGCGCCGAGCACCAGGCGGTTCGGCGCGAGCTTCGGCGGCGCGGAGATGGCGAGCGGATCGACGGCGCGCGTGTCCACGTGCGTTGCGATCTCCGCCTGGCGCGGGCGCACCGGGAAGTCCGAGGACGCCAGCGGCTCCTCGCTCTCCTCGTCCCAGCGCGGCGGCGCGACCGGCGCCGGCGGCACCGTCTCGTCGAGCGTCACCCGGCCCGTCACCGCGCGCAGCGCCACCAGGAACTCGCCGGCGGTCTGCGGGCGGTGCTCCGGCTCCTTCTCGAGCGCGCGCTCCACCACGGCGGCGAGCTCGGGCGGGACGTGCGGCGCCTTGTCCGCGAGCGGCGGATGCGGCTCCTTGATCGCGTTCGCCATGATGGCGTTGGGCGTCTCGCCGGTGAACGGGTGCTCGCCCGAGAGCAGCTCGTAGAGCATCACGCCGACCGACCACACGTCGCCCGGCGGCCGCACCTTGCGCGCGCTCATCGCCTGCTCGGGGCTCATGTACTCGGGCGTCCCGAAGGTGATCCCGGTCCGCGTCGGCCCGCCCTTGGTGACCTCGCGCGCGAGCCCGAAGTCGAGGATCTTCACGCGCTCGCGGCCATCGGCGTCGATCGAGAGAAAGACGTTGTCGGGCTTGAGGTCCCGGTGGACGAAGCCCTTCTCGTGCGCCTTCGCGAGCGGCTCGAGCATCTGCTCGATCCAGCGCACGGCGGTCGCCATCCCCGGCCACTCGCGGCGGAGCCGATCGCCGATGCTCTCGCCCGTGAGCAGCTCCATCGCCATGAAGAAGCCGCCGTCGTCGTCGACGCCCGCGTCGAAGACCTGGACGATGCCGGGGTGATCGATCTGCGCCGCCGCGCTCACCTCGCGTTTGAAGCGCTCGACCCCTTGCCGGCCGCGGCAGAGGTACGGGTGCACGACCTTGAGCGCCATGCGCTTCTGGCTGAGCGTGTGCTCGGCGATGAACACCGAGCCCATGCCGCCCTCGGCGAGCTTCTGCAGCAAGCGGTAACGGCCCGCGACGACCTCGCGCATGCCAGGCGCGAGACCGGCGGGCGCGACGCGCGCCATCTCCCCCGACGTGGTCAACGAGGGCTCGCTGTGAGGCGATGCGCTCATGGGCCTCGCCATCATACCCGGCCTCGGGCCGGAGGACGAATGAGTGCTACATGAGGCCCCATGGCCCGCTTCGTCCTCTTCGGACGGGACCCCGCGCGCGAGGCCCCCGACGCCCGCCCGCGCGACGGCGTACCGGACTGGGCCGCGGCCGATCCGGCGCGCATCGAGCGCGCCCTCGCGCGGGCGCTCGCGCTGCCCTCGGGCGGCTGGGCGGTGCTCGACGCGAGCGACCGCGTCACGCGCGCGCCGCGGCGAATCGTCGTGGCCGGCCGCGCGATGGTGGTGTGGCAGGGCCCGGACGGGCCGCGCGCCGCGCCGGAGGCGTGCCCTCACATGGGCGCGTCGCTCTGTGAGGGGCGCGTCGACCCCGAGGGCCGGATCGTGTGCCCGTGGCACGGCCTCGCGCTCGGGGCGGGACGCCGCGGCGCGTGGGCGCCCTTCCCTACGCACGACGATGGAGTCCTCGCGTGGGTGCGCCTGCCCGAGCTGCTCGCGCCGGGCGAGCGCGCGACCGACGCGCCGATCCTGGCGGCGCGACCGGCGCGCTCGCTGCGCGGCGTGATCCGCATGGAGGCGCGGTGCGCGCCGCGCGACGTGCTCGCGAACCGGCTCGACCCGTGGCACGGCGTGCACTTCCACCCGCACAGCTTCTTGCGCTTGCGCGTCGTGGACGAGGACGAGGCGCAGATCACCGTGCGCGTCGTCTACAAGGTGCTCGGCCCCCTCGCGATGGAGGTCGACGCGCGCTTCCACTGCCCCGACCCGCGCACCATCGTGATGACCATCGTGCGAGGCGACGGCGTGGGCTCGGTGGTCGAGACGCACGCGACGCCGCTCGAGCCGGGGCGCACGGCGGTGATCGAGGCGACGCTCGCGACGAGCGACCGCGCGCTCTTCCCGCTCTTGTCGCGCCTGGGCCGCGTGGCGCGGCCGCTGATCGAGGCGCGCGCCGCGCGGCTCTGGGTCGACGACCGCGCCTACGCCGAGCGCACGTACGCGCTGCGCGAGGCGCTCACGGGCCCGACGGCTCAACCCGCCGCTCAGCTCCCGAGCGGCAGGCTCGCCATGAAGCCGCGCGGCGGGATCGAGTAGAGCGGCTCGCCGCGCACGTCCCAGCGATCGAGGAGGTGGTTGGCGGCGAGCATCCCCGCGCTCGTCGCGCGCTCCATCAGCGCGGTCGGGAACGGGAGCTTCACGAAGTCGCCGGCGAGCACGACGTTGCCGTACGGCGTCGACACGCGCGGGCGGCGGGCGTGGGTGCCCGGCCCGAACGCCGGACAGTCCTGCGAGAAGAGCCATGACTCGTGGATCACGCGCGCGCCGGCCAGCTCGGGGTAGAGCGTCTCGAGCCCGGCGCGCAGCTCGGCGCGGATCGCGTCGGCGTCGGCGTGCGGGCAGGCGTACGCGTGCAGCTCGACGACGGAGCCGCCGGTGCGCAGAGACCAGCGCCGGCTCTCGCCCTCGAAGCGCTCGAACAGCGAGACGTTGTCGAGCAGGCCCATCCCGGCCGTCCCCGCGAACGGCGCGCGCGAGGGCTCCGCCGCGCGATCGAGGTACTGCCTCCACACCGCGAAGGGGCGCGTGACGTCGAGCGCGTCGATGGCGCCCGCGAGCTCGGCGTCGACCCGCAGCGCGTCGGACGCCCCGAAGAGCGCGCGGAGCGCCGGCACGGTCACCGCGAGCACCAGCGCGTCGCCCTCGACGTGCGCGCCGACGAGCTCGGCGCGCCACGCGCTGCCGTTCTTGAGGCGCTCCACCCGCTCGACGGGCTGGCCCAGGCGCAGCTCGACCCCGAGGCCCTCGAGGTAGCGCTCCATCGGCTTCCACAGCGCGTCGGAGAACGGCTCGTCGAGCACGTCGAAGACGAGGCCCTCCGGGTTCCCGAGGAAGTAGAAGTGGAACATCATCAACATCTCCGCCGCGCTCATCTCGTCCTCGGGGTTGAAGAACGAGTGGGCGAAGACATCGAAGAGCATCTGCCGGCCGCGCTCGGGGAAGCGGAGCGAGGCGAGGTAGTCGGCGGCGGTCGTGTCATCGAACGTCGCGTAGGTCTTCGACATGTCGAATCGCAACATTCGTTGCGCCGCCGGTACGTCGACGCCGCGCAGATCCGCGAGCGTGACGAAGCGCGTCCGGCGCAGGAGCGCCATCAGGTTGAGCGGCGGCGTGCGCGGCAGCCCCTTGAAGGACTCGACGAGCCCGTCGGGCCCGAGGATCGGGTAGTCGTCGAGCGGGCGCAGCCGCTCGAGCCGAGGATCGACCCGCCGCAGGAGGTTGCGGAGGTTGTAGTACTGCCGGAAGAACGCGTGGAAGCCGCGCTCCATCTGGTAGGGCGTCCCGTCCGGGAGCCGCTCCGTCCACGCGCTCACACGACCGCCGAGGTGCGGCTCCTTCTCACAGAGCGTCACCTTCACGCCGCGCTCCGCGAGCACGCACGCCGCCGCGACCCCCGCGAGCCCGCCGCCGACCACGATCGCGCGCGTGCCCGTGTCGACGCGCTCGCGCGTCCCGCGGCTCATGCCGCGCAGCTCGCGCGGCCCGAGGCCGAGCCCGTCGAGCAGGCTCACGGGGTCCTCGCGACGAACGAGTGGACGATGCCGCGCTGCCAGCCGTCCATCGCGCCGGTCCACACGTCGACGAAGCCGGCGCGGCGCAGGCGCTCCTCGAACGCGCGCACCCCATCGAAGTCGCGCACGCTGCGGTGGAGGTAGCGGTAGAGCGCCGCGTCGCGCGCGGTGAGGAGCCCGCCGGGCACGATCACACCCCAGCACACCGCGTCCCAGAGGAGCCGGCGCGCCCGGCTCGCGTCCGCCACGGAGTACTCGTGGAACACCACCGACGCGCCCGGCGCGAGGAGGGCGCGCAGGTTCGCGAGCGCGCGATCCGGCTCGGCGAGGTTGCGGATCCCGTACGCCATCAGCGCTCCGTCGAACGGGCCCTCGACGACGGCGCCCGGCTCGACCGCGTCCGCCTCGACGAAGCGCACGCCGTGCAGAGACGGCTTCGCGCGGGCGATCGCGAGCATCCCCGCCGACGCGTCGAGCCCGACGATCGACGCGTCGGGGAACGCGCCGCGGAGCGCCTCGGTGCTCGCGCCCGTCCCGCAGCAGAGGTCGAGCAGCCGCGGGCGCGCGGTGCGGATCGTGAGGCGCGCGGCGCTCGCCGCGAGGTGGCGGTGGTAGCCCGGGTTGAGCGACGTCAGCCGATCGTACGTCGCGGCGACGCGGTCGAACGCGCGCGGGACGCTGGGCTTGGCCAAGGGCTCGATCGGAGGCTCGGTCACGACGCGACCCCCGAGAGGAGGAACCGAACCTCCGGCAGGGGCGGCGCATCGTGACAGCTCGCCGCGCGCTCGGGAAGGGCCCGCGCCGCCGCCGCCGCGATGCGCCAGACCTTGTCGCGTGAGCGGGTGAACGCGCGCGCGCTCACCGAGTCGTACCCGCGCTCACGCACGGCGCGGCCGATGTCGGCGTAGATCGCGCTCGCGCTCGCGATCGCCCAGCGGCAATCGCGCGGGAGCGCCGCGATCCCGGGCGCGGCGCGGCGGTAGAGCACGTCGGCGTGCTCGAGCAGGCGCGCGACGCAGACGCCGAGCCCCGCGGTGAAGCCTGGCTGCGCGAGCAGCGCCTGAGCGGAGATCCCCTCCTCGCGCAGCCACGCGAGCGGGAGGTAGACGCGACCCGCGCGGGCGTCCTCGCCCACGTCGCGCGCGATGTTCGTGAGCTGCATCGCCACGCCGAGCTCCGCCGCGCGTGCGAGCACGGCCGGCGCGCGGCGACCCATGATCAGGCTCATCACCACACCGACGCTGCCCGCGACGCGGGCGCCGTACGCGCGGACGTCGCCGAGCGTCTCGTAGCGACGGCCGGCCGCGTCCCACGCGTAGCCCTCGAGCAGCGCGTCGAGCGGCGTGCGCGGGATCGCGTACGCCTGCATCACCCACGCGAGGCCGCGGTCGGCCGCGTCCGGGCCCGGCGCGCCGGCGGCGATCGCGTCGAGCCGCCCGCGCAGCAGGGCGAGCGCGCGCGCAGGATCGTCGCTCGCGTCCACCGCGTCGTCGCTCACGCGACAGAACGCGTAGTAGGCCGCGACCGGATCGCGCAGCCGGCGCGGCAGCACGATCGAGGCGGCGCGGAAGCTCTTGCTGCCCCGCGCGAGCGTCGCCCGGCACTCGGCGAGGACGCCGGGATCGGGGGGCGCGCTCAACGCACCTCGGGATCGGGCACCACCGTGTCGAGCACGCGCGCGCTCGAGAGCACGCCGGGCAAGCCCGCGCCCGGGTGCGTGCCCGCGCCGACGAGGTAGAGCCCGGCGACGTCCTCGCTCCGGTTGTGCGGCCGGAAGTACGCGCTCTGGTGCAGCACCGGCTCGAGGCTGAACGCCGCGCCCTTGAGCGAGAGGTACTCGTCGCGGAAGTGCTGCGGCGTCAAGAGGCGCGACGCGACGACGTGCGCGTCGAGCCCGGGCAGGATCGTGTCCGCGAGGTAGCGCTGGATCTTCTCGCGGTAGCGCTCGGCCTCGACGCCCCAGTCGACGCCCGCGTCGAGGTGCGGGACCGGCGAGAGCACGTAGAAGGTGTCGCAACCCGCGGGCGCCATCGACGGATCGGTCGCCGTGGGGCGGTGCAGGTAGAGGCTGAAGTCCTCGGAGAGCACCTTGCGCGAGAAGATGTCCGACAAGAGGCCCTCGTAGCGCGGGCCGAGCAGGATCGTGTGGTGGGCGACGTCGGCGTAGACGCGATCCGTCCCGAAGTACCAGACGAACAAGCCCATCGAGTAGCGCGCGCGCTCGATGCGGCGATCGGACCAGCGCGGCCGATCTTCGGGCGCGACGAGGTGACGGTAGGTCCACGCGGCGTCCGCGTTCGAGACGACGACCGAGGCGTCGAGGCGCTCCCCGCTCGCGAGCTCGACGCCGCGCGCGCGCCCGCCCTCGACCACGATGCGCCGCACCTCCTCACCGAGCCGCACGCGTCCGCCGAGGCGCTCCTCGACGAGCCCGACGAGCGCGCGCACGATCTCTCCCGTGCCGCCCATCGCGAACCAGACGCGCAGGTCGCGTTCGAGGAAGGCGATGAGCGCGTAGATCGAGCTCGTCGCGAACGGGTTGCCCCCGACGAGCAGCGTGTGGAACGAGAGCACCTGCCGCAACTTGTCGTGCTTCACGTACTTGCCGACGAGCTGCCAGACGGTGCGCAGGCTCTCGAGCTCCATCATCGCGGGGAGGATCCGCGCCATGTCGATCGGTGAGTCGAACGGCACGTGCGCGAGCATCGAGAAGCCGACCTCGTAGATGCGCTCCGAGTGCGCGAGGAACCGCTCGTAGCCCTCGACGTCGCCCGGGCTGAGCGCGCGGATCTGGGCGCGCATCGCGTCGGCGTCGCCCGTGTAATCGAACACCGACCCGTCGTGGAAGCGGATCCGATAGAAAGGCGTGACCTCGCGCAGATCGATCCGCGAAGAGAGCTCCTCGCCCGCGAGACGGAAGAGCTCCTCGAGCAAGAACGGCGCGGTGATCACGGTCGGGCCCGCGTCGAACACGAAGCCGCCCTCGCGAAACACGCGGGCGCGGCCGCCCGGCTGGTCGAGCCGGTCGAGCACGGTGACCCGATAGCCGCGCGCGCCGAGCCGGACCGCGGCGGCGAGGCCACCGAGGCCCGCCCCGATCACCACCGCGTGCGGGGAGCGCTCGGTGACCGGGACCGGAGGTCCGCCGGTCCGCAGCCGGTCCGGTCGACGGGCGAGCGCGCGCACCTTGTCCGACCACGACGGGGGCATCGGCATGGCGCAGAGCCTGGTATCGTGGGGGTCCGTGGGCAAGCGGGGATCGAGCACCGAATCGTCCGACGACGTGGCGCGAACGCTTCAGGTCGGAGACGGAGACGAGCTCCGCCACCGGGCGCTCGCGGCGGCCGAGGAGCGCAAGCGGCGGCCGACCTGCGTCGTGATCCTCGGCGAGGACGTCGGGGAGCGCCAGCGCATCACAGGCTCGACCTTCGTCGTCGGGCGCAGCTCGCGCGCGGACCTCGTGCTGCGCGACCCGCGCGTGTCTTCGCGTCACTTCCGCATCGAGGATCGCGGCGACGGGTTCGCGCTGATCGACCTCGGCTCGACCAACGGCACGCACGTCAACGGGGTGCGCGTCGCGGGCGAGCAGGTGCTCGCGCCCAGCGACCGCATCGAGCTCGGCGACACGGTGATCCGCTTCGAGCTGCAGGACGCGCTCGACGAGGCGTACGACGAGGCGCTCCAGCGGCTGATCCACGTCGACGAGCTGACCGGCCTCTACCAGCGGCGGCGCTTCGACCGCGAGCTCGACGAGCTGCTCGCCCGCCACGGCGGGGCGCCGGTCGGGCTGTTGGTCCTCGACCTCGACGGGCTCAAGACGATCAACGACACCCACGGGCACCTCTTCGGCGCGCACGTGATCGCGCAGACCGGCAAGCTCATCGGGCGCGTGCTGCCGGCGGACGCGATCGCCGCGCGCTTCGGGGGGGACGAGTTCGTCGTCGCGCTGCCCGGTCACGACCTCGAGGCGTCGCGCCAGGTGGCCGAGCAGATCCACGCCGCAGTGCGCGGGTTCGACTTCGACCACCGTGGCGTGGCGCTGCGGCCCGGGATCTCGATCGGGGTCGCGTGCGCGCCGATGCACGGGCAAAGCCGCGAGTCGCTCTTCACGGCCGGCGACCGCGCGCTCTACGCGGCCAAGCACGCGGGCCGCGATCGCGTGTGCGTCTACGGGGCCTGAGCCTCGACGCGACCGGCGACGACGCGGTAGTCGGCGCGGTCGTGCGCGACGCGGATGAGCTCGGGTTGCGTCGTCGTGACGAACACCTGCGCACCGAGCTCGTCGAGCAGGCCCATCAGGCGCGCATTGCGCGTCGGATCGAGCTCGCTCGAGACGTCGTCGAGCAGCAGGATCGGCACGAGCCCGAGCCGGCGCGCGAGCACCGTGAGCTCCGCCGCCTTGAGCGCGAGCACGATCATACGGTGCTGACCCTGCGAGGCGTGGTGGCGCGCGCGCCGCTCCCGGACGGTGAGCGCGAGGTCGTCCGCGTGCGGGCCCTCGGCCGTGAAACCGCGCGCGAGGTCCTTGTCGAGCGAGCGGGCGAGCGCGGTCCGCAGCGCGTCCTCGCGCGGCGGGACGCGCGGCTGGTAACGCACCTCGAGGGGGAGCTCCTCGCCCGCGATGCGCGCGAACGCCTCGCGCGTGGCCGGCTCGAGCTCCTCGACGAGCGCCGCGCGCGCGAGGCCGAGCACCGCGCCGTGCGCGGCGAGCAGCGGGTCGTAGCTCGTGATGGAGCGCCGGTCGGCGTGCTCCTGCCGCAGGAGCCGGTTGCGGCTCTTCAGCGCCGTCTCGTAGTCGGCGAGCGCACGCGCGTACTCGGGGGCGAGGCGCGCGGCGACGTGGTCGAGCAGGGCTCGCCGGCCGCTCGGCGGGCCGCTCGCGAGCGCGAGGTCGCCCGGGTGGAACAAGACCATCGGCGTGGCCGCGAGCCAGTCCGCGCGCGTACGCGGGCGCTTGTCGTCGAGCGCGAGGCGGCGGGGCGCGGCGCGGTCGAGCCAGATCTTGGCGGTGCGCGGCGCGACGCCGCCGGCGAGCTTGGCCGCGAGCAGCGCGCGCGCGGCGTCGTGCGCGATCAGCGCGTCCTTGGCGGCGAGCCGGAAGCTCTCGAGCGCGCCGAGGTAGTAGATCGCCTCGAGCAGGTTGCTCTTGCCCTGCCCGTTGTCGCCGCTGAGCACGTTGAAGCGCGGGCCGGGCGCGAGGTCGACGTCGGCGAGGTTGCGGAACCCGCGCAGCACGAGCCGCTCGAGCCGCAGCGCGGGCGGGGCGCCGGTAGAAGGCGCAGTCAAATGCGCATCGGCATGACGACCCCGACGAAGTCCGCGGTGTCGCCGACCGGCTTGATCACGCCGGGATCGAGCTCGCCCGACAGCTCGAGCGCGACCGAGTCCTCGGTCAGCGCGCCGAGCACGTCGAGGAGGTACTTCGCGTTGAAGCCGATGGTCACCGGGCCGCCCGCGTAGTCGACGTCGAGCTGCTCGCTCCCCGCGCCGACGTCGGGGTTCTCGCTGACGATGCGCAAGACGCCCGCGTCGACCGAGAGCCGTACGCCGCCGCTCTTGTCGTTCGAGACCAGGCTGATGCGGCGCAGCGAGTCCACGAGCGACTGCCGGGAGGTGACGACGCGCCGGCTCTGCTGCTGCGGGATGACCTTCGCGTAGGGCGGGAAGCTCTCATCCGCGAGCTTCACGCTCAAGAGCACCTCGTGGCCGCGGAAGAAGGCGTTGCCTCCCGTCGTCGCGACGCCGAGCGTGGGCCGCGCGTCCTCCTCGCCGCGCTTGCGGTCGGCCTTGAGGTCCTCGATCAGGCGCTTGAGCTCGCCGATGCCCTTGTTGGGCACGAGCATCGAGAAGCTCAGCATCGCGTCGCCATCGATCTTGTGCTCGGCCTTCGAGAGCCGGTGGCCGTCGGTCGTGACCATCCGCAGGGTCTTGCCCTCGCCCTCGAACAGCGCGCCCGCGAGGTGCGGCCGCGTGTCGTCGGTGCTCATCGAGTAGCTCGTCTTCGCGATCAGCTCGCCGACGCGCTCCGCGTCGAGCTCGACGAACTCCGCGCGACCGAGGCTCGGCAGCGGCGGGAAGTCGTCGCCGGACATCCCGGGGATCGTGTACTCGACCTTGCCGCACTCGATCTTGGCCGCGCCGTTCGGCTCGACGCGCCAGCGCACCTCACCCTCGGGGAGGTTCTTCACGATCTCGAACAGCGTGCGCGCCGACACGGCCACCGAGCCGCCCGCGCTCACGGTCGCGGGGACCGTGGCGCTGACGCCGAGGTACAGGTCGGTCGCGGCGAGACGGAGCGTGCTCGTGCTCTCGGTGCTCAAGAGGACGTTCGAGAGAATCGGCATCGAGCTCTTGCGGTCGGCCACGCTGTGGGTCCGCGCCAATCCGCGCAAGAAGCTCCGCTTGTCGATCGTCAGCTCCATGGGCATGTCCACTACCACCTACTGAGAGATCTTAGATCCCTAGAATTTAATTCCGTCTTCGTCTTAACGGCTGTGGGTTGGGGATCCGGCTCGGGAACTACTCTGGATCATTGATGAAATCCATGAAATTCGGCGGTGGGTCGATCCGGGGATCCGTCGTGGATGGTGCGCGTCCACGGGTTGTTCGCGTCTTCATCCCCAGGTTGGCCCCGGAGTGATCCCCAGGGGCTTCGGGCCGCTCATCCGAGCCCGAGCGCGGCCGACAGCTTCTCGACCGTGCTCATCTCGTGGGGGCTGACCTTGCCGTCGGCGAGCACCGCGAGGACGAGGCGGTCCATGAGCGCCCGCTTCTCGTCGACGCTGAGCGCCGCGACGATGGGCTCGGCCTCGTCCCAGCCGTCGAAGTCGCGGCAGCGCGCGCGCTCTTCGCTGGTCAGCCCGAGCTCCTCCATCGCCCCCTCGAGGAAGTCCCGCTCGCCGTCGGTCATGATCCCGTCGGCGGCGAGCACCTTCGCGATGAGCAGACACCGCGCGAGTCGATCGTTCATCGACCGCGACGGTAGCAGCGCGTCCGCGCCGCGTCATCTCGCAGACGGCTCACTCCAGCGGCGGGAGCCCGACCTTGCGCTCGATGGCCGCGACCGCTTGCAGGACCTCTCGGTCCTCCGAGTCGTACAGCCCGCCGATCTTGCGGCACGCGCTGAGCACCGTCGTGTGGTCCTTGCCCCCGAAGAGGTCGCCGAGGCTCGGGTAGCTCGTGTTCAGGTGCTGGCGGCACACGAACATCGCCACCATGCGCGGGAAGCTCACCGCGCGATGGCGCCGGTGCGACTTCAGCTCGGCGAGCCGGATGCCGAAGTACTCGCAGGCCGCGCGCTGGATGTCCTCGACCGTCGTCTGCTTCTCCGGCACGCGCGGCGCGATGGCGCCGAGCGCGCTCGTGGCGAGCTCGACGTCGATGACCCGCTTGTTGACCAGCTCCGCCTTGACCGCGAGGCGCAGGAGCGTGCCCTCGAGCTCGCGCACGTTCGACTGCACGTGCTGCGCGATCAGCAGGGCGACCTCGTCGTCGAGCGCGATCTGCTCCTGCTCCGCCTTCTTCTTGAGGATCGCGATGCGCGTGTCGATCGCCGGCGCCTGGATGTCGGCGACGAGGCCCCACTGGAAGCGCGACACCAGCCGCTCCTCCATCTCGCGGATCTGCTGCGGGTACACGTCGGAGGTGACCACGATCTGGCGGTCCGCGTGGTAGAGCGCGTTGAACGTGTGGAAGAACTCTTCCTGCGTCTGCTCGCGCCCGGCGAGGAACTGGATGTCGTCGATGCAGAGCACGTCGCAGCGGCGCCGGTAGCGCTCGCGGAACTCGCTGATGCGGTGGTTCTGCAGCGCCCAGATGAACTCGTTGGTGAAGCGCTCGGCGCTCACGAACAGGACCCGCGCGTCCGCCTTCTCCTGCCGGATACGGTGGCCGATCGCGTTGACGAGGTGCGTCTTGCCGAGCCCGACGCCGCCGTAGATGAAGAGCGGGTTGTACCGAGCGCCCGGGCTCGAGGCCGCGGCGACCGACGCGGCGTGCGCGAGCTGGTTCGAGGGCCCGACGATGAAGTTGTCGAAGCGGTACTTCGGGTTGAGGCCGCTCTCCGCCGGGGCGCCGCTCTCGAGCGGCGGCGGCGGCGGCGCGCTCGGCGTCGGGGGGCGCGTCGCGCTCGCGACGCGGCGCGCCTCCTCCGCCTGCTCGTCGAGGCTCTTCTGCAGTGACTCGTCGACCACCCACTCGACCTGCAGATCGGTGGTGCCCGACTCCTGCGTGAGCGCGTCGAGGATCAGCGGGAGGTACTGGCTGCTGATCCAGTCGGCGTAGAAGCGGTTGGGGATGCGTAGGGTGACGACGCCGTCCTCGAAGCGCTCGAGCGCGAGCGGCTCGAGCCAGGTCCGGAAGTTCTCCTCCGACAGGCGCGGTCGGAGCGCGAGGAGCGCCGATTCCCACAGGTGAGACATGCTGGATTTTCCGAACGAAGGGACGGAGTTGGGCACCTGCTCCACACCCTATCCACAGGGTGGGACGCGACTGGGGTCAGCTTGTGGATTACTCGGGTTGGACGGTCCGATGAAACGCGCCGCCCGAGGGCCTCTTCGCGGGCTTCACCACCCGCCGATCAACGGCCTGCTTCGTCTAGCCACACCCCGTTCGAGCAAGGACCGACGACGCTAGCAAACCCATCTGCGCTCGTCTACGACCGAGATCGGAGGGATTCGTAACCGTTCGAGATCATGACGATCTTCGCCGCGTGTCCCCAGCGGCTCCGCGGCTCCCCGGGGGGACCGAATTCGGCCCCTGTCCACAACCCATCGGATCGAGTGAGGTTTTCGCGATCGATCCCCTCGCGAGCCCGGATCGATCGCGAGACCGGGAAGCGAGCGGGGGTGATCGCACGTTGGTTTCTTGGATTTCGCGCGGGGCGCTGGTACGAGGGGAGAGCCGCGGGAGAGCGCACCCACATGACCGTCAGTTCCTGGTACGTCCGTTCATGTCTCGTCGTCGGGGCCACCTGGCTCGTCGGCTCGTCGATCGTGTCCGCGCAGGCGGTCGTCCCCGCGACACCCACCGAGGCGGGTCGTCCCCGTCACGCGATGCTGCCGGAGACGATGGAGACCGCCCGCGGGATGGCGATGGGGCTCGGCGCGCGCGCGTCCGCGACGAGCACGAGCGGCCTCGCGTACAACCCGGCGGGGCTCTCGATCGGGCGGCACTACCACGTCGAGAGCGCGTTCGTGTACGAGCCGCAGAACGCGCGCTTCTCGAGCGGCGGCGCGCTCATCGACAGCTACAGCGGCCCGGTCAACATGGGCGTCTCGTTCCGCTACGTGCACGGCAACGGCGAGAACGGCCACGGGGGCTACGACGGGCGCGTCGCGCTCGGCCTGCCGCTCGGCGACTACTTCGCGATCGGCGCGACGGGTCGCTACGTGAGCTTCTGGCGCGAGGGCCAAGAGGGCGCCAACCCGTACGCGGAGCACGTCACGTTCGACGCCGCGGTCCGCGTCTCGCCGCTGCCCGGCTTCCACATCGCGGCGCTCGGCTACAACCTCGTCGACGTCGGCTCCTCGCTCGCGCCGCTGCAGGTCGGCGGCTCGATCAGCTACACGATCGACAACGTGTTCACGCTCGCCTTCGACGGCCTCGCCGACCTCGGGACCTTCCGCGACATCGACGGCAACATCCGGCCGGAGGCCCTGTTCGGCGGCGCCGCCGAGCTCTTCACCGGCGAGGTGCCGATCCGCGCCGGCTGGATGTTCGACACCGGCCGCGACCTCCACTACCTGACCGCCGGCGGCGGCTGGATGAACCAGGAGGTCGGCGTCGACGTCGCGGTCCGACAGCAGATCACCGGCCCGACCCTCGACACGTGGCTGCTCGCGAGCTTCCGCTACTTCATCCACTGACCGCCTGATACCCTTCGGCACGGTGCGGACGGCGATCGCGCTCCTGGGGCTCGTCGCGCTGTGCGCGACGCGCGTCGAGGCACAGGCCACGCTCGACCGCGCCGAGGAGCAGCTCGAGCTCGCGGAGTTCGAGGAGGCCGCCCGCCTGCTCGAGGAGATCGCCGACGACACGGGCGCGCGCCTCGACCGCGCCGCCGTCGCGCGCCTCTTCCGCCTGCGCGCGGTGGTGCGCGCGGCGCTCGGGCGCGAGCGCGAGGCGAACCGCGACCTCACCGCGCTCGTCTTGGTGCTCGAGGGCCGCGAGCCGGGCGCCCTGCCGCAGGCGCTGCGCCGCCGCTTCGACCGCATGCGCATCGCACATGGGCAAGACACGTTGCGGGTCCGCGTGGAGATCCGGCCGCTGGGCGCCGACGAGGTGCGGGCGAGCGTCGCGGCCGACGACGCGGACAGCGGGGTGGTCGAGCGCACCGAGCTCACGTGCCGCGCGGGCCGCCGCGAGGTCGCCTCGTCGGACGCGGGCACCGTGACGGTGCGCGGGGAGAGCGAGCTCGAGTGCGAGGGCCGCGCGTTCGGGCCCGGCGGGTGGGAGATCGATCGCTCGGTCGCGCGCTGGCGCTCGGGCGATCCCGAGGCGGGCGGCGACGAGGGCGGCGGCGGTGTAGGCGGCATCGACGAGACGCTCCTCTGGGTGCTCGGCGGCGCGGGCGCCGCGGTGCTCGTCGGCGTGCTGATCGGTGTCGTCGCGTTCGCCGCGTCCGAGACGGGCGTGGGCGGCCCGGTCTGGGTCCCGCGCGAGTGATCTCCGCCCGGGGCGGACCTCGGGTATGATCGAGCGCGTGAGCCAATCGAGCTGGGACGATCCGGATCGCTGGACCTCCGACATGACCTCGGCCGGTGGCTTCGGCCTCGAGGTCCGGCGCTTCGGCCTGACGATGGTGGGCGGCAAGCACCCGGTGGAGCCGTACGAGTCGACGAGCACGACGTGCACGATCGGCGCGCACGCGCGCAACGACTACGTGCTGCCCGATCCGACCGTCTCGCGCTTCCACGCCGAGATCGAGGTGTCGGTGCGCGGCGCGCGCATCCGCGACCTCGAGAGCCGCAACGGCACGTTCGTCGACGGGGTGCGTGTCGACGCGGCGTGGCTCGGCCACGGCAGCACGGTCCGCGTCGGCAAGACGCTCCTGCGCTTCGACGCGCTCGGCGGCACGAACCGCGTCGCGCTGAGCCGCTCCGACATGTTCGGCACGCTCTACGGCGCGTCTGCCGCGATGCGCGCGGTCTTCGCGATCCTCGAGCGGGTCGCGCCCTCGGACGCGACCGTCCTGATCGAAGGCGAGACGGGCACGGGCAAGGAAGAGGTCGCCGCCTCGATCCACGGGCACAGCAAGCGCGCGTCGGGCCCGTTCGTCACGCTCGACTGCGGCGCGATCCCGCCGAACCTGCTCGAGAGCGAGCTGTTCGGGCACGACAAGGGCGCGTTCACCGGCGCGATCGCGGCGCGCGAGGGCGTGTTCGAGGCGGCCGACGGGGGGACGCTGTTCCTCGACGAGCTCGGCGAGCTGCCGCTCGGGATGCAGCCGGCGCTCTTGCGCGTGCTCGAGCGCGGCGAGGTGAGGCGCGTCGGCGAGACGGCGGCGCGTCCGATCGACGTCCGCGTCGTCGCCGCGACGAACCGCGACCTGCGCCAGGAGGTGACCGCGGGGCGCTTCCGCGAGGACCTCTACTACCGGCTCGCGGTGTTCCACCTGCGCGTGCCGCCGCTGCGCGAGCGCCCGGAGGACATCGAGGGGCTCACCAGCGTGCTGTTGCGCCGCATGGGCCTGAGCGACGCCGACATCGCGCGCGTCGTCACGCCCGAGCTGCGCACCGCGCTGCAGGCCGGCCGCTGGCCCGGCAACGTGCGCGAGCTGCGCAACTACCTCTCGCGGTGCGTCGTGCTCGGCGAGGTGCTGCCGATCACGCCGACGGACAACGACGACCCGCGCCCTTGGCAGGTGGACCCCGAGAAGCCGTACGCGGAGGCGCGCGAGCACGCGCTCGCGCTGTTCGAGCGCGACTACGTCCGCGCGCTGCTCGAGCACCACGAGGGCAACGTCTCGGCGGCGGCCCGCGCCGCCGGGATGGCGCGGCCCTACCTCCATCGGCTGCTCCGGCGGCACGGCCTGCGTTGACGCGACCGCGCCGCCGACTTTCCCCGCGCGCGCGGGGTTGATAGGTTGGGGCGGCGCCCATGTCGACGGCTTCAGTACGGCCCGACGACACGATCCCCGCGCTCGGGGACGCGCCGGAGCCGCGTCCGCCGGCCGGGCCGCTCGGCGACGTCGGCCCGTACGAGCTCTTGACGGAGCTCGCGCAGGGAGGGATGGGGCGCGTCTACCTCGCGCGCGAGCGCGGCGAGAGCGGCTTCACGCGGCTCGTCGCGCTCAAGCGGATCCACGATCACCTCGCGCGCGAGAAGGCGTTCGTCCACATGTTCCTCGACGAGGCGCGCATCGCCTCGCGGATCCAGCACCCGCACGTTTGCACCGTGTTCGACTTCGGCCGCGCGGACGACGCGTACTTCATCGCGATGGAGTACCTGCGCGGGCTGCCGCTCTCGGAGGTGCTGCGCGAGCTGGGCACGCGGCCGCCGTCCGCGTCGACGCAGCGCTACGCGATCGCGGCGCACCTGCTCTCGCAGGCGTGCGAGGGGCTGCACGCCGCGCACGAGCTGCGCGACTCGGACGGCAAGCTCCTGCAGGTCGTCCACCGCGACGTCTCGCCGCACAACCTCTTCGTCGGCTTCGACGGCACGCTGCGCGTGCTCGACTTCGGCATCGCGCGCGCGGTCGATCGGATCTCGGAGAGCACGACGGGCCGCGTGAAGGGGAAGTTCGCGTACATGGCGCCCGAGCAGGCGCTCGGACGCCCCGTCGATCGGCGCGCGGACGTCTTCTCGGTCGGCGTCGTGCTCTGGGAGCTGTGCACGCTCGAGCGCCTCTTCAAGCGGGACTCGCCCGCCGAGACCGTGCTCAACCTCGTGCACGAGACGACGCCGCGGCCGACCGAGCGCGTCGCCGACGTGCCGCCCGAGCTCGAGCGGATCGCCATGCGCGCGCTCGCGAAGGACCCCGACGAGCGCTACCCGACGGCGCGTCAGATGGGGCGCGCGCTCGCCCGCGCGGCGGCGGCGATCGGGCCGCCGGTGACCGCCGGTGACATCGCCGAGTTCATGGAGCAGCTGTTCCCCGGCGCGCCGGAGCGCTCGCAGAACCTGCTCGAGACGCACGCCGCCGACAGCGACCGGCGGCCTGCCGAGGTGACGGGCTTCCGCGCGAAGGCGACGCCGGCGAGCCTGCTCGATCGCAAGGGCCGCCGCGGCGTGCCGGCGGTGCTCGCGGTCTCGCTCTCGGTGGTGGCCGCCGCCGGCGCGTTCGCGATCGCGCGGCTCACGCAGCCCGACAGCCCGACCGCGATGCTGCCCGCGTCGCTCGTGGATCCGGTCCGCGAGGACGTCGTCCCGCCGCGCACCCCCACGGCACCGCCCGAGCCCGCCGCGCCCGAGCCCGACGACGCGGTCGACCTCGCGTTCGACGAGGCGGTGCTCGAGGAGCCCGCGGATCTCGTGTTCGACGAGCCAGTGGATCCGTCGCTCGACGCCGCGGGCGAGGAGGACCCCGCGTCGCCCCGCCGTCGCGCGTCGCGCCGCGTCGCGCCCGCGCCCGTCGCGCCGACGGCGACCGGAGAGGTGCGCGTGAGCGGTCCTCCCGAGCTCTGGGATGCGCCGATCGTCTTTCGCGGCCGGCGCCTCGGCACGCTCCCCGGCACGGTGCAGCTCCCGCTCGGCCGCCAGACGATCGAGATCCGCGCGAACGGTCAGGCGCCGATCCGCCGCGAGGTCGACGTCCGCGCCGGACAGGTGACCCCCGTCACCGTCCGGTGAGTTGGCTGAAGAACGGGAGGCGACGAGACCTGGAGGCGAGGGGAATGCGCCTACGACGCGGTCGCCTCCGAGTCAGCGGAACGCGTAGCCGAACTGCGCGCCGAGGTAGAGCCCGACGTCGGTGCCCGAGCGCGCCGGCGCGGTGGACGCCTCCCCTTGGAAGAAGTGGAAGTACGCGCCGAGCCCCGCCTCGATCGCGTACGACAACCCGATGTCGAACGAGCCGCCGAGCCGGCCGACGAGGTCGAAGCCCTGCGTCTCGCCGTCGCGACCGAAGTGCTCGGAGAGCGCGCCGCGCCCGAGCGTGCCGCGGTAGCCGATCTCGATCTCGAGCACCGCGAGCTCGTCGGAGAGCTGGAAGCGCCCCCGCAGGTGCGGCCGCAAGTACGGGTACTCCGCCGACGGCACGACGACGAGCGACTGCGCGCCGAACCCGAACGAGTCGAAGCCGAACCCGAAGCCGAGCCCGAGCTGCACCGTCGCGTCGACCTCGAAGGACATCCCGACGTCGAGGTAGAGGTGCCAGAACGACGTCTCGACCGCCTCGTCGGTCAGCGTGTTGCGCGAGCGCAGCCCGACCGCGTGATGGAACGAGCCGCGCAGCTCGAGCCCACGCTCGATCCCCGGCTGGTGGTTCAGCGGCCGCGCGCGGATCACGCCGCCGAGCGTCGGGTAGGCGACGTCGTTGCGGTGGACGTTGCCGTCGCCCGTCTCGAAGCGGGCGAGGCGTCCCTCGACGCGCGCGCCGACGTGCACGTCGACGGTCGGCGGCGGGCGCACGTCGGGGTCCGAGAAGCGCCGCTCGAGGCGCCGCCGCGCCGCGCGATCCTCACGCGACTCGCGCGCGCGCTCCTCGGGCTCGCGGGTGACCCGCCGCCGCTCGCGCGCCCTGCGACGGTACGCGTCGTCGTCGTCCTCGTCGTCACCGAACGCGTCGTCGTCCTCGTCGTCCTCGTAGCGCGACGTGCGCTCGACCGGGTCGCGGCGGCCGCGCTCTTCGGCGCGCCGCCGGGCGCGTGCCCGCGCTCGGGCGCGCGAGCGACGAGAGCGCTGCGCGATCTCTCCGTCGTCGTCCTCGAGCACGACCTCCCCCGACTCGGTGAGCGCGCGCGCGAACGGATCGCCGGTGAGCGGACGCGTCGCGGCCGCCTCGGTCCCATGCGGCGCGTCTGCGTGCGCGGGGCTCGCGATCAAGAACAGAGCGAAAGAGAGGGGGAGCGCGGATCGGGCCTGGTACACCATGACCCGCCTCCCATTGAAAGATCCGGACCACCGCGTGGCCGCGATGGTCCTCTCGGGCGATGTCACCGCGGAAGTGACGGCGCGGCCGGCATCGCCGCGGCGCCGCGCTCGGCAGGTGACAGGGGGATCGTGCGCGACCCGCCGCGCGCTGGCGGTACGGGCGTTGCTGTGTGGGTCCTCCCATGACCGGACCGCTCCGTACTTCGTGGTGTCTCGCGCTCGGTGCGTTGCTCCTCGCGCTGCCCGCGTGCGAGGGCGCGCTCGCGATCGACTCGCGCTCGCTCGAGCGCGCCGCGCCGCCCGCGCCGCCGCGGGTCGATCAGGGCGGCGGTGGGGTCCAGATCCTCGGCGACGATGGCGGGCTCCCGCCCGTCGCGCCCGACGCCGGCGCTCCGTCCGCGCCGCAGTGCGTCCCGATGTGTGCTGGGCGCGCGTGCGGCGCCGACGGCTGCGGGGGCGTCTGCGGGAGCTGCCCGCAGGGCGAAGAGTGCGTCGCCGGCGCGTGCGCCGGCGCAGGGCCCCAGAGCGAGCTCTGTCCGCCGCGCGGCACGCCCGGCACGAGCCAGGGCAGCGTCGTGCCCGACTTCGACTTCCCGCTCGCCGACGGCGGCCGCACCTCGATCCGCGAGCTCTGCGCGCACCGCACCGTGCTCTTCTACTGGCTCGCCGAGTGGTGCGGCTACTGCCGCGACTGGCTCCGCCGCAACGCGATGCCGCTCCAGCGCGAGCTCGAGAGCCGCGGGTTCGTGCTCGTGGTGCTGGTCGGCGAGACCAACTCCTACGGGCCCGGTACACAGGCCGACGCGCGCCGCATCCGCGACCAGTACGGCCTGAGCGCCCCGGTGATCGTCGGCTGGGAGGACGCGAGCCAGTTCCGGCGCGCCGGCTTCACGACGGGACCGCAAGTCAAGTTGCTCATGATCGAAGGCAACGAGCTCGCCCGCCGGGTGGGCACGCTCGACGACTCGACGGTCCGATCCGTCGCGCTTCGCTGAAGGAGACCGGAGATGAAGTACGCGCTTTCCCTCACCCTCTTCGTGGCCATGGCCGGGTGTGCGAGCCCTGGCGGCGACGCGTCGAGCCGCCCCGCGCTCGATCTGCGCCTCGAGGATCGCGTCCCGGACGACTCGTGCCGTGCGCACTGGGTCGCCGGCGTGCGCGGCCGCGTCGTAGACCCGCGCGGCGCGCCCGTCTCCGAGGGCATCGTGCAGATGTGTCTGCGCCTCGAGAACGGCTCGCAGCTCTGCCAGGCGCCGACGCCGATCCGCCCGGACGGCTGGTACACGGTCGTGATGCCCGAGGAGACGCGCTGCCTCCAGCAAGTCACCTTGCGCGCCTCGCAGATCGGGCGGCCCGTCTCGACCACCTTCTGCCGCACCGCGATGACGCCCTCGTACGGCGTCCTCGACGTGTGGGACGACCTCGTCCTGCACCCGCTCGAGGTGCCCGCGACACGCCCGCCCATGGGAGACGAGGGTTCCATGCGCACGGTGCGCTTCCCGAGCGGGCTCGAGCTCGACGTGACGCCCGGCGCGTTCGAGTTCCCCGACGTGTACGACCGGCTCGGCGCGGGGCCCGTCCCGCTCGACGAGGCTCCCTGCTTCGTCGAGCAGGCCCCGGGCCTGCTCGGCCTGTGGGCGCTCGGCCCCGAGTCCGGCTCGCTCCCGGGCGTGCGGCTGCGCATCCCCGAGACCACCGGCCTCGCGGACGGAACGCGCGTCGCGCTCTGGCTCGTCGGCGGGACGTACACGACCCTCGCCGACGGCCGCCACCTCGAGGAGGGCGTGTTCGCGCCCTACGGGACGGGGACCGTCTCCGGAGGGGTGATCACGAGCGATCCGGGCAGCGAGCTCCCGTACCTGACGTGGGTGGGCTACAGCGTGGCGCGCTGAGCGCTCCGAAAGCACCGCGCGGGCGTCTCCTCGGGGGTGACGCTCGCGCTGCGCAGTCGCGGGACAGCCCTTGGATCGGCCCTTGCTCCTGCCTGGGACCCAGGAGGAACGATGCGCTCGCTGTCGCTCGCCGCTCTGCTCACCCTGCTCGCCTCGCCGGCCGCCGCGACCGTGATGGTCGAGGTCCCACTCGACGACATGGCGCGCCGCGCGGACGCGATCGTGGTCGGCCGCGTCGTCGCGAGCGAGGTCCGCGTCGTGCTCGACCCGGTCCGTGGCGCCGAGCCGCACACCCTCACCGAGCTGCGCGTGACCGAGTGGATCGCCGGCGCGGGAGGCGCGGCGGTGGTGATCGACGAGCTCGGCGGCGAGCTCGCCGGGCAGGGCCTCGCGATCGCGGGCACGCCGGTCTACCGGCCCGGCGAGGAGGTCGTCGTGTTCCTCGAGCGCGCGGACGGGCGCCTGCGCACCTTCGCGATGGCGCAGGGTCGCTTCGAGATCCGGCGAGGCGTCGGCGGTGTGCCGGACTACGTGACGCGGGACCTCTCCGACGTCGCGTTCGTGCGCTGGGGCGCGGGCGGGATGACGGTCGATCACGGCCACGACGTCCCGGTCGCCCTCGAGGTGTTCATCGAGCACGTGCGCCGGCTCGCGGCGCCTCGCGTGACGCTGCCCGCGTCGCCCGGTGGGGCCGGTGGTCGGGAGGTGTCCCGATGACGCGCGCGCTCGCCATGGTCCTGGTGCTCGCGGTGCCGAGCGCCGCGCTCGCGTGGGAGCCGATCGCGGGCTCGCGCCCGGTGTGGTC
This sequence comes from Sandaracinaceae bacterium, assembly GCA_019637095.1. Classification (GTDB taxonomy): domain Bacteria; phylum Myxococcota_A; class Polyangia; order Polyangiales; family Sandaracinaceae; genus JACKEC01. The sequence goes on along the minus strand of JAHBWG010000004.1, from coordinate 43,187 downwards.
GGGGCCCGCGCCCTACCAGCTCAACCAGGCCGGCTCGGCCGACCTCGGCGTCTCGGTGACCGAGGCCGAGGTGCGCCGCGGGATGGACGACTGGACGACGCCCGCCTGTTCGGGCCTGAGCACGAGCTACGGCGGGATGACGAGCCGGCAGCCCGGGACCTACGAGGGCGAGTCGGTGATCGGCTGGATCGAGAGCGGGTGGCGCCACAGCTCGAGCGCGATCGGCGTGACGGGCACGCGCTACACGAGCTCGCGGATCATCGAGGCCGACATGGAGATGAACGGCGTCCACTTCCAGTGGACCACCGACCCGGGCAGCGGCAACCGCGTGAACGCGTACTCGATCGCCCTGCACGAGGGCGGGCACTACATCGGCCTCGGGCACTCGAGCACGCAGTCGGCCGCGATGTACTACGCATACTCGGGTGGCCTCTCGCGCCTCGGCAGCGACGACGAGGCCGGCGTCTGCACGCTCTACCCGGGCGGGGGCGGCGCGCCCGCCGACTGCTCGGTGACCGGGTGCCCCGCCGGCCAGCGCTGCGTCGGCGGCGCGTGCGTCGCCGACGACACGCCGCCGCCGCCGCCGCCACCGCCGGGCGGCGGCGTGTGCGCGCCGTGCTCGGCGCACTCGGGCTGCGGCGGCGCGGAGGACTACTGCCTCTCGTACCCCGACGGCAACGGCTACTGCGGCCGCGCGTGCGCGAGCGACGGCGACTGCGCGGGCGACCGCTGCCAGACGCTGTCGAACGGGGCGCGCCAGTGCGTGCGCTACAGCGGCTCGACGCCGTCGTGCGCGGCGGGCGGCCCGAGCCCGGGCGGGTGCACGACGGACTCGCAGTGCGCGGCGGGCGAGCGCTGCGATCGAGGCGCGTGCGTACCCGGCGGCGGCGGCAGCGTGCCGCTCGGCGGCGCGTGCGCGGCGCACGGCGAGTGCGCGAGCGGCACGTGCTTCTCCGGCGTCTGCACGCAGACGTGCGATTGGCCCGCGGGCGGTTGCCCGACTGGCTTCTACTGCGACGGCCTCGCGACCGGCGCGTGCGGCGCCGGCGTGTGCCTCGCGGGATCGCCGGGCCCGCGCGCCGTCGGCGAGCACTGTAGTGACAACGCGGATTGCGAGAACCACTACTGCTTCCTCGGCCGCTGCGAGGTCCCGTGCAACCCCGAGCAGGTAGGCGCCTGCCCGGGCGGCGGCGCCTGCCAGGTCGGCGCGCTCGCGTGCCGCGGCGCGTGCGGCCCGGCGGGGAGCCTCGGCGATCCGTGCGACGCGAACGCCGCCTGCGCCTCCGGCATGTGCGCGGCGAGCGGCGACGATCGCTTCTGCACCCAGCTCTGCGATCCGAGCAGCCCGTGCCCCGAGGGCTACGGATGCACGTCCGCGGGCGCGGTGAACGTGTGCGTCCCGAATGGTGGCGCGCTCGGGGGCGACTGCGCCCGCAACGAGGATTGCGCGACTGGGATCTGCGCGTTCGAGGAGGACCGCGCGTACTGCACGCGCATCTGCGATCCCGCCTCGCCGTGCCCGTCGCACATGCAGTGCGTCGCGAGCGGGACGCCGGGGCTCGAGGTCTGCCAGCCGCGGCCGGGCGAGGACCCGCGCGGCGGGCAGGGCCGCCGCCGCGTCGAGGGATGCAGCGCCGCGGCCGGTCCCGGCGGCGCGCCGCTCCCGCTCGGGGGGCTGCTCTTCGGCTGCGCCGTGGCCGCCCTGCGCCGGCGCGCGCGCCTGTCACCTCTCCGATGACAGCGGCGGGGCGCGCGAGGCCCCAGCGCGCGCGGCACGAACCTTGGATCGCGTAGGAGCGTGATGAAGTACCGGCTCTCAGGCCTCGCCTTCTCCGTCGCGCTCTGCGTGGGCTGCGAGGGCGCGCTCGTCATCGACACGCGCGGCGGCGGCGGCGGTGGTGGTGGGGGCGGGCCGCGCGTCACGTACGACGCCGGGCCTGGCGTCACGCTCGACGGCGGCGCGCGGCCGTGGGACGCGGGGCCCGGCGCGCCGCCCGGCTGCGGCTTGCCTGCCGAGGGTGTCTGCGACGGCGACATCGCGCGGTGGTGCGAGGGCGCGACGCAGCTCTTCACGAACTGCGGCGCGCTCGGGCAGACCTGCAAGATCGTCGGCGGTCGCGCGAGCTGCGTCGCCGCGGACGCGCCCGGTCCGGGCCCCGGCCCCACCCCGGATCCCGGCCCCGGCCCCGGCCCGTCGCCGACGACGTGCGCTGGTCCCGAGGAGCAGCAGGTGATCGATCTCGCGAACGGCGCGCGCAGCTCGCCCTTTCGATGCGACGAGCTGATGGCGCGCGTCGCGCGCGAGCACAGCGAGGACATGTGCCGCACCGGTCGCATGAGCCACACCGGCAGCGACGGATCGAGCCCGTTCCAGCGCATGACGCGCGCCGGCGTGAGCTACCGGACGGCGGGAGAGAACGTCGCCTGGGGTCAGAGCACGCCGGCCTCGGTCCACCAGGCGTGGATGAACAGCTCCGGCCACCGCGCCAACATCATGAGCTCGAGCTTCGGCCGGATCGGCGTCGGCTATTCCGCGTGCGGAGGGCGCCCCTACTGGACGCAGGTCTTCGCGGATTGACGCGCGCTCATCAGGCTTCGTCGAGCCCAGCGCGCGCTGCGACGAGCGCGACGATCCGCGCGTCGGCGCCGAACGGGTCGGCGAGCTCGTAGGTGAGCCCCGGGTGCCCGGCGACCGCCTCGCCGACGAGCCGGGGCAGGTCGCGCGTCGTGTGCCGGCCGGGGCCGAGGAAGTACGGCACGGCGACGACGTGGGTCGCGCCGGCCGCCACGCACGTCGCGACCGCCTCCGCCACCGTCGGAGGTGCGAGCTCCATGTGCGCGACCGCCACGTACGCGCCGTAGCGCTCGCGCAGCGCGCACGCGACGTCCTCGACGACGCGGTTCGCGGCGGCGCTTCGCGAGCCGTGGTCGACGAGCAGGACCGCGCGCACCTCCGACGTATAGGGCCCGCCTCCGGCGCGGACCACCCGAGATCACTAGCCGGCGCGCACCCATCTCGATATCGTCGCGGAACCCCACCGCGCGCGTGGTGTCGCGTGAGGGGTGAGCGTCGCGATCGACATCGAGCGCGCGGCGGCGGCGGCAGGCTTCCACGTCCACATGCCCGACGGCTACGAAGAGAGGCTGGTCGAGCGCCTGAAGAGGCGTGACGAGGCCGCGTTCAACGAGCTGATCACGATGTACCAGGGCCGGATCTTCCGGCTGGTCCTGCGCATGCTCGACGACCGCGAGGAGGCCGAAGATCTCGCGCAGGAGGTCTTCGTCACCGTGTTCAAGTCGATCGACGGCTTCCGCGGCGACAGCAAGCTCTCGACGTGGCTCTATCGGGTGGCGACCAACCACTGCAAGAACCGCCTGAAGTACCTCCAGCGCCGCGCGCGCGGGAAGAAGAAGGAGTTCGACGAGATCGCCGAGGCCAGCGCCCTCGAGAGCGCCACGATGGACACCACATCCCACATCGCGCGGCCCGATCACCTCGTCGAGGCGTACGAGAAGGAGCGCATCCTCAAGACCGCGATCGGCGAGCTCGAGGAAGAGCACCGCACCTTGATCGTCTTGCGAGACATCGAGAACCTCACGTACGAAGAGATCCAGGACATCACCGGCCTCGCCGAGGGGACGGTCAAGAGCCGCCTGCACCGGGCGCGGCACGCGCTGCGGGAGAAGGTGATCCGCCTGAGCGACGGGCGGCGCTCGAGCGTCCCCTCCCCCGAGCAAGCGCCGAAGAAGAAGAAGACCCCGTGAGCCCGGACCAAGCCCGCGACCTGTTCAGCGAAGCGCTCGAGGGAGACCTCGACGAGGCGCAGAAGCGCGCGTTCGAGGCCGCGCTGAGAGACGACCCGGCGCTCGCCGCGGAGTACGAGGACTTCGTCGACACGTTCCGCATCGTCGGACGGCTCGGCGAGCCCGAAACGGTCCAGGCTCCGAACCTGTTGCCACGCATCCAGGAGCGGATCCGGCGCCGCAGCGGCGGCCGCTACTACCGCGATCGCTTCTCGCGCCGCTCGGGCGGGCCCGGCTGGGCGATGCCCGTCGTCGCCGCGGTCGCGGTGATCCTGATGCTCGGCGTCGTGTGGTTCGCGCTCTCGACGACGATCCTGCTCGAGGACGACCCCGGGTCTCGCGCGCCGGCAAGCGACGCGGCTCCGTGAGCACGAGCGGGTGAGCTCGAGTGAAAGACGCGAGGTCGGAATCATCCCTGCGCCGACTCGAAGATTGTCGATTGATCGAGCGACCAGGCGGCCGACCCGCCATCGAGACCAGCCCGTCGCGCAGCGGCGGGCGTCGGTCGAGGGGGCCCCATCGCCCCATCGCCCCGCGATGGGGTCGAACGCGGCGCCGCCGCGTTCGCCTCGGGAGGGGGGCCCCATCGCGGCTTTGCCGCGATTGGGGGGAGGGGCTGGAACAGCCCCTCCGAAGAGTCAGAAGCAGGTGTCGCCTTGGCAGCAGGTCTCGCAGTCCGCGAACGGACCGGGGCCGACGGATGGGCAGCTCCCGCTCGGGCAGCAGAACCCCGCCTGCCCGCAGAGCGCGATCGCCACCCCGCAGCTCGGGTTGCACGCCGCGTCGTAGTGGCCGGCGTTGAGCGCGCACGACCCGGAGCGACACACGTGGCAGTCCACCCGCCGCCCGCAGTACGTCGGGTTGACGCCGCAGCGCTGGTTCTCGGTGCTCCTCGAGCATCCCCTGCCGTCCGTCGACGGCGCGTCGCGACAGGCGCCGCTGCCGCAGCGGAAGTCGTGGCAGGTGCGCGTCTGCCAGCCGTCCTGGTCGCACTCGTCGTCGTAGGCGCAGTCGCCCCACCCATCGCAGTACGCGCCGCCGCCGCACGCGTTGCCGTTCGTCGCGCGCGCGCAGCCGCTCGACTCGGGCGCGGCCACGTCGCGGCACGCGCCCGCCTGACAGACGCGATCGGTGCACGTGCGCGAGCGCGTCCCGTCGGTCGCGCACTCGGTGGCGAACCCGCCGCACGGGCCGAAGTCGGGGCACGTCCGCGTGCCGCAGCTCACTGTCCCACTCGGGGAGGGTTGAAGCCCTCGCCTTTAGGCGAAGGCTTTAGCAGGCTTGCGGAGTGTCGCGTACTTATCGCCGGGGCCCCCACACGGTCTACGAGCTGCACTACCACTTCGTGTTCACGACGAAGTACCGCAAGCCGCTTCTGCGCGGCGAGAGCGGGGTGGCTGTGCGGGATCTGATACGAGCGATCTGTGAGAAGAACGACATCCGAATCCTGAAGGGTCATGTCCGTCCGGATCATGTGCACCTCTTCCTGAGCCTGCCGCCGCATCTTGCCCCGAGCCGCGCGATGCAGGCGATCAAGGGCAAGACGTCGCATCACATGCTTCGCGATTTCCGACGCCTGCGTCGCGAGTGCTGGGGCAAGCACTTGTGGTCGCGGGGGTATTTTGTGTGCACGAGCGGGAACGTGACGGACGAGGTGATCGCGCAGTACGTCGCGAACCAGGACGTCGCGGAGGAGGACGAGGACTTCAAGGTCAGCGGGTAGTTCAACGGCCTGCATCGTGCGGGTCGGGGCCTTTAGCCGGCTTTAGCCGGCGGATGAAGCCACCGCCTTTAGGCGGTGGTCCCCGGCCCTCACTCCGTCGCGGCTCGCCCGCGCGCACGCGCCCATCTCGGTCGACCGCGACTCGGCGCACGTGCCCGCGTCGCAGCGGTAGCGCGTGACCGTCCGGCTGCGCGTCCCGTCGGCCGCGCACGTGTCGCCGAAGCTGCACTGGCCCCAGCCCCCGACCGTCTCGGCCGGGCAGTCCGCGTCGGTCGCGCAGCCCGTGCATGCGCCGACCGTCTCCTCGCAGACGGACGCGCCGGGGCAGGGGCTCGTGGTGCCGGGGACGCAGCGGCCGCCGCCGCAGCGATCCGGGCCGTTGCAGAAGCGCCCATCGTCGCAGGGCTCGCTGTTGTGCGCGAACACGCAGCGGCCTGCGACGCAGTCGTCGTCGGTGCAGGGGTTGGCGTCGTCGCAGCCCTCGTCGCAGCGCGGCACGCCGGCGTCGCCCGGCGCGACGCCCGCGTCGCGCACCTCGTCGGGGCGCACGCGGCAGCCCTCGTCGGGGTTGCACCACTCCTCGTCGCCGCACTCGTCGTGGACGGGGAAGGGATGACAGAGCCCGTCGAGGCACATCACGTCGGTGCAGTCGATCGGCGGCGCCTCGCAGTCGGCGTCCTGCCGGCAGACCACCGTCGGGCAGCCGTCGAAGGCGGAGCCCGTCAAGCAATCTTGCGGAACACAGACTCCGGCGAGGCACGTGAGCCCGTCCTCGCAGGTCACGTTCGCGCAGTCGCGCGTGACCAGCACGGTGACCGCCCACGTGCCCTCGTACGAGACCCGCACCCGCCGCTGCGCGACCGCCGAGCCCGCACGCCGCAGCGTCACGATCACCGTGTAGGTCCCCGGCGCGAGCTCGGCGGCGTCGGCGATCTGTACCCCGCGCTCGACGGGGTCGCGCCAGCGCATCGCGCGCGACGTGTCGAGGTAGGGCGCCCGCTGCCCGTCCGACCAGACCTCCGTCCGCGCCTCGTCGAACTCGATGCCAGGGACGAAGTTCGACCGCAGCTGGACGATCATCCCGCGCGGCGCCTCGCAGGAGCAGGCCGAGAGCCAGAGCGCGAACGCGGTCGCCACGAGGCGCACGCCACAGAGCGTACTACTCGGCCGCGCTCGGATCTCCCTCGGGGCCGGCGCGCGTGCCCGCGGCGAGCCGCAGCAGGGGCCCGAGCAGGCGCCGCGCGCCCTGCGCCATCGAGTCCACGCTGCGGTAGAGGCACGGCACGATCACGAGGATGAGCACCGTCGAGAACGTCAGGCCCCACGCGATCGCGGTCGCCATCGGCGCGAGTAGCTCGGAGCGCCCACCGATCCCGAGCGCGAGCGGGCCGAGCCCGGCGATCGTCGTGATGCTCGTCAGGAAGATCGGCCGCAGCCGCAGCCGCCCCGCCTCGACGATCGCCTCGTCGAGCGGCGCCCCGCGCGCGCGCCGCGTGTTGATGAAGTCCACGAGCACGAGCGAGTCGTTCACCACGATCCCGGCGAGGCCCACGACGCCGATCAGCCCGATCAGCCCCACCGCCTCCCCGCTGGCCAAGAACCCGATGCTCACGCCGATCAGGCTGAGCGGGATGGCCGTCATCACCACGAGCGGCTGCAGGAACGAGCGGAACTGCGTCGCGAGGATGGTGTAGATCAGGAGCGCCGCGACGAGGAACGCGAGGAAGAGCGAGTCGAGCGACTCCTGCGTCTCCTCGAACTCGCCGCCGAGCTCGAAGCGCACGTTCGAGCTCGCCGCGATCAAGGGCGCGATGCGCGCCGCGAGCGCCGCGTTCGCGTCGGCGCTCTGGACCCCCGAGCCCTCGACGAGCTCGGCGGTCACCGTGATCACGCGCCGCCGGTCGCGCCGCCGGATGCTGGAGATCCCGCGCCCGCGCTCGATCGTCGCGACCTCGCCGAGCGCGACGCTCGCCCCCGCCGGCGTCACGAGCGTCAGCTCCGCGAGCCGCTCCGGGTTCTGCCGCGCGTCCTCGCGCAGCCGCACGACGAGGTCGACCTCCTCGCCGCCCTCGCGCGCGGTCGCGACCGGGCTCGCGCCGAACGCCAGCGCGAGCCAGCGATGGATCGCGTCGCTCGTCAGCCCGTGGAGCGCGGCCCGCTCCTCGTCGACGTGGACGCGCAGCTCCTGCTTGCCGAGCTCGTGGTCGTCGCTCACGTCGCGCACGCCGCGTACCGCGCGCAGCTCGGCTTGCACGCGCTCGCTCAGGTCGGCGAGCTGCTCGAGGTCGTCGCCGCTGATCCGCACCGCGACCGGCGCGCCGCGCGGGGGGCCGTCCTCGAACTTCACGACCTCGACGCTCGCCGGCCCGACCAGGTCGTCGAAGAGGTGCGCCACGCGCTCCATCAGCCGGGTGCCCGCGTCCTGGCGCGCGCGCTGATCGCGGCGGCGCATGTACACGTTGACCATCCCCACGTGGTCGCCGGTCACGTTCCACGTCCGCGTCCGCGAGTAGCCGCGCGACGAGATCACGGCCTCCACGTCGCGCTCCTCGAGCGCGAGGATTCGCCGCTCGATCTCGGCGAGCACGCGGTCGGTCTCCTCGGGCGCCGCGTCGGTCGGCATCCGCACGCGCACGTCGAAGGCCTCGACGTCCCCCTCGGTGAACAGCGTGACGCTCTTGACCATCGCCGCCGTCGTGATCAACCCGATGCAGATCGCGTACGTGACGAGGACGACGGTCAGCCGCCAGCGGAGCGCGACGCGGAGCACGCGCGCGTAGAGCTCCTCCACGCGCTCGACCTTGCGTGCGAGCCAGCCGCGCTCGCTCTTGGTCGCCTCGCCGCCCATCTCCGCGAGGTGGCTCGGCAGGATCAGGAACGCCTCGATGAGCGACGCGATCAGCGCCGCCGCGATCACCTTCGGGATGATCGCGAAGAACTCGCCGAGCACGCCCGTCATCAGGAGCAGCGGCAGGAACGCCGAGCACGTCGTCGCCGTCGACGACACGACGGGCCAGAACACCTCCATCGTCCCGACGATCGCGGCGCGCACGCGCGGCGTGCCCTCCTCGACGTGACGGTGGACGTTCTCGATGATGATGATCGCGTCGTCGACGATGATCCCGAGCGACAGGATCAGCGCCATCAGCGAGATGAGGTTGATCGTGATGCCGAGCAGGTGCATCACGACGACGCCGCCCGCGATCGCGACCGGGATGCCGAGCGCGGCCATCATCCCGTTGCGGAACCCGACGAACAGCCAGAGGATCGCGAGCACGAGCCCGAGGCCCATCGCCGCGTTCGCGTAGAGCGTGTCGAGGTTCGCGCGCACCCAGAACGCGGTGTCGCCGAACACGCCGATGCGCACGCCCGGCGGCGCCTCCGCCTGCATCGCGCGCACGACGGCCCGCGCGTCCTCGCTGATGCGGAGCGCGTCCGCTCGATCGTCCTTGAGCAGGATGAAGACGATGCCCGGCTCGCCGTCGACGCGCGCCACCGTGAGCGCGCGCTCGTAGCCCGCCTCGACCCGCGCGAGGTCGCCCACCGTGAGCGAGCCGCCCTGCGGGCTCGGGCGCACGACGACGCGCTCGACCTGCGCCGCGGTCACCGTCCGCGCCATCCCGCGGACCATCCGGCTGTGACGGCCGGAGTCCATGTGCCCGGCGGGGATGTTGCTCCCGCGGCCCGAGAGCGCGCCGGCGACCGCGGCGAGCGGGACGCCGTACGCCTCGAGCCGATCCGGGTCGACGTCGACGTGCAGCTCGCGATCGCGGATCCCCGTCGTCGTGACCTGCCCGACGCCGTCGATGCGGCCGAGCCGCTCTTCCATCTCGCGCGCCACCGCGCGCAGCACCGCCTCCGGCGCGTCACCGCCGACCGTCACCGCGATCGTCGGGATCCGCACCGCGGCCTCGCGTACGACGGGCGCCTGCGCGCCCGCCGGCAGGTTCGTGACCCGGTTCACCTCGTTGGTGATCTCGAGGACCTTGCGGCCGGTGTCCTCGACGGACGCGTCCATCTCGACCCAGATGAAGCTGAGCCCGTCGCTCGAAGTCGAGGAGATGACGTCGACGTCCTCGATGTCCGACAGCTCGTCCTCGAGGGGGGCGGTGACGAGCTGCTCGACCTCCTCGGCCGAGGCGCCCGGGACGACCGTGACGATGCTCGCGCCGCCGACGGGCACGCTCGGATAGACCTCCCGAGTCATCCCCGACAGCAGGTAGCCTCCGGTCACCACCATCGCGAGGGCGATCAGGTTCACGAGGACGGGCTGGCGCGCGCTGAAGCGCGCGATGGACGCGCCCTCGCCCGCGCCCGGCTCAGCCATCGATCCGGTCGGCGCGCGCGCCGCCCTCGCCGCGGTCGGGCTCGACGACCCGCACGGGCTGTCCATCGAGCACGCGGTCTTGCCCCTCGCGGACGACGCGGTCTCCGGCGTTCAGGCCCGTGAGCACGGCGACGCGTCCGTCGCGGACCGCGCCGAGCGTGACCGCGCGCCGGTGCGCGACGCCCTCCGCGTCGACGACGTAGACCTGCGTGAGCTCGAAGCGCACGAAGGGGCAGTCGGCGTCGATGGTGAGCACGGACGCCGGCTCGCCGACGACCACCTCGAAGCGCGCGACGAGCCCCGGCCGCACGCGCCGCGACGGATCGCGGACCTCGACCTCGACGGGGAGCCGCCGCGTGGCCGAGTCGACCGCCTCGCCGACCCGGAGCACCTCACCGTCGAACTGCTCGTCGGGTCGCGCGAACACGCGCGCGCTCACCGCCGCGCCCGGGCGCACGTCGAGCGCCTCGCGCGGGTCGAGCAGCACCCGGGCGCGCAGCGCGCTCGTGTCCATGAGGACGGCGACGGGCGAGCCGGGGCCGAGGTACTCGCCCATCTCGACGCGGCGCTCGATGATCGTGCCGCCGAACGGCGCGCGCAGGACCGCCTCGGTGAGGCCGCGCCGCGCGACCTGCGACTGCGCGCGCGCCGTCGCGAGCGCGGCGCTCGCGATCGCCGCCGCGTCATCGGCCTGTTCGAGGTTACGGCGCGACCCGCTGCCGCTCGCGGCGAGCTGCGCGGCGATCGCGCGCTCCCGCTCCGCCTGCGCGACCGCGGCCTCGGCCTGCGCGACCGCCGCGGTCGCCGCCGACGCCGCGACGGCGGTGCGGCCGACGTCGAGCCGCAGGAGCACGTCGCCCGCGCTCACGCGCTGGCCGGCCTCGAAGTCGAGCGCGACGACCCGGCCCGGGGCCTCGACCGAGAGGGTCGCGCGGCGGAGCGCCTCGAGCTCCGCCGTGCCCGACGCGAGCGGGACGCGCGACGTCACGACGGCGGTGTCGACGTGGACCGGCGGAGGCGCGGGCTCTTCGACCGCCTCGGTCCGCGCGCCGCAGCCGGCGAGGAGCGCCACGATCGCGAGCAGGCGGAGCATCCGCGACGCTTCCCTAGGTCGCCGCGGGTTCCGCGTCAACGCGCCGCGACGGAAAGGGGCGGCGGCCCGCGTCGTGTTGGGGGGGGTTCACGAAGCGGGCCGCCGGATGTTCGGTGCGACGCGCCAGCGTTGGGGGGGAATCCGCCGGCGTTTCGTCGCTCCGTACTCGGCAGCGTACCTTGCGATCGGCGTGCCAACTCGCTCGCCGCGGTTTGTCGGGTGGTCTCGCGCGCGATCACCCTCGCCAGCCCCCATCGGTGAAAGCCGGCCTTTCACTCGCGAAAGCGGGGACGCCGTCGCGGCGCGACGCGCGGACGGAATAAAATGGCGGCCCACTTCGCGTTGGGGGGGGGGTCGCGAAGGGGCCGCCGAAGATTGACATGACGACGCGGCGATCGGGGGGGCTGATACGCCGCTATGTTGTCATGTCGAAGTTCCCCTTCTGCGATGGGCGTGCCAGGTGTGTGGCGCGTAGATTCGCAGGGGTTTGGCGCTCGAAAGGCTCCGCCGGCTGTCGAACCTGAAAGGTCCGCTTGCAGATCCGAAAGCCCGGCTAACTGCGCGCGGCGCGTACGACCTCCATGACCTCGTCGTCGGTCATGAGGCGCTTGGACTGCTTGGCGCGGGCGAGGATCGCGCGGGCGAGCTCTTCGGTCGGCTCGATGTCGCGCTTGCGGCACCAGTAGCGGACGTTGCTGATGCCTGACATGGGGCCGATGCAGATCTCCTGCTCGCGCCCGAACTCGCCGGCGGGGACGCCCGAGTAGACGCGGTCGGCGAGGGCGGCGTCGCCCTTCTCCATCGCCTTGATGATCGCCGCGGCGTGCACGCCCGTCCCGGTGCGGAACGCGTCCTCCCCGAAGACCGGGTAGTTGATGGGGATGGGGAACTGCGTCGCCTCGGAGACCTTCTTGCAGAGCGGGGCGAGCTTCTCGAGGTTGCGGTCGCCGAGCTCGCCGAGGAGCTTCAGGTTCACGAGGATCTGATCGAGCGACGCGTTGCCGACCCGCTCGCCGATCCCGAGGATCGTGCCGTGCGCGCGGTCGGCGCCGTACTCGAGCGCCCAGATCGCGTTGACCACCGCGAGCCCGCGGTCGTTGTGGCCGTGCCAGTCGATCCCCACGTCGCAGCCGGTCGCCTCGACCGTGTTGCGCGTGAACTGAACGAGGTTGCGCACGCCGTCGGGGGTGACGTGCCCGACCGTGTCGCACAGCGTGAGGCGGCTCGCGCCGTGCTCGATCACCGCGCGGAACAGCTCCCAGAGGACGTCCGGCCGCGCGCGCGTCGTGTCCTCGGTGACGTAGTTGACGGGCAGCCCTTCCTTCACCGCGAACGCGATCGCCTCGACCGAGCGGGTGCGGATCGTCTCGACCGACCAGTCCTCCGCGAGCGCGCGGATCGGCGAGGAGCCGATGAAGGTCATGACCTCGATGGAGATCCCGGCGCGCTGGCTGACCTGCGCCATCGGCGCGATGTCCGCGACGAGGGTGCGGCCGGCGCAGGTCGGCCGGATCGCGAGCTTCTGATCGACGATCTCGCGACACAGCCGGAGCACGTCCTCGTACGCGCGCGGCCCCGCGCCCGGCAGCCCGACGTCGACGGTGTCCACGCCGATGTCGTTCAGCATGTGCAGGATCTCGAGCTTGTCGCCGATGTCCGGGTCGACGACCGACGGGTTCTGGATCCCGTCGCGCAGCGTCTCGTCGTGCAGCTCGAAGTCGCGGTTGAGGATCACCCGGCCGCGGTAGCGCTTCGAGTTCCAGTCGTAGATCAGGCGGGCGATGTCGTCGCCCGCGCTCGCTTCGTCCGCCATGCCTTCAGCCTAAGCGCGCTCGAGCACCAGCGCGATGCCCTGGCCCCCGCCGATGCACGCCGAGCCGACCGCGACCGAGGTGTCCGTGCGACGCAGCTGGTAGACGAGGTTCGCGGTGATGCGCGCGCCGCTCGCGCCGAGCGGGTGGCCGAGCGCGATGGCGCCGCCGTTCGGGTTGCTCTTCTCCTCCGGGAGCCCGAGCTCGCGCTGGACGGCGAGCCACTGCGCAGCGAACGCCTCGTTGACGTCGAACCAGTCGACCTGGCCGAGCGCGAGCCCGGCGCGATCGAGCGCGCTGCGGATCGCCGGCGCCGGCCCGATGCCCATCAGCGTCGGCTCGACCCCCGCGATGCCCCACTGGAGGAGCTTCGCGAGCGGCGCGAGGCCGCGCCCCTTCGCCCACGCGCCGTCGCACACCACGAGCGCGGCGGCGCCGTCGCAGATGCCCGACGCGTTGCCCGCGCTGACCACGCCGTCCTTCTTGAAGACGGGCGGCAGCTTCCCGAGTGTCTCCATCGTGCTCGCGGGGCGCGGGTGCTCGTCGACCGACACGGTGATCGGGCCCTTGCGCCCCTCGATCTCCACCGCAGCGAGCTCGTCCGCGAAGCCGCCGCGCTCGTTCGCTGCCGCCCACCGCGTCTGGCTCGCCAGCGCGAACGCGTCGCAGTCCGTGCGCGTGATGCCGTACTTCTCGGCGAGGTTCTCGGCCGTCACCGCCATCGCGGTGTTGCAGTGGCTGTCCGTCAGCGACGCCCAGAGCGTGTCCACGAGCGCGGGCGGCTGCCCGAAGCGCGCTCCGTCGCGCAGGCCCCACACGCTGTGCGGCGCCTGGCTCATGTTCTCGGTGCCGCCGCAGAGGACCGCCTTCGCATCGCCGACGAGGATGTCCTGCGCCGCGCTCACGACCGCCTGGAAGCCCGAGCCGCAGAGCCGGTTCACGGTGATCGCCGGCGTCTCGATCGGCAGCCCGCTCTTGAGCCCCACGTGCCGCGCGCAGTAGATCGCGTCCGCGCTGGTCTGCTGCACGTTGCCGAAGACGACGTGGTCGATCTCGCCCGGCTCGAGGCCCGACTGCGCGAGGGCGGCCTTGGCCGCGTGCACCCCGAGCTCCGTCGCGCTCAGCCCCTTGAACGCGCCGCCCATCGCGCCGAAGGGCGTGCGCTTGGCCGCGACGATCCAGATCTCCTTGTCCAGCTTCTTCATGGCGTCTCCAGCTCTGCGTAGGCGTTGGTGAAGATCGGCTCTTCGGGCCGCTCGAGGGTCGAGGCCTGGACGATCAGCCGATCGTCCGTGCGCCAGCCCTTGGTCACGATCGTCTCTCCCGGCCAGATCGGCTTCGAGAAGCGGCCGTAGAAGGTGCGCAGGCGCGACGGCTCGCCGCCGCACTCCTGTGCGAGGATCGCGCGCGCGATGTACCCGTAGGTGCAGAGGCCGTGCAGGATCGGGCGGCCGCCCGTCACCTTCTCGGCCTGCATCGCCGCCTCGGGGTCGACGTGTAGGGGGTTGTAGTCGTGCCCGCCGAGCCGGTAGACGTGCGCCTGCTCGGGCGAGGTCTTCGCGACCACCGCCCAGTCCGGGTCCCGATCCGGCGGGCGGTACTTCGGGGTGCGCGGCGGCGCCTCGCCGCCGAAGCCGCCGTCCTTGAGGTACATGATGACCCACTCGGTCTCGCACACGAGCGCGCCCGACTCGTCGCGGGTCTCGGTGCGGATCGTGGACTGCGCCATGCGCTTGAGGTCGTAGACGCCCTCGACGATCCCGATCGTGGTGAGCGTCCCCGACGGCGCGAACGGGCGGTGCAGGGCGATCTTCTGGCTGCCGTGCACGACGCCGCTCAGGTCGCCCGCGACGACGTCGAAGAGCTGCCGACACCCTTCGTACGCGGGCACGACCGCGTAGGTCGGGTGGACCTTCGGCCCGCGCGCCTCGTAGAGGAAGTCGAGGTCGTCGGCCGGCGTGCCGATGCCGAGCGCGTAGAGCGCGACGTCCTGCCAGCGGTAGCTGTGCGCGATCGGGCGCGTCTTCTGCCCCGCGGCCTTCGGGTCGAGTCCCATCCGGGGCGTGCTTAGCAGCCCGGCGCCGCGCGGGCCGTGATGGATCTCGCGCGCGCCGCCTGCGGGTGGAGGCGCCCCCGAACTTCGCTAGACTGCTCCGCACGTGCCGGTGAGCAAGATGGCCTCGCTCTGCCTGCTCGTCGCGGCCGCGCTCCTCGGCGCGTGCGATGGCGGTCCGCCTCCTCCTCCGCCGCCCCGGGACGGCGGGCCGATCGTGCGGCTCGACGCGGGCACGCCGGGGCTCGACTCCGACGGGGACGGGCTGTGCGACGAGACGGAGCTCGCGTGGGGCACCGACCCGAACGATCCCGACACCGACCGCGACGGGTTCAGCGATCGCGTCGAGTGGGACCTGGGCTACGCGCCGCTCCGCGCCGACTCGCCGAGCCCCGCGATCCTCACGCTCCTCACGGAGACCGAGGTGTCGACGGCGCAGCTCGCGATCCAGCGCGTCGTGCGCGGCAACGGCGAGAGCTTCGTCGGCGGCTTCGCGCCCGATGCCGTCGTCGACCGCCTCGGCTACGACGCGGCGACGTTCCTCGAGCTCGCCCACGCGGTCGGCGCCTACCCGATGGAGAACGTCTTCGAGGTGCGCGCCGAAGCGCAGCAGTTCCTCGGCGTCTTCGGCCGCACCGAGCTCACGTTCGAGGTGCGCTTCGCCTACGGCGGCGCCACGCCGCGTGCGTGCATGACCGCCTTCCCGTTCTTCTACCAGGTCAAGCGCGAGGACGGCGTGACCCTCGGGCTCACGCGCTACCTGCTCGTCGTGGTGCCGCCCGGCACGCAGCTGCGCACCGGCGTGTGGTGCGTGCCCGAGGGCGGGTGCGTCTGACGCTCAATGCAGGAGCACGTCCTCTGCGCCGTCGTCGTGGACCGGCGTGTCGGCGACGGCCACGTGCAGGTAGCGCAGCGAGCCGATCCGGTCGCGCTCGATGCGCGTGCCGCGCTCGGGGATCGCGAGCCGCCCGTCGACCCACTCCGGCGTGAACAGGATCGCCTCCGCCGCCGCGTCGTAGCCGAGCTGCACCAGCGAGTCCGGCTCGAAGCGGCGGCACTGCCGGTCGCAGCAGTGGAACACCTCCGCGACGCGGTAGAGCCCCTCGCGCGGCAACGCCGCGAGCGAGGCCGCGTCGGCGGGGGAGCCGAGCAGGTGGCCGCGCGCCTCGAAGCGCGCGCGGTTCCCGCGCCACGTCGAGGGCAGGTAGATCCCCGGCCCCGGGTCGCCGTGGTTGTGGAAGTAGACGAACCGGCCCGCCGGGATGCCCCCGATCGGCGCGGTCGTGACATAGATCCCGCAAGGGGGCAGCGCGTCCATCGCGCGGCGAACATAGGGCGCGAATGGGCGGTTCCCGGCGCGAGTGTGAGTTATCTCAGGCGATCGGCATCATGCGCCCAGGACTGAACGTCGGAAACTGGACTCGTGTTCAGGTGTCGTGCGAGGTTCGGCGCATGACCCACGCCACCGAAGAACGCCTCGCCCTGCTGCTCGCCATGTACCACCAGGCCCGCCTCGACGGGCCGACCGATCTCGGCATGCTCGCCGGGCGGCTCGGCTGGGGGGTCGGCCGCGTCGTGCGGGTGCTCGCGGTGCTCGACGACAAAGGCCTCGTCGAGCGGCCGCGGTGTCGCCTCACGATGGCCGGGCTCGCGCTCGCCACCGCGCTCGCTGCGGCGAGCTCGCCCGTGCGCGCCGCGCGCGCGGCCTGATCGCGTCACCCCGCGAGGAGGGCGTCGAGCAGCGGCTCGAGCGCATCGCCGCTCGTGAGCCGCGCGCGGTTCGCGGGATGGAGGAACCCCTCGCGCACCATCGCGTCGAGCAGCGTCAGCAGCGGCGACCAGTAGCCGCCCACGTCCCAGAGCCCGACCGGGTGCGCGTGGATCCCGAGCTGGGACCAGGTGAGCGCTTCGAAGAGCTCGTCGAGCGTCCCGTATCCGCCGGGCAGCGCGAGGAACGCGTCGCTCAGCTCCGTCATGCGCGCCTTGCGCGCGTGCATCCCGTCGACGACGATCAGCTCGGTCAGCCCCCGGTGGGCGACCTCGCGCTCCACGAGCGCGACCGGCACGACGCCGATCACCTCGCCGCCCGCCGTGAGGGCGGCGTCCGCCACGATCCCCATCGTGCCGATCGAGGCGCCGCCATAGACGAGCCCGACCCCGCGCCGGGCGAGCGCGCGCCCGACCTCCGCGGCGGCCTCCGCGTAGCGCTCGCTCGCGCCGGGCGCCGAGCCGCAGAACACGCACAGTCGCTTCATCGCTGGCCCGGACCGTAGACCACCACGAACGGCCGCGCCTGCACGATCACCACCGCGCGGTCCGGTCCCGCGACGAGGAACTCCACGTCGGCCGCGATGTGCGCGACCGAGCCCTCGGGCACGAAGCCGACGCGGTCGCCCCAGCGCGGCACGAAGTGGTCGTGGAGCGCGCGAAGTACCTCGGCCAATCGCAAGATGTCTTGCGGGCCCAGGATCGGCGCGCCGCCGTCGCGCGACGAGCGCGACACCAGCTCCGGCTCGATCCCCTGGTAGGTGTAGACGAGGTGCTGCTCCGGGATCTCTTCGCCGGCCGCGCCGGTCACGGACCCGCCGAGCGACTGCGCGTTGACGAAGAAGCCGGGCCGGTTCTGGTAGTACGGGTTCGCGGTGATCGCGACGCCGTTCGCGACCGCGCCGTCGACGAAGGGCTGGACGATCACCGCCATGCCGACCTCGCGGTGGTCGATCCGGTACCACTCGCGCTCCTCGTACGCGCCCGGCAGCCACACGCTCGACCAAACCTCGCGCAGCGCGCGCGCGAGCTCCGCCTCGGGCGCGCTCGGGCCGACCACGATCGAGCGGTAGAGGCCGGCGCCCGTGAAGCCCGGCAGGTCCTCCGCGTTCGTGCTCGAGCGCAAGATCACGCGCGGCGCGCCGGGGAACGCCGCGATGCGGGCGCGCAGCGCGCGCAGGAGCGCCGGGTCGACCGAGGCGCGCTCGATCGCGGTGCGCAGCTCGCGCAGGCGCGCCTCGCGAACGCGCGCGTCCGCGCGGAACGCGCCGTCCTCGAGCATCGAGGGGATGCCGCGCGCGAGCCCGGTGCGCTCGACGTGCCGGAGGTAGTGCACGAACGGGATGGCGAAGCCCGCCGGCGTCACGACGGGCGGGCCGATGCGGCACGCCTCCGCGAGCTGCGCCGCCTTCGCGCCGACGAGCGAGACCGCGCCGTAGTCGAGCGAGCACAGCTCGGGTAGGCCCGCGTCGCGCCGATCGATGCGCGGCGCGTGCGGCTGCGCGGGCCGGCGGCTCGCCCACGCGGCCTCCGCCTCTTCGCGCGTCGCGGTGGCGATCGAGAAGTCCTGCGTGGCGATCTCGAGCCGCACGAGCTGGCCCTCGAGCGCGCTCAGGCGCGGGTCGGAGAGCGCGCCGCGCAGCCCCGCGTTCGGGGTGCCGCGCGTGGCGCACAAGATCGCGAGGTGCCCGAGCGGCGCCTGCAGCGACTGGCTGATCACGCCGGCGGAGACGGGGATCTCGTCGGGCAGCTGCTCGAGCACGAGGATCTGGTCGGGCCGCACGCTCGCGCCATCGAGCGGGCCGCGCACGAAGCGCAGGGTCCCGAACGCGACGCCGTGCGTGAGCGGCTGGTAGCGCACGCCGCGGAACACCTCGTCCGGGCCGACCGTCGGGAGCCGATCGCGCACGCCCGCGATCTGCTGCTCGTGCAGGATCGAGATCGGCCGGTAGCGCAGGCGCTCGCCGAAGAACGTCGCCGCCTGGAGCTGCTCGAGCGCGCGCAGGACCTCGGGGCCCTCGAGCTGGTCGCCCGCGATCATCTCGAACGTCCACTGGTCGGCGTCGAGGTAGTGGACGAGCGAGCCGCACACGAAGCGGCGATCCGGCGAGCGATACTCGACGCGGTTGAAGCGGCCGTGCGCTTCGTACTCCGAGAGGCCCCGGTACTGCGCGGGCGCGAGGTGGTCGCGCACGAAGTAGTAGTGCGTGTCCCAGCGCTCGGTGTCGAAGAGCCAGAGGCGCCGCGCGTCGCCGAGGTCGATGACGAACTTGACGACCTCGGTGCGCGCGACGACGTGGTTCTCGGGGCGCGCCGCGAGCCGGGCCCAGGTCGCGGGATCGTCCACGCGGGGCGCGGCGACGAGCCGACCCGAGCCGTCGTCCGGGACGCCGAGCGCGCCCCCGGGCCCGACGCTTGGCGGCGCGCTCGCCGGCCCGCCGCACGCGAGCGCGATCGACGCCAGCGCCAGCCACGCCCACGCGCTGCCTTGCCCCACGCGGTCCATCGCCTCCGAGGATACGCCCCTTGGCAGCGCCTCGCGCATGCGCTTCCATCGCCCCATGCGCCCCATGCGCGCCGCCACCACGCTCGGGCTCGTGCTCTCGCTCGCCGCGAGCGTGGCGCGCGCGACCCCGGGCCCGGACACGACGGTCGTCGTCGCCAACGCGAACGTCCCCGAATCGGTCGCGCTCGCGCGGCGCTACGCCGGCGCGCGCGGCGTCCCCGACGCGCAAGTCTGCTTGCTCGACGTCGAGGACGTCGAGGACCTCGAGCTCGAGGCGTACGAGGCCCAGGTGCTCGGGCCGCTGCGCGCGTGCCTCGATCGGACGGTGGGCGCGCGCGCGCGCATGGAGGCGGCGGTCCTGATCCGCGGGATGCCGCTGCGCGTGCGCGTCGCGACGGGCGCGAGCCCGGACGTCGTCTCGCTCGCGGCGGCGCTCGGGCTGTGGGAGACGACCGCGATGGGGCGACCGCTCCTGGGCGCGCCGCCCGGGATGAGCGCGATGTGCGGCGCGACGCCGTGCTACGCGGCGGCGTGGCCGAACCCGTACCGCGGCTTCCCGTTCGAGCCGGGCTGGAGCCTCGAGCGGAGCGGCGTCACGTGGCGGCCGCTGCTCGTGACGATGCTGCACGGCCGCTCCTTCGAGGACGCCGCGCGCCTGCTCGAGAGCGCGCTCGCCGCCGAGGCGCGCCCGCCGGCCGGCGAGCTCCTCTTCATGGACGGCGCCGACCCGGCGCGCGGCGCCCTCGACGCGCAGTACGACGCGGTGATCGCCGCGCTCGCCGGGCTCGACCTCACGGCGACGCGCGCGCCGTTCGACGCGAACCTCACCGGCCGCACGCTCGCGGGCTTCGTGACCGGCACGGCGAGCCTCGGCGAGACGATCGAGGGCAACACCTTCTCCCCGGGCGCGCTCACCGACAACCTGACGAGCTTCGGCGCGGTGCCGGCGAACTTCCGCGCCAGCGGTGAGCAGCAGGTCTCGATCGCGCGCTGGGTCGCGCAGGGCGTCGCGGGGGCGCACGGGACGGTGGCCGAGCCGCTCAACAACTGCTTCCCGAACCGGCGCTTCTTCGTCGAGTACGCGCTCGGCGCGACGCTCGCCGAGGCGTACCTGTCGATGATGCCCTTCGTCTATTGGCAGAACCTCGTCCTGGGCGACCCGATGGCGGCGCCCTACGCGCGGCGACCGGCGCTCACCGTCGACGGGGTCGCCGACGGCGCGCCGCTCGCCGCGCCGGTGCGCGTCGAGGTCGGAGCGACGGACCCCTCCGGCTACGGCGTCGAGTCGGTCGCGGCGTTGCTCGACGGCGTCGAGGTCGCGCGCGAGGAGGGCGACGCGCTCACGCTCTGCCTCGCCCCGGGCGCCGCGGGCGGCCCGGAGCGGCACCTGTTGATCGTCGCGCGCGCCGCCGCGGACCCCGAGGAGCGCTACGTCTGGAAGCCCAAGGGCTGGGTCGCGCTGCGCGTGCGCGCCGAGCTCGCCGGGTGCCCCGCGCCCGACGCGGGGGTCCCCGGGGACGACGGCGGCGCGTCTGCGCTCGACGCGTCCGTCGCCCTCGACGCGGGCGACGGCGCGGGCGGCGACGGCTGCGCGTGCCGCGCGGCCGCTCCGTCGCGCGGTGGCCCCGGCGCCCTCGGCGCCCTCGCCCTCCTCGCGCTCACGACGCGGCGCCGCCCGCGCGCGAACTGATCTAGAGTCGCGCCACCATGCGCGAGGTCCACGTCGTCGAGCACCCGCTCGTCCAGCACAAGCTCACCATCATGCGGAACAAGGAGACGTCGGTCGCCAAGTTCCGAACGCTCCTCGAAGAGATCAGCATGCTGATGGGCTACGAGCTCACCCGCGACATGCCGCTCTCGCGCGAGCGCATCGAGACGCCGCTCATGGCGATGGACGCGCCCGTCCTCGAGGGCAAGAAGCTCGTGGTGATCTCGATCTTGCGCGCGGGCGACGGGATCCTGAACGGGATCATGAAGCTCCTCCCGTCCGCGCGGATCGGGCACATCGGGCTCTACCGCGACCCGGCGACGCTCGAGCCGGTCGAGTACTACTTCAAGATGCCCGGCGACATGACGGACCGCGACGCGATCGTCGTCGACCCGATGCTCGCGACGGGGAACAGCGCCGCCGCGGCCGTCACGCGCATCAAGGCGACCGGGCCCAAGAGCGTCAAGTTCTGTTGCTTACTCACGGCGCCGGAGGGCGTCGCCGCGTTCCACGAGGTGCACCCGGACGTGCCGATCTACACCGCCGCGATCGACGAGCGGCTGAACGACCACGGCTACATCCTGCCGGGCCTCGGCGACGCGGGCGATCGGATGTTCGGCACCAAGTAGCCCCTACCCGAAGACCGCGTTGCGCATCGAGATCGAGCCGAGATCGAAGCCCTCGGTGGGGAAGCGGACGGCGTCCGACGCGTCGGTGGCGCCGAACGCGTAGAGGAGCGGGAGCCAGTGGTCGGGCGAGGGGTGGGCGAGCCGTCCGTCGTCGGTGTCCGGGACGAGCGAGGTGAGGCGCGCGGCGTCGCGCGCGAGGAGCGCCTCCTTCACGGCCTCGTCGAAGCGCTGCGCCCAGGCTGGCGTGCTCGTGTCGCCGCCGCGCATGCGGCCGAACGCGTCGCGCAGGTTGTGCACCACGTTGCCGCTCCCCATGATCAGCACGCCCTCCTCGCGCAGCGGCGCGAGCGAGCGGGCGAGGGCGAGGTGCCCCGAAGCGGCGAGCCGGCGATCGAGGCTGAGCTGGATCACCGGCACGTCGGCGGCCGGGTACATCCAGCGCAGCACGCTCCACGTGCCGTGGTCGAGCCCCCAGTCCTCGCGCAAGCCCGCGCGCGCCTCGCCCAGGAGCGTGCGCACGCGCGCCGCGAGGTCCACGCGCGTCGGCGCGGGGTAATCGATCTCGTAGAGCGCGGGCGGGAAGCCGGAGAAGTCGTGGATCGTGCGCGGCGCCGGGTTGGCGGTGAGGAACGTGCCGTCCACGAACCAATGCGCCGAGATCGCGAGGATCGCGCTGGGGCGCGGGACGAGGCCGCCGAGCGCGGAGAAGCCGCGGCTCCACTCGTTGTCCTCGATCACGTTCATCGGCGAGCCGTGGCCCGCGAACACGACCGGCATGCGAGCCGGGCGGTCGGTGGTCTCGATCGGGTCGGTGCTCATCGTCGCGCTCTCCCTTCCTCTGCGGCGGGCGCTCGCGGGCTCGCACGCCGCGGCGAGCGCGGCGGCGGCGCCCGCGGTCAGCATCTTCACGAAGGCGCGCCGCCCCGCCTCGCGCTCGCGAGCGGGGCTCGCGCCGTCGGGCTCGTGCGCCGACCTCATCGCCGTGCAGCGTAGGACGTCGCCGCGTCCGCTTCGAGCGCTCGGCGCGACGAGGTCCCACGCGGGCGTGCGCGGCCCGGCGTGCCTCACGCGGCGCTCGCCGCGGCGGCGCGGATCGCCTGCACCTCGAGCTCGACGTCGATGCGCTCGCCGACGAGCACGCCGCCGGCCTCGAGCACCTGGTTCCACTGGAGCCCGAACTCGCGGCGGTCGAGCGACGCGGTCGCGGTGAAGGCGACGCGCGTGTTGCCCCACGGGTCCGTCGCGGCGCCTGCGTACTCGGTCTCGAGCGCGACCGGGCGCGTCACGTCGCGGATCGTGAGCTCGCCGTGGACGCGGTAGCGCCCGCCGCCGATCGGCTCGAGCGCGCGCCCCACGAAGCGGATCGTGTCGAAGCGGGCGACGTCGAGGAAGTCGGCGGAGCGCAGGTGCGCGTCGCGATCGGCGACGCCGGTGTCGATGCTCGCCGCCTCGATCGCGACGTCGACCGAGAACGCGGCCGGGTCGGCCTCGTCGAAGGCGAGCGCGCCGGTCCACGCGGCGAAGCGGCCGCGGACCTTGGCGAACATCATGTGGCGGACGCTGAAGTGGATGGCCGAGTGCGCGGGGTCGATCGTCAGGCGGGTCGTCATGGCGGGTCTCCTCGGCTCGAGGGGTTGGGCTCGAGCTCGAAGAGAACGTAGTAATGGACCATCGGCAGCAACAGTCGTTCGGTTGTGGACATGCTGTTCCATCAGGAGCACCAATCGGGTGGGGTTTTCGGCGGCGCGGGGCTCGCTATCCTCTGCGGATGGATCTCCGCCGGCTCGCGTCGCTCGCGCTGATCCCGCTGCTGCTCGGGGCGTGCGGGGAGCCTCCGGCGGAGGGCGACGCGGGCGGGCTCGACGCGCACGTCGCGCTCGACGCGCGAGCCGGCGACGCCGCCGCGTGCCGGCCGGGCGAGGTCGTCCGGATCGTCGAGCTCGGGCGCTGCTTCGAGGCGCGCTCGTGCTGCGCCGACGCCGACTGCGGCGCGGGCTTCCGGTGCAGCGCCGCGGGTCGCTGCGAGGCCGAGGAGCGCACGTGCGGGTGCGCCGACGACCTCGACTGCGCGGGCGGGACCTTCTGCTTCGTCAACGAGGTCGTGTGCGGCGCCTGCCTCGAGGCGGGCCGGCTGTGCACGAGCGACGCGACCTGCGCGCCCGGCCGGTGCGCCGACGGCTACTGCGTCGACGAGACGCGCTGCGAGACCTAGCCAGAGACCTCGAGCGTTCGCGGGCGAACGGCGCCAACCGGAGCGCGGTACGCTGCCGCGCATGACGAGCCCTTGGAAGGACGCGGTGGTCGTGGTGAGCGGCGCGAGCTCCGGCATCGGCCGCGAGCTCGCCCGGCAGATGGCGCCCGAGGCGCGCGCGCTCGCGCTCGTCGCGCGCCGCGCGGATCGCCTCGAGGAGCTCGCCGCGGAGCTGCGCGAGCGGCACCCGCGCCTCGAGGTGCTCGTGCGCCCGACCGATCTCACGGACCTCGAGGCGTGCGGCGCGATGATCGACGAGGTGAAGGCGCGCTTCGGCCGCATCGGCGTGCTCGTCAACAACGCCGGGTTCGGCGACATGAGCGCGTTCGACCTCGCGCCGTGGGACCGGCTCCACTCCATGATCCAGCTCAACGTGACCGCGCTCGCGTACCTCTGTCACCGCGTGATGCCGGACATGGTCGCGATGGGGCACGGCGGGATCCTCAACGTGTCGAGCGGCTTCGGGCTCGAGTTCATGCCGAGCCTCGCGACGTACGTGGCGACCAAGCACTTCGTGACCGGGCTCACCGAGAGCCTGCACTGCGAGGGCCGGCCGCTCGGCGTCACCGTCACGCAGGTGTGCCCCGGCCCGGTCGACACCGAGTTCGAAGGGGTGATGGGCAACGTCACCGGGCGGCCGCCGCCCGCGCTCGTGCGCATCGGCGCCGTGAAGTGCGCGCGCCAAGCGCTCGCGGGCTTCCGCCGCGGGCGCGCGCTCGTCGTCCCCGGCTTCGTGATCCGCCTCGTGATGTGGGCGGGCGCCGCGTCACCGCGCTGGCTCAAGCGCCTGCTCTTCCTGCCCGGCGCGCGCTGGATGCGCGAGCGGCAGCTCGCCGCACCGCGCGCGCGTGCGTGATCGCGCGGGGCGAGTATCTTCTCGGCGGTGAGGCTCGCGCACATCGCCTTGGCCCTGCTCGCGCTCGTCGCGTGCGACCCGGACGACGGGCCGACCTACGACTGGAACCTCCCGCCCGGCTTCCCGCCTCCGCGTGTGCCCGCGGACAACCCGATGAGCGCGGAGAAGGTCGAGCTCGGCCGCCACCTCTTCTACGACCCGCGGCTGAGCGGGAACCAGACGCAGTCGTGCGCGAGCTGCCACCGCCAAGAGCTCTCGTTCACCGATGGGCTCGGCGTCTCCATCGGCGCGACGGGCGAGGCGACGCCCCGCGGCTCGATGTCGCTCGCCAACGCCGCGTACCACCCGCGGCTCACGTGGGCGAACCCGGTCCTGTCGCGCCTCGAGGATCAGGCGCTCGTGCCGATGTTCGGGGAGGATCCGATCGAGCTCGGCACGCCCGAGGAGCCGGAGCTGCGCGCGCGCCTCGCGGCCGACCCGCTCTACGTCGAGCTCTTCGCGGCGGCGTTCCCCGACGCGGCCGACCCGATCACGCTCGGCAACGTGGTGCGCGCGCTCGCGTCGTTCCAGCGCGCGCTGATCAGCGGCGACTCGCCGTTCGACCGCTACGTCTACCGCGGCGAGGACGCCGCGCTGAGCGCCTCGGCGCTGCGCGGGCTCGAGCTGTTCAACAGCGAGCGCCTCGAGTGCTTCCACTGCCACGGCGGCTTCAACTTCACCGACAGCCTCGCCGAGGATCGGAGCCAGACCGAAGAGATCGGCTTCCACAACACGGGCCTCTACAACATCGACGGACGCGGCGGTTATCCCGCGCCCAACCGCGGCCTCTTCGAGCACACCGGCGAGCGCCGCGACATGGGGCGTTTCCGCTCGCCGAGCCTGCGCAACATCGCCGTCACCGCGCCCTACATGCACGACGGAAGCGCGGCGACCCTCGAGGACGTGCTCGACCACTACGCCGCCGGCGGGCGCACGATCACCGAGGGCCCCTACGTCGGCGTCGGCGCCGAGAGCCCGTTCAAGAACATCTTCATCCACGGCTTCACGCTGACGACCGAGGAGCGCGCCGACGTGCTCGAGCTCTTGCGCTCGCTCACCGACGAGACGTTCCTGACCAACCCCGCGTTCGCCGACCCGTTCGAGTAGCCCCCTCGGCGCCGCGCAGTCAAGCGGGGTCGGCGACCTCGACGCGGTCGCGGCCGGCGGCCTTCGCGCGGTAGAGCGCCTCGTCGGCCCGGCCCTCGAGCGCGCCGCCGCTCTCGTCGGCGCGCCACGTCGCGACGCCGATCGAGACGGTGAGCGGGACGCCGCCGCCGCTCGTCGCGATCGGCGCCGCGGCGACGTGGGCGCGGATGCGCTCCGCGACCTGCGCTGCGTCGCCTGCGTCGGTCGACGGCATGAGCAAGACGAATTCCTCGCCACCGCGGCGGATCACCACGTCGGGCTCGCGGACCTCCTCGCGCAGGCGCTCGACGAAGCCGCGCAGGACCTCGTCGCCGATCTGGTGCCCGTGACGGTCGTTGACGTCCTTGAAGTGGTCGAGGTCCATCATCAGCACGGAGAACGCGTCGCCGTAGCGGCGCGCGCGGCCGACCTCCTCGGCGAGGCGCAGGTGGTGGTAGCGGTAGTTGAACGCGCGGGTGAGCTCGTCGGTGACGGCGAGCCGCGCGAGGCGGGCCGTCTCGATCGCGGGCGCGGTGCAGTTGGCGAGGAGCTGCGCGAGGTCGCGGTCGCGCGCGCCGAAGACGTCGGGCGCGGCGTGCGAGACGCTGAGCACGCCGACCACGTTCCCGCCCGCGAAGAGCGGCACGGCGATGAGCGAGCGCACCTCGAAGCCGGCGTCCGGGCGCGCGACGAAGCGGGCGTCGGTGCGCGCGTCGGCGACGAGGGCGGGGCGGCCGGTGTCCGCGACGATGCCGACGACGCCCTCGCCGCGCCGAAAGCTCGCCGGCCGGTGGCCTTGGCCGAGCCCGGAGCGCGCGCTCGAGAGCAGGAAGCGGCGCTCGTCGTCGAAGGTGCGCAGCGACGCGTGGTCGCAGGGGAGCAGCAGCATCGCGGCGTCGGTCGTCGCGGCGAGCGCCTCCTCGAGCGAGCGCTCCGTCGAGAGCAGCCGCGTGAGGCCGAGCAACGTCTCGAGCGGGTCGGGCCGGTCCATGCGCGCCCCGCGAGGATACCGCGCCGCGCGCGCGGGCGCGTGACCGCTCGGTGAGATCGCCCGCCCCCGGAGCCGCGTGTCCGCCGTCGCTCACGCGGGCGCGGGCGGCGGGGCGCTGCGCCGGTCGAGGCGCTCGAGCGCGTCGCGCGCGAAGCCCATCCCGGCCTCGGCCATCACGTGCACGGCGAGGTCGGCGCCGCGGGCGCGCAGCGCGTCGACCTCGTCGGGGAAGCGCGCGGTCGCCGCGATGAGGCCGGGGAAGTGCTCCTTGCGGAGCTGCTCGACGGCGGTGCGGTTCTCGACGTGGCTCGACATCGCCAAGAGGACGAGCTCGATGTCGTCGCGGTCGACCTCGAGGCGCTCCCAGATGTCGGCGTCGGTGGCGCTCGCGAGCACGCACCGGCGGCCCTGCGCCTGGTGCGCCGCGACGTGCTTGGCGTCGATGTCGAAGCCGACGACGGTGTCTCCGTAGCGCTCCTTCACGACGTCGTAGGCGGCGGTGCCGATGCGGCCCATCCCGAAGATGAGGACCTTGGCGCCGCGCGCCTGCACGGGGCGCTCGTCGGGGAGGCGGTGCGGGCGCTCGAGCGCGCGCAGCCGATCGCGCAGCCGGTCGTAGAGGTGATAGAGGCGCGCGTTGAAGGGCGCGCCGAGGATGAAGCTGAACGCGAGCGCGAGCGCGAAGCCGACGAGCCACTCGCTCCCGAGCCAGCCCTTCTGTACGGCGAGGGCGCCGACGATGAGGCCGAACTCGCTGTAGTTGGCGAGGGCCGCGCCCGCGAAGAACGAGCTGCGCGCGCGCAGGTCGAAGCGCGCGAAGAGGCGCAGGAAGAGCGCGCCCTTGAGGAGCGCGAACAGGAGCAGTCCGCTCGCGAGCGCGAGCGTCGGCCCGGTGGGCAGGCCGGTGAGCCCGACCGAGAGGAAGAAGCCGACGAGGAACACGTCCTTGAAGCCGCCGAGCGACTTCGCGAGCTCGGTCGACTTCGGGTGGCCTGCCGCGACGACCCCGGCGACGAGCGCGCCGAGGTCGCCCTTCATGTCGACGAGCTCGAACAGGCTCACGCCGCCGAGCGCGAGCGCGAAGCCGCCGAGCACGAGCAGCTCGCCGTGGCCGCACCACCGCAGGAAGCGGTGCAGCACGGGCCGCGCGAGCACGAGCCCGACGAGCCCGAGCGCGAACGGGCTCGGGAGCTTGCCGTCCGACGCCGCGAGGAACACCACGGCCACGAGGTCCTGCACGACGAGCACGCCGATCGCGACGCGGCCATAGACGGAGCGCACGTCGTCGCGCTCCTCGAGGAGCTTCACCGCGAAGACCGTGCTCGAGAAGCTGAGCGCGAAGCCGACGAGCGCCGCCTGCGGCGCCTCGAGCCCCGCGAAGAGCGGGACCTCGAGCGCGGCGAGCGCGAGCGCGACCCCGCCGAGCGCCGCGGTCGTCAAGACCATGTGCGCGAGCGTGACCCCCCACACCTCCCGCCGCGCGACGCTCGCGAGGTCGAGCTTGAGCCCGATCGTGAAGAGCAGGAGCTGCACGCCGATCGTCGTGAGCTCCTCGAGCGACGCGTCCATCCGGAAGCCGACGAGCTCGAGCGCGAGGCCGGCCACCAGGTAGCCGACGAGCGGCGGCTGCCCGAGCCGGCGCGCGATCAGCCCGAAGACGAAGGCGACGCCGATCCACTGCAGCTCCACGCCCCCGGTTCTACCTCGGCCCACGCGCGGATGGATCCGATTCGCGCGCCGGCGGCGCGGCCTCGAGAACTTGCCTCGGCGCCGGCCCGCGGGTAGGGGTCCCGGTCATGCGCTGGTGGCTCGCGCTCGTGTCGGTCCCGCTCACGTTCGCGCTCGCGGCGCTCCCCGCGGTGGCGTCGGCGCAGCCGCCTTCGCGCACCGAGCGCGGAGGTCCGACGATGGCCGTCGCGGCGCGCGCGGCCACCGGCGTGCAGCCCAAGAGCGTGAACGTCAGCCCCGACGGCAGGCGCGTCGTCGTCTGCAACTTCGGCCGGCCCGATCGCGACTCGGTGTTCGTCTACGACGCGATCACGCTCGCGCGCACCGGCGCCGTCACCTTCGAGGGCAACGCGGTCGAGAGCGCGTTCTCGCCGGACGGCGCGACGCTCTACGTCTCGAACTTCCGTCGCCACCGCGTCGAGGTGATCGACTTCGAGAGCCTCGAGGTGCGCCAGGAGATCGCCGTCGGCACCAACCCGAAGACCGTCGCGGTCTCGGCCGACGGGCGCACGCTCTACGTCGCGAACTACTTCGATCGCTCCGTCTCCGTGGTCGACCTCGCCGAGGGCCGCGAGGTGCGGCGGCTGCGGACCGGGGCGCGCCCGCGCGGGCTCGGCGTCATGGGCGACGGTTCGCTGCTCGCGGCCGCGTTCCACGGCGATCGCATCCACCACTTCGCCGAGGGCGCGAGCGAGGAGCGCGCGCACTGGGACGTGTGCCGCTACCCGCGCGACATCCTCCCGTTCCCCGACGGCCACGGCTTCTACCTGACGTGCTCGCTCGGCACGATCGGCTTCTACCGGCTCGACGGCGGCGGCCGCCCGTTCGTGCTCGCGGCGACCGGGCGCAACCCGCGCAGCATCGGCCGCACCGCCGACGGCCGCTTCGTCGGCGTGGCCAACTTCACCTCGAGCGACGTGACGATCATCGACACCGTGCGCCGCACCCACCGCAACGTGGAGGTGCCCGGCGCGCGGCGGATCGTGGGGCTCGCGATGCACCCGGGGCCCGGCTTGCGGCTCTACGCGACGAGCTGGGACACCAACGAGGTGATCGCGCTCACGGGCGAGGTGCCCGAGTGAGGGGTGGCCGCCTTGTCGGCGCGCGGGGCGGCGGGTAGGTTTGCGCCATGAGCCGCGCTCTCCTCGCGCTCGTCGCAGGGCTCCTCGTCACGGCGCAGCCCGCCTCCGCGCAGGACGCGGCGCCGCGGGTCGTCGAGGTCGAGCTCACCCCGGTGCGCCGCGCGCAGATCGCGGTGTGGATCGAGCGCGCCGACGGGACCTACCTGCGCACGCTCGCGCTGACGCAGGCGACCGCGGTGCGCGGCGTCGGCAACCGGCCGGGCGCCTCGCAGATGAACAGCGGCTACAACTGGCCGTACGGGCGGCGCGAAGGCGTCTTGCCGGTCTGGGGCCACCGCCGCGCCGCCGCGCCCGGCGCGACGCCGTTCTCGCGCGTGATCTTCCAGGACCGCACGAGCGAGGGCTGGGCCTCGCGCAGCTCGAACGACTTCTCGCGCGACGACTACTACTGCCTCTCGTTCACGCAGTCGGTGTCGGGGCGCGACAACCTCGACGCGGTGACCTGCCCGAGCGTGTTCAACAGCGACAAGGGCCGCTACCTGCGCGAGGCCGACCTGGCGCGCGGGTACGCGGAGCCCTACGAGACGGGACCGGGCGCCGCGATGATGCGCCCGCTCGACACCACCTCGATCTACCCCCCGCGCCGCGACGTGACGCGCTGCACGAGCGGCGGCTGTTACGATCACGCCGACGTCGAGCTGTTCGCGCGCGACGCGCGCGCGGCGATGCCGGAGATCGACGCCGTGACGATGGCGACGCCGCCCGAGGGTGTGCGCGTGACGTTGCCCTTCACCGTCCCCGAGGACTGGGCGGACGGCGACTACGTCATCTGGGTCGAGGTGAACACCGAGGGCGACTACAACGAGGTGTTCAACGCCGCGACGCTGCCCACGCCGCGCAACCCGTCGGGGGAGTGGGACTTCTGGGCGATGACCTACGGCTACCCCTACCGCGGGCAGCCGTCGGTGGTGTTCCGCGTGCCGCTCACGATCGGCGGCGGCGCCCTCGACACGGGCGCGCGCGAGCCCGCCGGCTACGGCGCGCTCGACGGTGACCACGGCGACGTCGTCGCGATGGACGGCAACATCTCGAACGACCCGACCCGCGCGCCGGGCAGCGGCGCCGACCGCCTCTTCCTCGTCGACGGGCAGCGCGTGCGCGTCGGCGTGATCGGGCCGGAGGTCTGCGAGGCCAACGCGCCGCCGAGCGCGGTCGAGGGGCTCACGATGAGCGAGCACGCCGAGCAGCGCCACGCGCACCGCTTCGCGCACCTCTCGTTCCTCGCGGCGTCCGACGACGTCGCGGTCACGCGCTACGAGGTGCGGGTCGGCCAGGAGCCGATCGTCGACCTCGAGTCGTTCATGCGCGCGCTGCCGGCGCGGGCCGCGACGCTCGAGCACGAGGCGCTGGTGGTCCCGGTCAACCCGCGGCCGGGCGAGCGCATCGACGTCGACCTCGGCGGGCTCACGCAGCAGACGCACTACTACGTCGCCGTGCGCGCGCTCGACCGGTGCAACGCGGCCGGCCCGATCGCGGTCGTCGAGCACACGACGCCGGCGATCCACTTCACGACGGTCTCGCCGTGCTTCGTCGCGACCGCCGCGTACGGCACCCCGCTCGCCGCCGAGATCGGGGCGCTGCGCCGCCTGCGCGACCGGCACCTCGCGAGCCACGCGCCGGGCCGCGCCCTCGTGGCGCTCTACGAGGCGGTCGGCCCGCACCTCGCCGACGCCATCCGCGAAGAGCCGGCGCTCCGCGCCGCCGCGCGGACGCTGCTCACCCCCGTGGTCGCGCTCGCGCGCTGGCTCGAGTAGCCGCGCGCATCGCGCACGCAGCTCGCCGGCGCCCCGGCCCCGCGCCCGCGGATGGCGTTTCGCCAGCGCTGGTTGCGCTACGGCGTACACGATCGCTAGACGAATCTCGAGATGCCTCGTCCCGCCTCGTACCGCCTCCCGGAGGAGTTGTTGGCCCGCCTCGACGAGGAGGCCGCGGAGCGACAGGTCTCCATCACGTCGTTCGTCACGGCGCTGCTCGACGAGGGGCTCGAGACTCGGCGCTTCCCCGGCGTGGTCTACCGCGACGGCCCTGCGGGCCGGCGCGCCGCGCTGATCGGAGGACCGGACGTCTGGGAGGTCGTCGCGGCGCTGCGCTCGACGCCCGGCCGCGGCGAGCGGCGGCTCCGGCGTCTCGCGGAAGAGGTCGGACAACCGCTCGCGCGCCTTCGGACGGCGGTCGACTTCTACGCCGCGTTCCCCGCGGAGATCGACGCGCGGATCGAGGCCAACGAGCGCGCGGCGCAGCGCCTCGAGGCGGAGATCCGTCGGCGCGAGGACCTCCTCGCAGGAGAGATTCCTGCTCGACGAGATGTGGCCGCCGGCGACGTCGGAGAAGCTCGTCGAGCTCGGACACGACGCCCTGTGCGTCGAGGACGCGGGCCTCGCGGGCGCCGACGACGAGGTGGTGTACGAGCACGCCGTGGCGCAGCGCCGCGTCGTCGTCACCGAGAACTTCGGCGACTTCTCGCTGCTGTTGGAGCGCCGCCTCGCCGCGGCGCAACCCTCGGCGCCGGTCGTGTTCGTGCGCGAGGCCTCGTTCCCGCGGCGCGGCCGGCTCGCCGACCACCTCGCGCGCGCGCTCGACGCGTGGGCCGCCGAGCACCCGGAGCCCTACGTGGGCGCCTACTGGGTCTGAGCGCGCGGCCCGGCGATGAACGGGCGCACGTCGAGGCGCCCGCTCGCCGCGCCCTCGAGCGCGCGCTCGAGCCCCCGCAGCTCCTGCGCCTCGGGCTGGATCGCGAGCCCGCGCCGGACCGCGCCGCGCGCCGCCTCGCGCGCGCCGACGCCGGCGTAGTAGAGCGCGTCCACGTAGTGGAGCCACAGGAGCTGGTTCCTCGTCTCGAGGTGCCCGCGCGCCTCGTCTCCGAGGTGCGCGTAGAGCCGGTCGAGCACCGCCTCGTGCGGCCCGATCGCCTGCTCGACGTCGGTGTCCGTCGCGCCCGCGTCGAGCACCTCGTAGTAGAGCCCGGAGGGGACCATCGTCTCGTAGAGCTCGGGCGGCACGCGCACGTCCATCTCGATCAGCAGCGGCCGGCGCATCGCGAGGCTCTGCAGGTCGGGCTGCCGCAGCTCGCCCTCGAGCAGGTAGCCGCGCAGCAGCTCGGTCACGTCCGGGTCGCGCGCGACGAGCGCGTCGATCACGCCGGGATAGCCGAGGAAGGGCATCGGCACGATCGTCACGTCCGGTCGGCCGCGCTCGCTCGCGGCGACCGACCAGTGGCGGAAGACGGTTTGCGGGTCGTGGGCCACGACGACGGCGTCGGGCGGCAGGCGGCGCACCCGCTCCTCGTCGAACGCATCCGTCGCGCGGAAGCCGGCGAGCGATGCGCTCGACGCGGTCGCGTACGTCTGCGCGAGCCCGAGCGCGCCGACCGCGACCGCGACCGCGGTCGCGACGAGCCGCGGCCGGCCGTCGTCCCGGTGCCCGATGCGCGCGAGCACGAGCGCGAAGAGCCCGATCAGCAGCGCCGCGCCCGCGGCGAGGCCGGGCATGAGGTAGCCGAGCACGTCGGGGTTCGAGCGCACGCTCACCAGCCACGCGACCGCGCAGACGTTCACCGCGAAGAGCAGCCCCCAGATCGCGTCGAGCCGCCGCGCGCCGGGGGTGCGCGCGAGCGCGTAGAGCGCGACGACCAAGAGCCCGAGCACCGCGAGCGAGCGCACCGCGACGGCGACCGCGTCGGAGTCCGCGCCGAAGGGGCCGCCGAGCTCGTGGCCGAGGATCGCGAGCAGATCCGCGAAGCGCTCGCCCACCGGCTGCACCGGGCTCGTGCCCGCGCCGCGCGCGTAGACCTCCGCGCTGACCACCCAGAAGAGGCGCCCCGGCTCGGTCGGATCGCCGAGGTTCGCGGGCGGATCGGTCGCGGCGCGCACGGGCAGGTACACGTAGCTCGCGAGGCCGGTCGCGAGCGCGAGCGCGCCGAGCCAGAGCGGCCGCGCGCCCTTGGCGCGGTAGACGCGCGCGAGCGTCGGCGCGAACGCGGGCAGCGCCAGGAACCCGACGAGGTGGTGGTTGGCGAGCCCGAGGCCGAGCGCGAGGCACGCCACGTAGAGCGGCCGCACGTCGACGGTCGGCCACGCGGCCTCGAGCGCGACGAGCCGCTCGACGGCGATCATCACGAGCAGCGCCTGGAGCGCGTACACCTCGGGGCGCACGGCCTGGAGCCACCACGCGGACGAGCACGCGACCCACCAGGTGCCGCCGAGCGCGAGCGGCACGGCGACCCGGTCGTGGCGCACGCCGAGCGCGCGCACCGTCGTGTCGAGCGCCGCGAACAAGAACCCCGCCGCGGCGGCGGCGCACGCGGCCTGTCCCACCGCGACGCGCAGCGGGAGCGGCCCGACCGGCAGGAACGAGAACAGCTTCGCGACGAGCCCCGCGAGCGGGTGCCCCGGCGGGTGCGCGATGTCGAGGTGGATCCCCTGCGCGGTGAGCTCGCCCGCGTCGAGCCAGAAGTCGTGCGCGGAGGCCGTCGCGAGGAACGCCGCGAACGGCACGCCCGACGCGAGCGCGAGCGCGATCACGCGCACGTTCGGATCGCGCGCTCCGCCGCGGGGGAGAAGGCTCACGGGGCGCGATGATACGCGGGCCCCCACGCACGCGACGCATTGTCGTCACGGCTGGTTGTCGTCACGGCTGGCCCTCGCCGCGCAGGCGCTCTACCGTGGCGCGGTGCGCCTCGCCCTCGCGCTCCTCGTCCTGTCGGCGTGCGACGCGCCCATCGCGCCCGCGAGCGACGGCGGCGCGCCGGACGACGCCGCGCTCGTCGCGGACGCGAGCGCCGCGCTCGACGCGTCGCCGCTCGATGCGTCCGCGCATCCCGACGCGTCGCCGCCCGACGCGTCCGCGCCCGACGCGGGCCCTCCGTTCGAGCCGCCGGCCTCGATCTTCTTCGTCGGCAACAGCTTCACCTTCGGCGGTCCCATCCCGACGATCGTCGAGGACCTCGCGGCGTACGCGGGCTGGCCGGAGCCCGAGGTCGACTACCGCGCCGTCCCCGGCCAGACGCTCGCGTTCCATCGCGCCGACACCGATCCGGCCAACGCCCCCGATCGGATCCGCGAGGGCTGGGACGTCGTCGTCTTGCAGGAGCAGAGCACCCGACCGACCGATCAGCTCGGCGACCCCGATCGCTTCAAAGCCGACGCGACGTGGTTCTACGACCTCGCCAAGTCCGTCAACGCGCGGGCGCGCGTCGTGTTGTTCGAGACGTGGGCGCGCCGCTTCGACCACGCGTACTACCCGGGCAGCTTCTCGGACCCCGCGATGATGCAAGCCGAGCTGCGGTTCCACTACTACGACGCGGCCGAGCGCTACATCCCCGCGTTCTCCGCCGCCGCGGTCACGAGCGACGTGCGCGTCGCGCCCTGCGGCGACGCGTGGGAGCTCCAGCTCGCGGGCGGCGAGCCGCCGCGCCTGCACGCGGAGGACAGCTGGCACGCGGCGGCGCCCGGGCAATACCTCAACGCGCTGGTGCTCTACGGCACGATCTACCAGAGCCTCACCGAGGGGCTGGTGCCGCTGCGCGGGCTCGACGCGGCGACCGCGGCGATGCTGCAGGCGAGCGCGGACCGCGTGACGGGCGCGCGCGGTCGCGGGCCGGCGTTCGGGATGGCGACGGCGCTCGAGGCCGGCGACGAGCTGCGCGTGGACCTCGGGCCGGACTTCGTCGACGGCTGGCCCGCGCTCACGGCGACGCGCGGCACGATCGGGCCGCTCGCCACGGTCGGTGGCGCGCCGAGCAGCGCGCGCGCGACCGCGTGGGCGTTCGATGGCACGCAGGAGGGCGGCCGCGCCGACAACGCGCTCGGGCTGCCCGGCGCGGTCAGCCGCGACACGCTCTGGATCGGGAGCTTCGATGGCCACGCCGCGGCGCTGCGCCGCGAGGCGCGCCTCGTCGTGCGGGGGCTGCCGCCCGGCCGCTACCGGGTGGAGCTGTTCGCCTCGCGCGACGGGAACGACGGCGGCCGAGGCCGCGTCACTCGCTTCACGCTCGGGGCCGAGCACCGCGACCTCGACGTCGCCGACAACCGCGAGCGCGTCGCCGCGTTCGAGGACGTCGCGCCCGACGCGCGCGACGAGCTGCTCGTGCGCGTCACCGTCGCCCCGGACGGCAGCTCGCGCTTCGCCTACCTCGGCGCGGTTCGCATCACGCGGTTGTGAGTTGGCGCGCTCACGCGAGGCGCCACGCAACGAGCGCGACGAGCGCGAGCACGGCGAGGGCGAGCTGCGCCCAGCCGCGCCGCCGCGCGCGCTCGTGCACGAGCGTGAGCGCCAGCTCGTGCATCTCGAGCTCGCGCCCGTGGGCGACCCACGCGTCGTGGTGCGCGCGGGCGCGACGCGCGGCGAGCGGCGCGAGCTCCGCTTCGAGCCGCAGGCGCAGCCCCTCGTCGGCGAGCCCGACGAGCGCGCGCTCGAACGCGGCGCGCCCGTCCGCCGCCTCGCGCTCGATGCGCTCCTCGGTGCGCGCGAGCGACGCGCCGAGCTCGGCGATCTCCGCCGCGCCCTTCGCGCACAGCCGCTCGAGCTCGAGCGCCTCCGCCTCGACGCGGCTCAGCTCGGGCGTGCGCGCGCCGATCTCGCGCACCGCCTCCTCCGCCTCCACTCGACGCAAGGTACGTTGCGCCTCGAGCGCGATGCGCCCGTCCGCGTCGTCCGGTCGCGCGCGCTCGAGCGCCTCGAGCGCGCCGCTCGCCTCGTGGACGGCGGTCTGCGCCGCCTCGTAGCGCTGCTGGTGGACGACGACCTCCGCCTGCAGCTCGCGCGCGCGGGCGCGCAGCGGCCGCATCGACTGTGTCGCCTCGGCGATCGACGCCTCGACGCGGGCCGTGCTGCGCCGCGCCGCCTCCCGTGCGCGTGCGAGCGCCTCGTCGTGCTCCGCGGTCAGCTTCGCGGCCGCGCTCGCCATGCGCAGCGGCGCGCCGAGCTCGCGCGCGCGCGGGTGCTCGCGGGCCGCGAAGAGCGCCCGCCCGAGCTCGAGCGCCGAGCTCGCGACGTCCGCCTCTGCCGCGTCGCGCACGCGCCGCAGCTCCGGGAGCCTCGCGCGCAGGGCTCGATCGCGCAGCCACGCGCGGATCGCGTACGGCGCCTCGAGCACGAACGGTGGCGCCGGACCATGGCCCGCGAGCTCGATCGCCCGGGCCGGGATCGCCTGCTCGACCGGCACCTCCGGCTCGTACAGGGTCACCGTCCCCGCGGTCGCCGTCCGCGCCGGGCGCCCGCGCGGCGGCGCCGCCGCCCGCGCCGCGTCGAGCGCGCGCGTGTCGAGCTCGAGCTCCACCCCGCGATCGTTCGCGAAGGGACTGAGCGGATCGAAGTCGGAGTCTCGGTTCCCCACCCGTGGGATCAGGGTAGGACCGGACGCGCGCGCGGATCCACTTCGCGCCGGTTACGCGGCCGCGTCTAGAAGTCGAGGACCACGCCGCCGCCGAGGTCGGCGAAGCGGCGCGCGCGGAAGCGGTAGAGCGCCGCGGGGCGCCCGCGGCCCTCCTGCCGCAGCTCGCCGGTGGGCTCGAGGATGTCGAGGCCCAGGACCTTGCGGCGGAAGTTCCGCTTGTCGAGCGGCTTGCCGAGGATGACCTCGTAGACCGCCTGCAGCTGGCCCAGCGTGAGGTCGTTGGGCAGGAGCTGGAACGCGACGGGCGCGTACTCGGTCTTGTAGCGCAGGCGCTCGTGCGCGTACGCGATCATCTGCGCGTGGTCGAACGCGAGCTTCGGGAGGCGCCGCACGTCGAACCAGCCGACCGCGGTCGCGTCCGTGCCCGCGCGAGGCGCGAGCCCGGCCGCGTCGATCAGCGCGAAGTACGCGACGCTGATGACGCGGCGCGCAGGGTCGCGCTCGAGCGCGCCGAAGGTGTAGAGCTGCTCGAGCCAGCGCACGCGCACGCCGGCCTCCTCCTCGAGCTCTCGCGCGGCGGCCTCGTCGAGGCTCTCGTCGACGCGCACGAACCCGCCGGGCAGCGCCTTGTGGCCGGCGAACGGCGGGAGCTGCCGATCGATCAACAGGACGCGCAGCTCGCGGCCCGCGATCGTGAAGAGGATCACGTCGACGGCGACCGCCGGGTGCGGCTGCCCGAACGGGTCGAAGGCCTCGACGCGCGCGCCGCGGGCGCGCGGTGGAGAGCGCCGCGAGCTGCGCTCGGCGCTCACGCGAACGCCGCGGCGATCTCGTCGGTCGAGGCGAAGCGGACGCCGGCGGCGCGGAGCTCCTCCTCGACGCGGGCGCCGCCCTCCGCGGTGACCGGCGCGGTCGCGTCGCGCACGAGCACCGTCTCGTAGCCGCGCGCGGCCAAGCCGAGCGCCGCGGCGCGCACGCAGTAGTCGAGCGCGACGCCGAACACGATCGCGGTGCGGGCGCCGCTCGCAGCGAGCGTGGCCTCGGCGGCGGGGTTGGTGAAGAGGTCGAACGCGACCTTCTCGAGCACGATCGTCTGTCCCTCGCCGCCGCGGTCGGTGCCGTCGGCCGCGATGACGCGCGCGCGCGCGGGCTCGGTCTCCGCGACGCGGCGCTGGCCGGGCGTGCCGGCGAGGCAGTGCGGCGGGAACGTCGCGAACTCGGGGTCGTCCTCGGGGTGCGCGTCGCTCGAGGCGACGACCGGGCGCGCGTGCGCGCGCGCGATCGCGACGAGGCGCGCGAACGCGGGCTTGAGCCGCTCCGCGCCGGGCACGTAGAGGGCGCCGTCGGGCTCGACGAAGTCGACCTGCGTGTCCACGTCGACGAAGACGGTGTCGGTCGGCTCGAGGTCGGTCATTTTGCGGCTCCTTTCAGCGAATCGGTGAGGGCTCTCAGCGCCGGCCCGAAGCGGATGGGGGCGTCGGCGAAGTCGTGGAGGCGCCGCAGCTCCTCAGGCAGCGCCGCGAGGCCCTCGGCGCAGCGCGCGCGCATCGCGGCGAGCGGCTCGTACGCGGCCGGCAAGAGGGCGCCGGCGCGCATCACGGGGCGCAAGAGGGCTCGCGATCCTTGGGGCCCTGGCGCGCCGTCGAGCTCGATCACGTCCTCGGTGAAGCGCCCCTCTGGGTCGTGGACGCGCCACACCTGCTTGGGGCCAGGCCAGGTGATCTTGCCCTCGGAGAGCTTCATCACCGGCAGGCGCCGCGCGCCGTCGGTGCGCTCGACGAGCTTGAAGACCCCGCCGAGCGCGGGTTGGTCGCGCGAGGTGACCATCTCGGTGCCGACGCCGAAGCTGTCGATCGGCGCGCCCTGCGCGAGCAGCGCGGTGATCTTGTCCTCGTCGAGGTCGCCGGACGCGACGATCGTCGTCTGCGTCAGGCCGCGCTCGTCGAGGATGGCGCGGCACTCGCGCGCGAGCTGGCCGAGGTCCCCGCTGTCGAGCCGCACGCCCCGCAGCGACGGGCCGAGCGCCGCCGCGCGGCGGCACCCCTCGCGGGTGTCGTAGGTGTCGACGAGCAAGACGGTGTGCTCGGGATAGGCGTCGTGGTAGGCGCGGAAGGCGTCCTCCTCGCGCTCGAAGCTCATGATGAAGGCGTGCGCCGCGGTGCCGCGCACGGGGATGTCGAGCTTCTTGGCGGCGGCGACGTTGGAGGTGCCGTTGGCGCCCGCGATCCACGCGGCGCGGGTCGCGAGGAGCGCGGCGCCGAAGCCGTGCGCGCGCCGCGCGCCGAAGTCGATGAAGGGGCGCTCGCCGGCGGCGAGACGCACGCGTGCGGCCTTGGACGCGATGAGCGTCTGCGCGTTGATCGTGGCGAGGAGGTACGTCTCGACGAGCTGCGCCTCGGCGAGCGGCGCGCGGATCCGCACGAGCGGCTCGTTCGGGTAGACGAGCGTGCCCTCCGGGATCGCGTCGACGTCGCCGCGGAAGCGGAAGTCTCGCAGCCACTCGAAGAAGCCCGGGTCGGTCTTCGCGAAGACGGGGAGCGTGCGCAGGTACGCGACGTCCGCTCCCGAGAAGCGCAGCGAGGAGAGGTACGCGAGCGCCTGCTCGAGCCCGGCGGCGACGAGGAAGGCGCGCCCCCTCGGGAGCCGCCGCACGAACAGCTCGAACGTCGCGGTGGCGTCGGGCGCGAGGTCGGTCCGCGCGCGGTACGCGGCCATCATGGTGAGCTGGTAGAGGTCGGTCGCGAGCGCGTAGTCGTCCTCGCCGAGGAGGAGCGGCTCGAGGCGCGGCGGGTCGTGCGAGGTGGTCATTTCGTGTCCTATAGACACTATTGAACACGCCGCCGTCGGGCGTCAAGGGCGCCGCGGGCGCTCACCGTCGCGTCACGGCGTCGGCGCGCACTCGCCGTCGTGCAGGGCCGGGATGCCGGCCGACGCGATCGCGCAGCCGTTCGAGTACGTGCGCCCGTCGCAGCCGCACACCGGCATGTAGATGGCGGGGCAGATGTTGCCCATGTCCTCGGGGCGCTCGGCGCACGTCGGCGACGACGCGCACTGATCGCAGTAGTGGCCCTCGCCGCACGGCGGGATGCAGCCGCCCGGACAGACCAGCGTGCCGCACGTGCACTCGTCGGCGCCCGCGTAGTGGCAGCCCTCCGGCGGTCGCGCGCAGGGCGGCGGGACGCACGCGTCGCGCTCTCCGGCGTCCGCGCCGGCGCTCGCGTCGCTCGCCCCGCCCGCGTCGAGGCCGGCGCCGCTGTCGGTCGCGCCGCCGTCGGTCGCGCCGCTGTCGGTCGCGCCGCTGTCGGCCCGC
Source organism: Sandaracinaceae bacterium (assembly GCA_019637095.1). GTDB lineage: Bacteria > Myxococcota_A > Polyangia > Polyangiales > Sandaracinaceae > JACKEC01. The sequence continues at coordinate 2,991 of JAHBWG010000004.1, read as the reverse complement.
CCACCATCCAACGCTCCCGCGTCGCTTCCCGCGCCGCCGTCCGTCGCGCCGCCGTCCGACGCGAGCGCGCCCGCGTCCGCGCCGGCGTCGAGCGTGGACGCGTCGGCGCCCCCCGTGTCGGCGTCGCAGCCGGTGTAGAGGAGCGTGACGGAGAGAAGCAAGGCAGCGCGGTGCATCCGCGTGATGTGCCCCATCTCGTCTCCCGCGTCCACCTCCCCCGCCGCCGCGGGCCGGCGCTCCTCAGCGCCCGATCGCCAGCGCGCGGACCACCATGTCGCGCGTCGGCGAGAACACGAACACGAAGACGTCGCCGTCGGGGCGCACGGCCAGCGCGAGCGCCTCGCCGAAGTCGGTCCGCAGGGTGCCCAGGAGCGTGCGGTCGTCGCCGCCCTCCGCGCGCACGCGGTGCAAGTAGTACGGGCGGCGGTTGGGCGAGGTGACCGTGCCGACGCTGAGGAAGTAGACGTGGCCGTCGTCGTCGAAGCCGACCTGGCTCGACACGACGTGCCCGTCGCCGAACGTGAGCCGCCGCGAGCGCACGACGCCGGTGTCGTCGAGCTCGACGTAGGTCAGCGCGTCGGTGGCGGCGCCGGTCGGCAGGACGCGCACGAGGTGCGTGTGGCCGGCCGCGTCGTTCACCCAGCGCGAGGGACCGTCGCGCGTGGCGACGGGCTCGAACGTGTGCTCGATCGAGCGCTCCCAGCCGGCGAGCTCGAGGTGCCAGCGGAACACGCGGAACGCGTCCGTCTCCATCACCTCGAACTGCCCGCTCGCGTCGACGCGCAAGTGGAAGTCGCGGCGCGTCCCGACGGTGCGCGTGAGGTCTTCGCGCTCGTAGCCGCTCGGGCCGGGCGACCAGACGCGCAGCGGGAAGACGTCGATGAGGTCGCTCGGTCCGCGCGGGTAGCGCGGCAGGGTGAGCACGTAGAGCGTGCCGTCGGGCGCGTGCGCGGTCGTCTGGTACTCGATCACGCGATCCTCGTTGACGGTCGCGCGCTGGTCGACGACGACCCACCGGTACGCGGGCGCGGTGTACGAGGCGTGCGAGCTCGCCGTGCCCTGCCGGCCGCCGCCGCGCAGCGGGTACACGTCCGTCGCGGCGCCGCCCGCGGTCACGCCGAACGCGCCCGGCGCGCCGACGACGTCGTAGGTGCGCGTGCCCGTGTCGGTGAGCAGGCGGAGCGTCCCGTCGCGGTCCGTCCCCGCGACCATGCGGCGGATCGACCCGAGGCCCTCCTCGGAGTGCGTCGTCTCGGTGACCACGCGACAGACGCCCGCGAGGCAGAGGCCCGTCGTGCAGTCGCCGTCCCCCGCGCAGACCCTGGGCGGCGGCGGCCCCGCGTCGAGCTCGCCGGCGTCCATCGCGCCCGCGTCGAGCTCGCCGGCGTCGAGCTCGCCGGCGTCCATCGCGCCCGCGTCGAGCTCGCCGGCGTCCATCGCGCCCGCGTCGAGCGCGCCCGCGTCGCTCGCCCCGGCGTCGCTCGCCCCGGCGTCGCTCGCCCCGGCGTCGCTCGCCCCGGCGTCGCTCGCGCCGCCCGCGTCTCGTGCGCCGCCGTCCGCGCCGCCCGCGTCGAAATCGGTCTCCGACCCGCAGGCCGCGAGCCACAGGGCGAGCACGGAGCACGCGGCGAAGGAACGGGGTCGCGTCATCGCGCCATCCTACGCCCACCGCGCGCGAAGCTCCCGGCCGAGCTCGCGTTCCCGTGCCGGGCGCGGGCGGGGCTCCCGCGAACGCGCCGCTCGCGCCATCGCGCGCGTGGCCTACACTCTGGCGCCGATGATCGGCGCGCACGTCGGCCACCTGATCGGGCGGCAGTTCGGGACCTACCTCGGGCGGCAGATCGCGCTCGGCGCGTGCCGCGACGATCGCGCGGACGACTTCGACCGGCGCCCGTTCACGCCGCGCATCGCGCGGTTGCCGGGCGCCGTCGATCTGCGTCCGTGGATGACGCCCGTCGAAGATCAAGGCCAGCTCGGGAGCTGCGCGGCCAACGCGCTCGTCGGCGGCGTGGAGTACCTCGTGCGCCGCGAGACCGGCCGGCACGTCGACCTGAGCCGCTCGTTCGTCTACTTCTGCCAGCGCCTCTGGGACGGCTCGGTGCGCGAGGACGTCGGCGCCTCGATGGTCGACGGCGTGCGGGTGCTCGCCCGCCTCGGCGTGCCGACGGAGGCGAGCTGGCCCTACCACCCCGACCTCTTCGCGGTGCAGCCGCCGCGGCTCGTGCTGCGCGAGGCGGCGGCGCTGAAGCTCGTCGACTGGTGGGCGGTGCCCGTCGACGCGGACGCGTTCCGCGGCTGCCTCGCCGCGGGCTTCCCGATCGCGTTCGCGACCCGCGTCACCGAGAGCTTCGTGCGCACGAGCGCGCGCGGCGAGTGCGGGATGCCCGAGGGCGCGCTCGACCCGCGGCACGGCCGCCACGCGCTCTTGGCCGTCGGCTACGACGACGCGCGCCGCGTGTTCGTCGTGCGCAACAGCTGGGGCGCGGCGTGGGGCGATCGCGGCTACGTCTACATGCCGTACGCGTACGTGCTGAACCGCGAGTGGACGAGCGGGTGCTGGGCGCTGCGCCTCACGGCGCGCGAGGCGTTCGACCCGGGCGAGCACGGCGCGGTGGATCTGCGCGCGGTCCCGAAGGCGCCGCCGGGCGGCGGCGGCGCGGCCGCGGCGGGCAGCGTCGGCGCGATGGGCGCGCAGGTCGCCGTCGGCGCGCTCACCGGCAGCGGCTTGCTCGCCGGGCTCGCGGGCGGCCTCGTCGCCGGGATCACCCCCGGCGTGGCGAAGCGGCTCACGCGCGATCGCGGCGCGTTCGCGGGCGAGGACCTCGCCGACGCGATCCTCGCGGCGATGCGCGCGGGCGGCGCGCCCCCCCACGGGCTGGAGCACTTCCCGTGGGACGACGGGCTCGACGAGGAGGCGCTCGTCGAGCGCGTCGACGCGGCGAGCGCCGCGCGTCCGGTCCGCGCGGCGGGGCGCGCCGGGCCCGCGCAGAT
>JAHBWG010000039.1 GCA_019637095.1 Sandaracinaceae bacterium | reverse complement strand
CTGCGCCTCGAGCCGCTCCGCCTCGGCTCGTGCCGCCTCGCGCTCGGCGTCGAGCCGCGCCGCCTCCTCGCGTCGCGCGGCCTCGGACGCGGCCAGCTCGGCCCGGCGCGCCTCGAGCCGCTCCGCCTCCGCGCGCGCGGCCTCGCGCTCCGCCCGCCGCGCCCGCTCCTCGGCCTCGGCCTGCGCCTCGGCCTCGGCGCGGGCGGCCTCGCGCTCCGCCGCGCGATCGACGGCGCGCCGCTCGAGGGCCTCGCGGCGGGCGTCCCGCTCTGCCTGCTCGCGCGCCGCGCGCTCCGCCTCGCGCTCGCGCGCTGCGGCCCGCTCGTCCTCTTCGGGGACCTCCTCCTCGCTCCGCTCGGCTTTGGCGCGCGCCTGCGCGAGCAGATCGGCGATCGCGCCGTCTCCGGGATCGATCGCGGCGCCGCGCTCGAGCACCTTCACCGCGCGCCGAGGGTCGCGCCGCTGCATGAGGAGCTTGCCGAGCCAGCGGAAGGCGGTCGCCTGCTCCGGGTGCGCCCGCGCGGCCTTGAGCAGGAGCGCCTCCGCGGTCAACGAGTCGCCGAGGGCGTCGTGGGCCCGCGCCGCGACGATGAGCAGGGTGGCGTCGTTCGGGGTGCGCCCGAGCGCCTTCTGGGCCACCTCGAGCGCCACGCCCGTGTGCCCGGCCTTGAGCAGCGCCTTGGCGAGCGGCGCGGGCTCGTTCTGGCCCACGCCCTCGCGGAAGCGTCGCAGGCGGTTCGAGAGCTCTTCGTCCAACGGACGGCAAGCGTAACGGGTCGCTAGCGGCGCTTCCAGAACGCGCGGTACGCGTCCGCGAGGCGCTTGCGTTCCCGCGGCGCGTCGACGGCGGCCTCCCCCAGCCGCTCGCCCGCCAGGTACGCCAGCTCGTCGCAGAGGTACTCGAACACGGACGGGTGTCCGTGCTCGAGGCTCTCGAGCAGCCACTCCACGCGCGGGAGGCGCTCGTTCTTCTCGAGCCAGCGTCGCCACGCCTTCGTGTCGCGGCCGAAGGTCTGCCCGGTGAGCATCGCGAGCGCCCGCAGCGAGAGGTCGTTCAGCTCGGCGTCGCCGAGCTCGATGACCGGGATCAACACGCGCGGCGCGAGCGGGTCGCGAAGCCGCGCGAGCGCGACGATCGCGAAGCCGAGCGGGGCGGGCGCGAGCAGGCTCCCCTCGATCGCCGCGCGCAGCGACGCCGTCGCGTGCTTCACCGCCTCCGGACCGCGGCCGACCAGCCCGGCGGCGGCGACCTCGCGCACGCCGGGATCGGCGTCGAGCGTCGCCTCGGCGAGGTCGTGCACCATCGAGGGCGAAGGGATCTCCTGCGCGACGAGCGTGGCGTAGAAGCGGACGTCCGGGTGCCGGTGCGAGAGCAGGCTCTGGACGGTCGGGACGGCGGCGTCGCCGAACGCGACGAGCGCCCGGCTGATCGCCGACACGTCGCGGCCGCGCGCGACGGCGCGGTGCGGGTGGCGCCGGTTGAACCACAAGAGCCCCGGGAACGAGCGCGCCAGCACGGGCAGCGCGTCGGGCCCGAGGCGCAGCAGCGGCTGCACGAGGTGCGCCTCGAGGCCAGGGCCCGCGCCCTTGAGCTGCGCGACCAGCCGCTCCGCCCGGGTCTCGTTGGTGGGCGGCGGCGGCGGCGGCGTCGGCGTGCGCTGCGGCGCGGGCGCGATGTCGCGGATCACCACGCGCTCGATCCGCGGCGCGTCGCGCGGGACCGCGGGCGGACGCAGCCACACGTTCGAGTCGGCGGGCGGCTCGTGCGCGCTCGGGCGTGAGAGCACCGCCGGCGGCGGGATCGATCCGAGCTCGAGCGCGGGCGGCGCCGGCTCGAGGAGGAACTCCAGCAAGCGGGCGTCGAGCTCCAGCTCGCCCGAGACCCTGGCCGCCGATGGCTCCTCGTGCGGCGCCTCGCTGCGTCCTTCGTCCACCGAGATGAGTGGAACGTATCACGAAGCGCGCGCTCACGCGGCCTCCTGCACCTCGAGCGGGGGCGCCGGCGGCTCGCCGTGCGGCGCGGCGGCGAGGCCGGCGAGCGCGACGCGGCGAGCCGGGGGCCGGACGCGCCGCACGAGGAGATCCGCGGTGACGAGGAGCGCGCCGAGCAGGAAGAGCCACGGCCAGAGCGGCTCCTCGCGGGCTCGGCGCGGCGGCTCGAGCGCCGCGAGCTCGTCGGGCGCCGCGACGAGCGCGCCCTCGCCCGCGCGCGCGAGGCGGCGCAGGGCTCGCTCGTCGACGCCCGCGCCCGCGTGCTCGTCGAACGAGGCGTCGTGCGCGCTCGCCTCGGCGAGCAGCTCGCCGTCCGCGTCGCGCAAGCGGGCCACGACGAGCGGCTCGCCCGCGGTCTGTGCCCGCGCGCGCAGGCGGCTCGGTCCGACGCGCTCGAGGCGCGCCGGCAGGACGCGCCGCGCGGCGCCGTCGAGCGCCACCAGCTCCAGCTCGCCGTCGCCGAGCTCGGTCCCCGGCGCGAGCTCGACCTCGAGCTCGATCGCCCGCGCGGACAGCCGCGGGCGGAGCTCGGCCCGCGCGCTCCGCCGCCGGGTGGCCGCGCGGATCGCCTGCCGCAGGAGCCGAGGCCCGTCCTCCCACGTGGCCCACGGGCCCGACCAGCGCCCACCGAGGTCGCTCGTGAACGCGACGACCGTCCCGACGCCGTAGCGCCAGGTGGACAGCACGGGGCGTCCGTCCGCGCTCGACAAGACCTCGTGCGCGGTCGAGCGCGGTCGCGCCATCACGAGCCCGGCGAGCGGAGGCACGGGGCCGATCCCTTCGAGGATCGGGTGCTCCGTGCGGGTCACCGGCGTCGGCTCCGCGCGCAGGTTCGAGCGCGCCACCGCGCGCGTCTCCGCGACGAAGATGCGTGACAGATCGACGCCCGTCTCGGTGACGTAGTAACGGCCGCCGCCCGCCGCGGCGAGCTCGGCGAGGAACGGCGCGTGGCGCGCCACCGCGCTCCCGATCCCCACGACCGTCGTCGTGACGCCGCGCGCGCGCGCCAACGTGGCGAGCTCGATCGCGGTCTGCCCCTGCGTGACGCACGGCGGCCAGATGCAGCCCACCGCCTGCTCCTCGCTGTCCTCGGTGTCGCTGAACAGGAGCACGTGCCGGATCGGCTCGGGCGCCGCGTCGAGCACGCGGTACGCGTCGCGAAGCGCCGTGTAGACGAAGATGCCGCCGGAGCCGGCGCGCAGGCTCCGCACCCGGGCCGCGTCGAGCTCGCCCGCCGGGCCGAGCTCCCAGACCCAGCGCGTGCGCTCCTCGACCGCGCCGATCGCGATCCGATCCTCCGGGCGCAGCGCCGCGGCGGACGCGAGGCAGCCCTCCGCGGCGAGCCGGATCTTGGTGTACGCGCCGACGCGCACGCCCATCGATCCGCTGGTGTCCAGCATCATCGCGAGCGCGACGGGAGGGTCGTGGAGCTCGCCCTGATCCTCGATCGCCAGCGGCAGCAGCCGCGCGATCGGCTGCCCCGCCCACTCGGGGCCCAAGCCGAAGACCCCGCCGGTGACGAGCAGTCCGCCGCCGTCCTCGCTCACGTAGTCCAGCAAGCGACGTTGCGTCTCCTCGTCGAGGCCCCCGACGCCCTGCGCGGCGAGGCCGGGCTGCTCGATGGGGAGATCGGTGAGCACCACGAGGTCCGCGGCGCGGAGCTCCTCGCGGCTCGGGGGGCCGTGGGTGAGCGGACGGACGGTGATCGCGGCGGAGCCATCGAGCGCCGCGGCGAGGAGCGCCGGCGCCGTCGTCTCTTGCAGCGTCATCACGAGCACGCGCGGCTCCGGGGCGACCTCGGCGAAGACCCGCGCGAAGCGCGCGCCCAGGCGTGCCTCGTAGACGTGCGGCCCCGGCGGTGGGTGGGGGTCGTGCGCGTCGAGCGCACCGCGGCCGTGCGCGTCGAGCACGACCTCGATCGGCGCCAGCGCGTCGCCGTCGCGCGCCAGCGCCACGCGAGCGCGCGCGCCCGGCGGCCCGACGACGGTGACCCGCGCGCGGAACGGCTCGCCCGGCGCGACGCGCTCCTCGTAGGCGTCGAGCCCCGCGAGCCGCGGCGCGTCGAGCGCGGCGCCGCCGAGCGCGACGACGTCGACGCGGATCCCGCGAGCGCGCGCGTCGCGGGCGGCGTCCTCGGCGCCCTCCGTCGTGGCACGCCCGTCGGACAGGACGACGACGCGGCGCCGTCCGCTCGCCGGCACGATCGCCGCGGCGAGCCGGATGCCGGCGGCGAGGTCGGTGCCGAGCGCGGGCGCGCGCTCGACGCCGCGGGCGCGCGGGAACGGCCAGCGCCGCACGCGGACGTCGCCGTCGACCTCGACCACGCCGACGCGGGCGCCCGGGCTCGCGGCCTCCGCCTCGCGCACGAACGCGTCCGCGAGGGCGTGGTCGCGGGTCTCGAGGCTCGCCGAGCGATCCACGACGAACACGATCGCGAGCGCCTCGTCTTCGAGCGCGATCGAGGGCGCCCACGGCGCCAGCGCGATCACGGCGAGCGCGACGGCGCGCAAGCCCAACGCGTAGGCGCGGCTCATCGCGCGTACCCCCGGAGGTACGCGAGCCCCTCGAGCGAGAGCACGACCGCGGCGAGGCCGGCGAGCGCGAACGGCAGGCCCACGGGCCAAGGGAAGGGCTCGCGCAGCGGCGGCGCGGACGCGAGCGCGGCGCTCGCCGCGAGCGCCGACTCGTCGCGCGGGAGGGTCTCGGCGACGCGCTCGTCCGCGGCGCCGCTCAGGGCGGCGACGGCGTTCGCGACGAGCACCGGGAAGGCGACGCGCAGGACGAGGTCCGAGCCCGTCGGGTCGACGCCGAGGAAGACCCAGCGATCGCCGCCGGCGCCGCCGGCCGCGAGGACGGTGCCGCCGTCGAGCTCGACGATCGCCTCGTCCCGCGGGCCGAGCTCGACCGGCGTGGCGCGCGCGATGGTCGCTCCGTCGAGCTCCACGCCCCGCGCGAGGGTGTGCGCTCGATCGATCGAGCGCAGCGCCGTCGCCCCGGCCCCGAGCGGCGCGCCGATCGCCACGGGGATGGCGCCGGTGCGGGCGTCGAGGAACAGCGTCGGTCCGCCGATCCGGTGCGCCGGCGCGGCGCCGACGACGACCGCGATCGCGCCTTCGTCGAGGGCGCGCGGCGCGTCGGCTGGCGCGTAGCGCGTGATCGCGGCGATGCCCGCCGCGCGGAGCGCGCGCTCCGCGAAGAACGCGGCCGGGTGCGCCTCGGGCGCGACGAGCACCGCGCGCTGCGCGCGCGCGGCGCCGAGCGCGAGGCGGGCGACGTCGTCGGAGGGGAGGGCGTCCGCGCCGCCGTCGGTGGGCGTGACCCGCGCGGCGAGCTCGCGCGCGGCGACGCGCAGCCGGAACGTCGCCTCGACCGAGGCGCCGCCCGGCACCTCCAGTGAACGCCGCGCGAGCTCGACGCCGTCGGCCTCGAGCACGAGCGAGACGTGGCGCGCGCGCCCCCCGGACGCGACCACCGTCGCGAGCACCTCGCGCTCCTCGTCGCTCGCCGCGTCGAGCGGCGCGCGCGCCGCGAGCACGGCGACGCCGACGTTGTCGCGGTCCGCGCCGACGCGCAGTACGCGGAGCGGTGCGGCGAGGGCGAGCGTCTCGTCGTGGATCGGGCGCCCTCCGTCGGACACGAGCCAGATCCGGGGGCGGTAGGCGCCGTCGAGGAGCGCGTCCGCGAGCCGCAGCGCGGCCCCGAGATCCGCCTCGCCGCGCTCCGCGGTGAGCGCGCGCGCCGCGTCCGCGAGGGCCGTCGCGTCACCGCTCGGTCCGCTGAGCACGCGCGGCCTCGCGCCGGCGGCGACGAGCGCGACCATGTCCCGTCCGTTCGTGGTACGCAAGAGACGCTGCACCTGATCGCGGAGCTCCCGCTCCGTCGCGCCGCCCATGGACGCGGACACGTCCGCCACGATCACGATCGTGCGCGGATCGTCGATGCCGCGCGGCTCGGCGGCCGCGAGGACGAGCGCGGCGACGCCGGCGAGGCACGCGAAGAAGGCGAGCCGCGAGAGGAGATCCCGGAGCCGGCGCGTGCGCGCGCGCACGAGCGCGATCTGGCGGAACAGCAGGGTCGAGGGCACCGAGGCGACGCGATCCTGCGTGCGGTAGAGGAACGCGATCAGGATCGGCACGAGCAACGCGAGGCCGACCACCAGCCACGGCCGCATCAGCATCCGGCCGCGCTCCGTCGCGAGAGGACGCCGCGCTCGAGCGCGCGCAGGACCACCGCGTCGAACGGCTCGGCGGCGTCGATCGGCAGAAGGAGCGCGCCGAGCGCTCGCGCCCCCTCCGCGAGCGCGGCCTCGTGGGCGGCGAACGCCGCGAGGTAGCGCTCGAGCGCGCCCGATGGAGGCAGCGTCACCAGCTCGCCGGTCTCCGCGTCCTCGAGGGTCAGCCCGTCGATCCCGTCGGGCCGGCGCTCGAACGACGAGAGCACGCGCGCGAGGACGACCTCGTGGCCCGCGCCGCGCAGCGCGTCGGCGGCGGCGAGCGCGCCGTCGGGGTCCCAGAGGTCGCTCAGCACCACGACGAGGCCGCGGCCGCCGAGCAGCCCGCGCATCCCGCGCGCCGCCGCGGCGAGCCGCGTCGGGCCCGAGGCGGTGAGCGGCGCGAGCGCGCCGAGCAGGCGCCCGAGGCCGCGGGCGCCGCCCGCGACGCGCAGCGAAGGTCCCGGGCCCGCGCACGTCAGCGCCACCCGGTCCTCCGCGCCGGCGGCGACCGCCGCGAGCCCCGCCGCGACACGGCACGCTTGGGTGAGCTTCGTCGGCGTGTCCATCGTGCCGAAGCCCATCGACGCGCTCGTGTCGAGGAGGAGGCCGAGGCGCAGCGGCGCCTCGTCGGCGACCACGCGCACGAGGAGGCGCTCGAAGCGCGCGAACGCCGACCAGTCGATGCGCCGCGGATCGTCGCCGGGCTCGTAGGCGCGCTCGTCGATGGCGTCGGTGCCGTGGCCGATCCGTCGCGTGCGCCGCTGCCCGCGCCGCCGCGCTTCGGGGAGCCGCTGGGCGAGGAGCGAGAGCCTCGCGAGCCGCTCCGCGACGCCCGCGCCCAGGAGCGGATCGTCGGGGCCGAGCGGCGCGCTCACGGCGCCTCCGCGACGGTCTCGAGCAGCGCGCCCACGACGTCCGGTGCGCGGCGCCCGCGGGCCTCCGCCTCGAACCCGAGCACGACGCGGTGCCCGAGCACGTGCGGCGCGACCGCCCGCACGTCCGCGACGCCGACGGCGGGGCGGCCGTCGAGCATCGCGCGGACGCGGCCGCACGCCATGAGCGCCTGCACGGCCCGCGGACCCGCGCCGTACCGCACCTCGGGCAGCGCGTGCGAGCCGGCGACCAGGCGCGCCGCGTACGAGAGCACGTGCGGCGCGGCGGCGACGTGGCGCGCCGTCTGCGCGGCGCGGGCGAGGGTGACGGTGTCGGTGATCGGCGCCGGTCGCGCCGGCTCGCTCGGCCGCGCGCCGATCTGCGTGAGCGCCTCCAGGCTCGGCATCCCGAGCACGAGCTTCATCAGGAAGCGGTCGAGCTGCGCCTCGGGTAGCGGGAAGACGCCCTCCATCTCGATCGGGTTCTCGGTCGCGAGGACGAAGAACGGGTCCGGCAGCGGCCTCGGGCGTCCGTCGACCGACACCGTCCGCTCGCCCATCGCCTCGAGCAGCGCGCTCTGCGTCTTGGGCGTCGCGCGGTTGATCTCGTCGGCCAGGACGAGGTTCGCGAAGATGGGGCCCTCGCGGTAGCGGAAGTCACGCCGGCCATCGCCGTCGGTCGAGACGAGGCTCGTGCCGAGCACGTCCGAGGGCATCAGGTCCGGCGTGAACTGGATGCGCGCGAACGAGCCGTCGACGAGGGCGGCGAGGGTGCGGACGATCTGCGTCTTGCCGAGGCCGGGCGCGCCCTCGAGCAGCACGTGGCCTCCGGCGAGCAGGCACGTCACGACGTGTGTCAACGTGGCTTGCTGTCCGTGGATCGCGTCCGAGAGCCCCGCGAGGAGCGCCTCGCCGAGTCGGCGGCCCTCCTCGAGGCGCCGCTCGAAGGCCTCGGCGCTCGGGAGGGGCCCCGACTCGTCGGGGCGGCTCGGGTACGAAGCTTCGGCGGCTCGGCTCATCGGGGCACCTCCTCACGGTCTTGGTCGGGACGGATGGACTCGAAGTAGCGGCGCACGGTGCGCCGCCGCGCGGCGGGGATGCGCTCGCTCGCGAGCGCCTCTTCGGCGTCGACGCCGTAGCTCGGGTAGACCTCGCGCAGCGCTTCGCTCGGATCGCCGCTCCGGCCGAGCCCCTCGAGCGCCGCGACGGCGCGCGTGCCCGCGCGCTCGACGTGCGAGGGCGCGTGAGCGGCGCGCTCGACGGGCACGGCGCGCTCGGGGCGCCCGGTGCGCCTTGGCCCGCCGCCGGAGCCTCGCGGGCTCACCGTCGGTCCCTCCGCGAGCCCGAGCGCGGTCAGCCGATCGAGGATCGCGGCCGAGAGCGGGCGCGCGCCGGTGCCCGACGAGGCGCCCTCGCTCGGCGGCCCGCCCGATCCGCGGCGCGGGTCCAGGAACGCGTCGGCGTCCTCGCCCTCGTCGGTCTCGCGGCCGAGGCGCGCGAGCTGCAGGGTGCGCTCGACCTCCGCCGCGAGCGCGTCGAGGCTCGCGCGCCGAGCGAGCGCGCTGCGGGCCTCCGCGAGAGCGTCCTCCAACTGATCGAGCGCGCCGGCGGCGCCTTCGAGCGCCTGCGCCGCGCCGTCGCGGTCGCCTCCGGACAGCGCGTCGCGCGCCCGGCGCAGCGCCTCGGCGAGCCCGTCCTCGCCGCGCCGGGCGGCGCGCTCGGCGGCGCGCTCGAGGCGCTCGAGGGCCCGCCGCTCCTCTGCGCGCCGCTGCGCGTCGGTCGCGGGGTCCACCTCGTCCGCGCGCGGACGGAGCAGGCGGGCGAGCTCCCGCGCCTGATCGGCTGCCGTCGGCGTCGCCTCGCTCCCGGTCGCGCGCGGGGGCGCGCCGAGCGCGGACGCGAGCGCGGCGAGGGAGTCTCGCGTGCTCCGCGCCCGCTCGCGCGCGCCCTCGCGCGCCGCCTCGATCGCGCGCAGGGCGGACAGCGCCGCGTCGCGATCGCCGCGCTGCGCGGCGGCCGCCGCCGCGCGGGCCTGCGCGGCGAGCGCGCGATCGGCGGCGCGCTCGGGGTCGGGGGTGCGCGCCGGATCGGGCCTCGGAGCTCGCGTCTCCTCTCGCGCCTCGATCTCCTCTTCGAGCGCGCGGGCCGCGGCCTCGAGCGCCTCGGCGGCGGCGCGCTCTTCGGGGGTCGGCGGCGTGACGAGCGCGCTCACCACGGCGCCATCGAGCGTCCCGATCGCGACGCCGACCACGAGCGCGAGCGCGCCGAGGAGCGCTCGCCGCGGGCGCCACGAGGGCGCGGTCACGGGGAACACGGCGGCGGGATCGAGCGCGCTCACGGCGCGGCGCGCGCGCTCGATCGCGAGCGCCGCCGCCGGCCCCGGCGCGGCGTCGCGCGACAGCGCGTGGCCGCTCGCCACCACGTCGGTGAGCCCGAGGTGCGCGTCGATCGCGCGCGCGGCGGCGAGCGGCGGCATCCGTGCGCGCCGGTAGGCGACGAGCGCCGCGATCGCGGCGGTCGCGAGCGCGCCGCATGCGGAGAGGATCGCCGCGCGCGGCGTCCCGGCGAGGGCGGGATCGAGCGCGCCGCTCGGCCACACGAGCCCGCGCGCGGCGGCGAGCGCCGCGCCGCCGAGCGCCGCATACGGCATCGCGTCGAGCCAGCGCGCGAGCGCCCCGACGCGGCGCGCGCGCACACGCGTGCTCTCTACCGACTCGACGAGCCGGTCGCCTCCCTCTCGCTCCAAGCTCACCTCCCGAACGCAGCGCCACAACGGCGCGCTCCGGGCGCTCGATTCCCGCCCCCACTCCGCGCTGCGCGGGCGCTCGAGTCGCCGGGCGCGGATCGCGGCGCGGAGCTGTGTCAGACTCCCGCCATGCATCGCTTCCTCCTGCGCTCCGGCGCCGGGGTCCTCTTCGCCGCCTCGCTCCTCTGGGCCTGCGACGGAGGCGGCGGCGGCTTCATCCAGCGCCCGGGCGGCTACTCCGAGCACCGCGAGGGCGAGGTCCTGCGCCGCTATCGCGGCCAGTGGGCGCTCCCCGCGGGCAGCTCGCTGACCGCGCGCGCGACGTCGTTCCTCGCCGCGCCGCCCGTGCGCGTCGAGCTCCCGCCCGGCGTGAGCTACGGCGCGGGCCGCGTCGTCGGGCGACACGGCGCCACGGTCGTGTTCCCGCTCGAGAGCGCGGGGATCCCCATCGAGGGCGCCGAGGTCCGCGTGCACGCGGTGCGCGAGTGGGTGCTCGCGATCACCGTGCGCGTGCCGAGCATGGTCATGGGCTCCAACGTGCCGCTCGTCCGGCGCGAGGACGCCGTCGCGCAGGTGATGGGCCGCGAGTCGGGGCTCGAGGTCCGCGGTACGCCGGAGCTCCGCTTCGTGATGCCGCGCATGCTCGTCGGCGAGCCGGCACCCGCGATCCTGCACTTCCGCGTCGTGCTCGACGATCACGTCGCGCACCGCCCGCGCGTCTACTACGTCGACGCGAACGACGGGATGATCCGCATGATCGAGCCGCTCGCGCGGCGCGCGATCGGCCGCGAGGTGTGGGACTGTCACGGCGCCGCGAGCGAGCGGCGCTGCCGCGAGGAGCGGACCAACCGCGTGTACGACGCGCGCGACACGGCGCCGCTCGTGCCCGATCCGAGCGCCGCCGCCCGGCGCGCGCACGCGCTCGCGCTCGAGAGCTGCGAGCGCCTCGAGGCGCTCCATCGCGACGACGCCGCGTGCAACCCGCTCGTCTCGTTCACGGGGTTCGGCGCCGCGTCCGGATACGCGGCCGCGCAGGAGGGCCGGCTCTTCTTCGGCCCCGGCGCGCTCGATCACGCCGACGACCGCGCCGTGTTCGAGCACGAGGTCGCCCACGCGCTGCTCCACCGGCACACCGACCTCGCCGGCACGCTCGAGCCCGGCGCGGTCGGGGAGGCGCTCGCCGACGTGTTCGCGATGCTCGCGACGCGCGCCGACGAGTGGCGCGTGCGCGGGCCCGGCGGGCTCGTCGTGCGCGACCTCGAGAGCCCGCGCCGGACGATGCACCCGGTGCGCTTCGACGAGCGGCGCCTCCTCGCCGAGACCTGGACCGCCGATGACAGCAACGACTGGGGCGAGGTCCACTCGAACAGCACCATCCTCAGCCACGCGCTCTGGATCGCGACGATCGACGGCGTCGAGGTCGGCGGCGTGCGGCACGCCGGGATCGGCTACGAGAAGGTCGAGCAGATCCTCCACATCGCGCTCACCGAGTACTCGGGTCGCATGACGACGCTGCGCCAGGCCGCCGACGACCTCGCCGCGGCGTGTAACCGTGAGGCGGCCGCGACCCTGATCTACGAGACCGCCTCGCCGGCCGACCACCACTACATCACGCCGCACGACTGCGCCGTCTTGCGCAACGCGCTCGCGGAGGTGGACCTGCTCGAGCCGGATCGCGACATGGACTCCTGGGAGGACGCCAACGACGTCTGCCCCGATCACTACAACCCCCTCCAGCTCCGCTCCGAGACCGGCGCGTGCGTGGAGGAGACGAGGATCGAGCCGCCCGACGGCGGGGTCGGGGACGCGGGGCCCGTGCTCGCGGACTTCCCCGCGGCGCCCCTCGAGACGCCGACGTGCCCGGCGATGATGGCCTTCAGCGCGCGCGCGTTCCCGGCCGTGACGATCCGCCTCGACAGCCAGAGCGCGCCGAGCTGCGTCGGCTGCACCGGGCGCCGCGGCGCGGGCTACGCGGTGAGCTGCCGCTACCGCAACGCGGTCGACGACCGGACCTACGACGTCCAGCTGCTCTGGCAGCCGCACGATCGCGCGCTGGTGCGCGTCGACGACACGATGGGCCCGAGCCGGCACGAGCACTGCGGCGCCGCCGCGCGCGTGTGGACGCGCGGCGCGACCGGTGGAGGCACCGCGTACAGCCACGATCGGAGCGCCGTCGTGTCGAGCGCGGAGCTCCCCTCCGACGGCGCCGCCGACGAGGAGCGCGACCGGCTCTACTTCATCCTCGATCAGCTCGAGATGCTCGCGGCTCCTTGCCCCTGACGCGCGCTCACGGGCGCGGCCGCGCGAGCACGACCTGCGACTCGGCGAGCTCGTCGATCGGCTCGCCCGTGAAGCCGCCGTCGTGGCGCAGGATCTCGAAGCCGTTGTAGTGGAGCAGCGCCTCGAGCTCGCGCGGGAAGAACTGGCGCTGCGTGAGCCGATCGTAGTGCGGGGCGCCGCCGTCGCGCGGCGTGAAGCGGATGACGGTGGTGAGGATCTGCGTGTCGTGGTCGTAGTCGAACGCCTCGGCGTAGTCGCTCCGCTGCCGGGTCGTCGGGTGGAGGATCGCGCGGTTCTTGTAGAAGCGCGACGGGTCGCGGCTCATCGCGCCCGGCTCGGGCAGGAGCACGTCGAACGCGAACCGGCCGCCCGGCGCGAGGTGCTCGCGGACCCCGCGGAGCGCGCGCTCGACGTCGTCGCGCGTGTAGAGGTGCTGCAGCACGTTGAACGGCCCGATCACGAGCGGGAACGTCTGCCCGAGCGCGAGGGCGCGCAGATCCCCCTCGCGCGTCGTCACGCGGGCGCGCACCGCGCGCGGCGCCTTCGCGAGCCGGCGCGCCGCGCGGGCGAGCATCGATGGCATGCGCTCGACCATCACGACCTCGTGCCCGGCCCGCGCGAGGGCGAGGCTGATCCGTCCGGTGCCGCCGCCGAGCTCGAGGATCGGGCCGCCGAACGCGGTGGCCATCTCGACGTAGAACGCGAGATCGTCGCGGTATCGCCGGTAGGCGTGGTCGTAGTAGGCCGCGTCCCGGTAGTGGTCGAGCGCGTGGGGCGGATCGGGCTTCGTCGCGGCTTTCGTCACGTCCTTCGTCGCGTCCCTGGTCATGGTGCGGCGCCTCCGCGGAAGATCGGCGGGAGCTCGGTCAGGACCTCGCCGAGCTCCATGCGGGCGACGCGATATCCGGCCGGCGTCCCGTGGACCTCGAGCGCGACCCGCCGGCGGTAGGGGGTGCCCACGAAGTCGTACGCGGCGACCGCCGTCAGCGCGAAGCGGTCGCTCCCGAGCAAGTCCACTTGCTCGATCGAGAGCGTGAGCGGCGCGGCCGCGAGCGCATCCCAGCCGCGCTCCGCGAGCACGCGCTCGTCGTTGGCGAGCTCCGCGTCGGCGGCGCGCTTCTGGGCGACCGCGCGCCTCGCGTCGCCGATGCTCAGCGCGTTCGCCTCTTCCCAGCGGCGCCTGCGCCACGCGTCGTAGAAGCTCTCCGCCGCGCGCTCGGGGCTCGATCCGTCGACGCGCATACCTGCGCGCGGCGCGACGGTCGGGCTGGCGTCGGGCGCCTCTCGGCCGAGCCACACCACCGCGCCGATCGCGAGCATCGCGCTCGCCACGGCCAACACGAGCGGCGTCGACAGCCGCCGCTCAGCCATCCGCCCTCGCGCGGAGCAGCGCCTCGGCGACCTCGACGAACCCCGCGCCGCGCTCGGCGTCGGTCACCAAGGCGGGCGCGACGCGCAAGGCGCCGAGGTGCTCGCGCACGTTGGCCACGCCGACCGTGTGCGTGAAGAAGGCGAACGCGGCCTCGTCGTTCGGCGAGTCGCCGACGAACAGCCAGCGCGCCGGGTCGAGCGGCTCGCCGAGCGCGTCTCGGACCGCGCTGGCTGCGCCGCGCGCCTTGTCCCAGCGCCCGGGCACCGCGTGCGCGTGCACGCTCGAGACGAGCGCGCGCGCGCCGTGCGCCTCGATGATCGCGACGAGCGCGCCGACGTCGGCGGCCGACGGCCGCTCGCGCTCGCCGACGTCGAACGCGAGGTCGCAGCGCCGAGCCGGCTGATCGCACGCCTCGCGGATGGCCGGGAGGCGCTCGTGCACCTCGCGGCGGATCGCAGCGAGCACGTCGCGTTGCTCGGCGCGCGTCACCGGATCGTCGGCGTATCCGATCCGCAGCGCGTGACCCTCGCGCCACGCCCACCCCGCGCCGTTCTCGCCGACCGCCGCGGTGATCGGCCACATCGACGCCATCGCGTCGGCCCAGCCCAGAGGGCGGCCGGTGAGCGCGACGAGGCGCACCCCGGCCGCCGCGAGCCGCGCGAGCGCGTCGTAGGCGTCGGGGCTCAGCGCGCCGCGGGTCGTCAGCGTGTCGTCGACGTCGAACGCGAGCCCGTCGATGCCGGCGAGGGAGGCGCCCGCGAGCGGCCGCATCAGTCCACCTCCACGAGCGCCGCCTTCAGGTAGCGCCCCTCGGGGAACGCGGCGGGGACCGGGTGATCCATCCCCTGCTGGCCGAGGTGCAGGAGGCGCACGCGCTTGCCCACGTCGCGGGCCGCGAGCGCGATGGTGCGCACGAGTTCGTCGGGCCGCATCGCCGCCGAGCACGAGCAGGAGAGGACCAGGGCGCCGGGCGCCATCAGCGCCAGCACCTGCGCGTTCAGCCGCCGGTACGCGCTGCGCGCGCGCTCGAGGTGCCGCGCGGTCGGCGCGAGCTTGGGCGGATCCACGATGGCGAGGTCGTAGCGCGCGCCGTCCTGCCCGAGCCGCGACAGCACGCTCTTCACGTCCTGGCGCGCGATCTCGACGCGGTCGGCGAGCCCGTTCGCGGCCGCGATGCTCGCCGCCGCGCTCACCACCGCGGCGCTCTTGTCGAACGCGTGCACGGAGCGCGCCCCACCGCGCGCGGCGGCGAGCGCGAAGGGGCCCACGTAGCTGTAGAGGTCGAGGACGCGGCGCCCGCGCGCGAGGCGCTCGACGAGCGCGCGGTTGTCGCGCTGGTCGAAGTAGAACCCGGTCTTCTGCGCGAGGCCGAGCTCGATCGCGTACTCGAGCCCGCGCTCGCGGAAGCGGAGCTGAGGTCGGTCGGGCCCGCGCAGGATCCGCGGGACGACGGCGATCCCCTCCTTCTCCTGCATCCTGCCGCCGCGCGCCTCCGCGACCACGCGCGCGCCCGCGATCCGCGCGACCGCGCCGGCGAGCGCGTCCTCGCGGCGCTTCATCCCGTGCGTGAGGAGCTGGAGCACCGCGACGTCGCGGTACACGTCGACGATCAGGCCGGGCAGCTCGTCTCCCTCGGCGTGCACGAGGCGGTAGGCGTCGCTGTCCGCGTCCGGGATCCCGAGCCGCTGCCGGCGCGCGTGCGCGCGCTCGAGCCGGCGGACGAGGGCGGCCTCGTCGAGCGGCTCCGCCTCGTCGCGTGTGATCAAGCGCACGGGGATCGCGGAGTCGGCCGACCAGAAGCCTCGCCCGAGGTGCTTGCCCGTGGGGTCGAGCACGTCCACCGCGTCGCCGGGCGCCGGCGCCCCGTCGAGACGCTCGATCGCCTGTGCGAAGACCCACGGGTGCCCGGCCCAGACCGGCTGCACGCGGCCTTTGCGGAGAGTGATCCGGGCCATGCGCGCGAACCTTAGCAGTTGCCGCACACCCTGCCCGGGCGTAGCTTTCAATCACCTATGGGCGGCATCGGCTGGCAAGAGCTCCTCATCGTGTTGCTCATCGTGCTCGTCGTCTTCGGCGCGTCGCGCCTGCCGCAGATCGGCGAGGGGCTCGGCAAGGGGATCCGCAACCTCAAGCGCAGCCTCAAGGCGGACGACGACATCGAGGTCACGCCCAAAGAGAAGCAGGTCGAGCCCAAGTCGAGCGCGAAGAAGGTCTCCGAAGAGGTCTCCGACGCCGAAGTCGTCGAACGGTGAGTCGTTCGTTCGCCGAGGGGCGGAGCGCCCCTCAGCAAGCGCGGCGACCGTCGACGAGGCGAGCGCCCGGCGCCGTAGGCGCTCGCCTCCGGCGCGCTTCGCCTCCCGTCTCGCTTCACGGGAGACGAAGAGGCAAGACGGGGCGAGGAGGTTGGGACGGTGGAACGACCCCGCCGAGGGCTCAATGGAGCGTCGCGATGCCCGCGACGCGGCGGCACGCGTCGCGCACGGCGACGGCCAGCTCCGCGCACCGGGCGGCCTCGCGCGCGTCCGCCGCGTTGAGGTGCGCGGCGAGCTGCAGGGCGAGGTCCACCGGCGCGAACGGGTTGCGCACGATCGCCTTCTTCACGCCGTAGCGCACGATCCAGCGCGGGGAGCGGAAGACCTCGCGCAGGACCTCGGGCGCGATCGGGCGGCGCGCGCAGACGCGGATCACGTCCCGCTCGGTGATCGTCGGGTTCCCGAGCACGACGCGGATCACGTCGGGGTGTGGGTCGCGCAGGACGCGCGCGAGCAGATCGCGATCGCGCGTCCGCGCCAGCGCCTTGCGCTCGCCGAGGGTCACCGCGCGGCCGCGCCCGAAGTCGGGGACGACCAGCGGCTCCTCGGCGCGCCGCTCGGGCGCGCGCGGCTGGAGCAGCGCCGCCGTCGCGTGCTGCCCGCGGGCGAGGGCGGCGCGTACGATCTCGTCGCGCAGCGGCGCGACCTCCTCGTCGGCGAGCGCGAGGCAGAGCGCGAGCAGGAGCGCGCCCAGGTCGCCGTCGCGCGCCTCGGCGCCGTGCACCGCGATCGTGAGCACGTCGGCGACCGTGCCGGGCTCCATCTCGCCGACGACGTGGCGCAGGTAGCCGACGCGGACCGACGGGTCGGCCACGGCCACCAGCCGGCGGGCGAGGCGCTCGGCGAGCGCGTGCGGATCGGTCATTCGCCTCGCCCCATGATAGCCTGGTGTATACTCTGACGCGCTGCGTCGAGACGCTCGGGAGGTTCGACTTGGAGACTGGAGTGCCGGGAGAGCAGGAGCCGCGTAAGTCGCGCAAGATCAAGCGCTACGCGAACCGCAAGCTCTACGACACGACCGACAGCCGCTACGTCACGTTGCAGCAGATCGCCGAGCACGTCCGCAACGGCGAGGACGTGCGCATCATCGACAACACGACGAAGGAAGACCTCACCAACGTCACGCTCGCGCAGATCATCTACGAGGAAGAGAAGAAGAGCGCGGACGCACACCGCGTCGCCTCGGTCGGGACCCTCCGTCACCTGATCCAGCAGGGCGGCGAGAAGCTCATGGACACGCTGCGCGGGGGGCCCGTCGGCAAGCTGATCGCGCGCAAGGAGGGCGACAGCGAGCCGCCGCTGGCACCGGCGCCGTCCGAGGAGGTGGCGGAGCCCGAGCCGGCGCCGCGCCGCTCGATGTTCTTCTCGCCGAAGGAGGCGCTCGACGAGCTGCAGCGGCTCGCGGACGACCGCATCCGCGGGCTGATCGGCCACGCGATCTCGCGCGTCCAGGCGCTCAACGACGACGTCGGCCGCCTGCACGACCGCATCGAGGAGCTCGAGGGCAAGCTCGTCGCGCTGCAGGAGCGCGTCGGGGCCGAGGTCGAGGGCGAGGACGATCCGCCACCTCCTTGACCGATTTCGGTGCCGCGCTCGGAGGCGGTGGTTATCGTGAGCCGCGTCTGAACGCCACCACGACCCCAACGATTCCGAGAGGTTGTCGCCTCGAGAACCCACCCGGAATAGACCCCGACGGCCCGGGGTTAGCCGCCGCGAGAGGAGCCATGAACGCCACGACCCGACCGGATCTCGCGCGCGAGGAGTTCGAGCGCGAGGCGCTCAAGCACCTCGACGCGCTGTATGGCGCGGCGCTCCGGTACACCCGGAGCCCCTCGGACGCCGAGGATCTCGTGCAGGACGCGTTCGTGCGTGCGTATCGGTTCTACGATCGCTTCGAGCCCGGCACGAACATGAAGGCGTGGCTCTTCCGCATCCTGACCAACACCTTCATCAACAAGTACCGGCGCAAGAGCCGCGAGCGCAAGGCGCTCGAGGGCAGCTTCGCCGAGCCCGTCGGCGACGGCGTCATGAGCCGCGCCGCGATGCGCTGCCTGACCGACCCCGTGTCCGAGGCGCAGCGCAGCCTCATCCACCGCGAGATCCAGGACGCGCTCGACGCGCTGCCGGACGAGTACCGCATGATGATCGTGCTCGCCGACATCGAGGAGCTCTCCTACAAGGAGATCGCCGACGCCCTGGGCTGCCCGATCGGGACGGTGATGAGCAGGCTCCACCGCGCACGCAAGAAGATGCAGAAGCGCCTCGTCGCGCAGGCCGTGCAGCTCGGGATCATCGAGGAGCCGGCCGGCGCGACGACCGTCTCGCTCGAGGCCTACCGCCGCAGCCGGGAGGTCGAGGGATGATCGGCTGCGAGGTGCTCCGGCGCCACGCCGACGCGTTCGTCGACGGTGAGCTCGATCCGGACACCCACCTCGAGCTCGAGCAGCACCTCACCGCCTGCGGGCCGTGTCGCGTGCACCTGTCGTTCTCGCGCGCGTTCAAGTCCACCGTCAAAGAGGCTTGCGTCGTGCCGCAAGCGCCGCCGGGGCTCGCGGAGCGCCTTCGCGCGGCGCTCGACGCGGAGGACACGCGCAGGCGCGCGGCGGACCCCGCGGCGCCCGTCGCGATGGGCGCCGCAGACGCGGGCGCGCGGCCGCCGCTCGGGATCGCGGGGGTCCGCCTCGTCCCGATGCGCGCCCGGTACGCCGTCCCCGCGGCGGCGGCGGCGGTCGCGCTCGCGGTGATCGCGGCGCACGACACGGCGGACGACGACGTGAGCGGCGGTCTCGCCGTGCAGAGCGTCGCGGCGGGCAGCACCATCTTCGAGGACATCGTGCGTCGCCACGCGCACGAGCACCCGGCCGAGGTCCAGGGCGAGCCGCGGCAGGTCGCGAGCTGGTTCCAGGGCAAGCTCGAGTTCCCGGTGCGCCCCATCGCGTTCCCGAGCGAGGACGTGCGCCTGCTCGGCGCGCGGCTCTCGAACGTGAGCGACCGCGAGGCGGCCGCGTTCTACTACAACGTCGGCGGCCGGCGCGTCACCGTGATGGTCTTCGAGCCGCCCGCCGGCCTCGATCGCGTGGCGCAGCACACGCGCGTCCAGGGGCGCGGGATCTACTACGGCCGGGCCGGCGGGCGGATGGTGCCGGTCGTCGAGCACGAGGGCCTGAGCTACGCGTTCACCGGGGACCTCGACGGCCGCGCGCTCATGCGCCTCGCCGCGAGCGCGCAGCTCGATCGGTAGCCGCGTAACCGCGCGGAACCTGCCGCGATTGACGGGCGCGAAGGCCGCCACGTATCCTCGCCCTCCCGACCGAGCGGGTTCAAGGGAGCGTCGATGGCAGCGCGCATTCTCTTCTTCGAGAGCGATCCCCAGTTCGCCGAGGACGTTCGGGCGCGGCTCGTCGCGCGCGGGGCGACGGTCGACGTGGTCACGGACGGAAACGACGGGCTCGCCCGCGCGGTCTCGGACCGCCCGGACCTGATCCTGTTGACCATCGAGCTGCCGCAGATGAACGGGTTCCTCGTCTGCAAGCGGCTCAAGAAGAACGCGGAGACCGCGTCGATCCCGGTGGTCATCCTCTCGAGCGAGGCGACCGAGGAGATCTTCGAGCAGCACCGCAAGCTGCGCACGCGCGCCGAGGACTACCTCCGCAAGCCGATCACGGCCGACGCGCTCGTGCGCCGCGCGGCCAGCCTCGTCCCGCTCGACGAGCCGTCGGCGGAGGCGCTCGAGCTCTCGGAGGTCGAGATCCCGCTCGAGGAGGTCGACGACCTCGACGAGGTCGCCGCGCCGGAGAACGTCGACAACGAGATCGAGGCCTTCGCGGAGAGCGCGTTCGACGCGCTGATGATGGACGAGGAGCCGGTGGAGGCGACGACCGTCGCGGCCATCCCGCCGGAGATCCGCGCGGTGATCGCGGCGGCCGAGGCGACCAAGGCCAAGCCGGCGCCCCCGCCGGCGCTCGAGGAGATCGCGCCCACCGTGGAGCCGGAGGCGCCGAGCGCCGCGCCGCCGCCGCCGCCCCCGCGCGAGCCCAGCGTCGCCCCGATCGCGGCCGTCGACGTCGCGCAGGTGAGCGCAGCGGCCGCGCCTGCGTCGGGGCCCTCGGACGAGGAGCTCGGCGCGGCGCGCCTCGCGGCCGAGGAGGCGAGCGTGGCGCTCGCCGCGGCCCGCGCGGAGCTCGAGGAGGCGCGGCGCGCCGCCGAGCAGGCGCGGGCGGACGCGGCGCGGCTCGAGCGCGAGCTCACCGACGCGCGGGCGAAGGCGGGGAAGGGCGGAGGCGGCGGCGTCTCGAGCCGCGACTTCCTCGACCTGCGCGAGGCGCTGAACTCGAAGGACAAGGAGATCCTCGACCTGCGCGATCAGGTCGGCGCGCGCGACAAGCAGGTGCTCGATCTGCGCGACAAGAACCTCCAGCTCGAGCGCGGCCGCGCCGATCAGGAGGACAGCCTGCTCGCGCTCGAGCGCGCGAAGGCGGAGCTCGAAGATCGCGTCGCGGCCCTGAGCGCGGACAAGGAGACGGCCGAGAAGAAGGCCGAGTCGTTCAAGGGGCGGATCGAGCGCGTCGAGGAGAAGGCCTCCAAGCTCGAGGCGAAGCTCGAGGCCAAGGAGGCGGAGCTCGCCGCCGCGATCTCCGAGCGCGACGCGAAGATCGCCGAGCGCGATGCGTCCGTCACCGCGGCCCGCAAGGAGCGCGACGAGCGGATCGCGCAGGTCGAGCGCGATCGCGACCAGGCGGTGGCAGCGGTCACCAAGGAGCGCGACGAGCAGGTGGCCGCGGCGCAGGCGGAGCGCGACGAGCGCGTCGCCGCCGCCGAGGCCGAGCGCGCCGCGATGATCGCGGAGATCGAGGCGGATCGCGACGCGCGGGTGCGCGCCGCGGAGGCGGACCGCGACGCGAAGGTCGCGGAGATCGAGGCGGACCGCGACGCGCGGGTGGGCGCGGCGGAGGCGGACCGCGACGCGAAGGTCGCGGAGGTCGAGGCGGATCGCGACGCGCGCGTGCGCGCCGCGGAGCAAGACCGGGACGCGCGGGTGCGCGCCGCGGAGGCGGACCGCGACGCGAAGGTCGCCGCGACGGAGCAGGCGCGCGACGAGGCGCCAAATGGCAAACCCGCGAGGCACGCGGTCGCGCTCGAGGTGGTGGCGGAGGCCGCGCGCCGAGCTCGCCGCGCGGACGCGGCGCACGCCGAGGCGCTCATGCCGAGGCGGCGGTCACCGCAGCACGAGGCGGCGCTCGCGGCGACGCGCGACGAGCTCGCGGCGCACGAGGCGGCCGCGCTCGAGGCCCTGCGCGCGGCGCTCGACGCGGCGCGCGAGGCCGCGCTCGCGGAGGCCGAGGCGGGCAAGGTCGCGGCGCTCCAGGAGGCGGCCGCGGCCGAGTCCGCGGCGCTCGCCGCCGCGGCGGCGGCCCAGGCCGAGGCGCTCGAGGCGCAACGCGGTGAGCACGACGCGGCGCTCGCCGCGCTGCGCGCGACGCAGAGCCAGGAGCTGGCGATCCTCGGCCGCAAGATGGCGGAGACGGAGACCAAGCTCGCCGCCGCCGAGGAGCGCATCGAGGACCTCGAGAAGGAGCGCGACGCGCTGGTGCAGGAGCTCGAGGGGGCCCGCGCCGACATCGAGCGCGGTACGCGCGAGCTCGAGGCGCGCGTCGGCGAGATCGCCTCGCTCGAGGGGATCAAGGCCGAGCTCCTGAGCCGCGTCGCCTCGCTCGAGGAGGCGGGCCGCGAGCTCGAGGCGCGGCTCGACGACGCGGAGCGCAAGATGCGCGGCGACGAGGAGCTGCTCAGCCGCGCGCGCAAGGCGCTCGCCATCGGGCTCAGTCTGCTCGAGGACCAGAAGAACGGCGCCGGCGCCGCCCCGAACGCCGAGGAGTGAGCGCGGCTCGACGTCGCGCGGATCACCGCCCGCGGCGCTTGCGGCCGAGCCACATCGCCCACGTGGTGTGGAGCGTCCCCCAGCCCAGGGCGGCGAGGAAGTAGAGGCCGCCGAGCAGGTACGACTCGCCGGCGAGCAGCACGCCGCTCGCGATGAGCAGCCCCGTCACGACGAGCCCGCTGTAGACGCGGCGGCCGAGCACGTCGACGCTGATCGGCAGCATCGGCTCGCGGGTGCGCACCTCGAGCCGACCCTTGCGCAGGTCTTCGAGGATCTCGTGGCCCTGGAGCGGCAGGTCCGTCGCCGCGCCGCTGATGCGGGTCAGCGTGCGCACGAGGTCGTGCGTGAGCCGCTCGGGCGAGTAGCGCGCCCACAAGAGCCGCATGAAGTACGGCTTCATCTCCTCGAAGACGTCGAGCTCGGGATAGATCTCCTTGCCGACGCCCTCGATGGTCATCAGCGCCTTGCCGACGAGGAGGAAGTCCGGCGGGATCTCGAGGCCGTAGCGCGTCGCGCCGCCGCCGAGGTCCTGGATCAGGCGCGACAGCTCGATCTCGCCGAGCTGCTTGCCGAGGTACCGCTCCGCGAGGCGCGCCACCTCCGCGTCGAACGCCTTGCGGTCGACCTTGCGGGTCGGGGTGCCGATCTCGTAGAGGGCGTCCGCGATGCCACGCGCGTCCTCTTGGACGGCCGCGATCATCAGGTCGATCGTCTTCTCCCGCATCTGCGGCGTGAGCCGGCCGACGAGGCCGAGATCGATCACGCCGATGACCGGCGCCTCCGGCGCGCCGAGGATGATGAAGTTCCCCGGGTGCGGGTCCGCGTGGAAGAAGCCGTCCTCGAACACCGCCTTGATGATCAGGCCGAGGGTGTTCTTGCAGA
The DNA here is from genome assembly GCA_019637095.1 of Sandaracinaceae bacterium. Lineage (GTDB taxonomy): Bacteria > Myxococcota_A > Polyangia > Polyangiales > Sandaracinaceae > JACKEC01. The sequence goes on along the minus strand of JAHBWG010000039.1, from coordinate 63,924 downwards.
TCTTCTCGCCGCTGTAGCCGCGCTCGATGGCGCCGTAGACCTTGTGGCCGTCGAAGAACTCGAGCGTGAGCACGCGCTTCGCGGACGCGTCCTTGTGGACGAACGGGAAGCGGATCTCGGAGTGGCCTTGGAAGTTCTTCGCGAACTTGATCGCGTGATCGGCCTCGAGGGTGAAGTCGAGCTCGGCGGTGATCGCCCGGTCGAACTCGGTCACGAGCTTGACGGGCTGGTACGCGCGCGCCTCCGGCATCGAACGCTCGACCGCCTTGGCGAGCCAGAACAGGAGGTCGATGTCGCGCTCGATCGTCTCCTTGATGTTCGGGCGCTGGACCTTGACGACGACCTCCTTGGGGCCGTCGGGCGTCACGAGCGTCGCGCGGTGCACTTGGCCGATGGACGCGCACGCGAGCGGCTCTGGGTCGAAGCGGGCGAACACCTCCTCGACGGGCGCGCCGAGCTCCTGCTGGATCTGGAGGCGGATCTGCTCGACGGGGACCGGCGGGACCTGGTCCTGGAGCTTCTTCAGCTCGGCGATGATGTCGAGCGGCACGAGGTCGGGCCGGGTCGACAGGATCTGCCCGAGCTTCACGAACGAGGGGCCGAGGTCCGTGATCGCGAGGCGGATGCGCTCCGCCATCGTGCCCTTGGACTCGGCGCTGGCCTTGCCGGGGACGAGCGTCCCGAGGCCCGTGCGCTGGACGACCTCGCCGAACCCGTGCCGGATCAGGACCTGGACGATCTGCCGGAGGCGACCGAGGTCCTTGACGGTGTCGAGCAGGCCCGCCACGCGCGCCGCTTCAGTCGCAGGCGTCCGCGACGCGGATCACGCGCCGGGGCGCGTTGAAGGGGCCCGGCACCGCCGCGCCGCTGGCGTCGAGGAGCGTCAGCTCGATCGTGTGCGAGCCGACGGGGAGGTTCTCGATGAAGTGCGGGACCCAGCTCGTGATGTCGCCCTCGATCGACTCGTCGATGCGGAACCGAACGCGGTGTCCGTCCTCTGCGAGCGTCGCGTTCGAGACGAAGAAGTCGAGCAGGAGCCGCTGCCCGCGGACGGAGCAGCCCTTGGGCCGGCTGTACGTCAGGAGCGGCGCCGAGGCGTCGAACGAGAAGCCCTCGGTCGCGGTGCGGTAGTGGAACGTCACGGTCGCGAAGGCACCCGCCGACTTCACCGACTCGTGGTGGCCGCGGCTCGGGAACACGCGCACGACGTGGGTGCCTTCGGCGAGCTCGTGCCCGAGGTTGGCCTGGACGAGCGCGTTCAGATCGATCGGCTGCGAGACGTCGCGCACCGCGATGTACGGCTCGTCGTCGACGATGACGTGGACGTGCGGCCCCGGGTCCGGCGCGAGCGACCAGCGCTGGAGCGAGACGCGCAGCATCACGTTCCCGCGCCGCACGGTCGCGCCGTTCTGCGGCGCGAGGATGCGCAGGGTCGGGGCGCGCCCCTCGTAGGCGGTGTGCTCGCCCGCGACGACGCGGATCGGCGATGGCGGGGGCTCGGCGTCGGTCTCCTCGCCCCCGTCTTCGCCGCCCTCCGCGGACTCCGCGGACTCGTCGCCGCCCGGCTCGGGCAGCCCCAGGTCGTCGGCGGACCGATCGACGATCGACGGATCGGGCCACTCGGGCTGCTGATCGGTGCCGCCGCAGCTCGCGATGGCCACGAGGCCAACCGCGCCGACGGACAGCGTGAACTCACGGAGCAGACGCATCGTTCCTCCCTAGGGGTCCGGAGGCTATCCGAACTCGGTCACAAGAAGAAGTCGGGCACGAGGTCCGCGTCCGGATCGTTCGCGTAGCCCGAGAGGTCGGTGATGCCCGCGCGCGCGAGCACGTCGTCGTCGACGAGGAAGCCGCCGGTCTCTTCGGTCGAGGGGCGGGTCAGGACGTAGTGCGCGGCGTCGGCCATGATCTCCGGCTTGCGGCTGCGGCGCACCGCCTCGTCTCCGCCGAGGAGGTTCTGCACGGCCGCGGTGGCGATCGCGGTGCGCGGCCAGAGCGCGTTGACGGCGATGCGCTTGCCGCGCAGCTCCTCGGCCATGCCGAGCACGCACATGCTCATCCCGAACTTCGCCATCGTGTAGGCGACGTGCGGCGCGAACCAGCGCGCCTCCATGTTGAGCGGCGGCGAGATGTTGAGGATGTGCGGGTTCGCGGCCTTCGCGAGGTGCGGGATGCACTTCTGCGAGCACAGGAACGTGCCGCGCGTGTTGACCTGGTGCATCAGATCGTAGCGCTTCATCGGCGTCGCGAGCGTGCCCGTGAGCATGATCGCGCTCGCGTTGTTCACGAGGATGTCGATGCCGCCGAACGTCTCGACGGCCTTCGCGACCGCCGCCTCGACCTCCTCCTCGAAGCGGATGTCGACCTTGAGCGGCAGCGCCTTGCCGCCCGCCGCCTCGATCGCCTCGGCCGCCGAGTGGATCGTGCCGGGCAGCTTGGGGTGCGGCTCGTCCGTCTTGGCCGCGATCACGACGTTCGCGCCGTCCTGCGCCGCGCGCAGACCGATCGCGAGCCCGATGCCGCGGCTCGCGCCGGTGATGAAGAGGGTCTTGCCCGAGAGGTCTGCCATCGTTCGCTCCTTCAGAAGCCGCTCTCTGTCGGTTCGCCGAGCCGCGCCAGCGCCCAGCTCATCGTCTCGGTGTTGCGCGCGACCGCGGTGCGGCCGCCGTTGTCGACCAGGATCAGCCCTCCCGAGCCGCCCACCCGCCGCCCGAGCTCCTCGATCGCGCGGCGGGCCGCCTCGTCGGCGGACCCCGCATGTAGCAGGTCACAGGCCCGTCGCGCGAGCCCCAACCGCATGATCGCCTCGCCGACCCCCGTGGCGGAGCACGCGCCGCTGAGGTCGTCCGCCCACGTGCCGGCGCCCGCGAGCGGGGTGTCGCCGACGCGGCCGGGGCGCTTCGCGACGGTGCCGCCGGTGCTCGTCGCCGCCGCGACGTGCCCGCCGGCGTCGCAGGCGACGGCGCCGACGGTCCCTCCCGCCCAGCCGCGGTCCGCCGCGCCGGCGAGCACCCGCGCGAGCCGCTCGCGCGCCGCGTCCGTCACCAGCGCGTCGGGCCCGAGCGGGGCGAACCCGTGGTCCCGCGCGAAGCGCGCCGCGCCCTGCGCGGCGTAGAGCGTGTGGACTCCGTCGGCGCGCACCGCGTCGGCGATCCGGATGGGGTTGGCGAAGGGCGGCAGACACGCGACGGCGCCGAGCTCGAGCCGCTCGCCGTCCATGATCGCGGCGTCGAGCTCGACGGTCCCCTCGGCGGTGAGGCACGCGCCGTGGCCGGCGTTGAAGAGCGGATCGTCCTCGAGGGCCGCGCACGCGGCCAGCACCGCGTCGCGGGCGCGCCCGCCGGCGGCGAGCGCCGCCCGACCCGCCTCCGCCGCGCGCGCGCAGCCCTCGGCGTGGAGCGGGCGGCGCGCCGGGTCGACGGCCCCGGCGCCGCCGTGGACGAGGATGACGGGGGTGGGCATCGCGGGGGATTTCCTAGCACGAGGCCGTGCGAATTAACCATCCCGAAACAGTCCGGAAACGCGCGCCGGGTAGAGCCGGAGCGCGCCATGAAAAAGGTCGAAGCCATCATCAAGCCGTTCAAGCTGGACGAAGTGAAGGACGCCCTCGGAGAGGTCGGGGTGTCCGGGATGACCGTCACCGAGGTCAAGGGCTTCGGCCGCACCGGCGGCAAGCGCGAGGTCTACCGCGGCTCTGCGTACGTGGTCGACTTCGTGCCGAAAGTGAAGATCGAGGTCGTCGTCGCCGACGACCTCGTCGCGCCGCTCATCGAGGCGGTCGAGAAGGCCGCCAAGACCGGCCGCATCGGGGACGGGAAGATCTTCGTGAGCCCGGTCGAGGAGGCGGTCCGCATCCGCACGGGCGAGCGCGGGGAAGACGCCATCTAGGAAAGGTCAGAGGGACAACCGTAATGAGCAAGATGACTCCGTCCGAAGTGATCGAGTTCGGCAAGGCGCACGGCGCCAAGATGGTGGACCTGCGGTTCACCGACCTGCCGGGCGTATGGCAGCACACGACGGTCCCGTTCCACCGCCTCGAGGTCGACTCGTTCGAGGACGGCTTCGGCTTCGACGGCTCGTCGATCCGCGGTTACCAGCCGATCAACGCGTCCGACATGCTCGTCGTCCCGGACGCGGCCAGCGCCCAGATGGACCCGTTCCCGGAGACGCCGACGCTCACGCTGATCTGCGACATCCAGGATCCGATCACGCGCGAGCCGTACTCGCGCGACCCGCGCTACATCGCGCGCAAGGCGGAGAGCTACCTGCGGCAGACGGGGATCGGCGACACGGCGTACGTCGGCCCGGAGGCGGAGTTCTTCGTGTTCGACGACGTGCGCTACGACGTCGCGAACCAGGGCGGCTTCTACGAGGTCGACTCGGTCGAGGGGATCTGGAACAGCGGCCGCGACGAGGGGCCGAACCTCGGCTACAAGGTCCGCTACAAGGGCGGCTACTTCCCCGTCGCGCCCGTGGACACGCTCGTCGATTGGCGCAACACGACGTGCGAGCTGCTGGAGAAGGTCGGGCTCGAGGTGGAGGTCCACCACCACGAGGTCGCGACCGCGGGCCAGTGCGAGATCGACATGAAGTTCGGGCCGCTCACCGAGATGGCGGACCAGCTCCTGTGGTTCAAGTACGTGGTGAAGAACTCGGCGCGGATGGCCGGCAAGACCGCCACGTTCATGCCCAAGCCGCTCTACGGCGACAACGGCAGCGGGATGCACTGCCACCAGTCGATCTGGAGGGACGGCAAGCCGCTGTTCGCGGGCGACCGCTACGCGGGCATGAGCGAGATGGCCCTCCACTACATCGGCGGGCTGCTCGAGCACGCGGGCGCGCTCTGCGCGATCACGAACCCGACGATCAACAGCTACCGCCGGCTCGTCCCGGGCTACGAGGCCCCCGTCAACCTCGCGTACAGCAGCCGGAACCGCTCCGCGTCGATCCGGATCCCGATGTACTCGAACTCGCCGAAGGCCAAGCGCATCGAGGCGCGGTTCCCCGACTCGTCGGGCAACCCGTACCTCACGTTCGCGGCGATGCTGATGGCCGGGCTCGACGGCATCCAGCGCAAGCTCGATCCGGGCGACGCGCTCGACAAGGACCTCTACTCGCTGAGCCCCGAGGAGCTCAAGGGCGTCGCGACGGTGCCGGGCTCGCTGCCGGACGCGCTCGACGCGCTCGAGCGCGACCACGAGTTCCTCCTGCAGGGCGACGTGTTCACCAAGGACATCATCGACGAGTGGGTGTCGCTCAAGCGCGCGAACGAGGTCGAGCCGATGCGCCTGCGGCCCACCCCGCTCGAGTTCATGATGTACTACGACATCTGAGCTCGCCGCCTGGCCTCGTAACCGACCGAATGCATTGACGAGTCGGCGCGCGCTCGGGTAACGTTCGACACGCCGTTCCCGCCCGACGAACGCGGTGCGGGAGGCGTGTCGAGCGTCCCTCGTCCATGCCCTCTCTCGCCACCCGCGTCGCGGCAGAAACCCTGCGCTTGCTGCCGCGCAAGCGCATCAGCCGCAGCCTCGGACAGCTCGCGAGCCGCGCCCCGGGGCGCCGCGTGCTCGAGCGCGCGATCGCCGCGTACGTCGACGCGTACGACGTCGATCTGAGCGACGCGGTGGTGCCGGCGGACGGCTTCCGCACGTTCGACGAGTTCTTCACGCGCGCCCTCGTGGAGGGGGCGCGCCCGCTCGAGGGCGACGAGCGTACGCTCGCGTGCCCCGCCGACGGACGCGTCGAGGACGCGGGGCCGATCACGCCCGGCGCGCGCTTCCTCGTGAAGGGGCGCGAGTACTCGGCCGACGAGCTGCTCGCGGAGGACGCCTCGCGCTTCACCGGCGGGCGGTTCGCCATCGTGTACCTCTCGCCGCGCGACTACCACCGCGTCCACGCGCCCGCGTCGGGACCGGTGCACACGCTCCGCCACGTGGGGGGCACGCTGCTGCCGGTCAACGCGTTCGGCGTCGCGAGCTACCCGAACCTGTTCGCGCGCAACGAGCGCGTCGTCGCGTTCCAACGCGCCGCGGCGGGCGAGGTCGCGACGGTCCTCGTCGGCGCCATCGGCGTGGGCCGCATCAGCGTCCGGTTCGAGCCCTCGGTGATGACGAACGTCGGGCGCGGGCCCACCACGCTGCGCTACGAGGCGTCCTCGGCGCCGGTGCTCGCGCGCGGCGACGAGCTCGGGACGTTCCACCTCGGCTCGACCGCGATCGTGCTCACCGCGCCGGAGCTCGCGTGTGAGCTGCGCGTCAGCGCCGGCGATCGCGTTCGGGTCGGGCGCGCCCTCGCCCAGGTCGGGGGCGCGCCGTGAGCGACGAGGGCGCCAAGCCGGCGCGACGCAAGCGCAACCGCCGCTCGCTGCGCGTCCCCGTCGACGAGGTGCCGCGGCCGACGCGCGCGTCGGGGCGCGGGCCGGAGGACGGGGGCGCGACCGTCGAGATGCCGGCGTTCGACGACGCCCGCGCCACCTTCGAAGAGATCCCTCGCGCGGTCGCTCTCGCCGCTCGCCCCGCGGTGGCGGAGCGCTCGAGCGAGGAGATCCTCTTGACGGATGCGGACGAGGTCCCGCTCCTCGAGCTCGCGTCGGACGATTCGCTCGAGCTCGACGTCGAGGCCCCCGAGGAGGCGACCGTCGTGGAGCCCTCGGAGGCGCCGAGCACGCCGCCGCCTCCGGCTCCGATGCGGGACCCGGCGCCGACGCCGCCGTCCGCGGTCGTCGTCGTCTCGCGCGTCGTCGCGATCGTGTCGCCACCCGGCGCGAGGGCGCCGGAGCCCGAGCCGTCGCCCGACACGCTCGTGGGTGCGGACGTGGAGCTCGACGAGCCGGAGGTCTTGCTCGACGAGGGAGACGACGACGAGCTCGACACGGGCGACTTCGACGGAGGTGCGCTCGACGACGAGGTGGTCGTCGACCTCGAGGCAGACGAGCCGAGCGAGCGCTCCGCCGCGGACGCAGAGGTCGAGGCCGTCGAAGAGGTCGAGGCCGTCGAAGAGGTCGAGGCCGTCGAAGAGGTCGAGGCCGTCGAAGAGGTCGAGGCCGTCGAAGAGGTCGAGGAGGTCGAGGCCGTCGAAGAGCTGGAGGAGGTCGAGGAGGTCGTCCATCCGATCCCTCCGGAGCCGCCGCGCCCGTCCGAGCCCGAGGCGAGCTCCGCCGGCTCGGAGGTGGGCGAGGACGCGGACAAGCCGCACTCCAAGCCGCCGCCGCCGCCGGCCAAGCCCGCCGCGCCGCCGCCGCCGCCCGAGCTGGAGGTGAAGCCCCCGCCGGCCGCCAAGGCCGAGAAGACGCGCAAGCCCCGCCGCCAGTGGTGGGAGGGGCTCTTCAACGACGACTACCTCCGCACCGTCCCGATCCCGCACCCGCGCACCATCGATCGGCAGTGCGACTTCATCGAGCAGCGGTTCGGGCTCGCGCCCGGCGCCACCTTGCTCGACGTCGGCTGCGGGCTCGGGCTGCACGCCGTCGAGCTGACGCGGCGCGGCTACCTCGTGGTCGGCCTCGACCTCTCGCTCCCGATGCTGTCGCGCGCCGCCGACGAGGCGCAGGAGAACGGCTTCAAGATCAACTTCCTGCACGCCGACATGCGGGAGATGAACTTCGACGGCTCGTTCGACGCGGTGCTCTGTTGGGGCACGACGTTCGGGTACTTCGACGACGAGGCGAACCGCCAGGTCGTCGAGCGCCTCCACCGCGCGCTCAAACCGCGCGGGCTCCTGCTGCTCGACGTGGTCAACCGCGACTACGTCATCCAGGGCCAGCCGAACCTCGTGTGGTTCGAGGGCGACGGCTGCGTGGTGATGGAAGAGACGCAGATGAACTACATCACCTCGCGGCTCGAGGTGAAGCGCACGGTCATCCTCGACGACGGCCGCCAGCGCGACGCGCGCTACTCGCTGCGGCTCTACTCGCTCCACGAGCTCGGGCAGGTGCTGCACCACCGCGGCTTCCGCGTCGTGGAGGTGAGCGGTCGCGAGGCGCATCCGGGCGTCTACTTCGGCGCCGACTCGCCCAAGCTGATCATCCTCGCGGAGCGTCGCCCGCAGGGGCCGCCGTCGGCGGGCTCGGGCGACGGGTCGCCTCCGCCCGCGCCGAACGGCCGCGACGAGCCGAGCGGGAACGACGTCCCGAGCGAGCCTGCGCCGCCGCCCGAGCCGATCAGTCAGGCGGTGGCCGACGCGCTCGAGGAGGCCGGCCTCGATCCGGATCCAGACGACCGCGAGTAGTCGTCAGGGGCTCCCGATCCGCTCCCCCGCGAGGCGGTACTCGATGCGGCACGGCAGCTCGGGGAAGGGCCCACCGTAGAGCGAGACCAGCGGCCGGCAGTCGCCGCCCGGCACCGGCGCGATGCGCATCCGCGTCGAGCCGGCGATGCGCGCCTCGGGCACGGGCGCGACCCCCGCGTCGGCCTCGGTCGACGCGCCGGCCTCGAGCGTTCCGTCCACGACCTCGAGGAGCTCGAGCGTGCAGCCGGGGACCTCCCAGCCCGGATCCGGCTCGATCGCCACCGCCTGCGTGGCGGACTGGAAGCGGAAGCCGCCGGCGCGGTCGAGGATGCCCTCGACCACGGGGCCGTCCGGGATCTGCCAGTAGCCGCGCGAGGAGCCCGGCAGGTGCATGAGATCGACGACGAACGACATCGTCTCCGGCGCCGGGTAGCCCTCGCCGCACTCGGCGGTCGACAACGTTCCTTGCACCTGATACCTCCCGACGTCGTCCTCGACGCGCTCCGGCGACGCGCCCGGGCGTCGACAGGCGGGCAGGAGCAGCAGGGTGAGCAGGCAGGTGACGAAGATGGCGCGGCGCACGGCCCCATGAGCCGTCCTTCGCTCCTCGCGGTCAAGAAACCGTCGAGGAGGCTGGGCGCGAACGGCGTGTCTCGCGCGAAGACGCGAAGAGAGGGTCGACGGGCCTTCACCGCCCGCGGATGACGCGGCGCGGTCCTCGCTCGGGGGGGCCGCCGTCCTCGGGGCAGCCGTCTTCGTCCTCGAAGCCGTCGAGGTCCTCGGGCTGATCGGGGCACTGGTCCCGCTCGTCCGGGATGCCGTCGCCGTCGAAGTCGTCCTCGGGGCAGCCGTCCTCGTCGCCGAAGCCGTCGAAGTCCTCCGGGACGTCGGGGCACTGGTCCTGTGCGTCGTCGATCCCGTCGCGGTCGCGGTCGTGATCGGGGCAGCCGTCTTCGTCGCGATCCCCGTCGAAGTCCTCGGGCTCGTCCGGGCACGAGTCGTAGCCGTCGGCGATTCCGTCCCCGTCGTTGTCGGGGTCGGGGCAGCCGTCGTCGTCCTGGTATCCGTCGACGTCCTCGGCGACGTCGGGGCAGGGATCGACGGCGTCGGCGAGGCCGTCGCCGTCGTTGTCGGGGTCGGGGCAGCCGTCCTCGTCCTCCCAGCCGTCGACGTCCTCGGCCTCGCTGGGGCACGCGTCGCGACCGTCCTCGATGCCGTCGCCGTCCGAGTCGCCGTGGCGCGGCGCCCACTGGAACCCGCCGATCGCGCGGAACATCGGCGTGCCGACGCCGAAGGGGGGCAGGCCCGAGCCGCCCGCGAGGAAGATGTCGAAGTCGCCGACGCGCAGTCGGCCGCCGACGCGCCACTCGAGGTAGTGCTCGTCCGACTGCCCGGTGAACGTGTGCGCGCCGAGGAGCTCGCCGAAGACGCCGACGAGCGTCGTGAGGTCGTAGCCGACCGCCACGCCGTACGTGAGCTGGCCGCCGACCGTCGTGGAGAGCACGGTGGTCTCGTCGCGCCAGACGCCGCCGACGTTGGCGGCGAAGTGGAAGCCCGAGCGCACGAGCTGGAAGAGGAGGTGTCCGCCGAAGGTGGGCAGCGCGTCGCCGACCCAGCGCCGGGGCGCGATCGCGCTGCCGGTGGGGAAGGTGACGAACGCGCTCGCGCCGAGCGAGATGCCGCTGTCGGGGTCGCGGAAGATGTGCCCGCGCACCGCGAGGCGCGGGTCGGCGAGGGTGAACTGCGGCGACGGACCGCCGGGCAGCGTGTGGAGCTCCCGGCCGCGCGTGAACTCGAGCCCGTCGCCGCGCGTGATCGCGAGCGGCACGATCAAGCTGATCTGCAGGCGGTCCCAGAGCGCGATCGAGCCCATCACGTGGGCGGCGGCGACGTACTCGACGAGGCGAGCGCGCACGTCGCCTTGCTGGCAGTTCGTACCGTCCGGGTCGCAGGTGGCGCGGTACAGGGTGAAGGGGGCGTGCGCGTAGTCGAGCACGAGCCCGGCGGACCCGGTGAGGTGGCCAGGCGTCTCGGCGCCTTCGACCATGAAGTAGCTGCCCGGGCCCGGCGCGGGCACGAAGCGCATCACGTTGACGTCGCCGACGGGCGGCGCCTCCTGAGCCCAGGCGGGCGTCGCGAGCGAGAGGGCGAGCGAGCAGACGGCGAACGCTCGGGCGCGCATCGCCTCCATCATCGCCGACGCGGGCGGCCCGGCGCAACGGTCGCGGCGGGCTCTCAGAAGTCGAGCGTGAACGTGCAGCGGAAGGTCGTGATCGTCGCGACGGCGTTGCCGCTGCGGTCGAGGGGCGCCTCCCACCGGCCTCCCTCGCGAAGCGTGCGGCGGCACGCGTCGCCGAAGCCCGTGTGATCCTCGCTGACCACGTCGAGCGGCCGCACGCTGCCGTCCGGGTCGACGCGCACGCGCACGCGGGCGCTGCCCTCGAGGCCTTGGGTCTGCGCCTGCCGCGGGTAGTTGCGCTGCAGGACCTCGCGCAGGCGATCGCTGGGGGGGCCCGGCCGCCGCGAGAGGTCCGAGGCGGCGACGACGCGGTCCTCCGAGCCGGCGCCCGTGCCCGTCCCGCCGGGCTGCCCGCCGGGGGTGCCGCGGCGGTTGCGCCCCGTGACCGCGGCGCCGGGGGGGCCGATCGGGCCCTCCATCGGCGCGCCGCTGCCCGTCGCGCTCGCCCACGCGCTGCCCGTGTCGTTCGTCAGCGTCATCCCCGAGAAGTCCGCGATCGCCTCCCGCGCCGCGGGGGGCGGGGCGGCGGGCTCGGGGGGCGGCTCGGCCCGCACGCGCGGCGTGCGCGGAGGCGGGGGCTCGACGGGGACGGCCTCGGGCGGCGGCGTCGCCGCCACCGGCTCGGGCTCGGCCACGGGCTCCGGCTCCGGCTCGGGCGGCGGGGGCTCGGTCGCCGGAGCCTCGACGATCTCGACCGCGATCGGCGCCGGCGGCGGCTCGCGCAGGGTCAGGAAGGGGAGGAGGAAGAGCGCGAGCGCGGCGGCGACGTGGGCGCCGACGCTGACGACTCCGAAGGCGTAGAGGCGCAGCGCTTCCTCGGGAGGTCGGTCGAGGAGCACGACGGCGACGAACAACCTGGCCAGCGTGTTCACGTCCCGATCCCTAGGGCCAGCGCGCGCTCATGGGCTCTCTTCGCGTGGGTTCACGTTGATCGCGTAGCGGACGATGCCCACCTCGCGCAGGATGTCGATCACCCGGATGAACTCTCCGTGGCTCACCGCGCGATCGGCCGCGATGACCGCGCGCGCCTCGCGCTCCTCGGACGCGAACTGCCGGGCGCGGGCGCGGAGCTGCTCCCACGTCACCTCCTCGGCGTCGACGTAGAGCTGGTTCTCCCGGTTGATCGAGACGGTGAGCTGGCGGGGCGGCGTCTCGTCCCCGGTCACCGCGTTCGGGAGATCCATCGGGATGCTCTTCGAGACGATGTAGCTCGCCGTGACCATCAGGATGATCAGCAGGACGAGCACGATGTCGACCAACGGGGTGACGTTGATCGCCGTGATGATCTCTTCGTCCTCGCCGCCGCCGCCGCTCGCGCCCATCGATCAGGCCTCGCTCTCGGCGGCGTCGCCGGCGGGCGCGTCCTTGCCGCGGTAGGGCCCGCCGCCCCGGACGCGGGTGCTCTTGAGGTACGCGAGGACCTCGGACCCGAGCGACTCGCCGCGCGCGATGCGGGCCTTGATGATCCGCATGAAGAGGTTGAAGAACGCGACCGCCGGGATGGCGACGAGCAGGCCGATCGCCGTCGCGACGAGGGCCTCGCCGATCTCCGCCATCAGGCCCGCGGAGACCTGCCCCTGGCTGGTCTCGAGCTGGTGGAACGCGTTGATGATCCCGATGACGGTGCCGAGCAGCCCGACGAAGGGCGCGTTGTTGCCGACCGTGCCGACGAACGCGAGGTTGCGCTCCATCGCGAGCTTGGCCAGGGCGCTCTCGCCCGACATGCGCTCCTCGGCCGCGGCGTAGCCGTCCTCGATCGAGTCGAGCCCGGCCAGGGCGATGCGCGCCTCGAAGGACTTGCTGGCCTTGAGCTGCTTCTTGGCTCCGTCGACGTCGGCGCCGCGCAGCCGCTTCAGCAGCTCGCGCTTGAGCGCCTCGACATCGTCACGCGAGGCGAGGACGAAGTACGCGCGCTCGAGCACGATCGCGAGCACGACGACCGAGAGGATCACGAGCAGCCACATGACCCACTCGGCGCCGAGCGCCGCGAACGCGGTCAGTCTGTTCTGAATGTCCACAACATCTCCAGGCGCTGGCGGAGGGCCCTCTGGCGGCGCTCCGAGTGCCCGTGGGCTTGACGCATATGTCCGCTACTTGCAAGCGAGTTGCTCCGCGGGGCCGAGACGTCGGTCGCCGGACGTCGGCTCGAGGCCGTCGAATCATCGAGCGGCTTCAGAGGACCTCGCGCCGGAGCAGCTCGCGGAGCACGACGGTGGCGTATCCGCCGGCGGGCAGGGTGAACGCGAGGCGCAGCCCCTCCGGCTCCGCCCTGACGTCGACCGCCTCGAGCCGGAACCGGAGCGGGCGGCGTGTCCCGGGGCCGGCCTTGCCGAAGGCTCGCACGCGCGCCTCGTCGACCCCGAGCGCGGTGAGGGCGGCCTGCTCGCGCGCCCGCGCCTCGCGCTCGGGCTCGCGCATCTTCGGGCCGACCATCGGGCCGGTCCCGCTCAGCTCGAAGCGCTTCGCGCGCGCGGTGTCGGTCACGGGGTCGTCGCAGAGGAACAGCCCGCCCGTGTCGGTCTTCTGGAGCAGATCTCCGTCGAGCGCCGCGTCGAGGAGCCCGTCGCGCACGCGCGCCGCGAGGACGTGGTTGAAGACCGCCGACTGCACCGCCGAGGCGAGGAGCTTCTGCCGGAACCGATCCCGCGGGCGCCGGCCGCCGAAGATCCACCGCGCCCCCTCGGCGAGCGTGCCTCCGTCGTGGCCGAAGCGCTGCGGCCCGAAGTAGGCGGGGACGCCGCGCGCCGCGAGGGCGTCGAGGCAGGCGCGCGCGGCCGGCTCGGCCGCCGGCTCGGCGCCGCGCAGCAGGAGCGTGAAGCGGTTGCCGCGCAGGTGCCCGGTGCGGAGCTTGTTGCCGTGCCGGGCGGCCTCGATCACGCGCACGCCCTCGATCGCCGCGTCGAGGCGCGCCGCGTCGGCGCCCTCGAAGCTCGCCCACTGCGTCGTCACGGCGTGCTTGTCCTTGAGCCCCGCGAAGCCCGCCGCGCGCGGGTCGGCGCCGAGCGCGGTCGCGATCCGGCGCACCGCGTCGGGCGTCGTCGTGCCGGTCTTCTCGAAGCGCACGAAGAGGTGCGTGCCCTCGCCCGACGGGAGGTACGCCGGCACCTCGTCCACGACGAAGTCCTCGTGGCGCGCGCGCACCGCGCCGTCGATCGCGACCGTGGGTACGGCGGTCACGTAGGGGAGGGCGCTCGTGTCGGCCTCCGCGAGCAGGGCGGCGTCCTCGCTCACGACGCCCCGATCCGCTCGGCGAGCCGCGAGTAGCTGTCGCGCTCGCGCACGGTGGCGGCCGCTCGCTCGATGGCGCGCGGCTCGCCGACGAGCACGACGAGCTTCTTGGCGCGCGTGATCGCGGTGTAGAGGAGCGCCCGGGACAAGAGCACGTGGTGGCCCGCGCTCAGGACCACGATCACCCCGGGGAACTCGGAGCCCTGCGCCTTGTGGATCGTCGAGGCGTAGGCGAGGGCGAGCGCGTCGACCGCGTCGGCGTCGTAGCTGCGCACGCCCGAGTCGAACTCGACGTAGGTGACGCCGTCCTCGACGCGGCGCACCCACCCGATGTCGCCGTTGAAGACCTCGCGCTCGTAGTCGTTCTTGAGCTGCATCACCTTGTCGCCCGCGCGCAATACGCCGGGCGGCGCGTCGCGTCGAGGGTTGAGGTGCTCCTGCAGGACCTCGTTGAGCCGCTCGGTCCCGACGGGGCCGCGGCGCATCGGCACGAGCACCTGCACGTCGCGCCGCGCGTCGAGCCCGTAGGCCTCGGGGATCCGCCGCAGCGTCGCGACGAGCCGCTCGACGATCGCGGCCGGCTCGTGCGCGCGCACGACGAAGAGGTCGCCGTCGCCCTTCTCCCCACGCGTGGTCGGCCGGGGCGCGCGGCCTGTCAAGACGTCGTGCGCACCGCGGATGATCGCGCTCTGCTGCGCCTGGCGGAAGACGCGGTCGAGGCGCACGACGGGCGCGCGCTCCGATCGGATGAGCTCGCGCAGCACCTGGCCCGCGCCGACCGGCGGGAGCTGGTCGACGTCTCCAACGAGCACGAGGCTCGCGGACGGCGGGATCGCGTCGAGCAGCGCGCGCGCGAGCGGGAGATCGAGCATCGAGGCCTCGTCGACGAGGACGAGGTCGGTCTCGAGCGGGCTGTTCGCGTCGCGCGCGAAGGAGCCCGACTGTGGGGCCCACTCGAGCAGCCGGTGGATCGTGCGTGCCTCGCGGCCGCTCGCCTCGCTCATCCGCTTGGCGGCGCGCCCGGTCGGCGCGGCGAGCGTCACGCGCAGCTCGAGCGCCTCGTGCGCCGCGACGATCGCCTCGACGGTCGTGGTCTTGCCCGTCCCGGGCCCGCCGGTGAGCACCATGAGGCCGCTCGTGAGCGCGGTGCGGACGGCGTCGCGCTGCAGGTCGGTGAGCTCCTCCGGCAGCGCGAGCGCGCGCGCCGCGGCCTCTCGCCCGGGCCGCGGGCGCGCGAGCGCGACGAACCGCTCCGCGGCGCGCACCTCCGCGCGGTGGAGCGGCGGCGCGTACACGCGGTCCTCTTCGACGACGAGCATCTGCCGGGCGGTGAGCGCCTCGACCGCCGGCTCGATGAGCGCCTCCGGGACGTTCAGGGCGCGGGCGCCGCGCACGAGCGTCGCGAGCGGCGCGTAGACGTGTCCGTCGTCTGCGGCCTTGCCGATCAGGTGCAGGACCGCGCCCGCGGCGCGGCGCGGATCGTCGTCGGCGATCCCCGCGGCGTGGCCGATCTGGTCGGCGGTGCGGAACCCGATCCCGCTCACCTCCTCCGCGGCGAGGTACGGATCTTCGCGCAGGACCTCGACGGTGCGCTCGCCGTACTTCGCGCGGAGCTTGCGCGAGAGCGCCGGGCCGAGCCCGAGCGAGTGCAGGAACGTGAGCTGCTCGGCGTCCGCGCGCCGGGCGCGCACGGCGGCGGCGATCGCTTCGGCGCGCTTGCGGCCGATGCCGGGCACCTCGCGCAGGCGCGCGCTCTGTTCGCTGATCACGTCGAGCGTCCGCTCGCCGAACGCGGCGACCAGCCGCTGCGCGATCGCGCGGCCGACGCCGGGGACCACGCCCGATCCCAAGAAGCGCGCGAGCCCCGCGCGCGTCGTCGGCAGGATCGGGGTCCAGCCTTCGACGCGCAGGCGCCGGCCGTACTTCGGATGATCCTCCCAGCGCCCTCGGAAGCGCGCGTGCTCGTTCTCGCCGAGCCCGCCCACGTCGCCGACCACCACGATCGCCTCGTCGGCCGCTTCGCGCTCGACGCGCAGCACCGCGAAGCGTCCGTCCGGGCTCGCCCAGCGGCGCTCCACGACGGTGCCCTGTACGACGACGTCGGCGTCGGGCCCGCGGGCCGGCTCGTCGAGCGGGAGCGCTCCCGTGCTCATGGGACGCCGGGGGTGCACGGCGCGAGGACGAAGCCCTCCGCGCCGCGCATGTCCTCGCCGACGCGGACGAGGCAGACGCCGGGGCGCGCCGCGAGCGGGGGCGCGGCCGACACGCGCCGGCCCGCCGCGTCGCGCAGGTAGAGCGGCTCGCCCGCGTTGGAGATGCCGCCCGAGCCGAGCGAGGCGTCGACGCGGACCAGGCGCACGCCGGGCGGGACCGGCGGATCGGCCGGGTGGTCGGGGTCGAAGCGCTCCGGCACGACGAGCACGCGCTCGCCCGGCGCGACCACGCCTGAGAGCGTGTCGCCGACGCGGTCGTCGCGGTCCGCGAGGTGGAAGCCGTCGAGGGAGAGGGGCACGGCCCCGTAGTTTAGTAGCTCCACGTACTCTTGGGTGGGCTCTGGACCGTGGGGGTCCGGGCGCACCTCGACGATGGAGACGGCGGCGAGCGGCGGGCTCGTCTCGACGGGGAGGGTGAGGCGCGCGACGGCGCCCCCGGTCCCCTCGAGCGCGAGCTCGGCCTCGAGGGCGCGGCCCGGCCCGAGGCCGCGGAACGCGATGACCGTGGCGCCCCGTGGCGCGATGCCGAGGGCGAGCCGGCCGTCGAGGGTCATGCGCCAGCGCATGGGCTCGCCCGTCTCGAGGCGCAGGACCACGCGGTCGTCGTCGGAGAGCAGGCAGCCGAGCTCGCTCACCTCCTCGTCGAGCGCGCACGCGGCGGGCGGGCGCGGCGCGGGCGCGCCCGCCGGCTCGTCGAGCGCGGTGGTGAAGGTCGCCGCGAACGGGCCGACCGGCGCGCCCGTCGCGTCGAGCTGCTCCGCCCCGACGACGACGCGGTGCGCGGCGCCGCGCCTGAGGAGCCGCGCGGGCGCGATCCGCACGCACCATCCGTCGGGCCAGCCGACCTCTGCGCACGTCACCTCCGCGACGCTCGCCTCCTCGGGGCGCCCGCCCTCGTGGAGCGCGATCGCGCCCTCGACGAGCCCGCCGAGCGGACCGTCGAACCGCACGGCGAGCTCGCCCAGGCTCGGCGACACCGTCATCGCGCCGTCGGGAGGCCAGCTCGCCGTCGCCTCGGCGCCGGCCTCCGGCGCGTCGCTCACGCGCAGCGCGAGCAGGGCGGGCTCCCCGATCGCCACGCCATCGTGCGCGGCGCGGAGCCACGAAGCGACGGCGAGCGTGAGCTCCGTGCCCGGCGCGAGCCGCTCCTCGGGCCGCAGCTCCCAGCTCCGCGCGCCAGCCACGAGCCGCGCGCGGACGATCCGAGCGCGCGTCGCGACGCGCAGGGGAGCGCGCCCGAGGTCCTCGCGCAGATCGTCGTCGGGCGATCCGTGCAGCAGCCACACCGGCGGCTCGTCGTCGAGGCGCGGCGCGCTCGTCCACGAGAGCCGCACGACGGGGCGGCGCGGCGTCGCCTCGAGCGGCCACGGCGCGCCCGTGGCGTCCGCCACCGTGACGCTCGAGAGCGCGAGCGGCGGCTCCACCGCGGCGTCGGCGGGCGATCCCGCGTCGCGTGGCGCGGGCTCCGGGGGCGCGCGGAGGCAGGCGGTGGCCAGGATCAGGATCGCGAGCGGAGGGAGCGTGCGCATGCCGGGTCATCGGCTCGACGCTTCGTGCGTTTCGCGTGACGACCCTTGGGGGCGAGCGGCGATGGCGCTATCCTCCCTCCGTGCCGTGCGACCGTGAGGCCAGTGGGGTGCGAAGACCGTGCTGACCCCCGATCCCAGCGGCCTCCCGCCCACCACCGTGGCGACGCGGAGCCTCGTCGGGGCGATCATCGGTGGCAAGTACCGGCTGCGGCGGGTCCTCGGGCGCGGCGGGATGGGCACCGTCTACAAGGCGGAGAACGTCGCGATCGGGCGCACCGTCGCGGTGAAGGTGCTCCATCACCACCTCGCCGACGAGGGCGTGACGATCGCGCGCTTCCAGCGCGAGGCGCGCGCCGCGGCGAGCGTGGGGCACGAGAACATCGTCGACGTGCTCGACATGGGCGTCGAGCCGAGCGGGGCGCCGTACACGGTGATGGAGTACGTACGCGGCAAGAGCCTCGCGCAGGCGCTCCGCGACGACGGCCGCTTCGACCCGACCCGCGCCGCGCGCATCGCGGGGCAAGTGCTCGCCGCGCTCGCGGCGGCGCACGGCGAAGGGATCATCCACCGCGATCTCAAGCCCGAGAACGTGATGCTCACGGTGCAGGGCAAGAAGCGCGACCACGTGAAGCTCTTCGACTTCGGCGTCGCGGCGATCATCGACTCGGCGATGGACCCGAGCTCCGACCTCACCCCCTCCGGCAAGACGATGGGCACGCCGGCGTTCGCCGCGCCCGAGCAGATCCTCGGGCGGCGGGTGCGCGACGCGCGCGTCGATCTCTACGCGGTCGGCGTGCTGCTCTACCAGATGCTCGCCGGCCGGGTGCCCTTCGAGCGGCCGACCTTCCCCGAGCTGTGCCGCGCGATCACCGACGAGCCCGCGCCGACGTTCGCGCAGCTCGGTGTCGAGGTCGATCCCCGCCTCGAGGCGGTCGTCCACAAGGCTCTCGAGAAGGACCCCGACGATCGGTTCCAGTACGCCGAGGAGATGTGCGAGGCCCTCGTGCCCTTCGGCGCCGAGCCACCGGTCGAGCTCTTCGAGAGCACCGACACGCTGACGATGGAGCTGCGCCAGCTCCGCGCCCGCGAGGTAGAGCTCGAGGGGCGCGTCGCCGCGCCTGCCCACGCGGCGCCGCCGCAGGTGTCGGGCATGGCGCTGCTCGAGATCGCCGCCTTCCTCGAGGCCCGCTTCGGCGCCGAGCGAGCGGCGGCGCTCGTCGATCAGCACCCCGCGCTGTCGGGCGCGCTCCGCGGCACGCTCGATCCGGGCGCGTGGTACGCGTCGCCCCGGCCGATCACGCTCATCGAGCAGATCGATCGCGCCGAGGGGCGCGGGGATCGCAAGCTCGTCGCGGAGGCGGGGCGCTTCCTCGCGCAGCGCGCCGCCGCGAGCGCGCGCGACGCGCTCGGGGCGCACGCGCCGACGCCGGAGCTGCTCTTCTCGCACGTGCCCGAGATCTGGGGGCGCTACCTCCAGGTCGGCGAGGTCACCGTGGCCAAGCTCGGCCGCGGCTACGGCCGCCTCGAGATCGCGGGGTTCCCGGAGCCCTCGCTCGGCCTCGCGGCGGCGGTCGCCGGGTACCTCGACGAGGCGCTGCGCATCGCGGGCGCGCGCGACGTCGACGTCCGCGTCGCGCGGGCCGCGGCCCTCGGCGACGACCGCGACGTGCTCGAGGCCACCTGGTCGTCGTGATGCTCGCCCACCCGCCAACCCCGCGGACGGGGCTCGACTCTCCGGTGCTCGTGCTCAACCGCGGCTACCAGCCCGTGCGCATCACCGACGCGCGCGACGGCTTCGCGATGCTGTACCTCGGGCGGGCGCGCGTGCTCGACGCCTCCTTCGAGCCGCACGACTTCGACGCGTGGGCGGAGCGCCGGCCGAGCCCGGACGACGAGGCGATCGGCACCGCGCGCGGCCCGATCCGCGTCCCGCGCGTGCTCCTGCTCGACGCGTACAACCGGGTCCCGCGCGCGCCGCTGCGCCTCTCTCGCCGTCACGTCTACTTGCGGGACGACTTCACGTGTCAGTATTGCGCCGGCCGCCCCGGGGTGAAGGAGCTCAACCTCGATCACGTGCTCCCGCGCTCTCGCGGAGGCCGCTCGACGTGGGAGAACCTCGTGACGTCGTGCCGCCGCTGTAACCTCCAGAAGGCGTGGTCGCTCCCGGAGGAGGCGGGGATGCACCTCTTGAAACGACCCGTCCGGCCGAGCTGGAGCCTCGCGCTGACGCTCGCGGCGCAGCGCCGGCGGTTCGCCGAGTGGGAGCCGTTCCTCGCCTCGGTCGCGCCCGCTGGCGAAGCGGAGTAGCGCCTGATACCACCCGAGCGCGCATGGGCGACTCGGTCGAAGAGGAGGTCCTGCTCTACCGCGAGCCGGGAGAGGGCGAGGACGGCCCCACGGAGCCGGGCTTCTCGACCCGGCCCCCGCGGATCATCTCGGTCTGCGGCGCCAAGGGCGGCACGGGCAAGAGCATGGTCGCGGCGAACCTGGCCGTGTACCTCGCGTCGATCGGCCGGCAGGTCGTGCTCGCGGACGCCGATTCGATCGGCGCGAACCTCCACACGATCGTGGGTGTCCCGCGTCCGCCCACGGGGCGGCGCTGGGATCCGCTCGGCGAGGACGAGCCCGCGCGTCACGCGGTCGCCTCGCTCCTCGTCGACACGCCGGTCCCCGGGCTGCGCCTGTACCACGCGGGGCTCGACGAGCCGGCCGCCGGCGCGGCCCGGCGCACGCGGCGCGCCCACCTCGCGGCGCGGCTCCGCGGCCTGCGCGCGGACTACGTCGTGGCGGACGTCGGCTCGGGCCTGGCGAGCACGCTGATCGACTTCCACCTCGGCGCCGATCTCTCGCTGTACGTGACGATGCCGGAGCCGACGGCCGTCGAGAACACCTACCGCTTCCTGCGCTACGCGTTCGTGCGCCAGCTGCGGCGCGAGGTGCCGGACGAGCGCGCGCGGCGGCGCTTGCTCGACCGCGTGCGCGCGCTCGGCGGCGGTCCGCCGCCCGTCGATCTCTGGCGCGTGCTCGAGGAGGACGGC
Organism: Sandaracinaceae bacterium; assembly: GCA_019637095.1. GTDB lineage: Bacteria > Myxococcota_A > Polyangia > Polyangiales > Sandaracinaceae > JACKEC01. The sequence continues at coordinate 43,448 of JAHBWG010000039.1, read as the reverse complement.
GATCCGCTCGCGGATCCCGTCCGCGAGCTGATGGAGAGCTTCGCGCCCGCGGTCGTGTTGAACCAGACGCGGCTGCGCGCGGACCTCGAGCTCGGCGAGGCCATGCGCACGGCGGCGCGCCGCCGCCTCGGCCTGCCGATCGCGTACCTCGGCCACATCGACTACGACGACACGGCGTGGAGCAGCGTGCGCAACCGCCGCCTGCTCCTCGTCGAGAGCCCCGGCGCGAAGTCGGCCAAGAGCCTCGAGAAGGTCGCCCGGCGCCTGCTGGCGCTCGCGGCCGGCAAGCGTCTGCGCCGCGAGCGCGCGGTGCCGCCCGAGAGCCACCACGACCTGCTCGAGGTCGACCGCGGCGCGACCGACGAGGAGGTGCGACGCGCGTACAAGCGCGCGCGCGACATCTACGCGCCCGACGCGCTCGCGGTCTACGGGCTGTTCGCGCCGGACGAGCTCGACAAGGTGCGCACGCGCATCGAGGAGGCGTTCGACGTGCTGCTCGATCCGGCGCGACGCCGGCCGTACGAGCTCAGCGTCTTCCCGGTCGAGGACGACGCGCGCGACGAGGCGCCCGCCTTCCGCGCGCGCCCGACGGATCTCCCGCCGCCGCCCGCCATCACGCCCGAGACCGACTTCTCCGGCCCCCTGATCCGCCAGGTCCGCGAGGCCCTCGGGATCGACCTGCGCGCGGTGAGCGTGAAGACCAAGGTCGGGTTGAACTACCTCGAGGCGATCGAGAAGGACGAGTTCGCCGCGCTGCCGGCACCGGTCTACGTCCGCGGCTTCGTGGCCGAGTTCGCGAAGTTCCTCCGCCTCGACGCGGCGCACGTGAGCCGCACTTACGTGAAGCGCTACCGGCGCTTCCTCGAGGAGCGAGGCGGCGCGTGATCCGGCGCGTGCTGGCCTCCGCGTCGCCGCGCCGGCGCGAGATCCTCGCGACGCTCGGGATCGCGTTCGACGTCGTCGCGAGCGACGTCGACGAGGACGCGCTCGGCGTCGGGCTCCCGCCCGTCGAGCTCGCCACGCGGCTCGCGCTCGCGAAGGCGCGCGACGTCGCGGCGCGCGAGGCGGGCTTCGTCTTGGGCGCGGACACCGTCGTCGTCGCGGGCGACGCGGTCCTCGGCAAGCCGCGCGACGACGTGGACGCCACCCGCATGATCGCGCGCCTCGCGGGGGCCGCGCACGAGGTGATCACCGGGGTCGCCGTCGTCGGCGGGGGCTTCTGCGAGGCGGTCGCGGTCTCGACGCGCGTGTGGTTCCGCGCCCTCGACGCGGCGACGGTCGCGCGGTACGTCGCGACGGGCGAGGGGCGCGACAAGGCGGGGGCCTACGCCGTGCAGGGCGTGGGCGCCGGGCTCGTCACGCGGATCGAGGGCTCGTACACGAACGTCGTCGGGCTGCCCGCGGCCGAGACGATCGCGCTGCTCGAGCGGGCCGGCGCGCTCGAGGGCTGGCCGTGACGATCGCGGCGCGCCTGGCGGCGGTGCGAGCGCGGATCGCACGCGCGTGCGAGCGCGCGGGCCGTGATCCCGCGGCGGTGACCCTCGTCGCGGTGTCCAAGCGACACCCCGCGGAGGCGGTGCGCGAGGCGATGGACGCGGGCCAGCGGATCTTCGGCGAGAACTACGCGCAGGAGCTCGTCCAGAAGGCCGCCCTCGTCGAGGGGGCCGAGTGGCACTTCATCGGGCACCTCCAGCGCAACAAGGTCAAGGCGGTGCTCGGCACCGGCGCGACGATCGAGACGGTCGACTCGAGGCGGCTGCTCGACGAGATCGCGGCGCGCGCGAGCGGGCCCGTCGATGTCTTGATCGAGGTGGACGTCGCGCGTGAGGCGAGCAAGTCGGGTTGCGCCGTCGAGGAGCTCGCGGCGCTCGTCGAGGCGGCGCGCGGCGCGCCGAACGTCCGCCTGCGCGGCCTGATGACGATCCCGCCCGCCCAGGGTGATCCGCGCCCGCACTTCCGCGCGCTGCGGGCGCTCGCCGAGGCGCAGGGGCTGCCGGAGCTGTCGATGGGGATGAGCGCGGATCTCGAGGCGGCGATCGAGGAGGGCGCGACCATCGTCCGCGTCGGCACCGCCATCTTCGGCCCGCGCGAGTGATCGCGGCTCACCGCGTCAGCGCGTAGACGACGACGGCGACGCGCGCCCGCGAGGATGGCGTACGGAGGGGGCTCGCCGCGGGGCTCGCTCACCGCGCGGCGAGCCGGCGCTCGAGCTCGTCCGCCTCCTTCGGGATCGCAGCCGTCAAGTTCTCTTGCCCGTCCTCCGTGACGAGGACGTCGTCCTCGATGCGGATGCCGATGCCGCGCCACTTCGGCTCGACCTCGGCGTCGACGGCGACGTAGATCCCCGGCTCGATCGTGAGCACGTAGCCAGGCGCGAGCGGCCGCGCGGCGCCGCGGTCGTAGTAGGGGCCGACGTCGTGGACGTCCATGCCGAGCCAGTGGGAGGTCCGGTGCATGTAGAAGGGCTTGTAGAGCTCCTTCTCGAGGGCCTCGTCGAGCGGCGCCTCGATCAGGCCGTGCACGATCAGCCCCTCGGTCAAGGTGCGCAGCGCGACCGCGTGGACGTCGGGGAGGGTGGCGCCGGGGCGCACCGCCTCGATGCACCTCTTCTGCGCTTCGAGCACCACGTCGTAGAGCGCGCGTTGCGGCGCGCTGAAGCGCCCGTTCACCGGGAACGTGCGCGTGACGTCGCTCGCGTAGTACTCGAGCTCGCAGCCCGCGTCGATGAGCAGCAGGTCTCCGTCGGCCATGCGCCGATCGTTTCTGCGGTGGTGCAGGATCGTCGCGTTCGGTCCGCTCCCCACGATCGCGCCGTACGCGGGGCGCTCGCAGCCGCGCTGCCGGAACACCCGCAGGATCTCCGCCTCGACCTCGTACTCGTAGGCGCCCGGGCGGGCGACGCGCATCGCGGCGTCGTGCGCCTCGGCGGTGATCGCGGCGGCGCGGCGCATGACGTCGAGCTCCCCGGGCTCCTTCACGAGCCGCATCTCGTGCACGTGCACGGCGGGATCGACGATCGCGGTCGGGAACCCGATCCCGTAGCGGTGGCGCCGGCGCGTCCCCTCGACGGCGGCGAGCACGCGCGCGTCCATCGCCGCGTCGCGACCGACGCGGTAGAAGAGCGTCTCCGCGTTCGCGAGGTAGCCGCCGAGCTTGGCGTCGAGCTCGGCGACCTCGAACGCCGCGTCGAGCCCGAGGTGCTCTCGCGCTCCGTCGACCCCGACGCGCGGCCCGTCCCAGATCTCGCGCTCCGGGTTGCGCGGCCTCACGAACAGGACGGCGCGGTGCTCCTCGTGCACGCTCGAAACGACGAGCACGGCCTCCGGCTCGTCGAGCCCGGTGAGGTAGTAGAGGTCGCTGTCCTGCCGGTGCTCGTGCTCGACGTCGTTGTTGCGGATGCTCACCGGCGTCGACGCGATCACGGCGACCGCGCGCTCGCCCATGCGCTCGAGGAGTTGCCGGCGGCGCTCGGCGTGGATGCTGGCGTCCATGCGTGATCGAGCCTACTTCACGCGCCGGAGGCGGGGACGATCTTCTTCATCTCGTCATTGTCGGGGCCAGCCCGCGAATGACGAGATGACGGGGATCGTCCCCTCGCTCAGGCGAGCAGCTCGGCGAGGCGGGAGGGGAGCGCGTCGGGGGTCGCGCCGAGCTCGTCGGCCCACGCGCGCGCGCCGAGGGTCGCGCCGCGGGAGGCGGCGTGGCGCAAGGGCTCGGCGGCCCGCGGGTTGCGGAAGAAGTCCTCGTCGTAGCGCTCGCGCAGGGCGACCGCGAGCGGGCCGGCGTGCCGCGCGGCGTCGAGGCGGTCCCGCGCGCGCTCGTCGCCGGCGAGCACCGCGGCGAACGAGGCGCTCGCGTCGACCCCGAGCGCGCGGCGCAGCAGCTCGCGCGCGACCTCGGGGAACGCGCGCCGCTCGGCGTGCGGGCGCGCGAGGTGCGCGGCGGCGTCGGTGCGCAGCTCGAAGAGCTCGACCGCGAGGCAGTGCTCGCCCGCGGCGCGGCGCTCCTTGGCGGAGAGCGACGGGAACGCGCGCGCGACGAACCGTGGGTCCGCGTAGAGGTGCGCCGCGAGCGCGCCGAGCGCGCGCGGGATGCTCTCCTCGGCCGAGCGCCGGGTGACGGCGGCCAGGGCAGGGTGCTGCGTGAGGTGCGCGCCCGCGCGGACGAGCGCGGCGGCGTAGTCGCGCTCGGAGGCGAGCCCGAGCTCGACGCCGGCGGCGAGGCGCACGTCGCGCGACGGCTCGACCACGACCACCGCCGCCCGCAGCGTGTCGCCGGACGGCTCGGCGCGCGCGCCGCGCGCGAGCGCGTCCCCGAAGGAGAGATCCCCGAGGGTGGCCAGGACGCGCCGCGGGCGCGTGCGCCGCGGGACGAGGTCGTCCCACGCGGGCGCGCGCAGCGCGTGGAGCAGGTCGGCGATGTCGTCGGTGGGGACGCGCGCCGCGTGGGCGACCCGCGCGAGGAGCTCTTGCCAGGCGCCGTCGGTCGCGGCGAGGAGCGCGTCGGCGTCGAGCGCCGCGTCTTCGGTCGGCGCGGCCGGGAGCCACGCGGCGGTCTCCGCCGCCTCGGCCACGCGCGCGTCCCGCTCCGCCCGCGCGTTCGAGAGCGCGAGGAAGAGCGGCTCGAGGGCGCGCATCATCGCGCGCCGCGCGCGTCCGTCCGGGTGTACGCCGAGCCGCTCGAGCAGGGCGCCGCCCGCGTGGAAGTCCGAGTCGAACGCGACGGGCGCGGCGAGCGCGGCGCGCACCCGCGCCTCGCCGGCCGCCCGCGCCTCGGCGAGGTGCGCGGCGCGGAGCGCCTCGACGACGGCGCGACGCTCCCCGTCGTCGAGCGATCCGCGCTCCACGCACTCCTCGAAGAGCTCACGCGCGCGCGGCCCGCGCAGCCGCGCGTGGCGGCGCGCGACCGCCGCCTCGTCGAGCGCGTTCGGGTCGCGCCGCCAGCGCGCGACGCGCTCGAGCGCGCGCTCGCGCTGCCACGCCTCGATGGCGTCGAGGAGCCGCTCCCTGGGCGAAGCCACGCACCAACGGTAGCAGGGGCGGGGTCGCACTGGCGCGCGTCGCCGCGGTGGCTACGTGCGACGGTGCAGGAGGAACGGCATGGACCAGGCGCAGAGCAACATCCAGGTGGTCGAGTCGGCGTTGGCGGCGATTCAGAGCGGCGATCTCGACGCGGCCCTCACGCGGTTCGAAGAGGACGCGCGGTGGGGCGCGGCGCAGTGGCTCGGACACGCGGGGCTGCACACCGGTCAGGCGGAGATTCGGCGCATGCTCGCGGCGGTGCGCGAGCGGTTCTCCGGCGGCTACCGCTTCCTCGGGCAGACGGCGTACGGCACGGCGGACCACGTCTTCGTGGAGACGACGCGCAGCGGCGGCGACGGCCCGCGCGCGGCGGGCGCCGAGCACGTGCTGATGTCGTTCCACGTCGTGATGGGACGGATCCGCGAGGTGCACGAGCACGCGTACGCGATCCACTGAGCTTGCTGGAGGGGCGCCGCGTTCGACCCGCCAACGGCCATCGCTGCGCGATGGCCTGGCCTCGATGTCTTCGGAGGGGTTGTTCCACTTTCCCCCATAAAACGGACCCCATCGCGGGGCGATGGGGCCCCCTCGACCAACGCCCGTCGCTGCGCGACGGGCTGGTCTCGATGGCGGCGTCGGCCGCTCGTCACGCGCTCGGCTCGGCCGGGCGCGCGGCGCGGGCGGCCCGCGCGACGTAGAGGATCGCGGCGAGCGCGCCGAGGGCGCCGGCGAGGACCGCGGCGGGGACGAACAGCGCGCTGCCGAGGAACCCCGCGACGAGGCCGGCGAGCTGGAAGAACGTCGCCGCCTTGCCCGCGTAGCCGGCGGTGAAGTCGACCTTGCCGCGCTGCGCCGCCGGGAGGAAGCGGTAGATCGACAGCGCAGGGACCAAGAGGAGCTCGCGCGCGACGAGCGCGCCGAGCGCCCACCACGGCGGGTGCGCGACCGCGAGCAGCGCGAGGACGGCCGAGGCGACGAAGATCTTGTCGGCGAGCCCGTCGATCACCTCGCCGCGCGCGACGTGCGCCGCATAGGCGCCGGGGTCCCCGCCGGCCCACGCCTCGCGCCGCGCGCGGCGGACGACCCAGCCGTCGAGCACGTCGGTGACGCCCGCGACCGCGATGATCGACAGCGTCCACGCGGGCACGTCCGGCGCGATCCAGAGGGCGGCGGCGAGCGGCACGCGCGACAGGCTCAGCCCGTTGGCGAGGAGGATCGAGCGCTCGCGCCGGGCTCGCACACCCTCACCGGGTCGGGATGGTGAGGACGCGGGTCCGCGCGAGCCGGACGACCTTCTCGGCCACGCTCCCGAGCAGCGCGCGCATCGGGCCGGTGCGGCCGTGGGTGGCGATCACCACGAGGTCGTAGCCCTCGTCGGCCGCGAAACGTGTGATCGCCCGCGCCGGCGAGGCGTCCTCGAGGAGCGCGAGCTCGACGGGCACGCCGCTCGGGATGCGCTCGCGCTCGTCGTCGAGCCGCGCGAGGAGGTGCGCGCGGATCTCGGCGACCAGGCGGTCTTGCTTGTCGCGCGACCAGCCGAGCGTCGCGGGCGGCGCGCCCGCGGCGGCAGGATCCCAGACGTGCACGAGGGTGACGGAGGCGCCGCGCGCGCGGGCGAGCGCGCCCCCCGCCTCGACACCGCGACCGGAGGGCTCCGAGAAGTCCGTGGGCAGCAAGAGCCGCATCGAGCAGAGCATAGCGCTCAGGGCGCGAGCCGCGCGAACTGCCAGCCCTCGCCGTCTCGCGTGTAGAGGAAGCGGTCGTGCAGGCGGTGCGCGCGCCCCTGCCACAGCTCGACCTCGACGGGCCGAACGCGATAGCCGCCCCAGAACGAGGGGAGGGGGACGTCGCCCGCGGCGAACTTGCGCTTCATCTCGTCGAACTTCGCCTCGATCAGCGAGCGCGACGAGACGACCCGACTCTGGTGGCTCACCCAGGCGCCGATCTGGCTCTCGCGCGGGCGCCGCAGGAAGTAGCGCAGCGACTCCGCTTTGCCGACGCGCTCCGCGACCCCGCGGATCTGGAGCTGGCGCTCGAGCGCCGGCCAGAAGAAGAGCGCGCTCACGCGCGGCGAGCCGGCGATGTCGCGCGCCTTGCGGCTCTCGTAGTTCGTGAAGAACACCGGTCCGTCGGCGTCGAGGTACTTCATCAAGACCGCGCGCGTCGAGGGCTGTCCGTCCGCGTCTACCGTCGCGAGCACGAGCGCGTTCGGCTCGACGAGCCCGGCCTCGCGGGCCTCTCCGTACCAGAGGCGGAGGATCTCCATGGGCTCGCGCGGCAGGGCCTCCGGATCGAGCGGCCGATCGCGGGAGGGCCGGCGCAGGTCGGCGAGCTCGGGCGGGTCGCTCATGGGCTCAGTCTGGCTCGTTGACGGTCGATTGATCGAGCGCGCCGGCCGCCGGCGGCGGATGAGTTGGGTCGGAGCTCAGCTGGGTCGGAGCGCGAGCCCCTCGAGGTCCGGCGCCGCGAGCCAGCGCTCGTCGCCCGCGTCGAAGCGGCCCCCGCGCGCGACCGCGCAGCCCAGGCAGAGCCACTCCCCGTTCGGGATCCCGTACGCGCTCGCCTCGTCGGTGATGTCGGCTCCGCAGGCGGTGCAGATCGCGAGATCGAGCTCGAGGTCGTCGTCCGCGCCGGTCGTGTCCATGCGATCTCACCTAGGCCCCGGGGGCCGCGCGGCAACGGCGGTGGGTTGCGACCGGCGGGCGGGGACGTACGTCGAGCGCGGAGGTGACGCGATGACGACGGAGCTACGGCGCGTGAGCGATCGCGCGTTCGACGAGGCCGACCGGCGCGTGCGCGAGGCGCTCGCGGAGCAGGGGTTCGGCGTGCTGACCGAGATCGACGTCCGCGCGACGCTCGCGGCGAAGCTCGGCGTCGACTTCCGGCGCTACGTGATCCTCGGCGCCTGCAACCCGGGCTTCGCGCACCGCGCGCTGAGCGCCTCGCTCCAGGTCGGCACGCTCCTGCCGTGCAACGTCGTGCTGTACGAGGACGACCACGGCAAGACCGTGATCGAGGCGGTCGATCCCGTCGCGCTGCTGCCGGCCGGCGAGCCCGCGCTCGAGGCGCTCGCGCGCGAGGTGCGCGAGCGGCTTCGTACCGCCCTCGAGAGGGTGTAGGGTCGGCGCCGATGACCCGCGTGATCGCCCCCACCGACTTCTCCGAGCCCTCTCGCGCCGGGCTGATCGCGGCGCGCGAGCACGCCGCGCCGCTCGGCGCCCCCGTCGTCTTGGTGCACGTGTGGGATCGCGCGGCGCTCGAGCTCCACGACCCGCTCCTGCGCAGCGTCGCGGCGGAGAACACCTCCCTCGTCGAGTCGATCGAGGCGGGCCTGCGCGATCAGCTCGACGTGATCGTAGGCGAGCTGTTCGAGGGCCTCGAGGTGGAGACGAAGATCCTCCACGATCGCTCGCCCGCGCGCGCGATCACCGGGCTCGCCGAGCCGGACGACGTCATCGTGATCGCGACGCACGGGCGGACGGGGCTCACGCGCTTCCTGATCGGGAGCGTCGCGGAGAAGGTCGTGCGCCTCGCGCGCTGCCCCGTGCTCGTGGTCCCGCTGCCGCGCGCGCCTTGACGACTACGCCTTCACGACGAGGTCGTACACGTAGAGGACGACCTCCACGAGGATGAGCCCGACGATGTACCACTCGAGGCGCAGCGACTGCCGCGTGCGGATGAGCTCGAGGTAGATGGTCGCGGTGCGGTCGACGAGCTCGAGCTTGCGGTGGAGCACGCGGTCGCGATCGTCGAGCTCGTACTCGATGGCGAGCCGCTCGTAGAGCCGATCGACGTCGGGCAGATCCCACGTCAGCTCGAGCTTCTCCGCGACCTCCGCCCGCCCGATCGTGCGGCTCTGCGCGAGCAGCGCGTCGCCGATCTCGCGCAGGAGCGCGTCGCTGCGGACCTTCAGGCGCCCGCCGCCGCGCAGCCGCGTCGCGAGGTCCTCCACGCGCTCCATCGCGGCCTGCGCGCGCGCCTCGTAGTGCGCGAGGAGCACGCTCTTGGCCAGCACGCTCGCGACCACCGCGACGCGCTCGACGCTCGCGTCGGCGAGCCGAATGCGCCCGCGCTCGTCGACCACGCCGGGCGCGGCCGGGTCGAGCAGGAGCTCGACGTCCTCGCGCTCGGCGTCCTCGAGCGGCTCGCGCACGCGCGATCCGAGCGCGGCGAGCGCCGCGGCGCGATCCTCGTCCGGCACGCCGACGAGCACCGCCGCGCCGAACGGGAACGCGAGCACCCAGCCGCGCTCGCGCTCGAGGACGCCCAGCGGCTGGTGCGGCCAGGGCTCGAGGCCGCGCGTGTCGATGCGCTGCCCGAGCAGGACCGCGCGCGCGCGGACGTGTCCCGCCGGCTCGAACAGCGTCGCCCCGTCGGGCGGCGAGGCGCGGGTCACGGCGCCGCGCGCGAGGGCGAGAGGCCGAGGCGACGCTCGATCTCGGCGGCGGGCATCGCGCCGCTGAGCCGCGCCGCCTCGGCGCCCCGCCGGAAGAGGACGAGGGTGGGGATGCTGCGGATCGCGAAGCGCGCAGCGACCGACGGGACCGCCTCGGTGTCGAGCTTCGCCACGACGAGCTCGCCCGCGCGCCGCGCGGCGAGCGCCTCGAGCTCGGGGGCGAGGGCGCGGCAGGGCCCGCACCACGCGGCCCAGAAGTCGACGAGGACCGGGCGCGAGGACGAGGCGACGAGCGCTTCGAAGTCCTGCTCCGACTCGATCGGGATGGGCGCGCGCACGGGCCCGAGCGATCCCTTGCACCGCCCGCAGCGCGGCGTCTCGTCGAGCCGCGCGATCGGGACGCGGTTCTTCGCGCCGCAGCTCCGGCACTCACGGATCATCGAGCCAGAACTTAAACCCGGCCGGCGCGGCGTCGAGCCTCCCACTTCGCGGCAAGAGGACGCGAGGAGCGCGCGCGCGGCGCGGCAGAAACGACGGAGCGCCGAGCCCCTCGCGGGACCCGGCGCTCGTCGGGGTGGGGCGCGCTCGCGCTCACGAGCGGGCGCGCGCGGCTCAGAAGTCCATGCCGCCGGGGCCGTGGCTGTGGCCGCCCCCCGCCGCCTTCTCCTCCTTCGGGAGCTCGGCGATCATCGCCTCGGTGGTCAGCATGAGGCCGGCGACCGACGACGCGTTCTGCAGCGCGGAGCGCACGACCTTGGTCGGGTCGATCACGCCGGCCTCCACGAGGTCCTCGTAGGTGTCGGTGGCCGCGTTGTAGCCGTAGTTGCCGGTGTTGTTGCGGATGCGGTCGATCACGATCGAGCCCTCGACGCCCGCGTTCGCCGCGATCTGGCGGAGGGGCTCCTCGACGGCGCGCTCGATGATCTTGAGGCCGACCTTCTGCTCCGCCGAGAGGCGCAGGTTGCCGAGCGCCTCCTGGCAGCGGATGAGGGCCACGCCGCCGCCGGGGACGATGCCCTCTTCGACGGCCGCGCGGGTCGCGTGGAGGGCGTCCTCGACGCGGGCCTTCTTCTCCTTCATCTCCACCTCGGTGGCCGCGCCGACCTTGACGACCGCGACGCCGCCCACGAGCTTCGCGAGGCGCTCCTGGAGCTTCTCGCGGTCGTAGTCGCTCGTCGTGTCCTCGATCTGGCGGCGGATCTGCTCGATCCGGCCGTCGATCTTGGCCTTGATCTCCTTGCCGTCCTTGCCCTTGAGGTCGCGGCCGACGATGGTCGTGTTGTCCTTGTCGATCGTGACGCTCTTGGCCTGGCCGAGGTCGGACAGGGTGACGTTCTCGAGCTTGACGCCGATCTCCTCGCTCACGACCTCACCGCCGGTGAGGATGGCGATGTCCTTGAGCATCTCCTTGCGGCGGTCGCCGAAGCCCGGGGCCTTGACGGCCGCGATCTGCAGGGTGCCGCGGAGCTTGTTCACGACGAGCGTCGCGAGCGCCTCGCCCTCGACGTCCTCCGCGACGATCAGGAGCGGCCGCTGCTGGCGCGCGATCGCCTCGAGCACCGGGAGCAGGTCCTTCATGTTCGAGACCTTCTTCTCCACGAGCAGGAGGTAGGGGTCGTCGAGCTTGACGTGCATGCGCTCGGGATCGGTCACGAAGTAGGGCGAGAGGTAGCCGCGATCGAACTGCATGCCCTCGACGACCTCGAGGGTGGTCTCGAGGCCCTTGGCCTCCTCGACCGTGATCACGCCTTCCTTGCCGACCTTCTGCATCGCCTCGGAGAGGATGTTCCCGATGGCCTTGTCGCCGTTGGCGCTGATGGTGCCGACCTGGGCGATCTCCTTCGGGTCCTTGGTGCTCTTGCTGAGCTCGCCGAGCTTCTCGACGATCTTCTCGACCGCCGCGTCGATGCCCTTCTTGATCTCCATCGGGTTGTGGCCCGCGGCGACCATCTTCGCGCCCTCGCGGTAGATCGCCTGCGCGAGCACGGTCGCGGTGGTGGTGCCGTCGCCGGCGTTGTCGGAGGTCTTGCTCGCGACCTCGCGCACCATCTGCGCGCCCATGTTCTCGAACTTGTCGGCGAGCTCGATCTCCTTCGCGACCGTGACACCGTCCTTGGTGACGGTGGGCGCGCCGAAGCTCTTCTCGATCACGACGTTCCGGCCACGCGGGCCGAGGGTCACCTTGACGGCGTCCGCCAAGGTGTTGACGCCCTTGAGGATCTTGTCCCGGGCGCTGCTGTGGTAGAGGATTTCCTTTGCAGCCATCGTAGTTTCTCCCGTTTCCTAGCCCTGGATCACTCGATCACACCGAGGATGTCGTCCTCGCGGAGGATGAGGTGCTCCTCCCCGTCGATCTTCACGTCGGTGCCGGCGTACTTGCCGAACAGGACGCGGTCGCCCTTCTTGACCTCGAGCTTGCGGACGCTGCCGTCCTCGAGGATCTTGCCGTTGCCGACGGCGATCACCTTGCCCTCGATCGGCTTCTCCTTGGCCGTATCGGGGATGATGATGCCACCCTTGGTCATCTGCTCTTCTTGGACGCGCTTCACGATGATGCGGTCGTGCAGGGGACGAATCGCCATGTCTCCTCCTTCTCGGTCTTGCGAGACGGGGTTTGTTAGCACTCGCAGTGGTCGAGTGCTGATAACGAGCGCGAACCTAGTCCGCTCCCCGGCAGAGTCAACCTAGGGTCGGAGAGCCCTTGTGAGGGGGCTCACGCGCCTCGTCAGCACTCGCCATCGAGAGCTGCCAGGTGTCCCGCGCGACGGGCGAACCGCGCGTGCGATTATCTGGAAGTCTATGACAACTTTGGGTATTCCTGAGGTCATCGGGCTCGCGCCCGACCGGTTCACGAGGAGTGCGACTTGAGCATCGAGACGAGCGGTAACGTCCGAGCCTGGTTCTACGAGCGGCTCGAAGAGTCCCTGAATCGACAGAGCGTCCCGGCCTCGGGGCACACCCGCCTCTACCTGGTGGAGCTCCTGGCCCGCTACGCGGAGCGCCCGGCCGAGGACGTGGTCACCCGGCCGCTGGTCCTGCAGCTCGCCGAGGCGCTCGAGGCGAGCGGCCCGGACCGGCTCGCCAAGCTGCGCTCGCTCGGCGACGCGGCGCTCTACGCGCTCGGGTTCTTCGAGGACTTCTTCGCGCGCCGCGGCGTGAGCCGCTCGTACGTCGTCACGATGGGGGGGCGCGCGTACGCGGACGTCTTCGCGCTCGCCGCGTTCAGCCCGACGGAGGCCCCGCGCCGCGAGGTGTACGGCGAGCTCGCCGAGGGCTTCGAGGTCTTCGTCGAGGCGATCGACGACGTGCGCGAGAGCACGGCGCTCGCGACCCCGCAAGACATCGTGCGGCTGTACGAGAAGTGGAAGCGCACGCGCTCTCCGAAGATCGCGCGGCGCCTGCGCAGCGAGGGCGTGTTCCCGGCGCTCCCGGACGACGACGACGTGCTGCACTGATGCTCGCGCGCATCCAGCGCCGGCTCGCCGCGCTCTACGACCTCGAGCCGATGCCCGACGTCGAGTGCTTCGTGTGTGGGCCCGAGCTCGCGGCGGAGCTCGCGGGGGACGACGCCGCGAGGCGCCGCGAGGTGCTGCTCGTGCTCGAGGACGACGACGGCGTGCACGTCGCGCTCTACCTCGCGCCCGAGGTCCTCGCCGAGCTCGCGCGCCGCCGCCCCGCGTTCGACGCCGTGCAGCTCGCGACCGAGGGGGTGAGCCACTTCCTCTACCTCGCGTTCCGCGAGCGCAACGCCGAGCCCGTCAGCCGGCTCGAGCTCGAGCTGCAGGCGGAGGTCGACAAGTACGCCGTCGGGCTCGGCGTCGGCGCCGGCGCGCTCGCCGGCAACGGCGTCGGCGTGTTCCGCGAGCGCCAGCGCCTGCTGCGCGAGCGCAGCCGCGTCCTGCGCGAGCGCCTCTTCGCGCGCGCGCGGTTCCTCGACGATCCAGGCACGGACGAGGGCGAGCGCTACCGCCTCGCGCACCGCGCCGCCGCCCGGTACGCCGCGCAGCTCGAGGCCCGCTACGTCGACGCCGGGCGCCTCGAGGAGCTCGCCCTCGAGCTCCGCCGCTTCTACCGCGTCGGCGCCCGCGACAAGCTCGCTCTCGCCGCGCAGTAGCCCGTGCCTGTGGGGGTAGGGGTCGGGACGACCCCTCCGGGATCACAGCACGTCTTCGAACGCCTTGTTCTCGGCGATGAACTCGACGACGGCCTCGCGGACCGGGCGGTTCCAGTGCACCTTCTCGGACGCGATCTCGCGCAGGGCCGTGACGGCCGCGCGGTTCTTGCTGTGGACCAGCGCCCGCGAGCCCTTCATGAGCTGGCGGGTCCGCTTGGCGGCGAGGATGACGAGGGAGAAGCGGTTCTCCTCGTGCTCGAGGCAGTCTTCGACGGTGACGCGGGCCATGGGTGCTCCTCGAAGGGGGGCGGAGATATAGCCGGTCCACCGTGGCTCGGCAAGCCGGCGACCCGCGCGTCGACTCCGGGGCGATGGCCGCTTTACTGCCGTGCCGCGCGCCGGTAGTGTTCGGGCTGCCGGATCGCTGCCTCATGTCGCGCCTCACCATCATGGGCCCCGACGGCCGCCAGGAGGTCCGCCTCCTGCCCCACAACACGCTCGGGCGGCACCCGAACAACACGGTTCAGGTGCTCGATCGGATCGTGTCGAAGGAGCACTGCCACGTCGACCTCATCGACGGCGGCCGCTACATCCTGCGCGACCTCGGCTCGCTCAACGGCACCTACGTCAACGGCGAGCGCGTCAGCGAGCGCATCCTGAAGGCGGGCGACGAGATCATGCTCGGCTCGACCCGCATCTTGTTCGACGCGGACCAGACGCCGGTGGTGCAGCGCCCGGTGGCCTCGCAGCCCGCGCCTGCGCCGCCGCCCCCGGTCACCGCGCCGCAGGGCTCGGGCCCGCCGATGCACTACCCCGTGGCGCCGCCGCCGCCGCCGCCGCCGCCGCCCGCGTTCGTGCCGCCCGCCGGGCCCGGGCCGCACACGTTGCCGCAGGGGAGCGGCCAGCTGCCGGACCCCCGCAAGCTCTCGCGGGTGACGATCGCGCCGGGGATGGTCGAGAGCCACATCCGCACCAAGCTCGCGCCGCTCGTCGACCAGAGCTTCCTGCCCGAGCGGCTGATCCACGACGCCGATCAGCTGCGCCGGGACTACGAGAAGCTGCGCGTGAGCTATGAGCTCGCGCGGGCGATCGGCGTCGAGCTCGACATCGATCGCGCGCTCGTGAAGATCCTCGACGCCGCGTTCACGATCCTGCCCGCGGACCGCGGCGTGATCCTGCTCTACGACGAGAAGCGCGACCTCGTGCCGCGCTGCGTGCGCACGCGCGCGGGCAACCAGGATCCGAGCGACGAGGTCGTCATCTCGAGCACGATCGTCGAGCAGGTGCTGCGCGACCGCGCGGCGGTGCTCTCGAGCGACGCGACGGTGGACTCGCGCTTCCAAGGCGCGCACTCGATCATCATGCAGGGCATCCGCTCGAGCATGGCGGTGCCGCTGCTGCACGGCGACGAGGTGTTCGGGATCATGCTGCTCGACAGCCAGATCGCGACGAACGCGTTCACGGAGAAGGATCTGCAGCTCTTCCAGAACGTCGCGAACCAGGCCGCCGTCGCGATCCAGAACTCGCTCTACGCGACCAAGCTCGAGCACGAGGCGATCACGCGCGAGCGCTTCCAGCGGCTCTTGTCGCCGGCGATCGCGCAGCAGGTGATCGAGGGCAAGGTCGAGGTCAAGAAGGGCGGCGAGGCGCGCATGACGACCGTGCTCTTCAGCGACATCCGCGGGTTCACCGCGATGAGCGAGATGCAGGACGCGCAGAGCATCGTCGACATGCTCAACGAGTACTTCGAGCGGATGGTCGAGGTGATCTTCAAGTACGAGGGCACGCTCGACAAGTTCGTCGGCGACGAGATCATGGCGCTCTTCGGCGCGCCGGTCTCGCACCCGGACGACGCGTACCGCGCGGTGAAGACCGCGCTCGAGATGAAGCACGTGCTCGCGCAGTTCAACTTCGAGCGCCGCGCGGCGGGGCTCTCGGAGGTCACGATCGGGATCGGGATCAACACCGGCGAGTGCGTCGCCGGCTACCTCGGCTCGAGCCGCGCGCTCGAGTACACGGTGATCGGCGACACGGTGAACACGGGGGCGCGCCTGTGCTCGGTGGCCAAGGGCGGCGAGATCATCATCAGCGAGCACACGTTCGCCTCCGTCCGCGACCACTTCGAGGTGATCGAGCTGCCGCCCACGCAGGTGAAGGGCAAGGCGGCGGCGCTCAAGATCTTCAACGTGGTGGGCGAGAAGCACGGCGGTCACTTCGGCGTGGAGCACACCCGCCCGGCCTGATACAGCTCCGGCAACGTGGCGCATCTGGACTTCGAGAAGCCCCTCGTCGACCTCGAGGAGCGCATCCGCGAGCTGAAGGTCTACGGTGTCCGCGACGCCGGGCTCGACGGCGAGCTCGAGCGGCTCGAGACGCAGATCGAGTCGCTCCAGCGGGAGATCTACGGGCAGCTCAACGTCTGGCAGAAGGTCCAGCTCAGCCGCCACCCGGACCGGCCGTACTTCCTCGACTACGCGGAGCGGATCTTCGAGGACGTGATCGAGCTGCACGGCGATCGCGTGTTCGGGGACGACCCCGCGATCGTCGCGGGGTTCGCGCGGCTCGACGGCGAGACGGTCGCGATCATCGGCCACCAGAAGGGCCGCACGACGCGGGAGAAGGTGCGCCGCAACTTCGGGATGGCGCACCCCGAGGGCTACCGCAAGGCGATGCGCATCATGGAGCTCGCGGCGCGCTACGGCCGCCCGGTGCTCACGTTCATCGACACGCCGGGCGCCTACCCTGGGATCGGCGCGGAGGAGCGCGGGCAGTCGGAGGCGATCGGGGCGTCGCTCGCGTGCATGAGCGGGCTCGGCGTGCCGATCATCGCGAGCGTGATCGGGGAGGGCGGCTCGGGCGGTGCGCTCGCGCTCGGGGTGGCGAACACGGTCTTGATGCTGGAGTTCGCGACCTACAGCGTGATCACGCCGGAGGGCTGCGCGTCGATCCTCTGGCACGACGGGGGGCTCGCGCCGCGCGCGGCGGAGCAGCTCAAGTTGCTCGCGACGGACGCGCTGCGGCTCGGGATCGTCGATCAGGTGGTCGAGGAGCCGCGCGGAGGCGCGCACCGCGATCCGGACGACGCGGCGGATCGGCTCGGCGCGGCGCTGCGCCGCGCGCTCGGGGAGCTCCGCGGCCACGGCGCCGAGGAGATCGTGGAGGCGCGCTACCGGAAGTTCCGCGCGATGGGCGTCACGGGCTGAGGGTGCAGCCGCCGGGGGGACATCGGCCCGTGTTCGGCGGCCCGACGGGGCAGCCGCCGGGGTACGGCCACCCTCCGGCGGGCCCACAGCACGGCTACGGCCACGGGGCGTACCGCGAGCCGCCGCCGGAGCCCGGGATGCCGGACCCGGAGCGGACGCGCCGCGCGGTCGGCTGCGGGTGCTGGAGCTTCGGGATGGGCGTGGGCGCGTTCCTGCTCGTGCTGCTGTTCGTGCTGTTCCCCGCGGTGCAGGGGATGGGGCTCGCGACGATGCAGGCGATGTGCGTCGGGGCGGTGCTCGCGATCCCGGCGATGTTCGTGTACCTGACGGTGCCGCGCCTGCTCGACCGCTACGACCCGGAGCCGTGGTACGCGCTCTTGATGGCGCTGCTCTGGGGGGCGGTGGCGTCGTGCGGGCTGAGCGCGCTGATCAACTCGCTGGTGGGCGAGGTGATCGGCGGCGAGGTGGGCAACGTGGTCTCGTTGGTGATCAGCGCGCCGGTCGTCGAGGAGGCGACGAAGGGGATGCTGGTCCTGGGGTACCTCTACTTCCTGCGGCGCGAGTTCGACGGGGTGGTGGACGGGATCATCTACGCGACGTTCGTGGCGATCGGGTTCGCGGGGGTGGAGAACGTGATCTACTACGCGCGCGCGGGGCTCGCCGCGGAGCAGGACATGCTCGGCGTGACGTTCTTCATGCGCGGGATCCTGACGCCGTGGGCGCACCCGCTGTTCACGTCGATGACGGGGATCGGGGTGGGGATCGCGCGCGAGACGGACAACGCGCTGGTGCGCTGGACGGCGCCGGTCATCGGCTACTTCGCGGCGGTGGTGCTGCACGCGATCTGGAACGGGGTGACGGTGCTGCCGGGCGGCGGGCTGATCGTGTGCGTGATGCTGCCGCTGTGGTTGCTGTTCGTGGTGGCGTTCCTGGTGATCGTGGCGGTGCTGGTGTCGCGGCGGGGGAAGATCATCCGGGCGCACCTGCTCGACGAGGTGGCGCTCGGTCACCTGTCGCAGGCGGAGCTCGATCTGGTGGCGAGCGCGTTCGGCGGGTTGGTGGCCTACTTCCGGCGGGGCCGTCAGGGGACGGAGTTCGTGCGGGCGGTGGCGCGGCTGGCGCTGTCGAAGTGGCACTCGGCGCGGGCGATGCGAGGGCTGAAGCACACGGTGAGCATGGACTTCATCATCCCGCTGCGCCGGCGGATCAAGGACCTGCGCAACCAGGGGGCGTCGCCGGTGTAGTGCGTCGTTCGGGGGGTGCAAGTGGGCTTGCTGTGGTGCGCGCGGGCGGCCCCCGCGATCAGCCGAACCAGTCGTCGCGCATGTCGAGGTACGAGCGCTCGTTCGCCTCGCACAGCGCGGCGAGGTGCTCGACGCGCGGGACCTCCGTCGCGAGCCAGTAGCGCGCGCTCTGGCGGAGGCCGCTCGCGAAGGGGATGTCGGCGGGTGTGGCGTTCGTCAACTTAACGTGCATCCATGCGATCACGAGGATGGAGCACGCCTCGAGGTAGTCGGCGCTGTGCGCGAGCATCCCCTCGAGGTCGCCGGCGAGGCCGCGGGCGCCGAGCGCGGCGGTGAGCGCGCCGATCCGGTCGAGCGCGGCGCGGACGCCTCGGACGTCGAGCGCGCTCTTCTCGAGGTCCTCGCGCACGGCGGCCGAGAACGCGAAGAGCGCCGCGCCGCCCTTCGCCACCGCCTTGCGGCCGAGCAGGTCGAGCCCCTGGATGCCGGTCGTGCCTTCGTGGATGCTGTTGAGCTTCTGGTCGCGCAGCCACGCCTCGGGCAGGTACTCGCTCGAGTAGCCGTAGCCGCCGTGGATCTGCAGCGCGAGCGTGTTCGCTTCGTAGCCGCGCTCGGCGGGGAAGCTCTTGGTCACGGGCGTGAGCAGATCGAGCAGGAGCTGCGCGCGCGCGTCGCCGTGCGCGGCCTCGTCGGCGAAGCGCGCCGTCACGGCGGCGAGGCACAGGCTCCCGTCGACGATCGCCTTCTGGCGCAGCAGCATCCGACGCACGTCCGCGTGCGCGATCAGCGGCACCGGCGGCGACGCGGGATCGGCCTCGCCGAGCGCTCGCCCCTGTGTCCGTTCGCGCGCGTACGCGAGCGACTCGTGGTAGGCGACCGAGGCGGTGGCCGCGCCCTGAACGCCGATCATCAGGCGCGCCTCGTTCATCATCTGGAACATCTGCGCGAGCCCGCGGTGCGGCTCGCCGACGAGCCACCCGCGGCAGTCGCCGCGGCTCCCGTACGCGAGCGCCAGGCTCGGCAGGGCGCGCCACCCGATCTTGTGGATCAGCCCGCTCACCTCCACGTCGTTGTCGACGAGCGCGCCGCCCTCCGGCCGAAGCCGGGGCACCGCGAAGAGGCTGATCCCGCGCGTCCCCGCCGGCGCGCCATCGATCCGCGCGAGCGTCAGGTGGACCACGTTCTCGGTCACGTCCTGGTCGCCGCCGCTGATGAAGATCTTCGCTCCGTCGATCCGGTACGTGCCGTCGCCCGCGGGCGTCGCGCGGGTGGTCAGGTCCGCGAGGCTGCTCCCCGCCTGCGGCTCGGTCAGCGCCATGGTCCCCGCCCACCGTCCGTCGTACATCGGCCGCGCGAACGTCTCGCGCAGCGCCTCGTCGCCGAACGCCTCGACGAGGTGCGCGGCGCCCGTGGTCAGCCCGCACATCGCCGCCGGCGCGAGGTTCCCCGCCTGCAAGTAGACGTGCGCCATCGTGGCGATCGTCACCGGCAGCGCGGCTCCGCCCATCGCTTCCGGTCGCGTCGCCGAGATCACCCCGAGCTCCCGGAGCTGCGCGTACAGCTCGCGCATCTTCGGGTGCAGCACGACTCTGCCCTCCACGAGGCGCGCGCCGGCCTCGTCGAGCTCGCGGTAGCTCGGGAAGAGCACCTCGCGCGCCACGCGCCGGCAGGCCGCGACGTAGAGCTCGAACGTCTCGCGCGAGTGATCGCGGAAGCGCTCGAGCGCGGTCAGCCGCTCCGCCTCCACGACCTCCCACAGCACCAGGTCCACGAGCCGATCATCGACGAGGGGGTTGGCCACGGGCCGAGCCTACCGCGTCGAGACCGCGGCGACCTCCCGGCGCCGCGTCAGCCGCGCGCCGATCGCCCTCGCGTGCTCGGACACGCGCGCGAGCCAGCGCTCCCGCTGCTCCGGGGTCGTGCGCTTGAGGCGTGCGAGGTAGTAGCGTCGCACCGGCCCGAAGCCGCAGTAGCGGAAGACCGTGAAGTAGTTCGAGAGCCAGCCCGGGTCGACGAACGCGACGAGCGCCGGCGAGTCGAGCGTGTAGAAGAAGTGCGCCTCCCGCCCGCGCATGAGCCCGTGAGGGAACACGGCGCTCTCGGGCCGTCCCTCGAACGAGTAGGTCAGCCCCGAGACGAACGTCCGATCGAGGTAGCCCTTCAGCATCGCCGGGAAGCCACCCCACCAGACCGGATAGACGAACACCATCGCGTCGCACCACGCGATCTGCTCGCGGTACGGCTGCGTGTACTCCACGCGGTGGAGGTCCCGTCGCCGCCGCTGCTCGTCCACCACGAGCACCGGGTCGAACCCCTCGGCGTAGAGGTCGAGCAGCTGCACCTCGCACTCGGCCCGCCCGAGCCCCGCGAGCACCGACTCGAGGACCGCGCGCGAGAAGCTCTTCGGGTTGGGGTGGGAGTAGACGACGAGGATCTTTGCCGCCATGCGCCGCTCGCGGCCGACGGTACTCTCTCGCCCCGCTGCCCGTCACGATCGCGGGCGGGTAGGCCATGACGGCGACCGTTCGGAGGGGGTAGGATCCCGCCATGCGGTGGGTTGGGCTGCGCGAGGTGAGTGCGCTCGCGGTCGTGGCGGCGTGGGGGTGCTCCGAGGCGAGCGGGCCCACGGGGGTCGGCTTCGACCCGGGCCGGGATCAGGAGCTGCGGTCGGACGAGGGCGTCGTCGTCACGCTCCCGGCGAACGCGCTCGTCACCGCCTCGGGCGCCGCGCCCGAGGGCAACGCGACCGCGGCGTTGCGACGCGTGCTCGGGCCGACGAGCGTCCCGACCGACATGCCCGGCGGCTTCGACGGGCGCGACAGGGACGGGCAGGAGGTCACCCTCATCTCCTACGGCGTGGTCGAGATCGCGTTCCGCGACGCGGGCGGGCGTCCGCTCGACCTGCGGCCAGGCGTGCGGGCGACGATCGCGATCCCCGCCATCGCCGAGGGCCCGGACACCATGCCGCTCTGGTGGCTCGACGAGGCGCGCGCCCTCTGGCTCGAGGAAGGGGCGGTGGAGCGCCGAGGGGACGCCTACGTGGGCGAGGTCAGCCACTTCAGCTTCTGGAACGCCGATCTCGGATGCGACCGAGCTTGCGCCTCGGGTCGGCTGGTCGACGCGGACGGAGTGGGGATCGGCGGAGCGCTCGTCGTCGCCACGCTCGAAGAGACGACGTGCCCCGGCTGGCGCTCGGGCGCGCTCGGCGGGGCAACGGCGAGCACCGACGCCGAGGGCGTGTTCCGCCTCTCGTCGCTCGTCCCGGCGAGTCGATACGTCCTGCGCGCCGGCGCCCGCGAGCCGTCCACGCTCGTCGTCCCCGCCAGCGCCGCCGCGTGCGTCGACCTCGGCGATCTGCCCGTCGGAGAGCCAGCGCCGATGCCCGGCCCGCTGTTCGACCTCGTCTGCTCGAGCTGGGACGGAGCGCGACAAGCCGTCTACCGGCTCGACGCCGAGCGCGCCGCGCGTGCGCCCCTCGGAGAGCTCGGGGATCTCTACGGTTGGCGTGCCGACCTGGTGCTCGACGAGCGCGCCGAGCGCGTCTACGCGACAGGGTTCACACGCGCCGACGAGGGGGGAAACACGCTCTACGAGCTCGAGCTCACCACCGGCGTCTCGAGGAGCACGCGCCTCGGAGGGACCTGCTGCGACGTGCTCGCCGGCGTCACGCGGGACGGACGCTTGGTGAGCGCGGTGACCGATGCATCGGGTGCGCACGCCGTGCGCCTCCTCGACCCGACGACCGGCGCAGCGACGCCGGTGGGCACGCTCGCGACCTCGGCAGAGTGGCGCCGCAACGGGCACGAGACCCCCATCCTCTACTACGATCGCGTCCGGGACGCCGTGCTCGCGGTGTCCGGCGGGGCCGGCGCGCCAGACACGCTGCACGTGGTCGAGCTCGACGGCGGTCCGCCGCGCGCCGTCGCGATCCGAGGGGTGTCGGACGCGCTCCACCTCGCGGGGCTCGGGCCCGACGGCGCGCTCCTCGCGCTCGGGGAGAGCGCGACGGGCGAGATCCACGTGGTCGAGATCGATCCGAGCTCGGGCGAGGCGACGCGGCGCGGATCGATCCGCGGGATCCGGAGCTCCAACCGGCACCCCGTCGTCGACGCCGCGGCCGGCCAGCTCTTCGTGCTCGGCGACGATGCCAGCTTCGCGCCGCACGTCTACCGCTACGAGCTCGCGACGGGGACGACGGAGGCCCGCCCGATCGCCCCTGACCAGCAGTGCGTCTTCGCGCGCCAGTGAGCGCCCCGCGCCCTCAGCCGGCGCGCAGCCGCCGCGCGGCGTCGAGCGCCGCGTAGGTCAACACCCCGTCGGCGCCGGCGCGCTTGAAGCACAGCAGCGTCTCGAGCAGGATCTTGTCCCAGTCGAACCACCCCTCGTCGGCCGCGCGGCGCAGCATCGAGTACTCGCCGGACACCTGGTAGGCGTACGTCGGCGCGCCGAACGCGTCCTTCACCCGGCGCACCACGTCGAGGTAGGGCAGCCCCGGCTTCACCATCACCATGTCCGCCCCCTCCGCGAGATCGATCGCCACCTCGCGCAGCGCTTCATCCCCGTTGGCCGGGTCCTGCTGGTACGTCCGCTTGTCGCCCTGCCCGAGCGCTCCCTTGCTCCCGACCGCGTCGCGGAACGGCCCGTAGTACGCGCTCGCGTACTTGGCCGCGTAGCTCAGGATCGACACGTGCGCGTAGCCCGCGCGGTCGAGCCCGTCGCGCACCGCCCCGATCCGGCCGTCCATCATGTCCGACGGAGCGATCACGTCGCAGCCCGCCGCGGCCTGGTTCACCGCCTGCGCGACCAGCACCTCGACCGTCTCGTCGTTCACCACGTAGCCGTCCCGCACGAGCCCGTCTTGCCCGTGGGTCGTGAACGGATCGAGCGCCACGTCGCAGATGATCCCCACGTCCAGCTTCGCCGCCGCGAGCGCGCGCACCGCACGGCAAATCAAGTTGTCGGGGTTCGTCGCCTCGCGCCCGTCGGGCGACTTGTCCTTCGGGTCCGTCACCGGGAACACCGCGATCGCCGGGATCTTCAGCTCGGCCGCCTCCTGCGCGGCCTCGACCAGGAGATCGACCGTGAGCCGAGCGACCCCCGGCATCGACGCGATCTCCGTCCGCTCGCCGTGGCCTTCGCGCACGAAGCACGGCCAGATCAGGTCGTCGACCGACAGCGCGTGCTCGCGCACGAGGCGGCGCGACCAGTCGTGCCGGCGCGTGCGGCGCAGGCGCGTGCGAGGGAAGGGGCCGAAGGGAGTGGTCACGGGGGGCTCCAGGGCAAGACGCCGAGCTCGTCGAGCAGCACGCGCACGACCTCGATCTGCATGTCGATCCGGCGCCGCTCCTCGAACCCCATCCACGTCTCCACGCAGATCCCGACGCAGCCGATCGCGTCGACGATCACCTCCGTCGACGAGGTCGCCACCGGGTAGTACTGCGCCGCCCACGCCTCGTCGTCGCTCGCCTTGTTCGCGTCGAGCCGCTCGACCGCGCGGCCGACGAGGGCGGGCATCGGCGCGACCCCGTAGACGAGCGTCTGGCCGAACGACGGCGTCACTTTCGGGTCGTAGCGCTTCTGCGACTCGTGGAGCGTGGCCACGAGCGCCGGGCGCTCGTCCTCGACGAGGTCCATGAAGCGCCGCGCGAGGCGGCGCTCGGGCTCGGGCGCGCTCGCGTCGCCCGGGAAGCAGCGGTTGAGATCGAGCCCGCCCGGCGCGGCGCGCGAGCGCGCGCGGTACGCCGCCCGGTTCATCGTCGGGATCACCAGGAGGCGGCCCCGCGCGGGCTGGATCGATGCCTCGATCAGCTCCTCGAGCGCGTGCACGCCCGCGATCTCGTCGCCGTGGATGCCCGCCTGGATCAGCGCGGTCGGGCCCGGCGTCGCCGCCTCGATCACGTGGACCGAGACCGTCGGCGTGAGGAAGTGGGTGCCCGGCGGGAGCGGCATCGCGCGCGCATCGTACTACCATCGCGCGATGCAGAAGAAGAGGGCGGACGCGGGCTGGCTGATCACGGGCGCCGGGAGCGGCTTCGGGCGCGAGGTCGCGCGCCGGCTCGCCGCGCGAGGGGAGCGGCTCGCCCTGCTCGACCGCGATCGCGCGGGGCTCGACGCGACGCTCGCGCAGCTCGGCGCCCGCGCGCGGCCGCACGTCGAGGTCGCGGACGTGACCGACGAGGCCGCCGTGCGCAGGGCGGTGGAGCGCGCGGAGGAGGCCGGGCCGATCGGGCACGTGTTCCACTCGGCGGGCGTGCTCGCGGTCGGCCCGTTCGAGTCGCTGCCCCCGAGCGAGTACCGGCGGATGATCGAGGTGAACTACCTCGGGACGGTGCACGTCGCGCTCGCGACGGTGCCGGCGCTGCGCCGCGCCGCGGCGTCGGGGCGCGCGACCCTGACGCTGGTCGCGTCGATCGCCGGGCTGCGCGGCTTCCCCGAGCTCGCCGGCTACTCGGCGAGCAAGTTCGCCGTGGTCGGCTTCGCGCAGGCGCTCGCGGCGGAGCTCGAGGGGACGGGGATCGACGTCAAGACGCTCTGCCCACCGGCAGGCGACACGCCCATGGTGCGCGACCTGCCGCACCGGCCCGCGGTCTACCGCCTCTCGCCGCTCTTCTCGGCGGAGACGATCGTGGACTCGTGGCTCCGCTCGCTCGATCGGCCGGGGCGCGTCGCGCTCGTCGATCTGCGCAGCAAGCTCCTCCACCGCATCGACCGCGTCGCGCCGGCCGTCGTCGACCTCGTGATCCGCTCGGCGCGCTAGCGCGGCGCCTCGACGCTCACTCGTCGGCGGGCGGCGGGATCGTGGTGGTCTTGTAGCGGCTCAGGATCAGGTCGAGCAGGGGCTCGATGCCCTCGCCGCGATCGAGGTAGAGGGCGCTCGCGCCGAGCTGCTCGGCGCGCGCGCGGAGCTCGCGGCCGTAGCTGGTGTCCTCGCCCCACACGAACGAGATCACCCGGTCGGGCAGGTCCTTGAGCGCGCGCGCGAGGTCGGCGGTCCGGATCGCGGCCGGCTGCGCGGCGTCGACCACGACGACCTGCGGGCTCGCGCTGAACGTCGTGCGCCGCAGCTCCTCGACGTCGCCGACGGTGAGGGTGTGCACGCGCTCGCGGCCGATGGACGCGGTGAGGCGCGTCGCGAACTCCCGGTAGCCGGCGACGACGAGGACGACGACGGGCACCGAGACGGCGAGCATCTGCGCGGTCAACGCGCCGTCGGGCTCCTCGGGCTCGTCGAAGTCGATCTCGACCTCGAGCTCGTCGCCCGCGGCGATCGCCTCGAGCTGCGCGATGAGGGCGTCGAGGGCCGGCCCGGCGGAGGGCCCGATCCGGCGCTCGAGCAGCTCGCGCACGGGGCCCTGGACGAGCTCGAGCACCTGCTCGGGCCCGCGCGGGACGCCGCGGCCCCAACGCGAGAGGGACTCGAACAGCACGGAGGTCGCGATGCTCGGCTCCACGATGCCCTCCAGGGTCTCCCGGACGAGCTGGACCTCTCCCTGCACGGAGGGAGTATGGCACGTCCCGCGCGGGGTGTGCGCGGGCGCGCGGGCCGAATCCGCCCGCACCGTGAACCCGCTGGCACGGCGCGGCCGCCGACTGGTTGAGCCAGATCACGCTGGGTACTGGAAAACTCGCTCGTTCTGGAATATGTCCTCGCACTGCTCGCCCGGCCCGCTCTCTGCAGCGGGCCCGGGAGCCACAAGGAGTCTGCCACGTGAGCTCGATCGCGGCTTCCCTCACGACCTCCCCGTTCGCCCAGTTCCGGCGCCACCCGACGTTCTACGTCTGGTACGACTCGTTCTACGCGGTGGCGGCGCTGACGGGCGCGCTCGCGCTGATCCAGTCTGGCTGGCAGGGCCTGTTGCCGGAGCTCCACCTCTGGCACCTCGGGCTCCTCCCGCCCGCGCTCTACGTGATGATCATGGCGCACGTCTTCGTGCACAACGCGTCGCACGGGAACTTCCCCAAGGCGATCAACCGCCTGATGGGCGAGCTCACCGGGGCGCTGGTGCTGACGAAGTTCGCGTCGTGGGAGATCGTCCACCGCCGCCACCACCGGTACTCCGACGACCCGGTGCGCGATCCGCACCCCGCCGAGCGCGGCTACTGGCGCTACGCGATCAACACGCTGATCAACGTCGAGCTGCAGCTGCGCCAGGAGTACTACGACACGCACGGCGACACGGCCCAGACCCGCCGCTACGAGCGGTGGCGCGCGCGCCTCTCGTTCGTCAGCGGCGTGTGCATGCTGTTCTTCTACTTCCTGCTGCTCGGGCCGAGCGGGTTCTTCCTCGTGTACCTGCCCGCGTTCGTCGGCGCCGCGCTCTTCGTGATCCACTTCAACTGGTCGGGGCACAACGCGCACCGGCCCGAGTATCCGATCGCGCCGGCCGACCTCGACTACGGCTGGTTCTGGATCGGCAACCGGATCTTCTTCGGGATCTACTTCCACGGCACGCACCACAAGCTGGCGATGCTCTTCAACCCGATGAAGGCGCCCGCGCACCTGCGCGCCAAGGCGCAGGCGCGGGTCGGCGCGCCGGCGGACGACGAGGAAGACGAAGCCCCCGCGGTGGCCTGAGCGATGGGCGCGCGCGCGAAGGATCGAGGCGACTGGCTCCTGCACGACGTCGCCGACTACCGGCAGATCGGGATCGTCTCGCTCTACTGGGTGCTGCTCTTCTCGATGTACTTCGTCGAGGAGTGCCGCAACGTCGTGTTCTTCGCGGGCGCCTGCTACCTCAGCTTCCTCAACGCGGTGGTGATCCACAACCACCTGCACAAGGGGATGTTCAAGAGCCGGCCGCTGAACCGCATCTTCCGCGGCGTCCTGAGCTTCGGCGCGCTGTACCCGGCGTCGGCGAACCTCGCGTCCCACAACATCGTCCACCACCACTTCGACGACGACGGAAAGCCCGACTGGGCGGCGCCCGACAACGTCTCGTTCTCGTGGCACCTCCTGAACCTGCTGCACTTCCCGAACGTCGTGGGCCCCAACACGTTCAACGGCGTGAGCCGCTGGGCGCAGACGACGCGTCAACAAGACTTCCGGCGTCAGTACCTGCTCGAGCAGCTGTTCGCGTTCGGCCTCACGGGGGTGCTCTTCGTCTTCGACTTCTGGACGACCCTCTTCTTCATCCTGCTGCCGCAGCTCTGGGGCGCGCGCGGGATCCTGCGCATCAACCTGATCCAGCACGACGGGTGCGACGTGACGAGCGAGTGGAACCACTCGCGCAACTTCGTCGGCAAGTGGTTCAACTGGGTGATGTGCAACAACGGCTACCACACGATCCACCACAACCGCGCCGGGCTGCACTGGTCGGCCCTCGCCGAGGCGCACGAGCGAGAGTGCGTCTCGCGGATGGATCCGAGCCTCGACGAGCCGTCGATGGTGCTCTACCTGCTGCGGACGTTCGTCTTCCACTTCCGGCGCCCGGCGCAGCGCGACGTCGCCGCGGCCGAGGTGGGCGCCGACCGGATCGAGCTGGCGGATCGCGCCGTGCGCCGCGCCGAGGCGGAGGCCGAGGCCGTCGCGAGCTGAGTGCCCGTGCTCACGCGCGAGATCATGGGGCTGCTCGCCCTCGGGGTGCTCTGGGTCAACGGCCTGCTCGTGCTCGCGGTCGCCCTCAAGCAGCTGCGCGCCGTGATCGACGTGCGCGCGCGGTTCCGGCGCGCGCGAGAGGAGCGGCGCCTCTCGAGCGGCGTCGTCGCCGAGGGCGAGCCCTTCGCGGTGCGCCACGTCGCGCAGCTCGGTCGCGCGATCACCACGCGGGGCCCCGCGCGCATCCTCTTCACCGACGGCCCGCAGTCGTTCGAGGTGCTCGGCGGCGTGCTCGAGACGCCCGAGGGGCCCGTGCGCGTCGCGCCCGCGCCGCCGGGCCTGAGCGAGGTGTGGATCGCGCCCGAGCGCGCGGCGGAGGCGCACGCGTGCCCTTCGGCGGAGGTGTTCGACGAGGCGTTCGGCGAGGCCTCGAAGTACAAAGGCTACCGCCGCGAGGTGCTCGTGTCGGTGCGCGCGGGCGATCGCGTGTGGGTCGTGGGCGACCGCGGCGAACAGGGCGTGGTGCCGCGCGAGGACGAGCCGCTGCTCGTCTCGATGGTCGAGCCGTTCGGCTGGACGGCGCAGAAGGCGCGGCTCCTCGTCGGCTTCGTGGTGCTCTCGCTCGTCGGGCTGGTCGGGGTGAGCGCGCTCGCGCTGTGGTCCCCGTGGTTCGGGACGATCAGCACGATCGGCGGCGCGCTCTGCGTCGCGTACTTCCTCGCGATCCAGCCGCTCGGCACCGCGGTGCGCGACGCGGTGCGGACGCCCGCGCGCCAGCCGATCGGCGGCAGCTGGCGCCGCGCCTGAGCGACCGGGGGAGGGCGCCGGTTTTTTTGCCGCCGAACCGGGCGCTCCCTACGATGGGAGCGCTGCCGTGAGACTGCGCCTCCTCCTGCCGATCCTCTGCTCGCTCGCGGGCTGCGCCGCCGCGCCGCCGCCGGCGCCCGCCGCCCCCGCGTCGCTCGCGGCGGAGGCCGAGCCGGAGCTCGTCGCGACGCTGCGCCGGCAGAACCGCGAGCTGAGCACGCAGCTCGGCCTCGCGCGCGCGGAGGCGACGGAGCTGCGCGACGAGGTCGCGGCGCTGCGCGAGGACGCGGCGCGCCGGGTGGTGCGCATCACGCAGGCCCCCGCGTGCGAGCCGACCGCGGCGGCCGCGAGCGCGAGCGCCGCCGAGACGGAAGAGGCGCGCGACGAGGGCCCGCGCCCGGTGCTGCGCCTCTACGGAAGCGCGCCCGTCGCGCTCGACGCGGCGCGCCCCGCGGCGAACGCGCGCGGCGTCACCGCGCTCCCCGGCCCGGAGGCGCCGGCCTGGGTCGAGGCGCCGCCGCTCGCCGCGGCGCGCCTCCCCGTCTTCGGCACCGCCGAAGACCCCACCGCGGGCGTCCCCGCGATCCCGCGCGCGCCGGTCGACGTGCTCGAGGCGGCGCCTCCGGCGGCGCCGACCCCCGCCGCCGACGCGGCGAGCCGCGCGTATCGGGTCGCGCTCGCCGCCTTCACCGAGCGCCGCATCCCGGACGCGATCCGAGGCTTCGACGACTTCGTGCGCGAGCACCCGAGCCACCCCTACGCCGACAACGCGATGTACTGGCGCGCGGAGATCGACTACTCGCGCGGGGACTTCGGCGGGGCGCTCGCGCGCTTCTCCGCGCTCATCGAGCGCTACCCGCGCGGCAACAAGGTGCCGGACGCGCTCCTGCGCATCGGCCTCTGCTACGAGCGGATGGGCCAGCGCGACCGCGCGCGCCGCGTCTTCTCGCGGCTGCGCCAGCAATACCCGGACACCGTGGCGGCGCGGATGGCGTCGCGGGAGGATGCGTGACGTGAGGACCCTTGGACTCGTAGGTTCGCTTCGCGCGAGCGGCGGGGCCCCGTGGGCCCGCGGCGCGGCGTGGCTCTCGCGCGGCGCCGTCGCGTGGCTCCCGCGCCTCGCCCGCGCGGCGGGCTGCGCGCTCGTCGTCGGTGCGCTCGCGTCGGTCGCGTCCGAGTCCGCCGCGCAGTTCGGCGTGTACGAGGACGAGGCGCAGAGCCTCGAGGAGGCGCGCCGCAACCGCGACGGCATCCGGATCCAGGGCAACGTGCGCCGCCGGATGATCCCGCACGTCTACACGGTGCGCCGCGGCGACACGCTCTGGGACGTGACCGGGCGCTTCTACGGCAACCCGTGGGAGTGGCCGCGGGTGTGGTCGTACAACCCCGAGGTCACCAACCCGCACTGGATCTACCCGCACGACCAGCTGCGGCTGCTCGCGCCGGGCGAGGTCGTCGAGACCGCCCAGCCGGCGCAGCCCGGCGTCCGGGGCCCCGCGCGCACGTTTCAGGCCGGGACCGTGCACCTCCGGCAGATGGGCTTCCTCGATCGCGACGCGCTCGATCAGGCCGGCGTCGTGGTCGGCTCGCCGGAGGACCACATGCTCCTCGCGCCGTTCGACACCGTGTACCTCGAGTTCGGCGAGGACTACCGCGGGACCCCGGCGGGCGAGCACACGATCTACCGCGAGATCGATCGCGAGCAGCGCGAGGAGGACGGGGAGGGCGAGCTCGTCCGGATCTTCGGCGCGGTCCGCATCGAGTCGTACGATCGCGACCGCCGCACCGCGCGCGCGACGATCATCGACGCGCTCGATCCGATCGAGCGCGGCTACCGCGTCGCGCCGGTGCCGCGCCGGTTCGACCTCGTCCCCCCGCGCGTCGCCGATCGCGACCGCGAGACGCACGTCGCCGCGACGCTCCTGCCGCTCCAGCTCCAAGGGGATCAGCAGATCGTCTTCATCCCGATCGGCAGCGAGGACGGGGTGCAGCCGGGCCACCGCTTCTTCCTCACCGCGGCCGGCGATCGCTGGCGCGCCGGGCTGAGCGCGCCCGCGCGCGAGCACGGGGCGCTCGTCGACCCGCCCGACGAGCCCGAGGCCTACCCGGCCGAGGTCATCGCCGAGGGGCGCGTGGTGCACGTGCGGCCGAGCTCCGCGACGCTCATGATCACGCGCTCGGTGCGCGAGGTCGAGCGCGGCGATCGCGCGGAGATGCGCGCCGGGTACTGAGGCGGGCAGCCGACGTCGGCCTGGAGCAGCCTCGCTCCATGGGGACGATCCTCGTCATTTCGTCTCTCTCGGCTTGCGCCACGCTTGCGACGCGAGCGGAATGACGAAATGACGAGGATCGTCCCCTCGATCCGTCACGCGAGGAGGGTCTCGAGGGCGAGGACGACCTCGCTCCGGCGGACGTCGGAGAGGGCGGCGAGGGTCGGGACCTCGACGCGGACGAGGCGCTGCGCGCCGCTGCCGTACGGGTCGCCGACGTAGAGGCCCGGGCTCGCGTACACGCGCACCTCGACGCCCGCGGCGACGGCGCCCTCGAAGCGCGTGTAGCGCAGGCCGTCGTCGGTCACGCGGGTGAAGAGGCCGGCCCGGACGAGGCTGGCGAGGGCGGACCACGGGCGCTCGATCGCCTCGACCGAGTGGAGGCGCCCGGTCGCGCGCTCCTCGCCGGAGATCGGGTAGGTGGCGCGGCCGAGCTGCGCGAAGGGCTGCGCGAGCTCGTCGTCGGCGAAGCACTCGGCCCAGCGCGCGAGCTCGGCGGGGGCGAGCTCGAGCGGGTGCGCGAGCGCGACGCGCGCCTCGGGCTCGAGCGCGAGCGGGCGCTCGTCTGCGTCGTACGGCGCGCCCTCGAGCACGCGGAAGCGCCGCGGCGCCGCGTCCGCCGCGTGCGCCGTCCACAGCAGCCTCACGACCAGGTGGCGCACGAGGGGGTGCGCGACGAAGTAGGTCGAGAAGTCGCGCAGGGGCACCGCGCGCTCGGTGATCAGCATGCGCTCGAGGCGCGCGACCTGCTGGTCGGCGACCCGCGCGGCGGCGGCGCGCAGCGCGGCGAAGCGCGCCTTCGCCGCCGCGTGGAGCGCCGGCGCGTCGCCCGCGCGGAGCGGCGGGAAGCGCGCGAGGGGGCGGCCGCCCTCGGACAGGCGAGGGCGCAGCGCCTCGTCGAAGGCGACCGCGAGGGTCCGCCCGCCGAGCTCGAGCGTCGTCGCGCCGCCCGCGTCGAGCCCCAGCGCCGGCGCGAGGCGGTCCTCGAGCGCGTCGCCGTCGAGGCCGAGCGCGGCGCCCGCCTTCGCGATGGCCTCGCGCGCTCGCGCGCGCAGGCGCCGGTAACGATCCTTGCGGGCGACACGGTCGAGCTCGAGCAGGGCCGCCTCCGTCCCCATCGCCGCGATCGCGTCGAGCAGGCGCCCCGCCCGCACCGTCGCCCCCGCGCGCTGCCACTCGCCGAGGTAGGGCACGAGGGCCGGGAGCTGCCGGTCCGTGGCGAGCGCGCCGAGCGCCTCGATCGGCCAGCGCGCCCGAGGGTCGGCGCCGTGCGCGACCCACTGCTCGAAGATCGCGAGCGCCGCGTCCGCGAGCCGCTCGCGATCACACGCGAGGCGCACCTCGGCGATCGCGCGCGCGTCGCCGGCCGCGAGGAGCGAGGCGAGGCGCAGGATCGCGTCGGCCGGGAGCGCGGCGCCGTCGTCGAGGGCGAGGCGCGGGAGGCGCGCGGCGACGAGGAAACCGGGCCGCGCGAGCGGCGCGTCGCGCAGGGCGCGCGGCGCGCCCGGCGGCCAGCCCCCGCGCGTCGCGGCGCCGCGGGGGCGCGGGGTGAGCTCGGCGAGGAGCGCCTCGAGGCTCGAGGCGATGTCGGCGCGCTCGGCGAGATCGAGCGCCTCGTCGGTCGGCGCTTCGATCAGCGAGGCGAGGATCGCGGCGGCGCGCGCCGGGTGCGCCAGCGCCCAGCGCCGCGCGCGCGGCCGCAGGCGCCGGACGGCGGCGAGCGGCAAGAGCACGTGGCCGGCCGCGTCGGTCGCGATCAGCCCGAGCGCGCGCGCGACGACGTCCATGCTCGAGTCGCTGTAGCGGCAAAGGAGCATCGCGCGCAGCGGCCCGACGGCGGCGGGGCCGAGGTGCGCGACGACGTCGAGCGCGTGCGGGTAGAGCGCGCGCGGCGCGGCCGCCGTGGCGACGGCGAGCGCCTCGCTGAGCGCCGCGTCGGTCGCGAAGGGCCCGATGAGCTCGGTGAGCGCGGCGGGGCGCGCGGCGCGCGCGAGGTGCGCGCGGATCGCGGCGTGGATCGCGTCCGGCTCGCCGGTGAACGCGCCCGCGAGCGCCAAACGCGCGTGCTCCGGCTCGACCGCGAGGGCGCCGACCGCGTCGCGCGCCGCGCGGTAGGCGTCCTCGGGCGCCGCGGTCAGCGCGCTGCGCAGCGCGGCGACGCGCGGCGCGTGGTGTCCGAGCGCGCCGCGCTCGGACGCGGCGAGCGCGCGCGCCGTCTCGAGCGCGAGCGCCACGACGTCGCCGGACGGCGCGCCGGGGACGAGCGCGTGCGCGCGCGAGGGCGCGAGCCGCGCGAGGCTCGCCGCGTCCCAGTGGACCTCGCCCTCGGCCGAGACGACGACGCGGGCGCGCCGGCCGCTCACCGCAGCTCGTCGATCGCCGCGTCCGCCACCGCGCACGCGTAGCGGGTGATCGTCTTCTCGTCGTCGCCCTCGACCATGACGCGGAGCTTGGGCTCGGTCCCCGACCAGCGCACGACGATGCGGCCGCGCACCCCGAGCGCGGCCTCGACCTCCGCGATCGCCCGCGCGGTCGCCGGCATCTCGGCGAGCGGGCGGCGCTCGCGGAGGTTGGCGTTCACGAGCACCTGCGGCACGCGCTCCATCGTGGTCGCGGCGAGCTCCGAGAGCGGCTGCTCCTCGCGCAGCACGTAGCTCAAGAGCTGGAGCGCCGCGACGAGCCCGTCGCCGGTCGAGGCGTGGTCGAGGAAGATCATGTGCCCCGACTGCTCGCCGCCGAGGTTGTAGCCCTTCTCGCGCATCTTCTCGACGACGTAGCGATCCCCGACCTGCGTGCGCACGAGCCGGCCGCCCGCGCGCGTCATCGCGTGCTCGAGGCCGAGGTTGCTCATCACCGTCGCGACGAGCGTGCGCTTCTTCAGCTTGCGCGCGGCGAGCATCCGCGTGGCGCAGAGCGCCATCACCGCGTCGCCGTCGACCTTCTGGCCCTTCTCGTCGATCACGATCACGCGGTCGGCGTCGCCGTCGAGCGCGATGCCCACGTCCGCGCGGCGGCGCACGACCTCGCGCGCGCACGCCTCGGGGTGCACCGCGCCGCACTTCTTGTTGATGTTCTCGCCGTCCGGCCGCGCGCCGATCGTGTAGACCTCCGCGCCGAGCTCGTAGAACACGGCGGGCGCGACCTTGTAGGCGGCGCCGTGGGCCGCGTCGACGACGATGCGCAGCCCGTCGAGCGTGAGCTCGGAGGGGAACGACTGCTTCACGAACGCGACGTAGCGACCGGGCGCGTCGTCGAGCCGCTCGGCGCGTCCGACGTTCTTGCCCGTCGGGCGTTCGAGGTCGAGCTCGGTGCCCTCGACGAGCGCCTCGATGAGCGCCTCCTCCTCGTCGGGGAGCTTGAAGCCGTCGCCGCCGAAGAGCTTGATGCCGTTGTCGGCGAACGGGTTGTGGCTCGCCGAGATCACGACGCCCGCGTCGGCGCGCATGCTCGTCGTGAGGTGCGCGATGGCGGGCGTCGGGAGCGGCCCGCTCAGCAGCACCTTGCCGCCCTGGCAGCACACGCCGGCGGCGAGCGCCTGCTCGAAGAGGTAGCCGCTGCGGCGCGTGTCCTTGCCGATGACGATGCGGGGCCGGTGGGACACCGAGCGCCGGATCCGGTAGGTGATCGCCGCGCCGACCCGGAAGGCGATCTCGGGCGTCATCACGCCCTCGTTCGCGAGCCCTCGGATCCCGTCCGTCCCGAACAGCTTCCTGCTCATGTCGTGCTCGGTGCCGATTATCAGGGTTCGTAGAAGAGGTCGAGGCTCCCGTGATCGACCGGGACGTAGGTGCCGCGCAGCAACAGATCATTCGGGAACGTGAACTCGAGCGTGACGCCGCCGCCGACGCCGCCGCTGCCCGAGCTCGAGCCCGCGGCGTTCGTGCCCTCGGCGGCCGCGGTGACGAAGCCCTCGACGTACGCGCCGACGATCACCTCGCGCAGGAAGTCCGGGATGAGCTCGTTGGCGCTGAAGCCGGCGCGGATGCGCGTGCCGCCGAAGCCCTGGCTCTCGATCGCCAGCACGGGGATCACGTCGCCGAGCTCCTGGCGCAGGCCGAGGGTGAGGATGCCCGCCATGACGCCGGCGAGGAAGCTCGCCGCCTGCTCCTCCGCGGCCTGCGTCGCGGTGCCGCCCTGGCGGCGCCCGCCCGCGACGAGCAGCGAGATGATCTCCGCCTGGTCGGCGGTGACCGTCGAGCTGAACGCCACGCGCGGGGACGTGAGCGAGCCGGTCACCGTCACCGTGATCGTCTCGCCGCTGCGGCCGGGCACGTTGTACGTCGCGATCACGTGCACCTGCGGATCGAGCGTCGCCGACTCCTGCTCGGCGCCCTCGCGGCCCGCGTGCCCGAACTGGATCGAGCCCTCGGTCAGCTCGAAGCGCTTGCCGAAGATCTCGAAGGTGCCGCGGCGGATCTGCGCCGAGCCCGCGAGGCGCAGCTCCGGGTCCTGGTAGGTCGCCGAGAGGCGCGCGGAGACCTGCACCGCGAAGTCGTTGCGGCGCACCCAGAACGGCTCCGAGGCGTCGACCCCGACGCGCACGACGTACGCGTCGCTCGGCCCACCGCCGCCCGCGCGCTCCGTCCCGACGACGAGCACCGAGGGGTGCGGCTCGAGCGGCTGGAGCGCGCGCGCGGTCTGCTCGGGCAGGCGGATCGCGAGGTCGCGGCCGCCGTCGTCGCCGGTCCCGTCGCCGCGCCGGCCGAACCGGATGGTCGTCTCGGTCACGTCGTCGGAGATCGTGCCGCGCACCGTCGCGCCGCCGGAGAGCGAGGCGAGCACCATGCCCTCGCGGCGGATCGGGAAGTTGTGCGCGCGCACGTCGAGGTCGACGGTGCGCGGGATGAGCCCCTCGAAGCCCGCGCGCCCGGAGACGAGCACCGTGCCGCCCGAGTCGCTCGCGCGCAGGGGGCGATCGCTCGGGAAGATCGCGTGATCGCCAGCGAGCTCGATGCGCCCCGAGATGCCGTGCAGGTGCTGGCCGAGGCCGTCGATCTGCACGTGGCCGCGGCTCACGTCGAGCGCGCCGCGCATCTGCATCCGCTCCCACGGGCCGGCCGCGGCGATGCGGCCGGTGATCCGCGCGTCCCCCGCGACGATGCCGGGGACGAAGCCCACGACGGGCGCGACCTGGACCTCGTTGAAGTCGCTCCAGCTCGCGACCCGTCCGTCCTCCACGAACGACGGCATGAACGTCCCCGCGGTCCACCGCACGGGGACGCGCAGCCGGCTGATCAGCTCGCCCGGGCCCGCGGCCTCCGCCTCGCGGCAGCGCCCGCCGGGCGTCGCCTCGCCCTCGGCGAGCCCGAGGATCACGCAGGCGCTCAGCGCGTCGCGCTCCGGGGTGCTGCCCGCGCGCGCGTGGACGCGGAACGGGCGCGTGAGCCGCGCGGCGCCGCGCTCACCCGCGCGCTCCCAGACGCGCAGGCGCGGCATCTCGACGACCGCGCCGAGCACGGGCTGGTCGGTCAAGACGTCTTTCGCGGTGAACGTCCCGTAGATCGGGCCCGCGCCGTAGGTGCAGGCGTAGGGGATCGAGCCCATCTCGACGCCGAGCAGGCGCAGCCGCAGCTCGGTGCCGGGGAAGTTGCGGACCTCGCCGCCCTCGATCCAGTCGTCGAGCGGGAGGTTCACGGTGAGGCTCCCCTCGACGACGGGCGTCGCGGAGCCGACGTAGCCGCGCACGGTGCCGACCGCGATCGCGCCGTCGAGCTGGCCGTGCACGCTCAGGCGCGGCTCGAGGCGCGCCGAGCACTGGCCGCCGTCGGCGGGCATCTCGACCACGCGCGCGACGAGCCGGTACACGGCGTGCGGGCCGTCCGCCTCGCCGTGCGCCACGACGTTGCCCGTCACGAGGACGCCCGGCGGCATGCTGTCGGCGAGCGGCCGCGGCCACTCGTCGAGGCGGCGCGGCGGCAGGCGCACGTCGGCGGTCCAGGGCGAGGCGCGCAGCGAGCGCCAGAACGAGGCGAGGTCGGTCGGCGGCTCGGTGAGCGAGAGCGGCAGCGCGACGGATCCGGACACGAGCTCGCCGCCCTCGTTCGCGATCCAGAAGTGCGTGGCCTCGACGCGATCGTCTCCGTAGTGGAGCCGCGCCTTGAGGCGGATCGGGTCCCAGCCCTCGGGCGCGACGTGGTCGAGCACGAGCACCGCGTCTCGGATCGAGGGGCGCTCCGCGCTGCCGCCGAGCGCGACGGTGGTCGTGATGCGCCCCGCGATCGGCGCGTCGCTCCCCGCGAGCGTGAGGATGGGCCGCAGCGCGAGATCGTCCGCCTCGACGACGAGGGCCGAGAGGTCCACCTCGCGCGCGAGCCGCGAGGGATCGCTGAGCGCGGCGGGCGTCAGCGCGACCTCCCCGCGGGCCGCGAGCCGCCCGCGCTCGCCGAGATCGGCGCGCACCTGGGTCCGTACCGTCTGTCCGACGAGCGCGAGCTCGGCGCGCAGCTCGACGCCGTCGACGCCGCGCAGGCGCCCGCCGCGCACGTCGAGCGACAAGGTCCCTTGCGGTCGTGTGTCGAGGTCGCCGGACACGACGAGGTGCAGGTCGCCGCGCCCCGCGATGCCGAAGAGCGCCTCGGGCGCGAGCCGCTCGAGCTGCGCGAGGTCGAGGTTCTGTGCGCGCACGTCGAAGTCGTCCGGGCCGCGGAAGCGGTAGGTGCCGGAGGCGCTGAGCGTCTCGGCGCCGCGCCCGGTGCCGCGCTCGAGCGCGAGGCCGCGCACCTCGACCGAGTGCCCGTGCCGCAGCGTGAGCCCGGCGCGGCCCGTCCACGCGGCGCCGTCGCCGAGATCGACGAACAGCCGCGTGCTGTCGAGGGTGAGCCGCTCGTC
This sequence comes from Sandaracinaceae bacterium, assembly GCA_019637095.1. Taxonomy (GTDB): domain Bacteria; phylum Myxococcota_A; class Polyangia; order Polyangiales; family Sandaracinaceae; genus JACKEC01. The sequence goes on along the minus strand of JAHBWG010000039.1, from coordinate 6,030 downwards.
CGTCGAGGTCGCGCGCCCCTCGACGTCGACGCGCACGCCGCTGCGCGGGTCCGCCGCGCGCGCCTCGAGCACGTAGCCGCCGGGCCCGCCGCGGATCCCGACGTGCGCGGTGCCGAACGAGAGATCGCCGACGCGCAGGCCGGTCGCGTCGCCCGTCGCGCGCACGAGCGGCGCCGGCGGATCGCCCGACAGATGCCCGCGGACGTTCAGCGTGCTCGCGGCCAGCGACGCGCCGTAGCGCACGTCGCGCAGGGCGGCGCGTCCGTCGATGCGCGGCGCAGCGAGCGCGGCCGAGGTGCGAATGGTCAGGTCGGCGTCGATCGCGCCGCGCAGCGCCGGCGCGAGCGCCGCGACGTTCGGCTCGCGCGCGAGCTGCGGCAGCCGGGCGAGGACCCTCACGTCGAGCTGGCCGTCGAAGCCGACCGTCCCGCTCGCGGTGACCTCGCCGCCCGCGACCTCGGCGCGCACCTCGGTGAGGTCGAGCGCCTCGTCGAGGACGCGCGCGTCGGCGACGAGCGCCGGGATCTCGTACTCGTCGAGCCGGAAGGGCTCGGCCTGTGCGTGGAGCGTGATCTCGGGCGGCTCGCCGTCGTCGGAGAGCGCGACGAGGACGTGTCCGCGGCCGCCGACGCGCAGGGCGGGCGCGGCCGGCACGAGCTCCTCGAGGCGCAGCGGCCCGACGGTGCGCACGTCGAAGCGCAGCGGGCCGTCGGAGGGGAGGTGGCCGGTGACGAGCACGCGCCCGGCCTCGCTCGAGACGTCGCCGGTGAGCCGCAGGTTCGAGACCTCGCCCGCGAGCCGCCCGTGCCCGCGGAACGTGCCGCGGAGGTTCTCGAGCCCGGGCGCGACCTCCATCTCGGCGAGCGTCGACATGCGCACCGGATCGAGGGCCACCTGCAGGTCCAGGTGCGTCTCGATCACGTCCGGCAGCGCCTCCTCCTGCCAGAGGCGGAAGAGCGCGCGGAAGCGATCGTCGCCGCGGTGGCCGCGCGCCCAGAAGCGGATCCCGTCGCGACGCAGATCGCTGTCGACGGAGCCGCTGATCTCGTCGAGCTGCGCGCGGCCGCGGTAGGGGCCCGTCACGTCGGCGCGCCCGTGGTGGACGAAGACGTGCGCGTCGCCCGAGACCTCCACCCGGCCCTCGGCGCGCAGGTTCTCGACGCGGAGCCCCTCGAAGCCGGGCACCGCGCCGCGCACCGTGACCTCGTCGATCACGATGCCGTCGATGACGACGCGGATCGGGCTCGGGTCCGGCGGCCCGTCCGAGGGGCGCGTGGGCAGGAACGTCTCCGCGATCGAGACGGTGGGGGACTCGTCGGTGCCCGACGGAACGAGCGTGACGAGCCCGCCGCGCAGCCGCACGCGATCCACGTAGATCACGCCCGAGAGCAGCGCGCCCCAGTTGGGCCACGCCGCGACGCGCTCGGCGCGGATGACCTCGCGCCCCTCGGGATCGCGGAACACGACCTGGCGCGCGACGATCTTCTCGTAGGTCGCGTTCTGGAGCGAGCCGATCTCGATGGAGCCCTGGATCTCGTCGTCGAGCAGGCGCGTGATGAGCTCGACGCCGACGACGCCCGCGAGATCGAGCTGGAGGTGATAGACGAGCGAGAGCGTGAGGGCGATCAGGCCCACGAGGGACCAGGCCAGGGTGGCGCCGAGCGCTCTGAGGGCTCGCTTCAGAAGGACTCTCCGATCGTCAGGTGCACGGCGCCGGGCAGCTCCGGGACCCCGAACAGAGTGTTGCGCGGACGGCAGCCCTGCGCCCGATCCGGCTGGCAGTCGACGGGCAGCGAGCGCACCTCGCCGAGATCCTGCAGATCGTCGGGCCGCAGCGCGAAGTCGATGCGTAGCGGCCCGATGATGGTGCGGTAGCGCAGGCCGAGCCCGAACGAGAACTGCGGGCGATCGAACCGGAAGCCGACGAAGTCGATCGTGGTCGGGTCCGCGGGCCGGAGCACGTCGCCGGCGTCGACGAACGCGACGAGGCCGATGTCCAACGTGATGCGCGCGCGCAGCTCGACGGACGCCTGCCACATCGCCGTCCCGCCGGAGATCCGCACGGAGCGTTGCCGGTCGGGGAGCCCGCGGCGGATCTCGTCCTCCGAGCGCGGCTCGGTCACGTAGACGTCCTCGGCGTCGCCGAGCAGACCGGGGAGGTAGCCGCGGTTGCTCGACGCGCCGCCGCCGCGCAGCTGCAGGCCCGGCGGGCCGAGCTGGTGGAGCCGGTAGCGGTTGGTCGGGTCGAGCTGCTCCTGGTCGTAGCCGAAGATGTGCATCGCGCCGATCTGCACGCGCACCGCGAGCGTGAAGAAGTCGCCGAGGGGCACGTAGCCGCGCGCGTCGGCGGTCCAGCGCAGGAAGCTCCACGTGCTGAGCGGCTGCGCGGTGCCCTGCACGTCCGCCGCGAAGAAGAACCCCTCGTGCGGGTTGCGCGGGTCGTCGCGCAGATCGAAGCGCCCCGTCGCCTCGAGGAACATCGCGTAGGTGAATGGCAAGGCGTCTTGCGGATCGGGCGGCTGGCGATCGGTCGGGACGAACGCGTTGCCGTGCGCGAACACGCCGGCGTAGATGCGGCCGGCGAGCCAGGCGTGGTCGAGGCCGAAGACGCCGTCCGGCTCGAAGCGGAAGAAGTTGGTGAACGGCATCGGCCCGAGGTCGAGCCGCGTGTCGAAGACCAGGTTGGTGCGCGGCTCGAAGACGCCGGGCGCGCGCAGGCTGCCGTTCACGAGCACGCCGAAGGGGATCGGGTCGGCGGGGACGAACGTGAGGAACGGCATGTCGAAGATGGCGCGCGGCCGCACCTCGAAGCGCGCGCGCACGAGGTTCTCGGTGAAGTTGCGATCCTCCGCGAAGAACGCGAGGTGCAAGTCCCATTGCGCGGCGTTCTGCTGCCCCGAGGCGAAGCCGGGGCTCGTGCCCACGGTCACGGCCTGGCCGGCCTGGAAGCCGCCGCCGACGCCGAGGCGGTAGCGGCGGCCCGGGGTGACGCGGATGAGGATGTCCACCGGGTGCACGCCGTCCGGCACCCGCTCGAGCGGCTCCCCGCAGCGCGCGCCCTCCGGGACGTGGTCGGCGGCGCCCTCGGCGGCCACGCGCTCCTCCGCGCGCGTGATCGGCGCGACCTCGACCGCGCTGAACGCGCCGAGCCCGTAGAGCGCGCGCTGCGCCTCCTCGAGCTCGTCGAGGCGGAAGGGCGCGCCGCGCTCGAGGTAGGTCACCCCGAGCAGGAGCTCGTGCGGGAGCTCGCCGTGGCCGACCACGCAGATCCGGTTGATGACGCTGGGCTCGCCCGCGTCGATGGTGAAGACCACGAACGCCTCGCGGCGCCTCGTGTTGACCTTCACCTCGCCGTCGACGTGCGCCTGGCCGTAGCTCGCCTCGGCCAGGACGCGGAGCATCCGCTGCTTGGTCGCCTCGAACAGCGCCTCGTCGAAGGGGTCACCCCGGTGGAACGCGAGCGTCTCGCGCAGGCGCTCGCGCATCCCCTCGGCGAGCGCGTCGATCCCGCGGATCGAGATGCGTGCGACGCGGACCGGCTCGCCCTCCTCGACGGTGAACGTGACTCGAGCCTCACAGTTGCCCTCACCGTCCCCGCAGGCGTCCTCTCGCTGGTCCGGCTGGGTCGCGCTCTCGGGCACGACCTCGGTCGAGACCACGCGCGCGTCGTAGTAGCCGCGCGCGCGGTACCAGCGGGCGATGCGCTCGATGTCGCGCTCGAAGACGTTCTGATCGAAGAGCGGCCACGCGGACCACGGGTACGAGAAGAAGTCGACGAGGAAGTGATCTCCGTCGAACGGAGGCTCGCCGCACTCGGGCGCGCCGCGGATCCCGATGTCGACGGTGAGCCGAGGCCGCGGCTGCGTCCCGAGGCACGCGGTGATCGACTGCTCGTCGAGGCGGTCGGCGCCGCGGACGCGCACCGACCGCACGCCGTAGCGCCCGTGCGGGACCTCGATCGGGGTGGTCCCGATCCCGAAGGCGAGGTGCACGCCCCAGAACGGGACGGGGGAGGTGATCCCGAAGGGCTCGTCGAGGTTGGCCACGCCGCGGAGCTCCCCGAACAGCTCGAGCGAGGTCCCGGCGACGCGACCCGTCGGCCGGACGAACAGCTCGGCCGCGCTCTGCGCGATGTCCCCGGTGAAGGTCGGCAACAGCGTCTGCCGGAAGCGCGCGCCGAAGAGGACGTCGTCGGTGCGCACGCCGATCGCCGCCGAGAGCTCGATCGCGACGTCCGCGGCGTGATCGGGCTGACCGGGGACGAACGCGCTCTCGTTCGCCGTCAGGAGCACGCCGAGCGCGGCGCGCGCCTCGAGGTAGAGCAGATCGATCGGGACGAGGACGAGCTCGGTGTCGACGACGACCGAGGTGCGGTCCGCGCTCCAGAGCCAGAGCTCCGACACGCCGCGGATGAGCGATCCCAGGAGCGCGGTCTGCCTCGCGGCGTCGCTCGGAGGGATCGCCGGGATCGTGGCGCCGCCGCCGAAGCGCAGGCGCCAGCGCCGCTCGCCGGCGACCCCGCGCAGCGAGATGCGAGGGTTGGCGGCGGCGCCGTGGTCCCCGCTGACGTCGCGCAGGAGGTTGCCGGCGCCGGCGTCGCTGAGCACGCCGTAGGCGAAGCCGGCGTCGAGCGACAGCTCGACCACGTTGTCGAGCACGAGCGCCGCGCGCAGCATCCCCGAGAACGCGACGAGCGGCGTCCCCGCGTTGTCGAGGCCCCACAGGCTCGCCTCGAGGCTCGCGCCGCTGCGCGGCCCGAGGTCGAAGCCGCGGCTCGACGGCGTGTCCCAAGGGCTCTGCGCCGCGCCCGCGGCGGGGGCCGCGAGCACCGCCGCCGCCAGGATCGCCGCTCGCAGCCTCATCGCGCGAGGCCGAGGGTCCGCCTCCCCTGTTCGCGGGTCAACCCCCGGGGACGCGCACCGTCAGCACGGGGCAGGGCGCGTGACGCACGACCCGCTCCGCGACGCTGCCGATCAGGAGGTGGGAGAGCCCGGTGCGGCCGTGCGTGCTCAGCACGATCAGGTCCGCGCCTTCCTTCTCGGCGTAGTGGCAGAGGCCGAGCGCGGCGTTCGGGCTCATGACGAGCGCGGTCTTCGCGCGCTCGAGGCCGGCGAAGTGTTCCTCGATCACCTCGCGCAGCGCCTCGTGGATCGCCGCCTCCACGTCCTTCGCGTGCGCGATCTGCTCGGCGGTCTTGCCCTTCGCCCCGACGGGCGCCATCGGCGAGGGGTCCAGCACGTGGCAGACGGTCACCCTCGCGTCCACCGCGCGCGCGAGCTGTGCGGCCTTCTCGAGGCCCAGGCGCGCGCCGTCGGAGAAGTCCGTCGCGACGAGGATGTTCTGACTGATGGCCATGGTCGCGACCGTACCGCCGCGAACGCCCGAGGGCCAACCCTCTGGCCCGGCGTCACGGCTCGAGCGGGGTGGCGGAGGGATCCTCGAGGATAAGGCGGCCGCGCGGGACGCCGGCGAGGCGGAGGTGGCCGTTCGCGTCGGTGAAGGTGACGAAGACGCTGCCGTCGCCGAGGCGCAGCGCGACCAGGCGCGTGGCGAGCACGCGGCTCGCGTCGGGCCCGTAGGCGTAGACGTCGGCGCCGAGCTCGAGCGGGGGGAGCGCGGGGCGCGCGCAGATCGCCGCGACGTCCGGCGCGAGCGGCTCGTCGGCGCAGGCGGCGAGCGCGTCGGCGACGCCGGCCGCGCTCGCGTGGCCGGCCGCGGCGGCGGCGTGGGCCCACCGCGCGGCCGCGACGCGCACCACGCTCGCGTGAGCGCGGCCGAGCCAGTCGGCCGGGCGGACCCCGCCCTCGCACCCCGGCGCCGCGAGCGCCGCCATCGCGGTCGCGACGTTCGCGCGCACGAACGGGTCGTGGCTCGCGGCGAGCGCGCAGAGCCCGGGGTGCGCGTCCTCGACCGTGACGACGCCGCGCCGCGCGAGGCGCGCGATCGCGAACGCCGCCGCCGCGCTCGCGGGCCAGGGGAGGGTGGGCGCGCGCTCCAGCAGCAGCGCGGCCTCGGCGGGGCCGCCGTGCT